>PNKH01000033.1 GCA_013822345.1 Isosphaera sp.
GCTAACCACAGAGGACACAGGGGACACAGAGGAAGAAGGCAGAGAGGATGCAGGGTTTGAAGAACTGCCCTGTCTCGGTCTTCTTGTTTTCCTCTGTGCCCCCTGTGTCCTCTGTGGTTAGTTCTTCTCCTCCGCGACGCCGGGTTCGATCACCCGCATGGTCTTCCACCGGCCGCCGCGGAACCGGTACCAGAAGCAGGCCGCCATCCCCAGGATGTGAGCCGTCGCGAACACCCAGCACAGGTACACGTTCCCGCCGAGCCACACCGTCAGGGCGGTCGGGATCACCATCAGCGGCCACGCCAGGGCGAACGTCAGCTTGGTGACATACTTCGTGTCCCCGGCCCCGCGCAGGGCGAACGCGAACGACAGGTTCACCGCGTCGGCGAGCGAGAAGAACGCGACGAACAGCATCAGCGTCGGGACCACCGCCGCGATCGCCGCGAACTCCTCCGCCTTCGCCGGGTCGTCCGGCCGGAACGGCTCGATCAGCAGCGTCGGGATGGCGACGTAGGCGAGGGCCACGAGACACATGTACCCGAACGACCACTTCAGGCCGGTGTAGGTGCTCTTCTCGGCCAGGTCCGGGCGGTTCTCCCCGAGCCGCTGCCCGACGAGAATGCAGATCGCCTGGCCGAGGCCCATCATCGGCAGGAACGCGATCATGTTCAGCCGGACGGTCAGGGTGGTCGCCCCGGCCGCCGCGACGCCGAGTTGCACCACCAGCTGCGTGAACAGGTGGAAGACGAGCACGTCGAGGAACACCTGCACCCCGGCCGGGCCGCCGAACGTCATCAGCCGGCGGAACAGCTCCCGCTCCGGCCGCCACGCGGCGGTGTTGAACTCCGCCCGGTAGCGCCGCCGGAGCATCAGCCCGAGCGCGAGCAGCGCCGCCGCCCACGACCCGGCGACCGTCGCCCACCCCGCCCCCTCGATCCCGAGCGCCGGCATCCCGGGGACGCCGGGGATCCCGTACTTCGCCACCCCCGCCTCGCCGAAGATCAGGACGCACGCCAGGCCGATGTTCACCACCGTCCCGAACGCCTCGACCCCGAGCACCGTCCACGTGTTCCCACGGCCGGAGAAGAACCCGTTCGCGGCGGCCATCACGAGCATCGGCAGTGCCGCGAAGCTGAGGCAGCGGAGGTAGGTGACTTCCAGTGGGGCGAGTTCGGCCGGCGGGGAGCCGAGCGAGATGAGCCACGGGGCGAGCGGGAAGACGACGAGGAAGACCAGGCCCGCGATGGCGGCGAAGTGGATCCCCTGCCAGACCGCGACGCCGACCCGGTGCGGGCGGTTGGCCCCGGTGTACTGGGCGACGAACGTGGACGTGTACCCGGCGGTCACCTGGAGGATGCCGAAGAACAGCCAGTACCACATGACCGCCGGGAACGACGCGGTCATCTCGAGCGGGTCGTGCAGCGACAGGAGCACGGTGTCGACGAACACCTGGACCGTCATGAAGCTCTGGCTGACGACCAGCGGCAGGGCGAGCTTGAGCAGCTCCTTCGACCCGCCGGCCCCGGGCGCCGCGGGCGGGGGCGGGGCGGCCGGGTCGGCGGGGTCCGGGCCTGGCGGCAGGGCGTGCCACTCGGCCGACCCGGCGCCGGCCGCCTCGGCGGCCCCGACCGGCTCGGCGTACGGGCCGGCGGGCATGCCGTGGTCCGGCTCCGGGAGCGTGGTCGGGTCGGCCGCCCCCGCCTTCGACTCATCACTCATTACTCATCACTCATTACTTGGAAGTGGGGAGGAGCCAGACGTTCCGGTACTGGACCGGGTGGCCGTGGTCCTGGAGGAGGATCGGGCCGGGCTTGGACGGGTCCCCGCCCATCCCGGCCCGGGTGTTGTCCGTCGTGATCTCCGCGTTCTCGTGGACGAGAACCCCGTTATGACGCACCGTCATCCGGGCGGGTTCGGTCTTCTTCCCGTTTTCGAACCTCGGCGCCTTGAACTCGATGTCGAACGTCTGCCACACGGTCGGGGCCTTGCACGCGTTCACCTTCGGCGGGTGGATGTCGTAGATGGCGGCGCAGTCGTTCTTCCCGCTCTTCAGCCCGTAGCTGTCGAGGACTTGTACCTCGTACCGGCCCTGGACGTACACCCCGGAGTTGCCGCGCCCCTGCCCCGCCCCGGCCGGCTCGTACGGCACCCGGAACTCGACGTGCAGGGTGAAGTCCCCGCCGAACGCGTCCTTGGTGATGATGTCGCCGTGGCCCTTCACGCCCTCCATCGCCCCGTCCTTCAGCGTCCACTTCACCTCGTCCTTGCCGTTCTTCTTCGCCCACTTCGAGAAGTCCTTGCCGTCGAACAGGACCACCGCCCCCAGCGGCGGCTTGACCGACTCGGCGTCCTTCAGGTCCTCGGGCTTGGCGATCTTGAGCTTGTCGTCGAGCTTCCACGGGTCGTCGGCGGCGACGGCGGCGGACGCGAACAGGACGGCGGCGAGAGAGAGGCGCATGGGAGGGCTCCGGGGGTGGGATGCGGACGCGGAGATTGTATCGGCGGGCCGGGAACGTCAGCGGCCGGAGGACCGTGGCCGAAACCCCCGGTCGCCGGCGCACCCGGCCCGCCGGAGGTATACTGGCCTCAGCCCGCCGGAGACCCATATGTTCCGTCTCGCGCTGCTCGCCGCCATCTCGGTTGCCGCACCGGCCGCCGCCCAGACCCACGACGTGGGGCTGAACGGCCACGTCTTCACCCTGCCGAAGGGGTTCACGATCGAGCTGGCCGCGGGCGCCGACCTCGCCCCCCGGCCGGTCGCCGCCGCGTTCGACGAGAAGGGCCGGCTGTACGTCACCGACTCGTCCGGGTCGAACGAGAAGGTGCAGGAGCAGCTGGCGAAGAAGCCGCACCGGGTGCTCCGGCTGGAGGACACGAACGGGGACGGCACGTTCGACCGGCAGACGGTGTTCGTGAGGAACGTGATGATGCCGCAGGGGGCGATGTGGCTCGGCGGGTCGCTGTACGTCGCCGCCCCGCCGCACATCCTGAAGTTCACCGACACCGACGACGACGGCGTCGCGGACAAGGAGGAGGTCTGGTTCGACGGGAAGACGCTGACCGGCTGCGCGAACGACCTGCACGGCCCGTACCCGGGGCCGGACGGCATGATCTACTGGACGAAGGGGGCGTTCGCCGAGCAGACGTACACGGTCAACGGGAAGAAGTTCACCACCCGGGCGGCGCACATCTTCCGGGCGACGCCGGACGGCAAGAACCTCGAGCCGGTGATGACCGGCGGGATGGACAACCCGGTCGACCTGGTGTTCACCCCGTCCGGCGACATCATCTTCAGCACGACCTTCTTCCAGCACCCGGCCGGCGGCCGGCGCGACGGCCTCATCCACGCGGTCTACGGCGGCGTCTACGGGAAGGATCACCCGCCGGCCCGGGAGCACCCGCTGACCGGGCCGGACCTGCTGCCGCCGCTGACGCACCTCGGGCCGGCGGCGCCGTGCGGGCTGCACCGGTACGAGTCCGACCAGTTCGGCAAGGAGTACGCGGACAACCTGTTCTGCAGCCAGTTCAACCTGCGGAAGGTGAGCCGGCACGTCCTCGTCCCGAAGGGGTCGACGTACGAGACCCGGGACTCGGACTTCGTCGTGTCGGACAACCTCGACTTCCACCCGACGGACGTGATCGAGGACGCCGACGGGAGCCTGCTGATCGTGGACACCGGCGGGTGGTACAAGCTCTGCTGCCCGACGTCGCAGCTGGTGAAGCCGGACGTGACCGGGGCGATCTACCGCGTCCGGCGGGACGGGGCCCACAAGGTGCGGGCGAAGCCGAAGGCGCCGGCGCTGCCGCCGCTGCGCGAGGTCGCCCTGAAGCGGGACCCGAAGGGCCTGGCCGCGGCCGCCGCCGCCCTCCGCGGTGCGGACCCGCACGCCCGCCGGCTCGCCGCCGAGGCACTCGGGCGGGTCGGTGACCCGAAGGCGGTGCCCGCCCTCCTCGACGCCCTCGCGGACGTGACGAACGACCGGTTCCTCGACCACGCCCTGACGTACGCCCTGATCGAGATCGGCGACCCGGCGGGGACGCGCGCCGGGCTGACCCGGCCGACGCTGCGGGTGCGGGCGGCGTGCCTGGCCGCCCTCGACCAGATGCCCGACGGCAAGCTCACCCCCGACGACGTGCTCCCGCACCTCCACGAGGCGAACGCCGCCCTCCGTGAGACGGCGTGGTGGGTCGCCGGCCGGCACCCGGAGTGGGGCGACCACCTCGCCGGGTACTTCAAGGAGCGGCTCGGGCGGGCCGGGAAGATGACGCCGGAGCAGCGCGACGACCTCGCCGACCGGCTCGTCAAGTTCGTCCGGGCCGAGGCGGTGCAGAAGGTGGTCGCCGACGCGGTCGCCGACCCGGCGGCGGCCGCGGTCGCCCTGCGGGTGATGGCCCGGTCCGGGCTGAAGGCGATGCCGACGGCGTGGCGGGCCGGGCTGCTCGCGGCCGCCCCCGACCTCGCCGACCGCGACGCGTACCGGGCCGCCCTCGCCGTGTACCGGGCGGTGCCGGCGCCGGAGAAGGACTTCGACGACTTCGTCGCCGCCGCCCCGCGGGCGAAGCTCTGGCCGGCCGGGGTGGTGCCGGACGAGTTCAAGCTCGCCACCCTCGCGGCCCGGCCGGCCGCCCGCCCGCTGTCCGCCGAGTCGGTCGGGTACCTGCTCGGCAAGCTCCGCCGCGACGAGGACGCCGCCGACCGGGCGGCCGCCGCCGACGCCCTGTCCCGCGCCGCCCTCGCCGCCGACCAACTCACCGCGCTCGCCGCCGCCCTGAAGACGGCCAACCCGCTCGAGCTGCCGAAGCTCGTCGCGGTGTTCGCCCAGTCCGCGGACGAGGCGGTCGGCCTGGCGCTGGTGGCGGCGCTGCGCGACCCGGCGGTGCGGCCGCAGGTCCGGGCCGAGATGGCGAAGCCGGTCCTGGACAAGTACCCGAAGGCGGTGCGGGCCGAGGCCGAGAAGCTGTACGCCGACCTGGCCGAGGCGCGGAAAGACGAGCGGGCGAAGTTGGAAAAGGTGCTCGCCGACCTGAAGCCGGGCGACGTGCGGCGCGGGCAGGTGGTGTTCAACTCGACGAAGGCGAGCTGCGTGGCGTGCCACAAGGTCGGGTACGTCGGCGGGACGGCCGGCCCGGACCTGACGAAGATCGGCGGGGTGCGGACCGAGCGCGACCTGCTGGAGGCGATCCTGTACCCGAGCGCGAGCTTCGTCCGGAGCTACGAGCCGGTGCGGGTGGTGACCACCGACGACCGGGTGCTGAACGGCGTCCTGAAGTCGGAGTCGGCGGACGAGGTGGTGATCGCCGTGGCGGCCGACCGGGACGAGCGCGTCCCCCGCGCCGACATCGCGAGCATGGCCCCGAGCGCCGTGTCGCTGATGCCCGGCGGGTTGGACCAGCAGTTGACGCCGCAGGAACTGGCCGACCTACTGGCGTTCCTGAAGGCGTGTAAATAGTGCCGGGCGAACCCGGAGCGTGAGCGACGGGGTGTCGTGCCAGCGCCCGACTAGCAACCCAGGCCGGTGGCCGGGGCGGAGGGAGGTCGCCCCTTCGGGGCTTGCTGAGGGAGGGCCGAAGGCCCGCCCTCCCTCAGCCCAGGCCACCGGCCTGGGGTCTTGCGCCGAGGCAACCCTACCCCTTCGCTCACGCTCCGGGTTCGCCCGGACACTTCCGCCGCGTAAAATGGGGGCGTTCACCTCGTCACGGCTCCCCTTCCACTTCCCCGTCCGGAGTCCGTCGTGAAGCTCGACCCCCTCAAGCGCGGCCACATGCCCGACCTCGCCCCGGCCGAGGCGTTCGCCCCCGCCGGCACCCACGTCCGCGGGTGGAAGGTCAAGATCCCCGGCGGCCGGCCGCTCGCCACCCCGGCGGTCGAGAACGGGAACGTCTACCTCGGCGGCGGGTTCGGGAGCTACGAGTTCTACGCCTTCCGGGCCGACACCGGCGACCTCGCCTGGCGGTACCAGACGGAGGACGACGGGCCGACCGCGGCCGTCGTCGCCGACGGCCGCGTCGTGTTCAACACCGAGAGCTGCGAGCTGGAGGTGCTGACCGAGGCCGGCGAGCGGGTGTGGAAGCTGTGGCTCGGCGACCCGCTGCTGAGCATGCCGGCGGTCGCCGACGGCCGCGTCTTCATCGCCTTCCCGGACTCGCGCGGCGACCGCCGGCACTACCTCGCGGCGTTCGACCTGCACGCCGGCCGGGAGCTGTGGCGGCAGCCGATCGCCGGCGAACTCATCACCTGCCCGGTGCTCGCCGACGGGCACGTCTACGCCACCTGCCTGGACGGCACGATGGGGTGCTTCGACCAGGCCACCGGCGCCCCGCTCTGGACCGAGCAGAAGAACGCCACCTCGAGCCCGTCGGTGTGGAACGGGCGGTGCTACTTCAGCGAGCGGACGGAGGAGGAGCGGCGGACCGGGGCGGGGGTCGAGACGCAGCGGCGGGAGCGGCTGTCGCGGAAGCTGTCCGGGATGGGGACGCCGACCGAGTCGTACCTCAACACCACCTGCGACGCCGACTACCTCGACCACGCGAAGCGGGCCGCCGGGTCGGCGGCGTACCGGGCGCACGAGATGCACGACGCGGCCGTCGGGTTCGCGGGGTTCAAGGGGGACATGAAGGAGTACCAGTCGGCGGCCAACCTGGGGACCGGGCACGTGTCGGGGGTGTGGGCGTACCAGGGGTCGAAGCCGTTCCTGGCCGGCGGGCGGATGTACACCGGGCACGGGGCGTCGGTCCACTGCGTCGAGCCGGAGTCGCACGAGGTGCTGTGGAAGAAGCCGGTGCGGAAGGAGGAGGGCCAGGTGCTGGACGCCGCCACCACCCCGCCGGCGGTGGTGAACGGGAAGCTGTTCCTCGGGACGTCCGACGGCCGGCTCCTGTGCCTGAGCGCCGCGACCGGGGACGAACTGTGGGCGGTGACCCTGGGCGAGCCGGTGCTGTTCCAGCCGGCGGTGGTCGGCGGGCGGGTGTTCGTCGGGACCGGCGGCGGGACGCTGTTCGGGCTGGAGACCGGGGACCCGGCCGACGACGGGTGGCGGATGTGGGGCGCCACCCCGGCCCACAACGGCCGGCCGGAGTAAAGGCGGGAAGCGATCGCACGCGGATGAAGGGGATGAAAGGCAGGATCAAGAGGATCAGACCGAAGCCTGATTTCGTCCGATCCTCTGCATCCGGTTGTCATCCTCTTCATCCGCGTGCGATCGCTTCGTTCGGCCGCCACAGCAGCAATAGCGCGACCAGGCCGGCCAGCGGCGCGAGGCCGGCGAGGACGAACCCGACGTCGTAGCTGCCGGCCGGGTCGTACTTGCTCACCGCGTCGATGTGCCGGCCCATCGCCTTCTGCACCGCCCCGACCACGAACCAGCCCGCCGCCGCGAGGATTCCCGACAGGAACGCCATGTGCCGGCCGGGGAGTTCCTGCGCCAGCGCGTAGTAGCACGGGTGGAGGCCGAGGATGCCGGCCCCGGCGAGGACGATGCACCCGACCCCGAGCCACCCCCCGCCGACGACCGGGGCCAGCCCCGCGGCCGCCGTGATCAGCGCGAAGACGGTGTAGCCCGTGACGCGGGCCGAGTGCACCGTGCGCCCGCCGGCGACCAGCCACCGCACCAGCACCCCGAACGCGAAGCACCCGAGTTCCGCCGAGATGTAGTAGAGCGGGACGATCAGGTCGGCGGCGTCGTCCGAGAACCCCTGCGATTTCTTCAGGTACCGCGGGAACCACTCGCGGATGAACTGCCAGCTCACGCTGATCCCGAGGATGATGACGAACAGGGTGAGGTAGACGCGGACGAACGGCCCCCACCGGAACCCCGGGCGGGGTGGCAGGAAGTCGTCCTCGTCGGCCGGCGGCGCCGGGGGGTGGTCGAGGTCGCCGCGGCGGACCAGCGCCAGCCACACCGGCACCCACAGCAGCCCGGCCGCGCCGATCGTCCAGAACACCACCTCCCACCCGCCGCCGAGCTTCCGCACCACCAGGACGTAGACCGGCACCAGGACGGCGCCGAGCGACGCCCCACTCTGGAGGAGGCCGTTGCCGAGCGGCCGGTCCTTCGCGGTGAGGATCTGCCGGGCGGTCAGGAGCGCGCACGGCCAGTGCCCGGCCTCGAAGAAGCCGAGGACCGTGCGGCACAGGAGGAGCCAGTAGAACGGCCCGCTCCCCGGCTCACCGTCCCGCTCGAAGTGCGTCGTCACCCCGGGGTTCGCGAGCAGCGGGGTGGCCAGCCCGGCGGCCGACCAGCCCACGAGGACGACCGGGTACAGGAGCCGGGGGCCGGTGCGGTCGGCGACGAACCCGAAGAAGACCGACCCGACGGCGAACGCCAGGGCGAAGTTGCCGGCCACCTCGCCGTACCGGGCGTCGGTCAGCCCGTACGGCCCCTCCAACTCGGTGCCGATCTGCGGGAGGACCTGGCGGTCCATGTAGTTCAGCAGGGTGGCGAGCATCAGCACGCCGCAGACCCACCACCGCCAGGGGGACTGCGGGTCGCGGGGGGTGAGGGGCGGGTGGGTCACGGGTGGGGTCGCCTTCCGTCGGGTCAGTAGTCCCACGCCGCGCCGTCCCAGGTGACGGTGCGGTCCAGGTACGCGGCGACGCCGGCGGCGAAGAACGCGAACAGCGCCTCGCCCTTCTCGGCGGTCGCCGCGGCCGGGTTGCCGATGTGCCCCGGCTCGCTCCGGTCCGGCATCACCCACGCCCGGTACCCCGGGCCGAACGCCTTCCCGTGCGGCACCTCCGGCACCGCCGCCAGGTCGCCGACGACGAGGTGCGGGGCGAGTCGGAGGATCATCGACGTCTCCCACTCGCAGGCGTGGCCCATCTGCTTCTGCACCAGCCCCGGGACGGCTTGGCCCGGGCTGCCGGCCGCGTCCCAGTAGGTGAGGGACAGGAGCAGGAGGTCGCGGCGGTCGCGGTGCTCCTGCTTCAGCTCGAAGAGGGCCTGTTGGAGCGGGACGGCGTTCCCGCCGTGCCCGTTGACGAACACGACGCGGGTGAACCCGTGCGCGAGGAAGCAGCCGGCGAGGTCCTTGAGGAGGTCGAGGTAGGCGCGGGCCGACGCGGACAGGGTGCCGGGGAAGTCGAGGTGGTGGTGCGAGTTCCCGAGCCACTGGAGCGGGGCGAACAGGCACCGGGCGGCGACCGGCGCCTGCTTCACCCGGCGGACCACCTCGCCGAGGAGGAGCGAGTCGGTGAACACCGGCATGTGCCGGCCGTGCTGCTCGAGGGCGGCGACCGGGAAGACGACCGGGGTGGTCTTCGGGAGGGCGGCGACGGCGGGCCAGGCGAGGTCGGCGAGGTCCATGACGGGGCGTCCGGTGGTGGGGTGGGGGACAGTGTACCCGGTCGGGGTCGGTCCCGCGACCCGTCGCCCCGGTTGGTAGCGCCCCAGTTTGGGAGGGCGAGGCTCCCGCCGAGCCTCAGCCCGGCTCGGCGGGAGCCTCGCCCTCCCAAACTGAGACACAACCCACCGGTTCCGCGCGGGGCGGATGCGCGGCATCTGCGCCTTACTGCCGCCTCCACGCCCGCCCTTACCACCTCGGCAAGCTGGAGCACCCGGGCGACCCCGGCCGATCGGGCAAGGGCCGTCGTCCGCACCGGACGCGGGCCGGGCGGAGGTGGGGGCCGATGCGCCGATTCCGCAGACTGTTCGCGATCACCGGGCTGTGCGGGTGGGCCGCCCTGGCGGCCGTCCTCGGGGCCGCCCCGCCGTCCGCGGCGGCCCCGCCGTCCCAGCCGATGCGCGACTTGGTCCGGGCCGACCGCCCGACCCTCGACGCCCTGTACGCCGGCGGGTCCGTCGGCGACATCCCCACCGGGTTCCTGCCCGGCCGGGCGATCCCCGACCCCGGTTCCCGCACCACGGCCGCGAAGTCCCGGCTGATCCACGCAGTCTGGCAGGGGAAGATCTTCCACGGCGACGGGACCGGGCACAACAAGGTCTTCGGCCGGCAGGCGGTGCCGGTCCGGGTGTACCACGGGGAGAGCTGGCGGGACGGCGGGCCGGCGGTGATCGTCGACTACGAGGGGACATCCCGGCTGTTCGGGAACGTGCGGGACGAGTTCCGGGAGGTGGGGCCGGGGCTGTACCTCGGGCTGACCTGGGTGCGGAAGCCGACCGGCCCCGAGCTGACGACGATGTTCACCCTGCAGGACCGCGGCCCGGCCCGCCGCTGACGCGGTTCCGCCGGGGCGGCGGGGGGGGTATGATGCGAGGAACGCCCCGTCCTCGCGAGGACCCGCCGATGGTCGTCCCGACCCCGCCACCGATCACCGCCGATGAGTTGGCCGCCCTGCGGGCCGAGGTGGACTCGCTCCGGGCGCAGGTGGAAGTGCTGACCCGGCAGAAGGCCAACTACATCTCCCAACTGGAACGGCTCCTCAAGACCTCCGTCCCGATCCCACCCACCGAGGAAGAGATTCTCACGGCCGTGGACAACTCCGACGAGTTGCGCCGGTTGATCGCCGACCTCGAATCCCGGTAGGGGGCGGACGTGGCCGTCGTCGTCTACCCGGCCGCCCTCTATCCGCAGCTCCGGGCCTGGGGTGAGGTTGCGATCGGCCTCGGGCTGGGCGCCGCCTTTACCAGGGCTCTTCGGGAAATGGACGGCCGCCTCCGCGCCGGCCCGGAGGCGTGGGGCGACCCGCTCTGGGATGTCCGCGGCCTCCGGCTGACGGTCTACCACCGGTACGGACCGGTCCTGGTGGTTCGGTACGCCGTCTGCTCGGTTGAAACCCTCCGGTCGGAGGCGGTTTTCGGGAGGGCGAGGCTCCTGCCGAGCCTTAGCTTCGGCTCGGCGGGAGCCTCGCCCTCCCGGCCCACCGCCCTTCCCCCCAGGATTTCAACGGAGTCGGAGATGGAGGCGATTCCACCCGGACGGATGAAATGGGGTTGTAGCATGGATGATGGCCGGTGTCGTGCCGTGGTCGTTGATTGCTTGGTGCCGTCGTGCCCGAGACAGAGTCGGACCCGGACGCCGTGAGGCACCCCGATCTGGGCCGAGCGCCCCGTGCCCGCGTGGGAGACTCCACACACCGCCGGCGTCCGCACGCCACCGGCCGACCGGAGGAGTTCACGTGGATACCTCGCTCTCGGTCGTCCTCCCCATCTGCTGTGGCATCGACGTCCACAAGAACACGCTGACCGCCTGCCTGCTCACAACGGGTGCCTCGGGCGAGGTGGTCCAGGACGTCAGGACGTTCCGCACCGTGACTGCCCAGCTCCAGGAACTGGCCCGCTGGCTCCGCGGCGCCGAGTGCCCGACCGTTGCCCTGGAGAGTACCGGCGTCTACTGGAGGCCGGTGTTCAACGTCCTGGAGCCGGCCGGACTGGAGGTCGTGCTGGCCAACGCCCAGCACGTCAGGAACGTGCCCGGTCGCAAGACCGACGTCAAGGACGCCGAGTGGCTCGCGACCCTGTTCCGGGTCGGGTTGCTGCGGGGCAGTTTCGTCCCGCCCAAGGAGATCCGCGAGTTGCGTGACCTGACCCGCTACCGCACGCAGGTCATCCGCCAGCGGGCTCAGGAGTGCAACCGCATCCAGAAGCTCCTGGAGGACTGCAACATCAAGCTGGCCGGGGTCGCCACCGACATCCTGGGCAAGAGCGGCCGAGACATGCTGGAGTCTCTGGGCCAAGGGATCGACGACCCCAAGCGACTGGCCGATCTGGCCCGGGGGAAGTTGCGGGCCAAGATCCCCGCGCTGGAAGAGGCCTTGCGGGGCGTGCTGAGCGGGACCCAACGCTGGTTGTTGCGGGAGCAGTTGCACAAGGTCGCGGAGCTGGACGAGGCCATCGAGCGGTTGGACGTCAAGGTGGCGGAGTCGTGCCTCCCTTTCGCGGAGGCTCTGGCCATCCTGGACCAGATCCCGGGTGTGAATGCCCGGATCGCTCAGATCATCGTGGCGGAGATCGGTCTGGACATGACTCGGTTCAAGACGGCATCGAACCTGGCGAGTTGGGCGGGGATGTGCCCGGGTAACCGACGGAGCGCCGGCAAGTCGCAGGGCGGTAAGACCCGCAAGGGCAACGGGTGGCTGCGTCAGGCGCTGGTGGAGGCGGGTTGGGCCGCGAGTCGGAGCAAGGGGACGAGTCTGTCGGCGACGTACCACCGCCTGGCGGGTCGTCGCGGCGGGAAGCGGGCGTGCCTGGCGGTCGGCCATCGGATCTTGCGGATGGTGCACAACCTGTTGTCGAGTCATCGGCCGTACCAGGAAGGTGGCATCGACTACTACCGCCCGACGGACACGGACCGTCTCAAGGACAAGCTGGTCCAACGGCTCCGCACGCTGGGCTACGCCGTAACCATCGCGGCCGCCGAGACGGCCGCGTAAAAACTGAACCCCAGACCCCCGCAGATGTATTTCGTGGGAGCATACGCCGTCCACATCGACGGTACGCCGGTGTTCGTGCTGGACACCTGGCCGACGCCCGGGTCGCCGTTGGCGGACGCGATCGGTTAGCCCGGCCGCACCCACGGGCGTACGTCCACCCCGGCCATCCCCGCCCGCCGGGCCGCCTCCAGCCCGATGTCCGTGTCCTCGAACACCACGCACCCGCCGGCCGCCACCCCGAGCCGCCGGGCCGCCTCCAGGAACACGTCCGGCTCCGGCTTGTGACGGGCCGTGTCCTCCGCCGTCACCAGCGCGTCGAACCAGTCCCGCACCCCGATCCGGTCGAGCGTCCGGGTGATCGTGTCCCGGTAGCCCCCGCTCGCCACCGCGACCGGCAGCTTCCCCCGGTACGCCGCCGCGACCGCCAGCACCGGGCCGACCGGCGCCACCGCGTCGAGGTGCGTCAGGAACCCGTCCTCCTTGGTCCGCACCATCGCGTCCACGTCCGTCACGGCCACCCCGGCGTCGGCCGCTAGCACCCGGATGATCTGGGCCGTCGGCATCCCGCCCATCGCATAAAAACGCGGCTCCGGGAACGGGATGCCGAACGGGTCGAGCATCGCGAGCCACGCCCGGTAGTGGGCCGGCATGGTGTCGGCGAGGGTCCCGTCACAGTCGAAGATCAGCCCGGCGGTGCCGGGTGGGGCGGTCCAGACGAGGTTCTGCATGCCGGTTGCTGTATTCGGGTGTTGGTGGGACATCAACCGTGCGGGTAGGATCTGCGGTATGGAGACACTCGAGCACGTCGTCACCCGGCGCGACCCGCCGGCGGTGGACCGGTATCTGATCCGGGGTCACCTGTGGGAGCGGCCGGCGCGGCCCCGGGGGCGGTCGGAGGCCACCTGCCTGGCCCGCGCCGCGGCCCTCGTCTCGGGGTGGGTGTCGCGGCAACCCTGGCCGCGCGGGGAGGTGCTGATCGACTTCGCCTACCTGCTGCGGGAGGAGCCGCGCACCCTCGTCGACGTGGCCCTCAGCTTCGTCCCGGCCGCGGCCGCCCGGGCGATCCCGGCGAAGGCCTGGTGGACGGCCGCGCGGCCGGACCTGGTGGTCGAGGTGTTCAACGACCGGGAGTCCCGCGGGGCGGTCACCGAGCGGGCCCGGGAGTACGCCGCGTGCGGGGTCCGGGAGCTGTGGGTGATCGACCCCACCCCCGGGGACTGCTGGGTGGACATGGTCCGGGCCGGCGGGGAGCCGGCCCGCCTCTCCCCCCGCCAGTCCCTCGCGTCCGGCGTCCTGACCGGGTTCTCCTGCCCGGTCGCCGACCTCTTCCGCTGACCCGGCCCTACAATTCCGACATGTGGCCGAACCGCGACGACACCGACCGCCTCCTCGCCGACGCCCGGGCCGGCGACCCGGGGGCCGTCGACCGCCTCCTGACCGAGTTCCGCGAGCCCCTCCGCCGGGTCATCGGCCTCCGCCTCGACCCGGCCGTCGCCCGCCGGGTCGACGCCTCGGACATCGTCCAGGACGTCCTCCTGGAGGCGAACCAGCGGCTGACCGAGTACCTGAAGTCCCCGGACATGCCGTTCCACCTGTGGCTCCGGCACCTGGCCCAGGACCGGATCATCGACACCCACCGCCGGCACCGGCTGGCCCAGCGGCGGAGCGTCGACCGGGAGCAGCCGATCGCCCGCCCGGGGTGGGCGGACGAGTCCGGGGCGTCGCTCGTCGCCCAGCTCATCGACACCGAGCGGACGCCCACCTCCGAAGCCATCCGCCAGGAGTTGCAGCGCCGCCTGGCGGACGCCGTCGATCAGTTGTCCGAGGACGACCGGGAGATCGTCCTGATGCGGCACCACGAGGTGCTGTCGAACCAGGAGGTGGCGCGGGCCCTCGGGCTGACCGAGGCGGCCGCGTCGATGCGGTACCTGCGGGCGCTGCGGCGGCTCCGCACCGTCCTCGTCCCCGACGGCGGCGACCCGCCCGAATCGCTGTAGGAACGACCCGTGCTCGCGTTCGAGTCCGCCGACCAGCTCCTCGCCGAGCCGCCCGCCCGGCGGTTCCTCCACGTCGTCATCCTGAACGCCGTCCGCGACCTGGCCACCCGGCTCGAAGTCCGGTTCGGCGAGGACGGCGGGCTGCTGTACTACCGCGTCGAGGACCGCGACTGGGAACTCGCCCCGCCGCCGGACGACGTCTACCCGCTGCTGAAAGACGCGGTCCGCGAGGCGTCGCGGCTGGTGTCGCCGGAGCGGCCGGACCTGTCGGTGGTGTACGGGGTGCCGGGGGCGCGGTACGAGCCGCTGGAGTGCGGGTGGCTGACCTACCAGCTCGGCGGGGAGTGCCTCGACCTGCTGGTCCGGATCGACCCGCGGGAGCCGTTCGGGTCGATCCGGTTCGACCTCGACCCGGCCGGTGCCGCCGCGTTCGCCGCCGCCGCCGGGCAGGCGCTCGCCGAGTACGCCGCCGCGCTGACCGCCGGGGAGATCGAACTGTCCGGGGAGCAATGACCGACGACCGCGACGCGCGGCTGGCCGCCGCGCTCGAGACGCTGGACGCGGACGCCCGGGCCGGCCGGCCGGCGGACGTGGACGCCGCCGCCCGCGCCCACCCGGACCTGGCCGCCGAGCTGCGCGAGCTGTGGGCCGTCGCCCAGTTCGCCCACCTCGCCCGCCGGCCGCCCGCCCTCCCCCTCACCGTGTCGTACGCCGGCGACGCCGCGACCACGACCACCACCGCCCCGCCCCCGCCGCGGGCGTTCGGCGACTTCGAGCTGATCGAGGAACTCGGCCGCGGCGGGATGGGGGTCGTGTACAAGGCCCGGCAGCGGAGCCTGGACCGGGTCGTCGCCCTGAAGATGGTCCGCGAGGCGCACCTGGCGACCGACGCCGACCGCGCCCGGTTCCGCACCGAGGCCGAGTCCGCCGCCCGGCTCGAGCACCCGAACATCGTGACCGTCTACGAGGTCGGGACGGCCGACGGGCAGGCGTACCTGTGCATGGAGTACGTCGGCGGGCCGACACTGGCCGAGCGGGTCCGGGCCGGCGGCCCGCTCCCGCCGCGGGAGGCCGCCCGGCTCGTCGCCGTCATCGCCCGGGCGGTCGACCACGCCCACGCCCAGGGGATCCTCCACCGCGACCTGAAGCCGAGCAACATCCTGTTGCAAGTGGGCAGTGGGCAGTGGGCAGTGGGCAGTGAAGACAAGACGGCGGTGTCCTCTCTGCCCACTGCCCACTGCCCACTGCCCACTCCGAAGGTGTCCGACTTCGGCCTCGCCAAGAAGATCGACGGGTCGCTCAGCCTGACCCGGACCGGGGCGGTGGTCGGCACCCCGTCGTACATGTCCCCGGAGCAGGCCGCCGGGCGCAAGGACCTGACCCCGGCCGCCGACGTGTACTCGCTCGGGGCGGTGCTGTACGAGCTGCTCACCGGCCGCCCGCCGTTCCAGGCCGCCCACCCGGTCGACACCCTGTTGCTGGTGCTCGAGCAGGAGCCAGTCCGGCCGCGCGACCTGAACCCGCTCGTCGACCGGGAGCTGGAGCTGATCTGCCTGAAGTGCCTCCAGAAACCGGCCGAGCTGCGGTACCCGACCGCCGCCGCGCTGGCCGCCGACCTGGAGGCGTACGCCGCCGGCGAGACGGTGACGGCCGCCCCGAGCGGGCTGCGGTTCTTCCTGTCGCGGCTGTTCCGGGAGACGCACCACGCGGACGTCTTGGAGAACTGGGGCAAGCTGTGGATGTGGCACAGCCTGATGATCTTCTCGCTGTGTCTCGTCACCCAGGTGATGCAGTGGTCCGGCCTCGACGACCACGTCTGGTACCTCGGGTTCTGGTCGGTCGGGCTGGTGACCTGGGGCGCGGTGATGTGGCAGCTGCGGAAGGCGGCCGGGCCGGTCCTGTTCGTCGAGCGGCAGATCGCCCACGCGTGGGCGGCGGGGGTGTGCGCCAGCATTGGGATGTTTGCGATCGAGTGGCTCGGCGGGCTCCCGGCGCTGACCCTGTCGCCGGCGGTGGCGGTGGCGGCCGGGATGGTGATGGTGTTCAAGGCCGGGATCCTGTCCGGCCGGTTCTACGGGTGGGCGGCCCTGAACTTCGCCGCGGCGGTGGTGATGCCGCTGGTCCCGCGGGTCGGGATCCTGCTGTTCGGGGCGGTGTCGGCGCTGTCGTTCTTCGTCCCCGGGCTGAAGTACTACCGCCAGCGGAAGGCCCGGTCGGGGTGACCGGGCGCCCGCCGGGGGTTGCGCCCACCCCGCCCGTTGTCGCCCGCCAGGGGTTGCGCTCCGGGCCGTTGGCCCTGCGCTCCACCCCTGGCTACCGGCCGACATCCCTCCGGGACTCCCGCATGGAGCCGCGGAGCGGCGCCTGAGGGTAGCCAGGGGTGGAGCGCAGGGCCAACGGCCCGGAGCGCAACCCCTGGCGGGCCGACGGAGACATGGGAGTACCAGGAATGACCCGCAGGAGGCGCCGCGTGCTCTGGTTCCTCGCCATCCTCGGGGTGCTGCTGTTGGTGCCGCCGGCGCTGTTCGCGCTGAACGGTCTGGTCCTCGCCCACGGCACCACCCCGCACGTGCGGCACCTGCCGGACGTCACCCCGCAGCCGCGGCGGGCGGAGCGGGAGGTGACCGTCGTCGCGTACAACGTGGCGAAGGGGTTCGCCCACCGCGGCGGGCTGCGGTTCGACCCGAAGGACAAGGTCGCCGAGAAGCTGCGGCGGATGGCGGCCGTCGTCCGGGCCGAGAACCCGGACCTCGTGTTCCTGTCGGAGGCGCTGACCGCGTGCGGGCCGTGCGAGATCGACCAGGTCGAGCTGATCGCCCGGGAGGTCGGACTGCCGCACGTCGCGACCGGCGAGAACTACAACGTCGGGTTCCCCGGGTACCGCGTCGCCGGCGGGAACGCGGTGCTGTCGCGGTTCCCCCTCACCCCGGTCGCGAACTTCGACCTCGCCGGCCGGCGGCCCTTCTGGGTGACGCAGAACAACCGCCGCGCCCTGGCGGTGTCGGCCGAGTTCGACGGGAAGCCGGTGCTGCTCGTCGCCCTGCACAACGACTCGTTCGACATGCGGAACAACGCGGCCCAGATGCGGCAGATCCTCGATTGGGTCGGCGACCGGCCGGCGGTGCTGGCGGGCGACTTCAACAACCGGCCGAGGGACGCGTCGGTGCGGCTGGTGCGGGAGTCGGGGCGATACGTCGGCGAGTGGGACGGCGACCCGACGTTTTTCGAGGGCGACCGGAAGGAGCGGATCGACTACGTGTTCGCGCCGGCGGGGTGGGAGTTGGTGGAGTCGCGGGTGGTCCCGGACGACACGTCCGACCACCGCCCGCTGGTGTGCCGGTTCCGCCTCCCGGGGTGACGCCGTGACCATGACCGAGGCGGTGTGGCTGACCGAAACCGACCCGGGCCAGCTCCTGGCGTTCGTCGCCGGTACGGCGGCCCCCCGCCGGCTCCGGCTGTTCGGGTGCGGGTGCTGCCGGCGGTACTGGGACGTCTTGGCGGGTGGGGAGGCCGGGCCGGCGCTGGAGGTGGCGGAGCGGTTCGCCGACGGCCTCGCCACCGACGACGAGCGCTCGGCCGCCCGGAAGGCGGCCCAGTCGGCCGCTCAGGTCCGCGGCACCGTGGGGCGGCCGACGGCACCGAAGTGGGAGCGCCGGCTCGCCTCTTCGGTGTACTGGGCGTGCGCCCGGCAGGGGGTCGAGGCGGTGAACGCCGGGGGACTCGTTCGGGAAGCGCTGGTCTGGCGCGCCGGCGGGTACGGGGCCCGCTGGGCAGCAGAAGCTGAGAACGGGGAGGAGATGGCGGCGCAATGCCGGTTGCTCCGCGACATCGTCGGCAACCCGTTCCGCCCGGTGACGGCCGACCCGGCGTGGGTCACGTCCACCGTCGTGCAGCTCGCCGCCGGCGTCTACGCCGAGCGGGCCTTCGACCGGCTGCCGATCCTCGCCGACGCCCTCCAGGACGCCGGGTGCGACCACCCCGACGTGTTGGCCCACTGCCGCGGGTTGGGGCCGCACGTCCGCGGGTGCTGGGTCGTCGACCTGGTCCTCGGGAAGTAGGGTGGGCCGAGCCGGCGCCCCGCCGGCGAGTCCCACCTTCGCTCGGGGGGGGGGACTCGCCGGCGGGGCGCCGGCTCGGCCCACCCTACGAAATGGCCCACACCCGCGTCACGGCCGGGCGAACTGCGCCCACAGGGCGTCGGCGGCCCGCCGCGACTCGCCCCACGCGGCCCACGCCGCCGCGTCCGGCACCCCCGGGGCGTCGAGCATCCCCAACAGCAGCCCGAACGACCGGCCCCGCGCCGCCGCGAACTCCCGCACCGCCGGCCACGGCAGGTCCGCCGAGTCCTCCGCCGGCCCGTCAGCCAGGGCGTCCGCCACCGCCTTCGCCCCCGCCACCCACCCGCGGGCCCGGGCCACCGCCCGCTCCCGCGGCTCCCCGGTCAGCATCAGGGCGTACCCGGCCTCCTTCTCCACCGCCCGGACCGCGGCCGGGGACAGGACGGCGAGGCGGCCGCGCACGTCCGCCTGCCGGAGGTCCCGGTCCCGGGCGGCCCGCCGCTCGGCCGCCTGCCGGTAGTCGGCCCACGCCTCGCCCCGCGTCATCGCCAGCACCAGCCCGCCGACGCACCCGACCGGCAGGGCCACCAGGCAGACGAGGGCGACCGCCCGGCGGGCCCGGTCCCCGGTCCGCAGTGCGTTCAGTAGCCCGGCGGCGACGAACCCGGCCACCCCGCCGCCGAAGTGGCCCTCCCAGCTCAGCCCGGGGAGGAAGCTCAGCCCGGCGTTCAGCAGCAGCACCACCCACAGCCGGCGGGACCAGTCCCGGGCGGTGTCCTCCGGGAGCCGGTTCCGGAACAGCAGCACCCAGGCCAGGAGCGAGGTGAGCACCCCCCAGATCGCCCCGGACGCCCCGGCCAGGAGCACCTCCGGCCGGTTCGCCATCGCCAGGCACGCCCCGCCCAGCCCGGACACGGCGTAGATCACCGCCAGCCGCTTCCGCCCCCACAGCAGCTCGGCCAGCGGCCCCATCATCGCCAGCGCGAACAGGTTGGCCAACAGGTGCACCCCGCCGAAGTGGACGAAGCACGAGCTGGCCAGCCGCCACCACTCCCCGGCCGCCAGGTCGGCCCCGGTCACCGCCCCGAGCCGGTGCAGCACCGCCGGGCTCCCGCCCGCCAGGTACTGCCAGACCGACTGCCCGCCGCGGACCGTCGCCACCACCCCGACGAAGAACCACAGGACGTTGGCCACCAAGAGGACCGGGACGACCAGCGGGGGGCGGGGGTCGAGGTCGAGCCGGGCGGCCGGGGAGTCGTCGGCGGGCGGCGGGGGGTCGGGGTCGGGCGGCACGGGGTCCGTTCCGGTGGCGGTGTCGGGGGGTGGGACGCCGATCCCGGTCGCGGCCGCCGCCTCCCCGGCGGGGGTCAGGGCGTACCCCTGGCCCTCCCCCCGGACCCAGTCCACGACCCGGACCAGACCGGCCAGCCGGAGCCGGTTCAGCGGGTCGTCCAGGGCGTCCCGGTCGGTCCGGGTGGCGGCGGCGTGGCCGGACGGGAACCACGGCTGCCCGCCGGCGGTGGCCACCCAGGCCAGGACGGCCGCCGGGGTCGGGGGCGAGAGCGACAGGACCACGTCGGCGACCGGGACCGCCGGGGCGGTCGCGTCGCTGGTCGAGGGGGTGGAGGCGACCTGGTCGTTCGCGCTCATAGCGGCATCATGATCCGGAGAGGGACGGCTGTCGACATGACCGTCCCGATTTTCGCCGACTTCGACCCGGGGGCGGAATGGTTGCGCCGTGGCTCACCCCGTCCGCCGAGGTCCGGGCCGCCCTCGCCGCGGGCCGGCCGGTGGTGGCCCTGGAGTCCACCCTGATCGCCCACGGGCTGCCGTGGCCGGACAACCTCGCCACCGCCCGCGGGGCGGAGGCGGCCGTCCGGGCGGCCGGGGCGGTGCCGGCGACGGTCGCCATTCGTGACGGAACCCCGACGGTCGGGCTGGCGGACGACCAACTGGCCGAGCTCGCCCGCGCCCCGGGCGTTCGCAAGGCCAGCCGGCGCGACCTCGGGGCGGCCGTCGGGCTGGGGCGGTCGGCGGCCACCACCGTGTCGGCGACGATGGCCCTGGCCCGCGCCGCCGGGGTCCGGGTGTTCGCCACCGGCGGGATCGGGGGCGCCCACCGGGACGCCGACCCGTTCGACATCTCCGCCGACCTGGCCGAACTCGCCCGCACCCCGGTCCTGGTCGTCTGCGCCGGGGCGAAGAGCATCCTCCACCTGCCGCGAACGCTCGAGGTGCTGGAGACGTTGGGGGTGCCCGTCCTCGGGTACCGGACCGACGCCTTCCCGGCATTCTACGTCGCCGGGTCGGACCTCGAGGTGTCCTGTCGGGTGGAAACCCCGGCCGAGGCGGCGGCGGTGTTCGCCGCCCACGTCCGGATGGGCGGGGGCGGGGCGGTGCTGGCGCAACCCTGTCCGGCGGACGTGGCGGTGCCGGCGGACGAGTTCCGCGGGTGGCTGGCGGCGGCCGAGGCGGACGCCCGGTCGGCCGGGGTGACCGGGGCGAAGCTGACCCCGTTCCTGCTGGCCCGGCTGGCGGAGCTGAGCGGCGGCCGGACGCTGGCCGCGAACCGGGCGCTGATCGTGGCGAACGCCCGGCTCGCGGCCGAGGTGGCGGTCGCCCTGGCGGCCGGGCCGTGACCCGGCGTCACTTCGGGAGTACGCGGCCCGGCAGTTCGACGGTCTCCCCGCCGCTGGCGGTGCAGAGGGCCTTCACCGTGTCGGCCGGGGTGTCGGCGGGCAGGAAGTAGACAGACCCGTCGCAGAACAGGACGTTCGCCCCACCGCGGGCCACCCCGCCGAGCTTCGGCACCGGGTGGCCGGGGCCGACCGGCAGCTCGTCCGGCCGGGTCCACACCACCGCCTCCTCGGCCTCGACCACCAACAGGGTGTGGGACGTGCCGTCGGGCGCCCCCGCGGGCAGCGGGAGGGAGTACAGCGCGTGCCCGGGCTCGGGTCTCGGCGGGTCCGCCGGGTGGCGCCCCCGCGGCTCGAGCGCCCCCTGCGGCCCGACCAGCCCGCGGTAGTGGGTGTACCCGGGCGGCCCCTTCCCGTCGGGCCGGGCGTACACGGCCGGCATGCGGTCGATCAGCTTGCGGTTGTGCGGGCTGTCCCACGGCTCGGTCATCTCGAACGCGTCGTACAACTCCCGGTGCCCGAGCACCCGGAGCAGTTGCACCCGCCAGCTCAGCCCCGGGGCCTTCGCGTCCGGGCCGAGGAGGCCCGCCGGCAGGCCGTTGCCCACCTGAATGTACCCGTCGAGCGCCGCCGCGATCTCCTTCAACTTCTTCTGGCTCACCTCCGGCGAGGCACTCGGTTCGGGCGGGGCGATCGGTTCATCGGGCAGGGCGTCCCGCCTGCCGCAGGCCGGCAGCAGGAGCAGCAGGGCCGCGACCAGACCGATCACAGCGGCGGGGCGGGAACCGGGCATGCGGCCTCCGGGGGTCGGTCAGGGGATGGTTTGCACGTCGCCCGGCTCGCCGCCGGCGGCGGTACACAGGGCCTTCAGGTTCGCCTCCGGGATGTTCGCCGGCAGGGTGCGGACCGTCCGGTCGCAGAACAGGACGTTCGCCCGGCCGCCGACCGCCCGGAGCTTCGGGGCGGGGTGGTCGCCGCCGACCGGCAGGTCGTCCGGCCGGGTCCACACCACCGCCTCCTCGGCCTCGACCACCACGACGGTGTTCGCCGTGCCGTCGGTGATCCCGTGCAGCGAGGCGCCGGACAGCGGGTCGCCGGGCTTGTGCCGGTCCGGCCGGACGTGCGCGCCGAACACCCCCTGCGGCCCGACCAGGCCGCGGTAGTGGGTGCGGCCGTCCGCCGGGGTCCCGGGCGTGGCGTACACCGCCGGCATCCGCGGGATGAGGGTCGCGTTGTGCGGGCTGTCCCACGCCTCGTCGAGCTTGAACCGGCGGAACAGCTCGTCCTCCCCAAGGTGCGGCAGCAGCTGCACCCGCCAGCTCAGGCCCGGGGCCTTCCGGTCCGGGCCGCAGAACCCGGCCGGGAGGCGGTAGTCGGCCTTGAAGTCCCAGGCGGCGTTCCCCGGCGGGGCCCCGGCGTGGGCGTACACGGCCTTCCCGATCCGTTCGAGGTTGGCCCGGCTCGCCTCGGGGGTGCGGTCGTCGGTGTTGCGGCACGCCGGCAGGGCGAGCAGGAGCGCCGCGACCGGGGCGGTCAGGGCGCGGCGGCGGCGGACCGGCATGCGGGCTCCAGCATGGGTGGCGGGTCACGGCAGCTGGATGGCCCGCCCGTCGTTGGTCTGGATCAGGTCGCACAGGGTGTTCGGCGGCAGCCCGATCGGGAGGAACTTCACGCTGCCGTCGCAGAACGCGGCGTTGAACCCGGCGGCGAACACCCCGCCCATCTTCGGCGGCTTCCCCGGGGCGAACGCCAGCTCGTCCGGCTTCGTCCAGATCACCGGGTCGTACGCCTCGGCGACGAGCAGGGTGTTCGACGACCCGTCGGGGATGGCGAACAGCACCCGCCCGCGGACCGGCGCCCCCGGGAAGGCCTGGCCGCCGGGCGGCATCACGGTGTCCGGCCCCGTGAACGACCGGTAGAAGGTGTACCCGTTGGCGTCCACCCGCGGCGGGGAGTACACCTTCGGCATCTTCGGGATCAGCTTCTTGTTGTGCTCGCTGTTCCACGGCTCGTCGAGCTTGAACTCCTTGTACAGCGCGTCCTGCCCGAGGTACGGGAGGAGCGCGACCCGCCAGCTCAGCCCGAGCTTCTTGTCCTTGTCCGCGATCCCGACCGGGGTGTACATGAAGGCGTCCTGGAAGGCGAGGAACCCGATGGCGATCTCCTTCAGGTTGTTCTCGCTGGCGAGGCGGAACGGGGCCCCGGCGGCGGTCGCGTAGATCGGCCGGTTCGGGAACGGGAACGTCGGCAGGCCGGGCTCGACCGGCGGGGGCGGGTCCTGGTCCTTCGGGTCTTTCGGGTCCTTGCCCTTGTTCGGGTTCGGGGCCGGGGTCGGCGGCGGGGCGGTGTCGGGGTTGGGGGCCGGCTTGTCCTTGTTGCACGCCGGCAGGGCGATCAGCACGGCGAGCGCGGCGGCGAGGGGGCGGGAGAACATCGGGGCCTCCGGGGTGGAAATGCCGACAGGGTATCACGGCCCCGGCGGGATGGGTAGCGCCCGCCCAGTCTTCTCGTGGCACAACCGTCCTCGGTTGTGCCAGGGTATGCACAACCGAGGACGGTTGTGCCACGGAAGACCGGACGTCACTTCTTCCCGTCCGGCCGCCACCCCGCCCGGCACTCGAGCGGAAAGTCGGTCAGGACCGCGTCGACGCCGGCGGCCCGGGCCTTCGCCCAGTTCCCCGGCTCCTTCCCCATCACCAGCGGGCCGACCAGGAATACCCGCTTCCCCGCGGCGTGAACCTTCTTCACCTCGTCGGCGGTCGGGATGAAGCGGACGTACACCCAGTCGGCGGTCGTGTCCGCGAGGGCGTCCCCGAGCCCGTCGGCCGCCGGGCACAGGGCGGCGCACGCGGCCGCCGGGTTCGCCTCCTTCAGCTTCTCCCGCACCTTCACGTTCTCGATCGCCAGGCCGATGAACACGACCTGCTTCAGGACGCCGGCCTTCTCCGCGAGCTTCACCGCGTCCGCCTCGCAGTCGGGTTCCTTCAGGTCGACGGCGACGAGGGTGGAGGTGGCTTTCCGCTCCTTGAGCAGCGAGAAGAGTTCTTCGAGGGCCGGCACCCGCTCGCCGGCGAACGCCGGGTCGAACCGCCTCCCGGCGTCGAGCCGGCGGAGTTCGCGGAGGGACAGGTCGGCGAGCTTCCCCTTGCCGTCGGTGGTGCGGTCGACGGTCGGGTCGTGGAGGCAGACGAGCTGGCCGTCGCGGGTGCGGCGGACGTCGAGCTCGATCCCGACCCGCAAGTCGACGCAGGCGTTGAAGCCGGCGAGGGTTTCCTCGGGGGCGTGGGTCGGGAGCCCGCGGTGGCCGACGAGGACCGGGTCGGCGGCGGGGGCGGGGACGGACAAGAGGAGGGCGGCGAGGGCGAGGCGGAAGGGAAGGGCTGGGGGGTGACCGTTTGCGTGGCTTCCCCTCACCCGCCGCCGGCGAAGCGCCGGCGGCGACCTCTCCCCAGCGGGGAGAGGTGGGGGTGGTGCGGCCACCCCACAGCCACCCGACCCGGATAGCTGCCGAGGAGGCCAGCCACCCCCACCTCTCCCCGCTGGGGAGAGGTCGCCGCGGAGCGGCGGGTGAGGGGGAGCCACCTGCCGCGGAGTCCGGCCGGCCCCACCCCTCCCCGTCAGGCCCCGAGCCGTGGTGGCGAAGTCCCACACGTCGCACCTCACATCTTGATGACCTTCAGCCGCCGGGTGATCTCCTCGACCGGGATCACCTCGCCCTTCCCGGAGCCGGGGCAGACGGAGCAGGTGTGCTCCCAGTCCGCGGGGGTGGCGACGTTGCTGTCCCAGAACGGCCAGGTGCGGCACTGCGGCGGGCGGACCGGGTAGATCGTGCAGCCCTTGTCCGCGTCCCAGAACGTGCAGTCGCCGTTCGCCCGCTCACGGAGGGTGATCCGGCCGCGGGCCTTCCGGGCGTACAGTTCGCGCACCTCGCGCAGCGGCTGGCCGAGGAACCGGGCGATCGCCGCCAGCTCGTCCTCGGTCACCCACACGTACCCGGGGTCGCCGGTGCAGCACGTGCCGCACCGGGTGCACTCGAACGCCAGCCCGTCCCGGTACCACGGCTCGTCGGCGGCCACGGCTCACCCCCTCCGGGGGTATGTTACCGGCCGGACCCTCCCGGGTCTTGGCGAGCGCCGGGGCGTGAGCCCGACGTGGCCTCCAACGCACGTCGGGCTCACGCCCCGACGCTCGCCAAGTCAGCACCGGACCGGCACCAGGTTCGCCAGGAACTGCCGGGTGCAGTTCTCCCACGTGTACCCCGCCCCGGCCGCCGCACACGCCGCCCGGTCGCCGGTCGCCAGAGCCCGCCCCACCGCCGCCCCGAGGTCGTCGTCCAGCGCCCCGAGCTTGGGGTCGGCGACGATGTCGATCGGCCCGGTGACCGGGTACGCGGCGACCGGCAGCCCGCTCGCCAGCGCCTCGATCAGCACCACCCCGAACGTGTCCGTCCGGCTCGGGAACACGAACAGGTCCGCCGCCGCGTACACCTCGCCCAACGCCTGCCCCTTGCGATACCCGAGGAACACCGCCTCCGGGTACTGCTTCTCCAAACTTGCCCGCGCCGGCCCGTCCCCGACCACCAGCTTCGTCCCGGCCGTCTTCAGCCGCAGGAAGTCGTCGATCCCTTTCTCGTGCGACACCCGGCCGACGTACAAGAGCACCGGCCGCGGGCGCCCGGCGTCGGCCCGCGGCCGCGGGTGGAAGACATCCAGGTCGACGCCGCGCGACCACCGCCGGACCGGCGGGCGGAACCCGCGCCCGATCAGCTCGCGCTCCAGGCTCGGGGTCGCCACCATCATCCCCGCCGACGCCCCGTGGAACCACCGGAGGAAGCGGTAGGTGATTCCTTCCGGCACCCACGCCAGCCGCTTCAGGTACTCGGGGAAGCGGGTGTGGTACGATGTGGTGAACCGCCACCGCATTCGCCGGCAGAACCGGCGAACCAGGAGGCCGAGGACGCCCTCCGTGGAGACGTGGACGTGGTCCGGGCGGAACCGGGCCACCCGCTCGTAGACGCGGCCCGGCCGGGGGTAGCAGACTGGGATCTCGGGGTAGAACGGGGTCGGGACCGACGGGTACGCGGTCGGCTCGACCACCTCGACGGCGTGGCCCCACCCGCGGAGGACGCGGGCGGTGGTGTCGAGGGTGCGGACCACCCCGCTGACCTGCGGGTGCCAGGCGTCGGTGGCGATCAGGACGCGGGCCATTCGAGGAGGATACCGTGCCGGACCCGGATAAGCGACAGCTCCGCGAGTTGAAGCGGGCGATCAAGAAGCGCGGGAACAAGCACCGCCGGCAGGAGCTGAAGCGGACCCTGGCCGAGAACCCGGACGCGGCCGCCGACGCCGAGGGGAACCTCGGCAAGCACCGGTCCGACCGGCTGAACAAGCTCGACAACGACGCCACTCGGCGGAAGCCGGACGCCGAGTAGGGTGGGCCGAGCCGGCGCTTCGCCGGCGAGTCCCACCGGGCGACGGCGGTGGTGGGACTCGGCCGCAGAGCCGGCCTCGGCCCACCCTACTTCAGCTTCACGCACACCAGCTTCGAGCCGTCCCGCGCGAACAGCCGGCCGTCCGCCACCGCAGGGGCCGCCCGCACCGGCTTCGCCAGCACCGCCCCCCGCCCCCGCTCCTTGTACCCGTCCGGCGAGGCGTCGAACCGGACCAGGTCGCCGCCCTCGGTCAGCGCCAAGAGCCCGCCGTCGACCGCCACCAGCGACGCCACCCCGAACTTCGGCACCCCCCACTTCACCGCCCCGGTCTTCCACTCGACGCACCGCAGCTCCGCCGTCCCCACGTCCGCCCGGCCGTGAACCCCGTACAGGTAGTCGCCGACCCGGACCGGCGTCCCGTACTGACTCGACAGCGTCTTGTCGTTCCCCACCGACGCCCGGTTCGGGTTCGGCCACACCTCGGCCAGGTCGCCGCCCTTCGCCTTCACCAGCACCGCCCCGGTCGCGTAGGACACGGTCAGGAAGATCTCGTCCTTCCACACGAGTGGCGTCGCCCCCTGGACGCTGGCGTCGATCCGCGGCCGCCACTCCAGCTCGTACAGCACCTTCCCGTCGGCCGGGGACAGCACCCGCAGCCCGTACCGGGTGAGGAACACCGCCGCCGGCTTCCCGTCGATCTCGGCGGCGGTCGGGGAGGAGTAACTCGCCGCGTCGTCGGTCGCCTTCCACACCTCCTTCCCGGTTGCCGGGTCGAACGCCACGACGCCCGCCCCCTTCCCGCCGACGTTCACCAGCAGCTTCCCGTCGAGCAGCAGCGGCGAGCACGCGACGCCGAAGAACCCCTTCGACGCCTTGTAGTCGGCGAGCAGGTTCCGGCCCCACAGCTTCTTCCCGGTGGCGAGTTCCCAGGCGTGGAAGTCGCCGTTCGCCCCGAGGGTGAAGACCCGCCCGTCGGCGACGAGCGGGGTCGCCCGGGGGCCGTTGTCGAAGTCGAAGTCGTCGCGGTACTTCGTCGGGTAGGTGGACGCCCAGTGTTCCTTCCCGGTGGCCGGGTCGAGGGCCGCGACCACCTCCTCGTCCGCGACCCGGTGGAACAGGATGAGCTTCCCGCCGGCGACGACCGGCCCGGCCCACCCCTTCCCGACGTCCTTCTGCCAGGCGACCGGCGGGCCGGCCTTCGGCCAGTCCCAGGCGAGCTTCGTCTCGGGCGAGTGGCCGTCGCGGGTCGGACCGAGGAACTGCGGCCAGTCGGCGGCCAGCAGGAGCGGCACGGCGAGGGGGACGAGGAGGCGGGTCATGGGTCGCTCCCGGGTTGGTGGCGGCGCGGCGGCCGTTCCGCCGACGCCCGACGGGGTTGGGGGCCGGTCCGTCCGTGTCCGCCGCCAGGGGTTGCGCGGACGCCGCCGGGGGTTGCGCTGCGCTCCACCCCCGGCTACACTCGGTCGTCCCTCCGGGACTACACCGGTTGGAACCCCGGAGGGGTGACCGACGGTAGCCGGGGGTGGAGCGACGGGCCGCCAGGCCCGGAGCGCAACCCCCGGCGGCCGACGGAGACGACCCCGGCGGGCGGCCGGGTCGGAGGCCCCCCGCGCCCGGCGTTCTTGCGGCCCGGCACCGGGGGTCATAGTATTGGCCTGATCCGACCACCGCCGCCGTCCTCCCCCGGCGGGCCGCCGGAGCCGGCCGTGCTTACGTTCCGCCGCTTCCGCAACACCGACCCGCCGGCGCTCGCGGACGTGTGGAACGAGTCCCACCAGGCCCGCAGCGCCTACCCCCTCCGCACCCCCTCCCTCCTCGAGCGGTGGGTGTTCTCCAAGCCGTACTTCGACCCGGACGGGCTGATCGTCGCCGCCGACCCGGCCGACGGCGACAAGGTTCTCGGGTACGTCCTCGCCGGGTTCGGGCCGAACGACGAGCTGTCCGCCCTCGACCCGACCAACGGCGTCATCTGCTCCCTCGCCGTCCGCCCGGACGCCCGCCGCCGCGGCCTCGGCCGCGACCTGGTGCGGAAGGCCGAGGAGTACCTGACCGCCCGCGGGTCGACCGTCCTGTGGGCCGGCCCGCGGTGGCCGTACTGCCCGTACGGGTTCGGCCTGTACGGCGGGACCGGGTGCCCCGGGTTCCTCGCGTCCGACACCGCCGCCGACCCGTTCTTCCGCGGCCTCGGGTACGAGCCGGGCGGGACGACGCTGGTGTTCCAGAAGAAGTTGGACGCCCCGCTGGCGGTCGCCGACAACCGGTTCGCGTTCCTCCGCCGGCGGTACGAGACGCAGGTGGTGCGGGCGGCCGGGGTGCCGTCGTGGTGGCACGACTGCGTCTGGGGGACGCTCGAGCCGGTCGAGTTCCGGGCGGCGGACAAGCTGGCGAACAACTTCCCGGCCGCCCGGGCGGTGGTGTGGGAGCTGGAGGGGTACGGGTGGCGGTGGGGGTTCCCGTCGGCCGGGGTGCTGGACGTGCAGGTGCGGGAGGACCTGCGGCGGCAGGGGATGGCGAAGCTGCTCCTGGCCCAGGTGCTGCGGTTCCTCCAGGACCAGTTCTTCGGCATCTGCGAGATCCAGGCCCCGGCCGACCGCCCCGACCTGGTCGGGCTGTGCCGGTCGGTGACGATGGAGCAGGTGGACGTCGGGACGGCGTACGTCAAGCGGGTCGGGGGGCCGGCGTCGGCGGGACGGGAGTAGGGTGGGCCGAGGCCGGCGCTTCGCCGGCCTCGGCCCGCCGGAGCGGCGCGGTGGTGGGACTCGCCGGCGAAGCGCCGGCCTCGGCCCACCCTACTCCCACCCGAAATCCGGCTCGCCCCGGTCACGGCGAGTCCCACGTCAGGGTGACCCGCGGGGTCGGGCCGGGGACCACCAGCCGGACGTGGTGGGTCGGGTCCCGCCCGGTCGGGTCCTTCAGCACCTCCACCCGGACGTAGCTCGGGAACACCCGCAGCCCGTCGACCCAGTGCAGGCTCAGCTCCACGTACCCGGCCGGGTTCGGCGCCACCCGGGTCAGCACCACCCGGCCCGGGCCGGCCGACTCCCACGCCGCCGCCCCGGTCAGGACGAACGACCGCGGCCGGTCCAGGGCGAACACCACCACCTCCCGCCCGCCCTCGGCCAGCCGGGCCACCTCCTTCGCCGGCGGGTACGCCGCCCACCGCCCGGCCGCCTCCGGGCTCCGGGTCACCACCCACCCGACGTTGTACCAGTCGCAGAACGCCCGCAGCTCCGGGTCCGTCCACTCCCCCCACCCGCGGCCGCCGAGCTGCCGGCAGCACATCGCGCAGTACCCGTGCTCCACCCCCGACTCCGGGTCCAGCCCGCCCAGGTAGTGCCGGCCGGTGAGCACCGGCAGCAGGGCCGACCAGTTCCACCCCGGCCGCCGGTCCCCCGGGGTCGCCGTCTCGTCCCACAGCACCCGGGCCTCGGTGGTGGTGTGCCGGCGCAGCACCGCCACCAACTCCCGCTGCTCGGCCGTCAGCCCGACCGGGAGCGGGTCGGCGGCCACCCCGGCCGCCCGGGCGAGCGGCCGGCCCCGGCCGTCGGCCCACCCGGCGGCGAGGAGCCAGGCGGTGAGGACGACGGTCGCCGCCGTTGCCAGCTTCACCCGCCCGAGCACCGCCCACGCGGCGAGCGCCGCCGGCGGGACGAGGAACGCGGCGGCCAGCAGCCCGAGCCGGTCCGGGACGTCCGGGGCGACGACCGGCCACGCCCCGGCGACCCGGGCGGCGGCGGCCGCCAGCCCGGCCGCGAGCAGGACCAGCCCGGCCGCCGCCCGCCGCCCGGCCCGCCACCCGACGACCCCCCCGGCCACCCCGGCGAGGACCAGCGCCGCCCCGCCCGGCAGCCCGCCGAGCGGGTCGGCGAGGGCGGCCGCCCAGTCCGGCGGCGGGACGGCGTCCGCGGCCGACTGGCGGACCCACCAGTACTTCCCCCAGTCGACCAGCCACCACACGTTCGGGGCGACCCCGGCGAACGTCACCCCGGCCAGCCCGAGGTGGAACGCCGGCCCGTGCCGCGGGGCGAACACGAGGTAGTAGGCGAGCACCACCGGCGTCAGCCCGACCCACAGGAACGGGTGGGCGTACCACCCGACCAGGGCGGCCGCGGCCAGGACCAGCCAGGCGTCGACCCCGAGCGTCGCCGCGAACCGGGCCAGCCACGGGACGAACACCACCGCCGCCAGCCCGGCGGCCAGGCCGTCGAACTGCCCCTCGGCGATCATCCGGGCGGCCGGCCCGGACCACCCGAGGACAATACCCGCGGCCCCGGCCAGGACCGCCGCCCCGGCCGGCAGCCCGGCCCCGCGGGCGGCCGCCGCGAAGCAGACCGGCACCAGGGCCAGGACGGCGAACAGCCCGACCTTGTACGCCCCCGGCCGGTAGGTGCCGCCGCCGAGGACGAGGAACAGCTCGGCCGGCCGGCTCCCGCCGTCGAAGACGGGGGTCTTCGGGTACCCGGCCTGGAAGTGGGGGTCGTAGCAGGTGGTGGCGGCCCGGGCGCAGAACGACTCGGCCCCGAGGGCGCCGTGGTACAGGTGGAGCGGGTGCCGGCCGGACATCAGCGGGCGGTCGTCGGTGACCGCCGCCCACGCCCGGTCCGGGCCGAACAGGGCCAGCGCCAGCCCGGCCTGGGCGAGGACCAGCCCGGCCAGGCCGAGCAGCCAGACCGGGCGGTCGCGGAACCCGTCCATGCAGCCTCCCCGCGGTCCGAGGGCGGCCGACCATACGCCGGGACCGGCGGCGGGGGCAAGGCCGGCTTCGCCCGGGAGAGGGGGTGAAGGGGTGAACGGGTGAGGGGGTGACCGAGACAACCCCGGTCTCGGTCACCCCCTCACCCGTTCACCCCTTCACCCCCTCCCTTCCGAACCCAATCCCCATCCCCCATCCCCGCCCGCACTGGTAGAATGGCCGTACCGCGGGGCCGGGCCCGGCGGGGCGGGGGTCCGGCCGATGAAGTGTCAGCGCTGCCCGAAGCAGGCCACGTTGCACATCACCGAGGTGCTGCCGGAGGAGCGCTTCGAGGAAGTCCACCTGTGCGAGGACTGCGCCAAGAAGTACCTGTACGAGCCGCAGCAGAAGAAGCACGGCAAGCTCGCCGCGGCCGACGAGGACGCCCCGGCCGGGGCCCGGTGCCCGGCCTGCGGGATCACCTTCCTGGAGTTCCGGAACCACGGCCGGTTCGGCTGCCCGCACGACTACGACGCCTTCCGGGCGGACCTCCTGCCGCTGCTGGAGGGCGTCCACGGGGAGACCCGGCACGCCGGCAAGGCCCCGCGCCGCGGCCCCCGGGCCAAGCCCGCCCAGTCCGAGCTGACCCACCTCCGCCAGCAGCTCCACACCCTGGTGACCGAGGAGAAGTACGAGGAGGCGGCCCGGGTCCGCGACCGCATCCGGCAGTTGGAAGAGGGCTGACGGGCCGCGACCGGGGGACCGGGATGACGTGCATGTTCTGCGAGCGCCCGGCCACCGTCCACCTGACCGACCTAGTGGACGGGAAGAAGCGGGAGGCGCACCTGTGCGACGGGTGCGCCCGGGACCGCGGGCTGATCCCCGCCGGGCCGGGGCCGCAGCTCGACCTGACCGCCCTGCTCGGGCTCCTCGGGGCCGCCCGCCCGGCGGTCTCGGCCGACCCGGCCTGCCCGGCCTGCGGCCTCACCTACGGGGCGTTCAAGGCGGCCGGCCGGTTCGGCTGCCCGCACGACTACGACGCCTTCCGGGCCGCCCTCGACCCGCTCCTGGAGCGGGTCCACCGGGCCACCGCCCACGCCGGCAAGGTGCCGGCCGCCGCCCGGGCGGCCGAGGCCGACAGCCTCCGCGGCCGGCTGCGGGACGCGGTCGCGGCCGAGCAGTACGAAGAGGCGGCCCGGCTCCGCGACCGGATCCGCGCGCTGGAGGCGCAAGCCGAAGGGACCCCCGGATGAACCTCGACAGCCTCCTCCCGAACCTCGGCGAGTGGCTCCGCGGGACCGGCCCGGAGTCGGACGCGGTCGTGTCCACCCGCATCCGCCTGGCCCGCAACCTCGCCGACTACCCGTTCACCGGCCGGGGGTCGAACGCCCAGAAGGCCGAGACGGTGGCACGGGCCAAGGAGGCGGTCGCCAAGGCCGACCTCCCGTACCGCCTCGACTACCACGACGTCCCCGGGCTCCCGGCCCTCGACCGCCAGTTCCTGGTCGAGCGGCAGCTCATCAGCCGGGAACTGGCCGCGGTCGTCGAGGGCCCCCGCGGGGTGGCGTTCGACGCCCAGGAGTCGGTCAGCGTGATGGTGAACGAGGAGGACCACCTGCGGCTGCAGGTCCTCCGCAGCGGGTTCGCCCTCGAAGAAGCCTGGGCCGACATCGACCGCCTCGACGACGCCCTGGAGGCCCGGCTCCCGTACGCCTTCCACCCGCAGTTCGGGTACCTGACGGCCTGCCCGACGAACGTCGGGACCGGGCTGCGGGCGAGCGTCATGCTCCACCTCCCGGCGCTCGGGCTGACGAAGCAGATCGACAAGGTGTTCCGGGCGCTGCAGAAGATCAACCTGGCGGTCCGCGGGCTGCACGGGGAGGGGAGCCGGGCGTTCGGCGACCTGTACCAGATCTCCAACCAGGTGACCCTCGGGAAGAGCGAGGCGAAGATCCTGGGCGAGATCCGCGAGGTGATCCTGACCATCCTGCAGTACGAGCGGCAGGCCCGGACGGTGCTCCTGAAGGAGCGGCGGCAGGCGGAGCAGGACCGGGTGGCGCGGGCCCTCGGCACCCTCGGCAGCGCGACCATGATCACCGCCGAGGAGACGATGGAGCTGCTGTCGGTGGTCCGCCTCGGCATCCACCTCCGGCTGATCGACGACGTGCCGGCGACGGCGGTGAACCAGCTGTTCATCCAGACGCAGGCGGCGCACCTGCAGAAGCTGGTCGGCCACCCGCTCGACGGGGAGGAGCGGAACGCCGCCCGGGCGAAGTACCTAAAGACCCGGCTGCGCGAGCTCGGGTCGAGCCGCCAGTAGGAGCCGCCCGCCGGATGCGAACCGTCCTCCCCTTCGTCGTCTTCTTCCTGTTCCTCGGGCTGTGGACGTGGAAGCTGCTCCACCCGGTCCCGGTCCCGGAGGAGGTCGGGCGGGCGATCCCGGGGCACCTGAAGTTCGCCTTCGCGAAGGGCCTGCACGTCGGGGCGTACGCCTTCCTGACCGTCCTGACCGCGTTCCTCCCGGTCCGCCGGCCGTACTTCTGGGTGGCGGTGCTGACGCTCGTCGTCCACGGGGCCGGGACCGAGGTCGGGCAGCTGTACGTCCCGAACCGGCACGGGAGCGTCCGGGACGTGGTCCTGAACTGGGCCGGCATCCTGGTCGGGCTGGCCGGGCTGCGCGTGACCGGCATCGGATACCGGCCGCCGGTCACCCCGCCTTCCGCGCCTCCCAGTCTTCCGGGGTGACCAGCACCTGCCGGGCGTTGCTCCCGTTGTACGCCCCGACGATCCCGTCCTCGGCCATGAAGTCGATGAACCGGGACGCCTTCCCGTACCCGATCCCGAGCGCCCGCTGCAGCAGCGACGTGCTCCCGCGCTGCTCCCGGACGACGATCTCCACCGCCTGCTCGTAGAGCGGGTCGCGGTCGCGCAGGCCCCCGCCCCCCTCCCCGCCGCCACCTTCCGCCTGGTCGCGGGTCTTCAGGTTCAGCAGCTCGCTGTCGTAGTTCGGGGTGTCGGTGGCGACCGCGGCCACCACCCGCTCGATCTCCCGGTCGTCGACGTAGGCCCCCTGCGCCCGCGTCGTCACCCCCTGCTGCAGCAGGAGCATGTCGCCGGTCCCGAGCAGCTTCTCGGCCCCCTTCTCGTCCAGCACCACGGCGCTGTCCGACCGGCTGTTCACCTGGAAGCAGATGCGGGCCGGCAGGTTCGACTTGATCAGCCCCGTGATCACGTCGACCGTCGGCTTCTGGGTGGCGAGGACCAGGTGGATGCCGGCCGCCCGCGACTTCTGGGCGAGCAGGATGATGCGGCTCTCGATCTCCTTCTTCATCTGCATGATGAGGTCGGCCACCTCGTCGATCACGATCACGATGTACGGCATGGTGCGGGGGATGCTCTTCAGCTCGTCCTCGCCGTCCGGGTGGACGCGGCGGACGATCTCCTCGAACGGCAACTCGTTGTAGGCGGACACCTTTCTCACACGCGCCCGGTGGAGCCACTCGTACCGCTCCTCCATCTTGTCCACCGCCCACGCCAGGATCGCCTCGGCCTTCTTCCCGTCCTTGACGACCGGCGTCATCAGGTGCGGGATGTGGGCGTAGTCGGACAGCTCGACCTTCTTCGGGTCGATCAGGATCATCCGGCACTCGTCCGGCCGGCGGGTCAGGAGCAGGCTGACGATGAGCGTGTTCAGGCAGACCGACTTGCCGGTCCCGGTCCGGCCGGCGATCAGCAGGTGCGGCATGTCCGCCAGGTCGTAGGCGAGCGGGCGGCCCTCGACGTCCTTGCCGACGAACAGCGGGAGCTTGAACTTGGCGACCCGCGGGGCGGCGGCGGTGGCCGCGACCACCTCCTTCAGCCGGACCGTCTGGCGGATCTCGTTCGGCACCTCGATGCCGACGGTGTTGCGGCCCGGGAGCGGGGCGACGACGCGCACGCTCGGCACCCGCAGGTTCAGGGCCAGGTCGTCGGCGAGGGTGGTGACCTTGTTGATGCGCAGCCCCGTCTCCAGTGAGACCTCGTACTGAGTAATCACCGGCCCGGTATGGATGCCGACGACCTTCACCGTGATGCCGAAGTCGAGGCACGTCTTCTCTAACAGTACGGCTACCTCCCGTAGCTTCTGCTCGTGGTCCTCGACCGGGAACGGGTCCGGGTCGGTGAGGAGCGACAGCGGCGGGAGTTCGTAGTCGGCGTCCGGGGCGGCGGGCGGCGGCGCGGCCCGCACCGGCGGGACCGGGGTCGGGCCGGCGTGGACGTGGATCGGGATGTCGTCCGGGTGGGCGGCCTCCGCCCCCGGCTCGTCGGGCTCGGCGAACGGCAGCGACGGGGTGGCGGCCGGGCCGGGGGCGGGCGGCGGGGTCGGCTTGCGGGCCGGGACGGCGGCGGTCACGGCCCGCGCCGCCGCCCCGAGGCCGGTCACCACCGCCCCGCTGCCGTCGGCGACCCGGTCGTTCCCCCACACCGCCGCCCGCCAGGTCGCACGCACCACTGCCCACGCCGCCCGCGCGACCCCGGTCACCAGCCGGTCGGCGGCGAGCAGCAGCCCCAGCAGCACGGCGAACCCGAACGCGGCCTGGGCGGCCAGCGGGTCGAGGGCGTCTTCGAGGCCGAACCGCAGGTACGCCCCGACGCTCCCGCCGCGCCCGGCGGCCGACGGCCCCCGCCCGGCCGCGAACCAGTCGGCCGCGACCGCGGCGCACGCCGTCACCACGACCCACCCCAGCGTGCGGACCGCGAGCCGGCCGGGCGAGCGGTTCACCACGAGCAGGCCGGCGAGGACGAGCCACCCGCCGAGGAACACGACCGCCGCCCACCCGAGCGGGTCGACGAGCCACCCGGCGAGGTCGTCGCCGGCCGACCCGAGGAGGTTGTCGGTGCCGGCGAGCGGGCGGTACGACGCCACGGCCGCCGCCGCCAGGCCCCACGCGGCGAACAGGGCGAGGGCGACCGCGTCGAGGCGGAACCGGGGCGGGGGCGGCTGGCGGGGCTTGGCCGGCATGGGGGAGTGACCTGGGTGGGCGAGGCACTCCTGCCTCGCGGCCGGTGCGAGGCGGGAGTGCCTCGCCCACGGGGATTCTTCCCGGTCGGACGTGAGTGCTGAACCGGGGTTCGATGGCCGGGCCACCGCTTTCCGCCCGCGGCCGCCGCGCCGCCGGTAGAATGCGGCCGACCGTCACGACCGGAGGGGCGGATGCTGCACGTCGCGCTCTGGGAGCCGGAGATCCCGCCGAACACCGGGAACGTCGCCCGGCTGTGCGCCGCCACCGGCGCCCGGTTGCACCTGGTCGGCCGGCTCGGGTTCCGCCTCGACGACCGGTCGCTGCGGCGGGCCGGGATCGACTACTGGGACGCGGTCGACGTGGTCCGGCACGCGACGTTCGAGGAGTTCGCGGCGGCGGTCGGCGGGCGGGTGTGGTGCGTCGAGACGCCGGCGGACCGGCCGTACACCCGGGCCGCGTTCGCCGACGGGGACTGCCTGCTGTTCGGCGGCGAGTCGAAGGGGCTGCCGGCCGGGGTGCGGGCGAAGTACGCGGACACGCTCCTGGGCATCCCGATGCCTGGCGGGCGGGTGCGGAGCCTGAACCTGGCGACGGCGGTCGGGGTGGTGCTGTACGAGTGCCTGCGCCAGCTGCACGACTGGTAGAACCGGCACGGCCGCCCGCCGCGGGGCGGTCGTTCGCACCCCCTTCCCGCCGACCCCGCCGCCGCGGTGCCGACGAACATGGACGGTTCCGGACGCGGTGCCCGGGAGGGCGAGGCTCCTGCCGAGCCGGAGCCACGCGGCTCGGCAGGAGCCTCGCCCTCCCGAACCCTCGGCACCGGAGTCGTCGCGGGGGTGGTCGAATGTCGCAGGCGGTCGTCGCGTGTCCGGCGGTGGAAGACGTGGCCGGGCTGGTCCACCGGACGCTGTGCGGGCGGGACGGCCTCGACCCGGCCCAGACCCCGCTGTTCCGCACCCCGCTGCGGAAGGCCGGGCGGGCGTGCGGGGTGGTGTTCCACGTCGAGGGGCCGCGGCAACTCCGCACCAGCGCGGTGTGGGCGGCCGACGCCGACCGGGTGATCTTCTACGACTCGGCCGGGGCGCGGTTCGGCGAGGTGCGGCTGAGCGAGAGCCCCACGTTGCCGGGCGAACCCGGAGCGTGAGCGACGGGGTGGGTTTGTCTGTGTCCGGTGGCACCGGCATTCCTGCCGGTGCGCCGATGGAGCACCGGCAGGAATGCCGGTGCCACCAATTCGGGTCAGTCGTCCTTCTTCGGGTCGAACTTGATCTTGCACCCGGCGGCGGCGGCCGTCTCGGCGGTCTCCGGCCTGGTCCCGGCGAGGGCGGCCCTCACCGCCGCCACCAGGTAGTCGACCTTCGGCCCGTTCGGCGGGGGCCGGTCGTCCATCGCCCCGGTGTACACCACCTTCCGGTCCTTGCCCAGGACGAAGAACTCGGGGGTGAACAGGGCCCCGTACTTCCGGGCGACCTCCTGCGTCGGGTCGTACAGGTACGGGAAGTTGAACTTCTCGGCCGCCCGCTTCCTCATCGCCGGCAGGGCGTCGTCCTTGCCGGTGTTCACGTTGATCGCGACGAGCGCCACCTTCGAGTCCTTGCCGCAGTGGTCCTTGACGAACGTGATGATCCGGTCCTCGTAGTCCTTCGCCACCGGGCAGCTGTTGCAGGTGAACACCACCACCACCACGTCCTTGTCCTTCAGGTCGGCGAGGGCGTGCTTCTTCCCGTCGGTCCCTTCCAGGTCGGCCCACGCCGGGGCCGGGTCGCCGGGGGCGAGCACCTTGTTGTACTTCCCGGGGCCGGCCGCAGCGGGCGGCGCCAGCAGGGCGAGCGCGAGGAGCGAAAGGCGTGTCATGTGTCGACCTCAGGCGGCGGGCGCGTCGAAGACGCGCCGCGAATCGGGGGGCGTGGTCATTGTCCGACGGACCACGGCCCGCCGTCCACTGCCCGCTCTCAATGAGGCACCATCCGGGTGAACGGCCAGACGAACGCCTGCAGCGCCGTCAGCGCCCCGACCACCGCGGCCAGGAACACGCTGTGCCAGATCACCGCCTTGAAGATGTCCGCCTCCTTGCCGATCTGGTTCGTCCCGGCGGTCGCCACGCAGATGCTCTGGGCGTCGATCATCTTCCCCATCACCCCGCCGGTGCTGTTCGCGGTGCAGATCAGCACCTGGGCCTGGTCCAGGGTGAGGTTGCTCATCGCCCCGTCGTGGTGGGCGTTCCACACCTCCGTCGCGGTGATCTTCTGCAGGCTCCCGAACAGGGCATTGCTCCCGGCGTCGGTCCCGGTCAGGAACACCCCGAGCCACCCGAGCATGGCCGCGAAGAACGGGTACAGCACCCCGGTCTCGGCGAACGCCACCCCGAGCGTCGCGTCCATCCCGGCGTACTTCGTCACGTAGCTCAGCCCGAGCATCAGGGCGATCGTCGGGATCGGGATCCGCATCTGGTAGAACGTCTTCCCGAACACCCGCCCGACCCGCGCCGGGGACAGCCGGAGGAGGGCCATCGACACCAGCGCGGCGAGGAACACCGGGGTGCCCGGGGCGGTCAGCCAGATGAACCGGAACTCGGCCGCCTCGCGCTCCCGCAGCCGGGTCCCGCGCTCCCCCTCGCGCACGTCCAACCCCTTCGCCGCCGCGTCCGGCGGGGCCAGTTTCTGCAGGTCGTACGCCCGCTCCACCTCGTTGTGCAGGGTCGGCACCTTCTCGGCGTAGAAGGAGTTCGCCAACCCGAGGTCGATCGGCCCCTTCTTCTCCGCGTCCTTGAGCAGCCCGGACAGGGCCAGCAGGACGGCCATGATGACCCACGGCGACCACGCCAGGATCACCCGCCCGGGGGTGAGCGGCTTCTCCGCCTCCGCCGGGGCCGGGTTCTCGAGCATCAGGGCCGCCTCCTCCCGCGCCTCCTCGGAGACCGGGTCGTGCGGGACGGCCGCCGGCGGGGGGGCGGTCGGCTTCTCGGGGGCGAACTTCCACTCGTCCCGCGGCTTCCAGACGAACTTGAGGAACAGGGCGAGGGTGATCATCGAGAAGATCGCCCCGCCGATGTCGGTGAGCGGCCAGACCGGGGGCAGGCCGAAGTGGTAGTGGGCGGTGGCGAAGAAGAACTGGAAGACGGCGAACGACCCGCCGCCGACGGCCAGCGCCGGCCAGACGGCGAGCGTCTCCCGCCAGGTGCACATGGTCTTCACCATGTACAGCGGGATGAGGCAGGAGAGGATCGGGAGCTGGTGCCCGCACACGACACTGATCTTGTCCCCCGGGATGCCGCTGGCGCTCTCCAGGGTGAGGATCGGGACGCCGAGCCCGCCGTAGCAGACCGGGGAGGTGTTGGCGATCAGGCAGATGACGGCGGCCTTGAACGGGGGGACGCCGAGGCCGACGAGCATGGCCCCGCAGATGGCGACCGGGGACCCGGCCCCGGCCGCCCCCTCCATGAACGCCCCGAAGCAGAACCCGATCAGCACCGCCTGCACCCGGGCGTCCCCGGAGAGCGCCCCGATCGACCGGCGGATGACCGCGAACTGCCCGGCCTCGACCGTCACGTTGTACAGGAGCATGGCGGCGAACACGGTCCACCCGATCGGGAGGAGTCCGAACACCGCCCCGTGGACGAACGACCAGCCCGCCATCTCGAGCGGCATCTTGTACACGAGCCACGCGAGCAGGATGGCGACGACCGCCCCGGCCGCCCCGGCCTTGCTCGCCAGCCACCGCCGGCCGACCAGCAGGTAGAACAGGACGACGACCGGCAGCGCGGCGACGACGGTCGAGAGGACCCGGAACCCGAGCGGGTTCAGGTCCTGGACGTACACGGCGAACGGCATGGGAGGGACCTTCTCGTCCGGGGTGGTCAGCCGGACATGCTACCCGGTCGGCGGCCGCGGTGCCACGGCCCGGGCGCGCGGTTCCGCGGCCGGGCGCGGGGCGGGTGTGCGGGTGGGGGCTCCCGGGGTTCTATCCGGGTCCGGGGATTCGGGTAGGTTTCGTGAAGTGCGGGGGGTGCGGGCGCCGAGAGAAGGTGCGGGGCCGGCGCAACCGAGGGCGTCCGGGCCGATTCGTCACACCGTTCACCCGGCGGGACCTCTCCCGCCCGGATCGGGGGGAAGCACCATGACCCGTTCGTACCGGTTGTTCGGCCCGGTCCTGCTGGCACTGGCGGTGGCGTGGGGCTGCGCCCCGAGCCCGGGCGGGTCGGACCGGTCGCGGGAGGCGAAGGCCCAGCGGCTGGAGGAGGACTTCCGGGCGGCGGCGGCGGCGCGGGACGACCTGCGGGCGAAGCTGGCCGAGGCGGAGAAGCGGGCGGCCCGGCTGCAGGAGCAGGTCGACCAGGCCCGGGCCGGGCAGGCGTCGGCCGCCGGGGAGCGGGACGGGCTGCGGGCCGACCTGAGGGCCCGGACGGCCGAGCGGGACGCGCTGGCGGCGCAGTACGACGGGTTCCGGAGGAACCTGAAGGCGCTGCTCGGGCAGGCCGAGGGGGTGCCGTCCGAGGCGCCGGCGCCGGCGACCGTCGGAGCGAGCACGTCGCCGCCGGCGGCGCTCAGCAACTGACGCGAGCCGTTCGCCCGTGGGCGGGGCACTCCTGCCCCGCTGATCCGGATGCGGGGCAGGAGTGCCCCGCCCACGGGACCGGGAGACGCCCGCCCCGCTACTCGTCGTCCTCGTCCCGGGCCCGGACCTTCTTCCCCTTCCGGTCCACCTCGCACCCGCACTCCGGACACTTCCACCCGCCGTACACCGTCCGCCGGCCGGTCGGCGGCTTGCCGAACTTCGGCAGCTTGTGCCCGCACTCCGGGCACACCCGCCGCGGGCCGAAGACCCCGATCAGCAGCACCGCCAGCCCGCCGGCGACCCCGCCGATGAGCGCCGACCGCAGGACCGAGTCCCAGTCCATCGCCCGCCCTCCTGCGTGGAGCGCGGCCGTCCCGGCCGCTGCTTCCGGCGGCGGCCGGGACGGCCGCGCTCCAGGGGATCACGCCGCCGGGTCGGCGCCGCCCACCCACGGGCCGGCCAGCCTCTGGTGCGGCGGCGGGCTCAGCGTGCTCCCGGCGTCCCCGGCCGACCACCCGAACACCTGGTTCGGCTTCCCGCGCCCCCGGCTCCGCCCCTCCCACCGCTCCGCCCACGACGAGTCCGCCGCCGACACCTCGCGCCGGTCCCGGTCCCAGAACAGCGCCCGCCCGGTCCGGTAACTCCGGGCCGCCATCGCGGCCACCGCCACCGCCGCCGCCCCGAGGTCCGGCGGGCAGAACGTCGACTGCCGGCGGCCCCGGACGCAGTCCAGGAAGTTCTCCCACAGCGCCTCGGTCTCGTTCCTCGGCGGCTCGACCGCGATCACCTCCGACGGGGTCGGCGGGGCCTCCAGCCGCGGCGGGAACGTCGCCCCGCGGGTCGGGTCGTCGCGGAACACCTGGAACCCGCCCTTCACGAACTTCACCGCCCCGAGCCGGCCGCGGATCACCTCCTCCACCGGGTACCCGGTCACCGTCGCCCCGGTCAGCACCACCTGGCACCCCTCCTCGTAGTCGGCGACCACCGTCCCGACGTCCGGCACGTCCCGCCCGTCGTACTCCAGGTACACCCCGCCGCCGGCGGTCACCCGGGCCGGGAACTTCACCCCCATCGCCGCCGACAGGTGGGCCACCGGGTGCGTCAGCAGGTCGGCGAACGGCCCGCCGCCGAACGCCCACAGGGCGCGCCACTGGGCGAACGCCGCCCGGTCGAACGGCAGCTCCGCCGGTGCCGGGCCGAGCCGCTGCCCGGCCAGTTCGAACCGGTGGCCGAGGAACAGGTCCCAGTCGACGGTCTTCGGCGTCATCTCCTTGGCGAGGCGGTAGAACCGCCACTGGCCGCGGGCGTCGTTCCGGAACACCCCGCCCTGGGCGTGCGCGACGTGGCCGATCCCGCCCTGGCGGATGAAGTCGAACGCCCGCACCCACACCGCGTCGGCCATCGACTGCACCCCGACCGTGACCACCCGCCCGGTCCGCCGCCAGGCGTCGAGGACGGCGACCGCCTCCTCGGGGGTGCGGGTCATCGGCTTCTCGACGTACACGTCCTTGCCCGCATTCAGGGCGTCGACCGTCATCCGGCCGTGCCAGTGGTCGGGGGTGGCGACGCACACCGCGTCCACGTCCTTGCGGTCGAGGACGGCCCGGTAGTCCTTGGTGACGCGGGCCTTGTCCGCCGGGTCGAGGCCGCACTTCCGGGCCGACGGGTGTAGCCCCTGGGCGTACCGCCGGCGCGTCGTCTTCCCGCCGAACGTCACGTCGTACTCGTCCTCCAGCCCGTCCCACACGTCGCACACCGCGACCGGCTGGACCGGGGTGCCGTTGGCGGCGAGGCGGTTGACGAGGTCGATGTGGGCCTGGGCGCGTCCGCCGCACCCGAGGAACCCGACCCGGACGCGGTCGGTGCTGCCGGGGACGCGGGCGTAGCTGGCGGCCGACAGCGACAGGGCCGCGGCCGAGCCGAAGAACTTGCGGCGGTCGAGGGGGGAAGGCATGGCGGGGGTCTCGGCGGGCGGGGGCCGGGCGTTATCGGCCGTACGGGCGGACGTCGGAGACGCGGACGGTGCGGGCGACCGGGTCGACGTGGAACATGACCGCGAGCCCGGCCGGGAAGGCGATCCGGAAGCCCCGCTCGCGCGACTCGCCGACGACCAGGGGGTCGGCCCGGAGCCGGGCGTTCAGCGCCTCGACGGCCCGGGCCATCCGCTCCCGGAGGGCGGGGTCGGCGGCGACGTAGACCTCGGCCAGCCGGTCGAGCAGGACCGCCGGCCAGGTCAGCGCCCACATGCGTCGATCTCCCGCAACCGGGCCGTCACCTCTTCCGGGGTGACCCACTTCGTGCCCGGGTCGTTCAGCAGCCGCTCCATCTCCTCGACCGTCGGCTCGTCCCCGGCGGCCGGCCGTTCGACCGCCAGCGGGACGAACTTGCCGAGCAGGAACCCGTCCGGGCCGTACACGTACCCGGTCTCGCGGGCGGCGGCCAGGGCGGCGGCGGCCGCCGGGTCGGTGATGCCGATCGACATGGGGGTGACCTCCGGGGACCGGGGCTATTGTACCGCGCCGGCCGGCGGCCCGCACCCGGAGGCCGGCGCCGGCGGGACCGCCATCATAGCCGCCCGCAGCGGGGTCCGTATCATTCTTCTGGTTTGCCCGCCACCCGGAACCCCGAGACCCCACCACCCCCGACATGCAAGCCAAGCTGGCTCTCGAAGACGGCACCGTGTACACCGGGCGGGCGTTCGGCGCCCCCGGCGAGACCCCCGGCGAGGTCGTGTTCAACACCTCCATGACCGGCTACCAGGAGGTCCTCACCGACCCGTCCTACGCCGGCCAGATCGTCACCATGACCTACCCGCTCATCGGGAACTACGGCACCACCCCCGACGACCGCGAGTCCGGCCGGGTCCGCGTCGCCGGGTTCGTCGTCCGCGAGTTGACCCGCGTCCCGAGCAATTTCCGCAGCGACCGCGACCTCGACTCCTACCTCCAGGACGCCGGCGTCACCGGGATCGAGGGGATCGACACCCGGGCGCTGGTCCGCCGGCTCCGCGTCCGCGGGGCGATGAGCGGCGTCCTCTCGACCACCGACCCCGACGACGCCTCGCTCGTCGCCAAGGCCCGCGCCTTCCCCGGGATGGAGGGCCGCGACCTCGTCCGCGAGGTGGTCCCGCCGGCCCCGTTCCCGTGGACCGAGAAGTTCGGCCGGTTCGCCGAGCACGTCCTGCCGGACCGCCCGCCGGAGAAGCACGTCGTCGCGGTCGACTACGGGATGAAGTGGAACATCCTGCGGAGCCTGGCCCAGGTCGGGTGCCGGGTGACGGTCGTCCCCGGGACGGCGACCGCCGACCAGATCCTCGCCCACGACCCGGACGGGGTGTTCCTGTCGAACGGGCCCGGCGACCCGGCGGCGGTCGGGTACGCGGTCGAGGCGGTGAAGGGGGTGGTCGGGAGGAAGCCGGTGTTCGGCATCTGCCTCGGGCACCAGCTGCTCGGGCTGGCGTTCGGGGCGAAGACGTTCAAGCTGAAGTTCGGCCACCGCGGGGCGAACCAGCCGGTCCGGGACGAGCGGACCGGGAAGGTCGAGATCACCACGCAGAACCACGGGTTCGCGGTCGACCCGTCCACACTGCCGGCGGCGGTGGAGCCGACGCACGTCAACCTGAACGACCACACCCTGGAGGGGATGCGGCACCGGTCGCTGCCGGTGTTCAGCGTCCAGTACCACCCGGAGGCGGCCGCCGGGCCACACGACTCCGGGTACCTGTTCGAGGAGTTCCGGCGGATGATGGGGTGACGCGGCATCCGTCCGAGCCCGAGCGCCAGCGAGGTGAGCGCCGACCCTCGCTGGCGCTCGGGCTCGGACGGGCGCCGCGCCCCTGGCCGCTACGGCTCGACCCCCCCGACCGCCGCGGCGACGAACAGCCGCGGCAGGTGGCGGACGTTCACCACCAACTTCACCTTCAGCTCGGCCCCGCCCTCGACCGTGATCCGCAGCGGGGTCGCCGGCTTGTCGTCCGTCCCGAGGAACTTCGCCACCATCGCCGCGGCCTGCTCGTCGAACGCGGCCACCAGCTTGTGCAGCCGGGCCGTGTTCAGCGTCACGTCGAGCACCGGGGCCGGGCCCGGCTTGGCCTCCAGGGCCGCCTTCACCGCGTCCAGCCCCCCCGGCCCGAACCCGACGAACGCCGCGTCCTTGGCGAACGCCACGTACCCCGGCGGGTCGTTCCCGAACGCCTTCGCCAGCACCTCCCGGGCGTCGTCCGGGAAGAGCCGGGCGAACGGCACCTTGTGCACCCCGACCCCGCCGACCTTGGCCGCGTCGAACTCGAACCCCTTGCCGAGCTCCGGGTCCTTGGCCGCCGCCCGCAGTGCCTTCTCGACCGCCGCCGGGCCGTCCAGCGACAGCCCGGCGACGACGGTGAACTTCCCGTTCTTGTCCGGCCCGAGCAGGGCGATCGCCGCGTCCTGCTCCCCGGCCTTGGCCGCCCGGGCGAGCCCCTTCAGCCCTTCCGCCAGGACGTCCTTCAGCTTGTCCGGGATCGGGGCGTCCTTCAGCTCCTCGGCCGAGTCCTCGTAGCTCGCGGCGGACAGGTCCCGCAGCTCGGGGGCGAACGTCGGGGCCTGGTACAACAGCCCGGCGGTCGCGTCCTTCGGGACCAGCCCGGCGAACCGGTTGGTGCCGGCCGGGCGGGCCGCGAACTCCTTGGCCAGGGCCGTCCCCGGCCTCGGCACCACCGCCAGCTCGGTCGCCGTCTCCCCGGTCGCCGGGTCGAACGCGAACGACACCCGGATCTCGGCCGCCTCCTTCCGGGCCCGCTCGGCGTACCGGCGGATCATCTTCGGCCCCTGCTCGAACAGGGCGGCGACGGACTTGCCCGCCCCCGGGGCGCCGCCGGCGAAGTTCTTGAGCCGGGCCGCCCCGTTGTCCAGCTCGTCCAGGGCGAACGCCAGGAGCTTCGGCGGGACCCGGTCCGGGTACAGGCTGGCGGACACCAGCGCCGGGCCGGGAACGAGCAGGTCGCCGGGCGCGACCAGGTCCTTGGCCGGGGTCGGGTCGCCGTCGTTCAGGGTCAGGTACGCCCACCCGCCGGGGGCGAACTGGAGGTGCGACCCCTTCGGGCCGGGGACGCCGAGGCTGTACACCCCCGGCTTGTCCTTCACCGCCTCGGCCGGCAGCTTCAGCCGCCCGAGGAAGTCGACGAACTCCTTCTCCCCGGTGACCGGGACGACGACCGCCAGGACCGACTCCTCGACCTTCTCCTTCAGCACGACGTAGGCGGCGAGCGGGCGGTTCAGGTCGACCCCCTCGAACCCCTTCTCCCCGAGCAGGTCCTTGACCGATTCGTCGAACTGCTTGGCCACCCGGTCGCCCTCGCCCGGCCCGACCGCCTGGCGGACGACCTCCCGGGCGTCGGCCAGGAGCCGGGACGGCGGCTGGGTGCGGACCACCACCGCCGGCTTCGGCGGGTCGGCGAGGGCGGGGGCCGCGGCCGCCGCCAGGGCGGCCAGGGCGAGGACCTGTCGAGCGCGCATGGGGAACTCCGGGGTTCGTCGGGGCGCGGGCGGGGTCGCCCGCACGGGTATTCGCCGCCGCCGGCCGCTTCTTCTCCGGCGACAGGATACGCCACCGGCCGGCGGTTGCAAACGGCCGGCCGCCCCGATAGGTTTGGGCGGGGGGACACGCCATGCACGCCCGCGCCGCCGCGTACTTCCGGGAACTGCAGGACCGCATCTGCGCCGCGCTGGAGGCGGCCGACGGCGGGGGCCGGTTCCGGGAGGACACCTGGGACCGGCCGGGCGGCGGCGGCGGGCGGTCGCGGGTGCTGGAGAACGGGGCGGTGGTCGAGAAGGGCGGGGTGAACTTCTCGGAGGTGTACGGGGAGTTGACGCCCGAGTTCGCGAAGCAGCTGCCGGGCGACGGGCTGACGTTCACCGCCGCCGGGGTGTCGCTGGTGATCCACCCGCGGAGCCCGCTGATCCCGACGGTCCACGCCAACTTCCGGTACCTGACGCACGGGTCGAAGGCGTGGTTCGGCGGCGGGGCGGACCTCACCCCGTACTACCCGTTCCGGGAGGACGTGGTGCACTTCCACCGGGTGTGGAAGCGGGTGTGCGACGCCCACGCCGGGGTGGCGGACCACGCCCGGATGAAGCGGGACTGCGACGAGTACTTCCACCTGAAGCACCGCGGGGAGGCCCGCGGGGTGGGCGGCATCTTCTTCGACTACCACGACGCGACCGAGGCGACGTTCGCGTTCGTGCGGGCCGCCGGCGACGCGTTCGTGGAGTCGTACCTGCCGGTCGTGGAGCGGCGGAAGGGGCTGGCGTACACGCCGGAGCAGCGGGTGTTCCAGGAGTACCGGCGGGGGCGGTACGTGGAGTTCAACCTGGTGTACGACCGGGGGACGGTGTTCGGGCTGAAGACGGACGGGCGGACGGAGAGTATTCTGATGAGTCTGCCGCCGGTGGTGCGGTACGTGTACGACTACCGGCCGGAGCCGGGGTCGCCGGAGGCGGAGCTGACCGACTACTGGCTGAAGCCGCGGGACTGGGCGGCGGAAGGGGCGTGAGGCCCCGGCCTCACCGGCCCGGCCGCTTGAAAACGGCGACTACGTCCTGCGTCCGCCCCTGCAACTTGTTCGTGTCGAAGACCGAGACGAGTTCCCACCCGTCCTCGCCCAGCTCGTTCAACTTGTCGTTGAACACCCGGCCGTCGAGGTTCACCCCGGTGCCGAACCAGTTCCCCTCGGCCGCGATCATGACCGTCCGGTACTCCCACTTCATCGCGTCCTCCGGGTGGCGGTAGGCGGGGCGGCCCGAGCGTAGCCGCCGCGGGCCGGGGACGCAAGTTCCGAGTCCGGCCCGGGCGGGTGCCCGGGCGGCCGCCGGCCCATACGACATCCGCACCCACCCCGGAGCGGAGTCCCCCATGTCTACCCCGCGGAAGGTCGCCCTGGTCACCGGCAGCGCCACCGGCGTCGGCCGGGCGTGCGCCGTCCGGTTCGCCCGCCTCGGGTACGCCGTCGCCGTCAACTTCTCGCGGTCCGAGGCCGACGCCCGGGAGACGGTGAAGCTGGTCGAGGGGTGCGGGGCGCCAGCGCTGCTGTTCCGGGCGGACGTCGGCGACGAGGCGAAGGTGCGGGAGATGGTCGCGGCGACCGAGGCGGCGTTCGGCCGGCTCGACGTGCTGGTGAACAACGCCGGCACCACCCACTTCGTCCCGCACCCCGACCTCGACGCCCTCACCGACGCCGTCTGGGCGGACATCTTCCGGGTGAACGTGATGGGGGCGTTCTACGCCACCCGGGCGGCGATGCCGCTGCTGAAGGCGAGCAAGGGGAGCGTGGTGAACGTGACGAGCGTCGCCGGGCTGACCGGCCAGGGCAGCTCGATCCCGTACTGCGCGAGCAAGGCGGCGCTGAACTGCATGACGCAGTCCCTGGCCCGGGCGTTCGGCCCGGACGTGCGGGTGAACGCGGTCGCCCCCGGCCCGATCCTGACCCGGTGGCTCGCCGGCCGGGAGGCCCACGTCCAGAAGTTCGTCGAGCAGGCGCCGCTCGGCCGGGCCGCCGACCCGGACGACGTCGCCGACGCGGTGGTCTACCTGGCAACCGGGACGACGCTGACCACCGGGCAGGTGCTGGTGGTGGACGGCGGGCGGACGATGTGAGGCCCGTCCGAGCCGGAAACGTCAGTGACGGGTCTTGCTTGACCGTCGCTCACGCGTCCGGCTCGGACGGAACCGCCGGTCACACCTCCCACCCCTTGCGGTACTCGCGCCGCACCAGCTTGTTCGCCTCGGCCAGGTCGGCGGCCATCTTCTCCACGTCCCAGGCGATCTTCTTCCCCGGCCCGACCCGGCTCGCCATCACCCCGGTCAGCACGAACTCGGTGAAGGGGCCGGCGTAGTCGAAGCCGGAACTCGGCTCCGGCCCGCCCTTGCACGCCGCGAGGAGGTCGCCCTTCACCCCGCCCTTCGACCGCGGCAGCGTCTTCTCCGGGGCCGGGAACGCCTCGTGCGCCTTCTTCGGCACCAGCCGCGGGTTCCCGCCGTAGGTGTCGGTCGCCATGATCCCCTTGGTGCCGAGGTACACCGTCCCGCCGCCGAACTTCTCGCCGTGCTCCTTCTCCAGCTCCGCGATCTTGTCCGGCCACTTGCTGTCGTAGCTGTTCACCGTCACCGCCGGCATCTTCCCCCGCGGGCCGAACGTCCACCGGATGTGGTTGTTCTGCGGGAACATCTCGCCGCTCCCGGCGGTCTGGGCGACGCACTCGACCGCGAACGCCTTCGCCTCCGCGAGCCTCAGCGCCCAGAACGTGCCGTCGAGGATGTGGCAGCCCATGTCGCCGAGGGTGCCGGTGCCGAACGCGGTCCAGTTCCGCCACCCGAAGGTGTGCAGCCCGTCGTGGTAGTCGCGGGCCGGGGCCGGCCCGACCCACTCGTCCCAGTGGAGGCCGTCCGGCACCGGCTTGCTCTCCGGCCGGCCCTTCGTCCCGCCGAAGTTCCGGGTCATCAGGCTGTGCGTCTCGGTCACGTCCCCGATCGCCCCGGCCCAGACGTACTCGCACAGCCGGCGGTACCCCTCGCCGGCGTGCCCCTGGTTCCCCATCGACGTGTGCACCTTGTGCTTCCGGGCCTCGGTGGTGAGGGTGCGGGCCTCGTGGATGCACCAGGTCAGCGGCTTCTCGCAGAACACGCTCTTGCCGAGCCGGATCGCCCGGGCCGCGGCCGGGGCGTGGTGGTGGTCGGGGGTGGCGATCAGGACCGCGTCGAGGTCCTTGCCGAGCTTGTCGAACATCGTGCGGTAGTCGTGGAAGACGGGCGGGTTCGGGACCTTGTCGGCCACCTTCTTGACCGCCTCGGCGATCTTCTTGTCGTCCACGTCGACCAGGGCGACGAGCCGCTCGCCGGCGGCCGTGCCGGGGTTGCCGCCGCCCTGCCCGCCGCACCCGATGACGGCGATCCCGAGCTTCTCGTTCGGGGCCTTGTCGCGCAGGAACGTCGGGGCGGCGTAGGTCCGGGGGGCCGCGGCGACGGCGGCGGACGCGAGGAGGAACTTGCGGCGGGAGAGCGAGGCGCGGCCCATGTGCGGCACCGGGGTGGGAGGGTGGGGGCCGGGTTGAGGGTATCCGCCGGCGGGCGGCGGTGCCACCGGGTGAGCCGCAGTTTTGTAGGGTGGGCCGGGACTTCGAGTCCCACCCCTGTCCGGATCGTCTCGTGGTGGGACCCGGAATACCCGGCTCCGGAAGAGGTGGGACTCGAAGACTCGGCCCACCGTACAAACCCTCAACCCCGGGCGGCCTTGCGGGCCTCGAACGCCCGGCGGGCGAACCCCTTCAGGAAGGCGAGTTGCTCCTCGGTCGCGGCCCCGGCGGGGAGGGCCAGGCTCGACCCGTCGCGGTGCAGCACGACCCAGTCGGCCCCGGACCGGTACACCTGGATGACGCCGGCGTACGGGAGCCGGCGGGTGGCGCCGCCGGTGGTGATCGTCAGCCCGTCGGCGTCGGCGACGACTTCCACCGGCCGGCGGGCGTGGACCGCGAGGTCGACGAGGAGGGCGAACAGGCCGGGGTAGAGGAGGGGCGGGAGGGCGAGGAGGAGGAGGAACCAGGGGGAGGTGACGGTGACGAGGTAGGCGACGCCGATGCCGAACCCGACCGACCCGCACAGAGCCGGGAGCCACGGGAACAGCTCCTCGGCGCGGTGCCTGCGGGTGTGGTCGAACCGGAGGGTGAACGGGGGCACGCCGGGTCCCGCCGCGGGGGTCACGTCTCGTCGCGGCCGTGCACCTGGGCCGGCGGGCTGGTGGCCTCGACCGCGGTGAACGGCTCGAGGATTTTGTACGTGTGCGGGGCGCCCTTGGGGACGGCCCACGAGTCGCCGGGCTCGAGGACGACGACCTGGTTGTTCTCGAGGTGCAGCTCGGCCCGCCCGCGGATCACGAACCCGACCGTCTCGTAGTCCCGGGCGGTCGGCGGCTTGATGTCGGCGGGCTGCTCGTCCTCCCAGAGCCGCATGGAGAGGTGGACGCCGGACGCGAGGTACTTCTGCCCCATCTGGCCCTTGGGGGAGAAGTGCGAGTTCACTTTGGTGATGCTGGTGTCGGCCACGGGTATGCCTCCGGACGGGTGACGGTCGCCCGCCGGTCCGGAGGTGCAGTTCCGGTGCCGACCCTCAGGCGTCGGCACCGCAGGCGTCGGCACCGCACGCCTCGCAGCGCTCCCGGTGGCTCGGGTTCATGGAGCCGCAGGTGTGGCACGACCACAGGACGGGGTTGGGGTGGTCGCCGAAGTCGTAGGGGACGCGGGCGGCCGGGTCGAAGAACTGCCGGCACCCCTCGCACCGGTAGTATTCCGCGTGGACGGCGATCGGGAACAGGGGGATGAAGAACGAGGTGAGGAAGGTCTTCCGCGCGATCTGCGCGGCGGGCTTCCGCGCCCGGCAGACGGGGCAGAACATGTACCCCGTCGCCTCGTCGCAGTCGCGGGTCGTCCACCCGACGATGATGAAATCCACGGCCGGGACTCCGGGGTCGGGGCGTCACTCGATCGACTCCTCGAGGTACGTGTACCCCTCCAGCCCGGCCTCGTACAACTTCAGGTACTGCTTCGCCTCCCCGGCCGTGATCCGCCCCTGCCGGACCGCCCGCTCCACGTCCTTCCGCGCCCGGTCCGTCAGTTTCTCCGCCGAGTACTGCACGTAGTTCAGCACCTCCGTCACCGTGTCCCCCTTCACCACCGAGTCGATACTCGGCGTCCCGTCGTCGTCCAGGCTCACGTGCACCGCGTTCGTGTCCCCGAACAGGTTGTGCAGGTCCCCCAGGATCTCCTGGTACGCCCCCAGCAGGAACCCCCCGATGAAGTACGGCTCGCCCCCGTCGTACGGGTGCAGTTCCAGCGTCGTCCGCACGTCCCGCAGGTCGATGAACTGGTCCACCTTCCCGTCGCTGTCGCACGTGATGTCCCCGAGCACCGCCCGCCGGGTCGGCGCCTCCGTCAAGCGGTGGATCGGCATGATCGGGAACAGCTGGTCGATCGCCCACGAGTCCGGCATCGACTGGAACACCGAGAAGTTGCAGAAGTAGGTGTCGCTGAGCATCGCGTCGAGGCCCTGCAGCTCCTCCGGCACGTAGTCCAGGTCCCGGACGATCCGCTGCAGCTTCCGCCCGAGCGCCCAGAACAGCCGCTCCGCCAGCGCCCGCAGCTCCACCGACAGGTGCCCCAGGCTGAACAGCGTCAGCGTCTTCTCCATGTGCTCGACGGCGTCGTGGTAGAACTCCAGGAAGTTCTTCTTCGTCAGGTCCTTGTAGGTGGCGAACAGGTCGCGGATCGGCTCCGGGGCGTCGTCCGGCAGCGTCTCCGGGGCCGTACACTTGTCGAAGTTCGAGGTGCCGAGCACGTCGAACACCAGGACCGAGTGGTACGCCACCACCGCCCGCCCGCTCTCCGAGATGATCGCCGGGTGCGGCACCCCGGCCTCGTCGCACACCTGCTTGATCCGGTACACCACGTCGTTGGCGTACTCCTGCAGGGTGTAGTTCGTGCTCGACTCGAAGTTCGTCTGCGACCCGTCGTAGTCGATCCCCAGCCCGCCGCCGACATCCAGGTACCGGAGCCCGGCCCCGAGCCGGTACAGCTCGACGTACACCCGGGCCGCCTCGGTCAGGGCGTCCTTCACCTTCCGGATGTCCGACACCTGGCTCCCCATGTGGAAGTGGGTCAGCTGCAGGCAGTCGTCCAGCCCCTTGCTCTTCAGGTACTCGTGCGCCTCCAGCACCTCGGTCAGGGTCAGCCCGAACTTCGACCGATACCCGGCGCTGCCGCGCCACCGCCCGCTCCCCCGGCTCGCCAGCTTCACCCGCACCCCGAGCGGCTGACGCACCCCCAACTCCTCCATGTACTTCACCAGCAGCTCCAGCTCGGTGAACTTCTCCACCACCGGCAGGATGTTCTTCCCGACCTTCCGGGCGAACACGATCATCTTGATGAACTCGTCGTCCTTGAACCCGTTGCAGATGATCGGCGTCTCCCCGGTGCCGTTGGTGAGCGCCAGCACCGCCAGCAGCTCCGGCTTGCTCCCGGCCTCCAGCCCGAACCCGTGGGCCTTGCCGAAGTGCAACACCTCTTCGACGACGTGCCGCTGCTGGTTCACCTTGATCGGGTAGACGCAGTGGTACGCCCCGGTGTACCCGTACTCGTCCATCGACTTCCGGAACGCCCCGGCGATCTCCCCGATCCGGTGGCGGAGGATGTCGGTGAACCGGAGCAACAGCGGCGGCTGGACCCCGCGGCTGCGGATCTGGTCGACCAGCTCCTTCAGGTCGATCCCGCGGTCCGGGTCCTTGTCCGGGTGGACGGTGACGTGCCCGAGCTTGTTGATCCCGAAGTACCCCTTGCCCCAGTTCTTGACCCCGTAGGTCTCGAACGCGTCGGCGAGCTTCCACGGCGTGTCCGAGTCGGCGGTCCGCCGGTCCAGGGTCTTGGCCATCAGGGGAGCCTTTCCCGCGAGGGGGAACGGGGTTGGGACAACGTCCACATGATACGGTGGCGCGGGGGGGGTGCAATGCCAGGGGTCGGAGGGTCCGGAGTCGGGAGTCGGGAAAGACAAACCACAGCTCCGGCCTTTCTGACCCCCGACCCCTGACCCCCGACCCCTGACCCCCGACTCCCGCCCGCCGCCCCCGGCCTTCCGCCCCCCCGGCGGGTCGGGTACAATGCCCCGACACGGACGACGACCCCGGGCCGACCGGCCCGCCCCCACACCACCCCCGGACCGGGACGCCTCGGAGCCGGAGACCTCCCCATGCCCAGCCCGTTCCCCGGAATGGACCCGTACCTGGAACACCCGAGGCTGTGGCCGGCGTTCCAGCACCAGCTCCTCGCCTGCCTGTACCAGATCCTCCTCCCCGGCCTCGTCGACCGGTACCGGGCCCGCGTCGGCACCCGCACCTACGTGTCCGAGATGCCGCTGTTCACCTCCGTCCTCCGGGAGGAGTACACCGAGGAGTTCGTCGAGGTCCGGAACCGGTCGGACAACAAGCTGGTGACGCTCCTGGAGGTGGTCGGGCCGGCGAACAAGACCACCCCGGCCGGGCGGCAGGCGTACCTGGACAAGCGCAAAGAAGCGGTCGCCCTGCGGGCCGGGGTCGTCGAGATCGACCTCGTCACCCAGGGGAGGCCGACCCTGACGTACTCCCGGGACGGGCTGCCGGAGTTCGACCACGCCGTCTCGGTCACCCGGGCGACCGCCCCGGACCGGTACGAGATCTACACCGCGACGGTCCAGAAGCGGCTGCCGAAGTTCAAGCTCCCGCTCGCCCCCGACGACCGGGACGCCCTGCTCGACCTCCAGGCCGCCTTCGCCCGGGCCTACGACCTCGGCGGGTTCGCCACCCAGATCGACTACAAGGCCCCGCCCCCGGCCGACGTCGTCCTCTCCGACGCCCAGCGGGCGTGGGCCGACGACCTCCTCCGCCAGGCGAAGCTGCGGTAGGTGTTCGGGTCCGAGCCCGAGCGCCAGCGAGGGTCCGGGGCTGACCCTCGCTGGCGCTCGGGCTCGGACCCGATGCCGCGCCGCCCGCCCGGTTCGCAGCCCCGCGCGAAACGTCCGCCCCCCGCCGAACCACCTCCCGCCGCGGCCCGCAGTGTGTGCTATTTTTCACGGTCGCGCCTGTTTCCCGAACCGCCCCAATTTTACAATCACGCCGGACCGCACGACCGCCCACCGCGACGGACCGAGGTGCCGACCGGACCGCCGGTCGGGGTCGCCCCGCGACGGACCGCCCGGCCGAACGGAGCAGTGTGTCGTGGGCACGTCCGCCTCCCTCACCCCGCCGCCGACCGGCCGGGCCGCCCCCCACCCCCGCCCCCTCCTCGACCGCCTGCTCGGTGCCGGGGTGGTCCCGGCCGACGACTACCACGCCCTCTCCGGGGCCGCCCGGGACGCGGTCGACGCGGCGGCCGACGACGCGGTCCTCCTCGACGCCCTGGTCGCCGCCCGGCTCCTGACCGCGTACCAGGTCGCCCGGCTGCGGGCCGGCCGGCTGCACGGGCTGGTCCTCGGGAACTACCGGCTGCTGGACCGGCTCGGGGCCGGCGGGATGGGGGTGGTGTACCGGGCCGAGCACCGCCAGCTCCGCACCCCGGTCGCGGTCAAGGCCCTCCACCCGGACCCGGACCAGTCCCCGCGGACCCTCGCCCGGTTCTTCCAGGAGGCCCGGGCGGTCGGCCGGCTGCGGCACGAGAACATCGTCGCCGCGGTCGACGCCGGGGAGGAGCCGGCGGCCGGCCCGGACGCCCCGGCCGTCCCGTACTTCGTGATGGAGCTGGTCCCCGGGACGGACCTGGAGCGGGCGGCCGCCCCGGCCCCGCTGCCGGTCGCGTTCGCCTGCCACCTCGCCCACCAGGTCGCCGACGCCCTGATCGAGGCCCACCGGCACGGGCTGGTCCACCGCGACCTGAAGCCGAGCAACGTCCTGGTCACCCCGGACGGGCGGGCCAAGCTGCTCGACTTCGGGCTGGCCCGCCTCCCCGGGGAGGAGCGGCTGACGAGGACCGGGGCGCAGCTCGGGACGGTCGGGTACATGGCCCCGGAGCAGGGCCGGGACGCGCACGCCGCGGACGCCCGGGCGGACGTGTTCGGGCTCGGGGCGACGCTCTTCTACGCCCTCACCGGGCGGGCCCCGTTCGACACCCTGCCGGTGTACGCCGCCGCCCCGCCGTCCGCCCGGGCCCTCCGCCCGGACGTGCCGGCCGGGCTGGACGCGGTCCTGTCCCGGATGATGGCCCTCGACCCGGCCCACCGGTACCCGTCGGCCGAGGCGGTGATGCGGGCGCTGCTCCCGTACCTGTCGGCCCGCCCGCCCCGGCCCGGGGACCAGACCCCCGACCCGGACCGGCCGGCCGGCAAGCCCGCGGCCGCCCCGCGGCCGACCCTGGCCGGGGCCCCGAGCCGGGTGCTGGTGGTCGACGACCAGCCGGACATCCGCCGGCTCTGCCGGGTCGCCCTGGTCGCCGACGGGTTCGTCTGCGACGAGGCCGGGGCCGGGCCGGACGCGGTCGCCAAGGCGGCCGCCGCCCCGTACGACCTCGTTCTGCTCGACGTGGACCTGCCCGGGTTCGGCGGGGAGGAGGTGTTGCGCCGGCTCCGCCGCCAGCCGCCGAGCCCGCACCTGAAGGTGGTGATGTTCTCCGGCCAGGCGGACGGGGACGAGCTGTCGCGGATCCTGCTGGCCGGGGCGGACGACTTCCTGACCAAGCCGTTCAGCATGACGCAGCTGCGGGCCCGGGTGAAGTCGGCCCTGCGGCTGAAGGACGCCCAGGACCGGTCGGACGGGCTGAACCGCGACCTGATGACGCTGACGGCGGAGCTGGAGCAGACGCTGGAGGACCGGGACGGGGAGCTGGTGCGGGCGCGGAACGGGCTGGTGCTGGCGCTGGCGAAGCTGGTCGAGCACCGGTCGGCGGAGACCGGGCAGCACCTGATGCGGCTGCAGCGGTACTGCCGGGTGCTGGCGGAGGAGGCGGCGGCCCGGCCGGCGTTCGCCCCGCTCTTGGACGCGAACTTCGTCCACTGCCTGGAGGACGCGGCACCGCTCCACGACATCGGGAAGGCGGCGCTGCCGGACTACGTGCTGAACAAGCCGGGGCCGCTCGACCCGAACGAGCGGGTGGTGATGCAGGCGCACACCACGATCGGGGCGGACACGCTGCGGGAGGTGGCCCGCCGGCACCCGTTCGCGACCGGGTTCCTGCACACCGCGATCGACATCGCCCGGAGCCACCACGAGCGGTGGGACGGGGCCGGCTACCCGGACCGGCTGGCCGGGGACCGGATCCCGCTGGCGGCGCGACTGCTGGCGGTGGCGGACGTGTACGACGCCCTGCGGAGCCGGCGGGTGTACAAGCCGGGGCTGAGCCACACGACGGCGGTGCTGACGATGACCGAGGGCCCGCCCGGGCACTTCGACCCGGCGCTGCTGGAGGTGTTCGGCGGGTGCGCCGACCAGTTCGACCGGATCTTCCGCGAGTTCGTCGACTGATCCGGGTTTAGCCGCGACCCGGAGTCCGCGGAGGGAGCGCGGGGTACGCGCCGCGCTCCCTCCGCGGACTCCGGGTCGCGGCTAAACGGCTACTTCTTGAACAGCTCGAACGCCTCGGCCACCTTGCCGGTCTTGGCGTCCCCGGTGTGGGCGTAGACCGCGTACCGCAGCTTCAGCTCGCCGCCCTTCTCGATCCGCACCAGGTCCGTCTTCCCCTTCTGCGACGGGAACCCGCTCAGCTCCCGGCCGAACGGGTTCGGGCCGTTCAGCCCGTACGCCCGGACGTGCCACCCGCCCTTCGCGTTGTCCGGCCCCTCGAACACCGCGATCCCCACCTTCTTCCCGTCCACCTCCCCGGAGTAGTCGATCCACGCCGTCGGCTGGCCCCAGATCGGCAGATTGTCCTTCTGCGGCGGGGCGAACGCCTTCCCGTCGGCGGTGGTCACCGTCCCGCCGTCCGGCCCGCGGTTCGGCCGCAGGGCGTCGTGGGTGCGGATCGCGAACGACCCCTCCTTCGTGTCCCCGAAGCTGATCGGGCAGACGGTCGCCCGGAGGGTGATGTCGAAGGCGAACAGCCGGCCGTCCGGCAGGTCGCGGAAGGTGACCACCCGCGTCTCGTCCATGATCTTCATCCCCTCGACCGTCCGCCACTCGTTCTGCGTCTCGACGCCCACCCCGCCCTTCCCCGCCTTCGGCTCGCCGACCTTCACGCACGTCATCTGGCCGTGCCGGCGGGTCCCGTCCTTGTCCTTCGCCTCGCTCCAGAAGTCGACCCCCTTGCCGTGCTTGTCCGTCGTCTTCGTCTTCAGTTCGACGCCCTCGGGGATGACGTCCCCGTGGCAGAACCAGACGGACTTGTGGTGGACGTGGTCGGTGGTGGCCTCGCCCGGGAGCCCCTTCTCGACCGGGTACCCGCGGGTGACCGGCACCCCGCCGGGGGCGAGGACCGGGTACAGAAACGGCTTCGGGTACTTCGGGTCGGTGACGTACTTCGCCACCACCTCCTTCCCGGCCTTGAACTCCACGCCGTCCGGGGTGACGGTCGCGGTGAGGTCGTCCGCCCGGCCGGCGGCCGGGGCCGCGAGGAGGGCGAGGGTGAGGGCCGGGCGGCAGCGCATGGGAGGCTCCGGGGAGGGGGCGGGTGGGGGTAGTGTCCGCGGGCCGGCGGCGGGCGTCAAGGCGCCGGGCGGGACGCACCCGGGCCGGGGTCGGCGGCGGATGGTCTCCGCAGGTGGCGCCCCCTCACCCGGCCCGGCGCTTCGCCGGGCCGGGTGAGGGGGAGCCACCGACGGCGAAGTCCGGTGGCGAACCCCGTTCCGCCGCGGCCGGACGGAAACGCGCGGTAAGGTTGTCCGCCGCGCCCCGGAGGCCGACCCCGTGACCCCGCCCCCCGACCCCGCGAGCCGTCGCGCCGCCCTCGGGTGGGCGGCGGTCGGGCTGGCCGCACACCTGGCGCTGGCCGGCGGGGCGCTCGTCCGGGCCGGCGGCGACCCGGCGTACTTCGTCCACTTCGGGACCGACTACCCGGCGTTCCCGCTCGCCCGGGCGGCGCTCGGCGACGACCTGCACGCCACCCGCGGGATGGGCCACGACGGCCAGGCGTTCTGGCTCCTCGCCCGGGACCCCCTCCTCCGCGACACCGACGCGGTCCGCCACCTCGACTACCCGGTCTACCGGGCCCAACGGGTCGGCTACCCGGCGGTGGCGTCGGCGTGGCACCTCGGCGGCGAACGGGCGCTGCTCTGGGGGCTGCTGGCGGCGAACCTGGCGGCGGTGTTCGCCGGCGGGTACGCGGCCGCCCGGCTCGCGGCGGCGGTCGGGGGGCCGGCCCGGGCCGGGCTGGCGTTCGCGCTGAACCCCGGCGTCGCGGCAGGCACGCTGCTCGGCGTGTCCGACGTACTGATGCTCGCGGTGCTGCTCGGCTGTCTGCTCGCGGTCCGCCGCGGAAGGCCCGGGTGGGCGGTCGCGGCCGGGTGCCTCGCGGTGCTGACGAAGCAGGTCGCGCTCGCGGGGCTGGTCGGGGTCGCGGTCCTCGCTCCGGACGTGCCGCGGCGGACGCGGGTGCTCCTCGTACTCGTCCCGGCGGCGGCCGCCGCCGCGTGGGCGGTGTACGTCGACCACCGCCTCGGGTCGGCCGGGCCGCTCGGCGGCGCCCCGGTGTTCACCGCCCCGTTCGCCGGGTATGCCGAGGCGTACCGAACGGTTTGGCTCCCGGCCGGCAACTGGGGGCACGCCGTCGTCGCCGGCCTGGTGCTGGTCGCGGCCGGGGTGGCGCTGGGGCGGGTCGTGCGGCGGCGGACGCTGGTGCTGGCCGCGGCCGTGCCGTTCGCGTGCCTGGTCCCGTTCTTCCGCGCCGACGTGCTCGACCTCGCCCTGAACCCGCTCCGGGTCGCCGCCCCGCTCGTCACCCTGCTGCTGATCGACCTGGCCGCCGGCGGCCGGGGTCCTCGTAGGGTGCCGTCGAGGGTCGCGCTTCGCGACCCGACGACGCACCGCCCGGACGTCCGCGCGGCGGGTGGTGCGTCTTCGCCGGGCGAAGCGCCCGGCTCGACGGCACCCTACTACGACGGCGTCACTCGTCCGGGTCGACCTCCAGCGTCCCCGGGCGGAACCGGAACAGGGCCGCCGACACCGCCAGCTCCGTCCGGCTGACGAAGTGCGGGAACACCGCCACCACCCGCCCGCGGTACGCCGCGATCCCGTTGTAATCCCCCATGAACCCCCGGCCGATCAGGAACGGGTCGAGCTTGACCGGGAAGTTCGCGAACGTCCGCCCGCCGTCCACGCTCCGGGCCACCGTCACGGCCAGCCGGGTGTCGGCCGGGCCGGCGTTGTCCCGGCGGTCGAAGAACACCACGTTCACCGACCCGTCGGCCGGGTCCACCGCCATCCACGCGAACAACTGGTCCCGGCCGTTCTTCGGCGGGTCGTCGTTCACCCGGACCGGCCCGCCCCACGTCCTCCCGCCGTCCCGGCTCGCCGCCACGAACACGTCCGCGTCCCCGTTCCGCTTGTCAGCCCAGCACACGTACACCGACCCCCGGTACCGCCCCCGGCTCACGTCGCACCCGGTCACCGGCAGCCCGTTGTGCCGCACCAGCCCGGCCGCCGGGAAGTCCCACCCGCCCGGCTGGTCGGCCACCTTCACGTCCTTGCCGAACGAGAACCCGCCGTCCTCCGACGTGTCGAACAGCACCCCGTCCGGCCCGGACCAGGCGACGTACACCTCGCCCTTCGGCCCGACGCACGGCACCGCCCCCTCGACCGTCGTGGAGTCGTCCCGGGCGCTGCCGGACTTGTCCGACACCCGGGCCGGCGGGGCGAACGTCTTCCCGCCGTCCCGGGACCGGGCGAGGTAGATCCGGGTCCGGTGCTCCGGGTCGCGGCTCCCGTACTTGTCGAACCGGGTCCAGGCGACGTACACGTTCCCGCGGTGCGGCGACCCGCCCACGGCGTCCACCGCCACCCACGGCTTGTCCTCCAGCGGCTCGGCCGTGTTCAGGTGGTCGACGACCGCGACCGGCGGGTCCCACTTCGCCCCGTCGGCGGACCGGCGGACGAACAGCCCGCTCGCCGCCCGGAGCGGGGCGTCCTCCCGCAGCCCGACCGCCGACAGGTAGCAGTGGTACACCGTCCCGTCCGGGCCGAACGCGACCGAGTCGTCCCCCTGCGTGCGGCGGTCCGGGTTCGGGGCCGCGGCCGCGGTCCACGTCTTCCCCCCGTCGGTCGAGGTGTAGGTGTGGTTGTTCGTCGCGTACCGGCCCGGCTGGGGCCGCTGGAACGAGCTGACGACGACGTGGTCCGGGAACACCGGGTTGATGGCGACCGACACCTCGGCCGGCCCCTTCGCGTCCGGCGGGGTGACCCGGACCAGGCGGTGCGGGACCGGACCGACCCGCGGCCGCGGCGGCGGGGCCGTCTCCGGCCCGTCGGCCGCGGCCGACAGGGCGACGAGGCCGAGGGCGAACGCGGCGGCGGCCGGGCGGGTCATGGCGGTCGGGGGTTTGTGCCGGCGGGGGAAGACGTGTCGATCGTACCGGCCGGGCGACCGGTTAGAATACCGGGATGAGCCAGAAGAAGAAAAAGGTGCGGGTGGAGCTGCGGAAGAACCGGACCCGTCCGCCGCGGGACAACGACCTGACGCGGGCGTTCGCGGAGGACGCGGCCGGGTCGGGCGACGCCGCGTCGACCGAGCGGGTGCGGGCGAAAGGGGATGTGTCGCGCTATCGGACCGTGGTCCAGGACGACGGCGGGGCGGACGCCGGGATGCGGTCGGTGGACGCCGCGGAGTGTGTCCGCGGGCGGGTCCTGCGGGTCCACGGCCTGGCGTCGGTGGTCGAGGCGGACGACGGCCGAATCTTCCGTTGCGCCGTCCGCCGGCTGTTGAAGAGCCTCGCGTCGGACGAGCGGAACGTGCTCGCCACCGGGGACGTGGTGTGGCTGCGCCCCGCTGCCAGTGGCCCGTTGCCCGTTGCCCGTTGTTCAGACCCGGGTCTTGTGGACGCGGCCGGGGAACCGGGGAGCGACACCGAGCCGGCGGCCCAACAACTGGCCACTGGCAACGGGCCACTGGCCGCCGAAGGCGTGATCGAGCGCGTCGAGCCGCGGCACGGGGTGCTGACCCGGGCGAGCCGGCGGCGGGAGCAGGTGCTGGTGGCGAACGTCGACCAGGTGGCGGTGGTGGTGTCGCTCGTCCAGCCGGACCTGAAGCCGCACCTGATCGACCGGTACCTCGCGGCCGCCCAGATGGGCGGGCTGCGGCCGGTCGTCTGCCTGAACAAGATCGACCTCGCCGACCCGGCCGGGCTGCAGCCGCTGGTCGGGGCGTACGCCCAGCTCGGCATCCCCGCCCTCCTCGTCAGCGCCCGCACCGGGTTCGGCATCGACCGACTCCGCGAGCACCTGCGCGGCCGGGCGACCGTGTTCTCCGGCCAGTCCGGGGTCGGGAAGTCGTCGCTGCTGAACGCGGTGCAGCCGGGGCTCGGCCTGGCGGTGCGGTCGGTCAGCGAGGTGAACAACAAGGGCCGGCACACCACCACCTACGCCCAGCTGATCAGGCTGGAGACCGGCGGGTGGGTGGTGGACACCCCCGGCGTCCGGCAGTTGGAGCTGTGGGACGTGACGCCCGGGGAGGTTGAGGGGTACTTCCCCGATTTCCGCCCGTTCGTGCCGCTGTGCGCCTTCCCGGACTGCACCCACACCCACGAGTCCGGGTGCGCGGTGAAGGCGGCCGTCGCCCGCCAGCAGGTCAGCCCCCGCCGGTACCACAGCTACCTCGGCCTGTTCCGCGGCCGGGAGTGACCGGTCCGTCCGAGCCGGACGCGTGAGCGACGGAAGGCCGGACCGTCGCTCACGCGTCCGGCTCGGACGGGTCCGCCGTTCCGGCGGCGCCCGCGCGCGCCGGATGCGCCGGCCCCCCGACCGGAGCGACCCCCCGTTCCGCGGCGGGCGGGCGCCCCCGGCACCACCCCCCGGCCCGCGCCACCCGGCGCATCTCGCCCCGCGCCGGCCGGATTTCGCGCCTTACCCAGCCCGGGGCGATTTCCCATCCGCCGGCGGCGCGGTCATGATTACGCGTGCACCCCGGCCCCCGCCGGAGTCAGCGGCGAACGGACGGCCGCTGGGGCGGGAGGGCGGGTGCCGAGGCCCGGTAATCGTGGGGGGTCACCCGATGAGCGTTCGGCGGATCAAGGTGTGTCTGATGACGGCGACGGTGGCCGGCCTGCTCGGGCTGGTGGCCACCGACGCCTCCGCCTTCGGCGGGAAGAAGAAGGACGACTGCTGCGACCCGTGCGGCGGCGGGTCGGGCGGGGGCGGGTTGTTCGGCGGAGGGGGCGGGCTGTTCGGCGGCGGGCTGTTCGGCCGCGGGGCCGGCGGGGCGTCGTCCGGGGCGTTCTACGGCGGGGCCGGGGTCGGGGCCGGGAGCTGGGTCACCCAGCAGCAGACGGTCACCGAGATGGTCGCCACCACGGTCGACCAGACGGTGACGGTGATGCAGCAGCAGCAGCAGCAGCAGGCGTACACCGCCTACCGGATGGAGACCGTCCCGGAGGTCCAGACCCGGCAGGTGACGGTCAACAAGATGGTGACCGAGACGGTGAACGAGACCCGGTGCGTGACCGAGCGGGTCCCGGTCCAGAAGACGATCACCGTCAACGAGCGGGTGCCGGTGCAGAAGGTGGTGACGGTGATGGAGCGGCGGCCGGTCCAGAAGACGATCACCGTCAACGAGCGGGTGCCGGTGCAGAAGCAGGTGACGGTGATGGAGCGGGTGCCGGTCCAGAAGCAGGTGACGGTGAACGAGGTCCGGTACACGAACGTGATGGTCACCGAGATGGAGACCCGGACGGTCCGGAACAAGGTGTCCGTCCCGACCACCGTCGAGATGGGGCCGAGCTTCGCCGACCGGCTGAAGAAGATCTGCGACCCGTGCTACACCCCGTGCCCGCGGACCAGGACGGTGTGCAAGACCCACACCGAGTGCACCACCGAGTGCGTCCCGGTGACCAAGTGCAAGAAGGTCGCCGAGTGCGTCCCGGTGTGCAAGACGGTCTGCACCTACGAGTGCCGCCCGGTCACCAAGACGGTCTGCACCTACGAGTGCGTCCCGGTCCAGAAGACGGTGTGCGTGCACGAGTGCGTCCCGGTCCAGAAGACGGTGTGCGTGCACGAGTGCGTCCCGGTCCAGAAGACGGTCTGCGTCTACGAGTGCGTGACCAAGCAGGTCACCTGCCCGGTCACCCGCACCCGGTGCGTCCCGACCTGCGAGACCGTCACCTGCACCGTCAACGTCCAGAAGTGCGTCCCGTACCAGGCCACCCGGTGCGTGACCGTGTGCGTCCCGGTCCAGCAGACGGTCAAGGTGTGCAAGATGGTCCCGACCCAGGTGACCAAGAACGTCCAGGTGTGGGTCCCGGCCCCGGCCTGCCACAACCCGTGCCCGAACCCGTGCGGCGACCCGTGCGCCAACCCGTGCCCGAACCCGTGTGACAGCGGCAAGGCGAAGGGCGGGCTGTTCGACCGGCTGAAGGGGATGTTCGGCGGGATGAAGTGCAAGAAGCACAAGGACGACTGCTGCGGGGCGGCCGCCCCGGCCGTCGCCGGCGCCCACGCGGGCTGCTGCCACTGAGCCGCGAGCTGACGTGACCCGCCCGCCCGGCCCGGGGTTCCGCGAGGGACCCCGGGCCGGGTCGTTTCCGCGGATCGGGTCCGAGCCCGGGCGCCAGCGAGGGATGAGCCCGACCCTCGCTGGCGCCCGGGCTCGGACCCCCGCCCCCTCCGCGTCACGGCTTCTTCGGGGCCGGCGGGCGGGTCTTCACGTCCTGGAGCAGCTCCGGCTTCACCCGCCCGTGCAGCCGCCACGCCCCGTCCGGGCCGCAGGCGTACGCCCCGTCCGCGAAGTACTCCTCCACGAACCGCGGGGTCAGGGACACGAACCCGTGCGACTCGTCCCGGGTGACCCACACGTCCAGGTCCTTCAGGACCAGGTCCTTCGCCGCCTTCAGCCCGGGCCCGGTGACCAGCCCGAGCCGCAGCTCCTTCGCCCGCCCCTTCACCCCCGACCAGTCCCCGGCCGGCGGCGGGGTGAACTCGACCCCGCACCCGGTCGCGGTGTGGGCGGTCACCACCACCGGCACCCCGGTCCACCGGGCGTGCACCCCGACCCGCACCGGGTGCGTCTTCCCGGCCGGGTCCTTGTACTCCGCCTGCCCGTTGACCGCCGCGAACGCGAACGTCGGCCACCCCCGGTCGACCATCGGCCCGGCCGCCGGCACCAGGCCCGGGGTCGCCGTGACGGCCAGCTCCGGCAGCGCCTCCGGGCCGGTGTTCAGCCGCCTGACCGCGGCCGACGGGAGGGTCAGGTCGAGGAACCGGTCGGCGAAGAACAGCTGCGGCTCGACCGCCCGCTCGGCGTCCCGGGTCAGGTCCTTCACCCGCAGCAGCAGGTCGCACCCGCCGAACGTCTCGGCCCCGCCCGGCCCGTCCCGGACCTCCACCTTCACGTCGGTGAACCGCACCTCCGCGTCCCGCCCCTTGGCCGGCCGCGGGGAGAGCACCCCGGCCGGGACGACCAGCTCGGGGATCACCCCGGTCCGGTTCTCCGGGACCGCGAACCCCCACTTCTCCCACGTCTTGGTGTACACCAGCGGGTGGCTGTCGATCGTCCCGAGGGTGACCTTGATCTCGGCCGGTTCGCCTTTCTGCCCCTTCGGCTTCGGGACCAGGGCCCGGAACTGCATGACGGTGGCCTTGTCCTCCTTGAGCGGGATGCGGACGCGGGCGGCGCCGGCCGGCGGGGCGACGGCCCTGAGGAGCGGCGGGGGGTCGGCGGCCGGGGCGAGGCTGACGACCAGGGCCGCGAACGCGGCGGACAGGGGGACGACGCGCATCGGCGCACCAGGCGGGAGGGGGAAAGGTCTGAGGATACCGCGCCGTCCTCCCGTAGCACAACCGTCCTCGGTTGTGCTACAGGGCCGTTCGGGGTGTGAGGCGGGGCGGTCCGGGCGGCGTCGCACCCGCTCCCTGACGGTCGCGGTTCGCCGTGGTTGCCGGGCGAACCGCGACCGTCAGGGAGCGGGTGACACCGACCCCACCCCACACCCCGAACGGCCCTGGGTTGTGCTCAGCGAGGCACAACCGAGGACGGTTGTGCTACGGGAGGGCTCACGGCTTCTTCGCCGGCGGCTTGGGGTCGGCCGGCCGGGTCTTGGGGTCGAACAACAGGTCCGGCTTCACCCGCCCGTACAGCCGCTCGTCGGCGGCGGTGTACACCGCGTCGGCGAAGTACTTCTCCACGAACTTCGCCCCGAACGTGACGTGGTGGGCGGAGTCGTTCCTGAGTACCACCACCGGGATGTCCTTCAGGACCAGGTCCTTCGGGGCCTTCAGCCCCGGGCCGGTGAGCAGCCCGAGCCGCAGCTCCTTCACCACCCCGGCGCACGCCGTCCCCTTGAGCGCCTTCGCGCTGACCGTGGCCAGCGGCTTGTCCTCGTCGAACTCGACCCCGCACCCGAGGGCCGTGCCGTGCGTGATCGTCACCCCCTGGGACCAGTTCAAGACGGACGACACGGAGTACTGAACCGTGACCTCCCCCCCGGCGGCCGTCTTGTACTTGCTCTTCCCGTTCAGGCTCAGGAACGGGGGGTCGGCGGTCTTCAGGTCGTACGGGGCGGTGCCGGCCGGGACCAGGGCCGGGTCGGCGGAGACCTTCGGGTCGGGCGGGGGCGGGGCGTCGGTCCCGGGCCGGGCGACGGCCGCCGCCGGGGCGGTGAACTCGACCAGCTTGTCCGCGAAGTACACCCGCGGCTCGGTCGCCTTCGGGTCGGCGAGCAGGTTGAGGACGCCGACGGCCAGGTCCAGGTCGCACCCGAACACCGTGTCGCTGTCGTCGAGGGTGCGGACGACGCTCAGTTTCACGTTCGGGATCCGGACCCGGACATCCGCCCCCTTGGCCGCCTTCGGGGCGACCTGGGACGCCGGCAGGATCAGCTCCGGGAGGACGACCGGCCCGTTCTTCGGGACCTCGTACCCCCAGCCCTTCCACTTCGCCTCGGTCACCCTCGCCAGCGCGAAGGGCGAGTTGTCGAACCGGACCCGGACCGGCACCGTCTCGGCCTTGTCGGTCTTCTTCTTCTTGGCCAGCGGCACCTCGCCGGTGACGGTGTAGGTGTTGTAGTGGTCGCCGAACACGCCCTCGGCGGCCGGCAGCCGGACGCGGACGCCGCCGGCCGGCGGGGCGACCGCCTTGAGCAGCGGGGCCGGGTCGCCCGGGGCGGTCTTGTCCTTCGGCTTCGGCGGGGTCTGGGCGGTCCCGGCCGGGCCGGCGCCGGCGGCGACGGCGGTCATCAGTAGGAGACGGGCGGCGAGGCGCATCGGGCGCTCCGTGTGGGGGTCGGATGCCTTCCAATCGCCAATCATAAATCTGAAATCTGAAATCGCTACGGCTTCTTCGCCGCCGGCGGGGTGCGGGTCTTCGGGTCCTGGAGCAGGTCCGGCCGGACCCGGGCGTGGAACCGCCACGCCCCGTCCGGGCCGCACCCGTACACCGCGTCCGGGAAGTGCTCCTCGATGAACCGCGACCCGAGCAGCACGTACGCGTCCGACTCGCCGGCGCTGACGAACACCTTCAGGTCCTTCAGCACCACGTCCT
>PNKH01000034.1 GCA_013822345.1 Isosphaera sp.
AGCTTCTTCCCCGGGACGTCGGCCAGCGGCCGGGCAGTGCCGAACCCACCCGGGAAGGCGACGCATTGGGTCATCCGGCCGGTCGCCCGGTCGAACCAGAACACCCGCCCGACCGGCTTCTCGTCCTTGTCGTCCGCGGCCGGGGTGAACTGGCTGGCGATCAGCACCCTCGGCCCGTCGGTGCCGAGCACCCCGACGAGCCCCTCGCGCGGGTCCGGCTTGCCCGGCAGTGAGAACCGCCACCCGACCTTCCCGTCCGGGCCGACCGCCACCGCCTCGCGGCTCCCGGTCACCACGACGTGGTCGACACACCACTTCGCCTCGCCGGCCGGGACCGGGGTGCGGAACACGTCGAGGTCGCCGAGGAAGGGCGACCGGACCAGGGCCCGCGAGACGAGGACCGGGGTGTCGTCGGGTTCGGCCCCGACGAACGTGACGCTCAACGCCGTCGCGTGGATGAACCGGCCCGGGAAGCGGTGGACGGTTACCACCGGCTCGACGATCTCGGCCGGGTCGTCGGCGACCGGCGCCGGCGGGGTCGGCTCGGTACGGGGCAGCTGTGGTCCGGGCGGGTCGACTGCGGGAATAGCCGGGGGGCCAGGCGGTAGGGCGGGGAGCACCGGGGCCGTCGCCGGCGGGGTCGGAAGCAGCGGGGCGGGCGGCTGCGCGGCCGCGGGCGTCCCGGGACCGGGGGCGAGAAAGGTGCCGGCCGCGACCGCGGCGGCGAGCAGGACGGCGAGGGCCGTGCAGTTCCGGGCGCGGCCGAGGTGAGCCGCCATCGTGCGTCCTCCTGACGGGACCGGGGTCGGCGGGGCCGCCGGACATTATTCCCCCTCGTGGCACCCTGCGAAAGGGCAGTCCGTCGTCTGGCAGGACCGGACGGCGCGAGGGCGGGCACGACGTTTGCACCGTCGTCCGCCTGCTCCACCCGCCACCCGGGCGGGCGGCCACGTCACGGAGGTGTCCCATGACCCGCGTCCGGTTCGGACTCGTTGCCCTCGCCGCGTCCGCCGCCCTCTTCGCCACCGCCGCCGCCCAGGTCCCGACCCCCGCCCTCCCGAAGGCCGACGTCGACCCGAAGATGCCCCACTTCCTCGTCTGCGCCAAGGCGTGCGACGACTGCGCCCGCATCTGCGACCTGTGCGCCGCCCACTGCGCCAACATCGTCGCCGACGGGAAGAAGGAACACCTCGAGACCCTCCGGACGTGCCAGGACTGCGCGACCGTCTGTTCGGCCGCGGCGCGGGTGGTGGCCAAGGAGGGGCCGATGTCCGACCTGATCTGCGCCGCCTGCGCCGATGTCTGCAAGCGGTGCGGGGACGCCTGCGAGAAGCACGCCGCCGACCCGATCATGAAGCGGTGCGCCGACGAGTGCCGGAAGTGCGAGAAGGAGTGCCGGGCGATGCTCGCCCACGCCAAGGCGACGCCGGCCACCCCGAAGTGACGCGCCCGGACGCCGCGTCAGCGGTGGCCGTTCGCGGACGGGGCCGCGAACCCGACGTTCCGGTCCCGCACCGCCAGCTCCGCCCGGTTCTCCCGGAACTGGTTCATCGCCCAGGCCCAGTCCCACGCCCCGGCCTCCAGGTGCCGCAGGATCAACAGGTTCTTCACCTCCTCCACCTCGGCGAAGCTGAACCCGGCCGTCTCCCCGACCGCCGCCTCGGCGTCGATCCCGGCCCGCACCTCCGGGTGCCACCGCCCGACCAACTCCCGCCGCAGGGCCGCGTCCGGCGGGTCGAAGTGCATCACCAGGTCGAGCCGCCCCGGCCGCTTGAACGCCGGGTCGATGAGCGACAGCGGGCAGTTGGTGGTGAACACGTACACCACCCCCTCGTTCACCTCGATCCCGTCCAGGGCCGACAGGAACACCGCCTGGTCGTCCGTCTCCTTCACCGTGTTCCGGTCCCGCAGGGCCACGTCCATGTCGTCGAAGAAGATCACCCCGCGGCGGTGGACGGCGAACAGGTCCTTCACCTCGGCCGCCGGGTTGCACGCCCGCCGGGCCGCCTGGTAGGCGTCCGGGCTCACCTCCTTGTGCTCGTACCCGGCCCGCAGGCACTCGTTCTTCAGCCACCGGCAGGCGCTCGTCTTCCCGTTCCCCGGCGGGCCGGTCAGGAGGAGCCCGCGCTTCGCACGCCCGCCCAGCTCCTTGATCCGCCGCAGGTTCTGCCGGTCCAGGTACCCGACGGTGTTCTGCCGCAGCACCTCCAGCTGCCCGGCCGGCATGACCGGCGGCACCTCGCCCGGGCCGCGCTCCCGGCTCGCCCGCACCGCGAGCCGGAACAGCCGGACGTAGTCCGCCCGGGCGACGACGTAGAAGTCGTAGGCGTCGTCTGCGTAGTCGGTGTCGAGGTGGGCCACCACCCGCGCGAACCGGACCCCCTCGGCCGTGTACAGCCGGAGCCCGAACTTGGTCCCCGGGTAGAAGTGCCGCCCTCCGGTCAGCCAGTCCCGCAGCAGCACGCCCTGGAGCGGGACCAGCGGGCCGCGGGTGGCCGACTTCAGGAGGAAGTAGGCGTAGGTGCCGGCGGTGAACGCGACCGGGTCGGTGAGGCCGGCCGCGGCCGCCGCGGCCTCGACCAGGCGGGGGTAGTCGGCGGTGTAACTGGCGAGTGGGGTCATGCGCGTGCCGCCCGGGGGGCGTGGTGCGTGGCGGCGGACCGACACGGCCGCCGGCCGGCGGGTTCGCGCCGGCCGGCGGTGTTGGCGTTGTCGCGGCCGCGGTTACGGAAATAGCATGTGGGGAAAGCCACACCCGAGGGGCCAACGATGTCCACGTCCCGGTTCGACCTGAGCGTCCTGGAGAAGGCCCCGCGGGTGCCGGGGAAGCCGCGCCACAAGACCCGCGAGGTGAACGTCGGCGGGGTCGTGATCGGCGGGTCGAACCCGGTCGCCGTCCAGTCGATGACCACCACCGACACGTTCGACGTGGACGCGACGGTGAGGCAGATCCGCGCGCTGGAAGAGGCGGGGTGCGAGCTGGTGCGGGTGACGGTGCCCAAGCCGGAGGACGCCGGGGCCCTGACCGAGATCCGGAAGCGGATCGGCATCCCGCTGATCTGCGACATCCACTTCGACTACAAGATGGCGCTCGCCGCCCTCGACCACCCGGTGGACAAGATCCGGATCAACCCGGGGAACATCAACAAGGCCGGCGATGCGACTCACGACCGGTTCCGCCAGGTCGTCCGCAAGGCGAAGCAGCGCGGGTTGCCGATGCGGATCGGGGTGAACGCCGGGAGCCTGGAGACGGAGCTGAACCTGAAGTACGGGTTCCCGTGCCCGCCGGCGATGGTCGAGAGCGCCCTGCGGTACATCGAGGTGGCAGAGTCGGAAGGCTACCGCGACATCATCGTGTCGCTGAAGTCGAGCGACGTGCTGGTGGCGGTGGAGGCGTACCGGCTGTTCGCGCAGCTGGCGGACTACCCGACGCACATCGGCATCACCGAGGCGGGGAAGCCGCCGTACGCGGTGACGAAGTCGGCGGCCGGTCTGGCGCCGATCCTGCTGGACGGGATCGGCGACACGATCCGCATCTCGCTCTTGGGCGACCCGGTGCCGGAGATCGCGGCGGCGTTCGACATCCTCCAGGCGACGCAGCGGCGGGTGCGGCGGCCGGAGCTGATCGCGTGCCCGACGTGCGGCCGGCTGGCGATCGACCTGGAGGGGATCATCGCGGAGCTGGAGAAGCGGCTCGACGGGAAGGCGCTGCCGGTGAAGATCAGCGTCCTGGGTTGCGTGGTGAACGGCCCGGGGGAGGCGCGGGAGGCGGACATCGGGATCGCGGCCGGGAACGGCCAGGGGATGATCTTCCGGAACGGGGAGATGGTGCGGCGGGTGCCGGAGGCGGAGATCGTGGACGGGCTGATGGAGGAGCTGGCCCGGTGGGAGGCGGAGAACGCCGGGAAGCTGCCGAAGGCGGGGGCGGCGGAGGGGTTGGGGCGGCGGAAGCTGCCGGTGGTGGCGGGGTGAAGCGTCGGGTAGAATGGGGCGACCGCCCGAGGCCGCCCGATGGAAATCAAGACGTGGGACCAGTTCCTGATCTGGCTCGGGATGCAGGTCCCGGTCGTGTTCGTCGTGGTTTCCGTCGCCCGGTGGTTGCTGCTCTACAGCGACCGGCGGCACGCCGCCGAACTCGCCCGCACCGACGAGCAACACGCTGCGGTGCTCGCCGAGAAGGATAAGCGGATCGCCGAGCGGGATGAGCGGATCAGGGACTTGGCGGCCGAGCTGAAGAAGGTGATGGAACTCCATTTCCCGTCGCTGAAGGAGCCGCGGGCCGGCGACCAAGGGGGGAAGTCATGACGGCCCTGGCCTACCTCGCGTCATTGGTGGTGATCGCCGGCGTCGTCGGCCTGTTCCTTTTCCCCCTGGCCCGTCGGAACGCCCGCCGGTCGAAAGCCCTCGCGGACGAGATCATCTCCCGGGCGGAGAAGCGGGCGGGCGACCCGCCGCCGCTCGAGCCGTTCGTCCCGTTGCCGCTGCCCGACTTCGACCCGCCGGACGCGGAGTTACGGATCACCATCGCGCGGCACCCGGAATCCGACGGCGACCGGCTGTCGAAGATCGCCGCCGACGTGATCCGGGAGGCGAGCCGCCTGGAAGAGTCGTTCGGCGGGGACGGCCTCGAGTACGACCAGGCCGGCAGCGTCGAGGAACCGACCAAACTCGTCCTGCGCCTCGTCCCGAACCGGGTCGACTGGGAGACCCCGGACCGGCTCGGAGAGGTCGCCGACGAACTGAACTGCCGGGTCAAAAAGGCTCGGGTCGCGGCGACCCCGCCGCCGGACGACCTCCGCCACCGGATCGACCGGGAGTTGCACCCGCCGCTGCCGCCCGAAGTCCGCGACGTCGAGGTGACGGTCGGGCCGTGGAGCGGACCGGCCAACGTCGCGGCCGCCGCGGTCCCGGCGTGACGGCCGGGCCCCGCTCTCATACCCGCTTCATGTCCCGACGGCTACACTCTTTGCACCGAGGCTGCCAACCCTCACGCGGGGTCCGACCGTGCGCGTGCTGCTCATCGAAGACTCCGCCCCCATCGTCCGGGCCGTCCGGCAGGGGCTGGAGGAGGAAGGGTTCGCCGTCGACGTGGCGGTCGACGGCGAGGAGGGCGACGTCAAGGCGCGGGCCACCGCCTACGACGTCATCATCCTCGACCGCATGCTCCCCAAGGTCGACGACGGCCTCACCCTGCTCAAGAAGTGGCGGTCCGCCGGGATCACCACCCACGTCCTGATGCTCACCGCCAAGACCCAGTTCCCGGACCGCGTCGCCGGCCTCGACACCGGGGCCGACGACTACCTGTGCAAGCCGTTCGACTTCTCCGAGCTGCTCGCCCGGGTCCGGGCCCTGGTCCGCCGCGGGCACCAGCAGAAGGACCCCGTCCTGCGGTGCTACGACCTGGAGATCGACACCGCCGCCCGGACCGTCCGCCGGGCCGGGCAGGTCGTCCACCTGACCCCCCGGGAGTACGCCCTGCTCGAGTTCCTGGCGTTCCACCGCGGCAAGGTGGTCACCCGCAGCATGATCTGGGAGCACCTGTACGACGAGTACGACGAGAACACCTCGAACGTGGTCGACGTGTACATCCGGTACCTGCGGAACAAGATCGACAAGAACTTCGACCCGCCGCTCATCCTGACCCGGTGGGGCGAGGGGTACATGCTCCGCGGGGACGACGACCCGCCGGCCCCGAAGAAGGAGAAGTGACGGCCGGCGCCCCGTCGCCCCTCGCCCGGCCGTCCGCCACCACCCATGCGCTCGATCCGCCGGTCCTCACTCACGTACCTGATGCTCCTCCTCGGCCTGGCGATCGCCGGGGTCGGGGTGCTCGTGGACCGGTTCGCCCGGGCCGCGATCCGGGCCCGGGAGGACGCCGAGACGGAGCGGATCGAGCAGATCTTCACCCTCCGGTGGGAGGCCGAGGTTCAGCGGCGGGACCAGGCGTACCGGGACCGCCGGCGGGAGGTCGAGGCGAAGTTCGATGTCCAGCTGCGGAACGAGGCCAACATCCTCAGCCGGCAGGCCCGGTCCAAGGTGTGGGCCCTGCTGAACCCCGGCCGCCCGCCCGGCAAGGACCGCGACCCGCCCGGCAAGGAACGCGACCCCGGGAGCGGTCCGGTGTTTCGGGCGGCCGAGGAGGACGCCAAGGAGTTCATCCCGCCGAAGCCCCGGTTCCTGCCGCCCTCGTCCGCCCTCGCGGCGGTCGGCGGGTCGGCGGCCGCCACGTCGGCCTCCGACCCCGGGGTCCGGAACACCTTGTGGCTGGCGTACGAGCTCCCGCGGACCCTGCCCCGCATCCAGGAGATGCTCGAGAAGTCCTACGAGGACGACCAGCACCCCGAGTTCTTCCAGGTCCAGGTGGTCATGGTCGAGCCGGGGCAGCCGGACCGGACGGTCGCGGTGGTCCGCCCGGACCGCGTCCCGGAAGACCTCCCGCTGGACGTGGCGGCCGTCGGGAAGGACCCGAACTTCGAGCGGGAGTACGACGACATCGAGATCCCGGGACACGGGTCGTTCCGCCGGCTGGTCATGCCGGTCTCCGTCCCGTCCCTCTACCCCTACCTGATGGGGTTTCGGCTCCCCTCCCCCCCAGGGCTCCAGCCCGGGTCGGGCGGGTGGCCGGGGCCCGGCGGCCGGCTCCGGTACGACCTCGTCCTCCGCATCTACTTCCACTACGCCCGGCCGCGGAGCGACCTGGCCCACCAACTAGCCGAGGAGAAGCGGTCGCTGGACGCCCAGTTCGCCCGGCGGGAGGACGAGCGGCAGGACCGGGACGCCCAGGTCGCGGGGGTCCGGGCCGAGAGCCGGGCCGAACTGGCCAAACTGCGCACCCGCCTCGGGCTCATCGGCGCCGTCACCTTCGTCGCCCTGCTCGCCGGCGGGTGGGTCGTCGTCGGCCGCGGGCTGCGGCCGGTCGGCCGGCTGTCCGACGCCGTCAGCCGGGTGTCCGAGAGGGACTTCAGCCTGCCGCACGACGGGAAGGACCTGCCGGTCGAACTGGCCCCGATCCACGCCCGCCTGACCCAGACGCTCGACCTCCTCCGGCGGGCGTTCTCCCGAGAGAAGCAAGCCGTGGCGGACATCTCGCACGAACTCCGCACCCCGATCGCCGCCCTGATGGCGACGCTCGACGTGGCCCTCCGCAAGCCCCGCTCGCCGGAGCAGTACCGGGCCACCCTGGAGGAGTGCCGGGTCATCTCCGCCCAGCTCGGCCAGCTGGTCGAGCGGATCATGACCCTGGCCAGCCTGGACGCCGGGAACGACCGCACCCTGGTGTCCCGGACCGACGCCGCCGAGCTGGCCGCCGGGTGCGCCGCGGTCATCCGCCCGCTCGCCGCGGCCAACGGCCTGGCCCTGACCACCCGCGTCGACGACTTCCTCGACCTGGACACCGACCCGGGGAAGCTCCGGGAGGTGCTGATGAACCTGCTGCACAACGCGGTCGAGTACAACCGCCCGGGCGGGACGATCGAGCTGGTCGCCCGGCGGGACGGGGCGGCGGCGGTGTTCGAGGTGCAGGACAGCGGGATCGGGATGCCGGCCGAGGTGCGGGAGAAGATCTTCGAGCGGTTCTACCGGGCCGACCCGTCCCGGCACGCCACCGGGGTGCACGCCGGGCTCGGGCTGGCGATCGTCAAGGAGTACGTGGCCCGGCTCGGCGGCGGCCTGTCGGTCGACAGCGCCCCCGGGGCGGGGAGCACCTTCCGGGTCACCCTCCCGGCCGCCCCGGCGGAGCCGGTCCCGGACGCCGTCGCCGAGCCGGCGGCCGCCCCCTGACCCGCGGTCCGGGTGCGCCGGCGCTCGGGCTCGGACCCGGCCCCACTTCCCGACCCGTCTCGACCCGCGCCGCCCGCCGGGGTACAACGTCCCCGACCCGAACGGAGGCGGCGGATGCGGCACACGAGCGCGTGGCGGGCGGCCGGGCTGGTCGCGGTGGCGGCGGTCCTCGGGTGCGGCCCGGGGAAGGAGATGCCGGACGACCTCCCGGCGCCGGCGGCCCCGACCGGACCCCCGCCCGACCCGTTCGGCCCGGCCCCGGCCGAGTCCGACCCGGAGGCCAGGGCGGTCCTGGTGCGGGCGGCCAAGGCGGTCGGCGTGAACGTCCCCGGCGGGCTGGCCCGGGCCAAGGTCAGCCGGGTGACCCGGACCGGGAAGTTCCAGTACAAGCGGCCGGAGATGATCGACGCGGGCAGCCGGGTCGAGGCCGTCTGGCCGGACCGGGGGCACGCGGTCCTGGACCTGGACAGCGTGAAGGCGACGTTCCGGTTCCGGGGCCGCCAGGGGTGGCACACGCAGGGCCTGGTCACCCAGGACGCGAACCCGGCCGACCTGGCCCGCATCATCCGGACCGACTTCCACGCCCAGCACTGGATCCCGCTCGGGCTGACCCTGGCGGACGACAAGACGGTCGCGTTCGGGAGGGCGGCGACGGCCGGCGGGACGGCGGTCAAGGTCGCCGTCCCCGACCCGCCCGGGCTGCCGGTCTTCCTGGTCACCTTCGACGACAAGGCGGAGGTCCCGGTCCGGGTCGAGTACCACCCGGTCGAGCAGGGCGGGCGGGTCCACAAGGTGCTCGCGATGTCGGGCCACCAGCCGTTCGGCGGGTACTTCCTCCCGGCGGACACGAAACTCACCCAGAACGGCCGGCTCAGCGAGCACTGGACGACCAAGGGGTGGGAGTTCCCCGAGAGGCTGGACGAGGCCCTGTTCGAGGCCCCGAAGGAGTGACGGCGGGAGGGCGAGGCTCCTGCCGAGCCGTGTGGCTCCGGCTCGGCAGGAGCCTCGCCCTCCCCCCTGCAGGTTACCGCGGCGGGTAACCCTGGACCGGCGGCGGGTCGGGCCGGGCCGGCAGCGCCGGCGGCCAGTCCGGGCGGTACGCCGGCAGCGGCGCCCCGGGCAGGTCCTTCAGCCCGGAGCTCGGCCGCAGCGCCCCGCCGACCCCGATCAGCTCCGGCCGGCGGGCGACCTTGTCCGCGAACACCTCGAAGTCCCGGGTGATCTTCTCCGCCCGGGCCAGCACCCGGGCCAGCGACCCGGCCGCCTCGTCCAGGTTCTGGTACACCGTCGGGTCGGTCAGCAGCTTCTGCACCGACCCGTTCCCCCGCCCGAACGTGCCGAGCAGCCCCCGCACCTCGACCAGCGCCTTGTTCAGCTGCTCCGCCGAGTCGGTCACCGAGGCGACGATCGCCTCCCCCTTCGCCGCCAGCGGCATCGTCACCGCCCGCACGTCGGCCACCACCGCGTTGGCGTTGGTGAGCACCGCGTCGAGGTTCTTCAGCGACTTCTCCGCCCCGGCCAGCAGGTCCCCGAGGGCGTTCGCGATCCGCACGATCGACACCGCCACCCCGTTCACGTTCCGGATCAGCTCGGCGATCTGCTTGCGGTTCTCCGGGGACAACACCTCGTTGACCGAGTCGAACGACTGGCGGGCGGACCGCAGGGTGCCGGCGACCTCCGGCTCGAGCCGGCGGACCGCCGCCCGGATGTCCTCGACCGCCGGGCGGGCGGCCCGGGCCAGGTCCTGCAGGTCGCGGACCAGGGCCCGGGCGTTCCCGGCGTCCGGCGGCTGGGCCGCCGCGAGACCGGCCGGCACCACCCCGCCGGGGTTCTCGGCCGGGGCGTCCGTCCCGAGGAAGTTCTGGATCCGCTCCAGCGTCTTGTTCGCCGCCGGGACCAGGCCGCGGACCGCCCGGAACGTCTCGCTCGCCTCGTCCAGGGCCCGCTCCAGCTTCGGCTGGACGGTCTGCAGCTTCTCCAGCGTCTCGAACGCCTTCGCCACCCGCTCCAGCGACTGCTGGGCGTTCGCCAGCACCCCGGACGCCGGGGTGAGCAGGCTCCGCGGGGTGATCGGCGGGAGCCCGGGGATGTCCGACCCCGGCGGCCACTCGTCCCCGCGCGGCACCGGCCGGCCGTCCTCCCCGGCCCGCGGGACGAAGTCGACCGCCGCGTCCCCGCTCAAGAGCCCCTTGGTGATCGACGCGTCCTCCGAGGTCCGCGGCAGGTACTTCCGGTCGACCCGGATGCGGACCCGGACCCGGCCGGAGTCCGGGTCGAGGTCGAGCGACTCCACGTCCCCGATCCGGATGCCGGACTTGCGGACCGGGACGCCGGGGGAGAGGCCGGGGGCCTCGGGGAACAGGACGGAGTAGGTGGCCTTGTTCGAGAACAGCTCCGGGGCCCGGCCGAAGAACACGACGAGGCCGGCGAGGACGGCCAGCGCCCCCGCGACGAACAGCCCGAGCCGCAGCCGCAACCCCCGCTCGGCCATGACCGCACCCCCGGCCGGAACCCGCCGCGAATCCGGTGCCGCTCCTGGACCGCGGCCGTCCCGGCCGCCCCACCGACCCCGCGCCGGCGCGCACGCGGGTCGTCCGTCCACGCCCCCGCGCCGCACCGGTGGGCGGCCGGGACGGCCGCGGTCCAGGAACGCCGGTCACTTCCCGGCCCGGATGCGGCGGAGGATGAGCTGCTCCAGGGCGTAGTCCCGGCCGACCCGGTACCACCCGCGGGTCGGGGACGTGTCCGGCCCGACCACCTCGAACTGGCGGTCGACCGTCGCCGCCTCCTGGAACACCGCCACCCCGGCCCGGGCCGCGGCCGGCCGGTCCAGGTCCTCCAGCTCCTTCTCCACCACCACGTACACCTGGTACCCGCCCCGCTCCCCGGCCCGGATCTCGGCCGTCGCCGTCTGCCGGACCGTCTGGAAGGTGGCCATCAGCCGGCCCCGCGGGTCCGGGTTGCCGGGCTTGAAGAACTGCTCGTACCCCGGGGCGATCCGCGGGACGGACCGGATCCGGCCGTCGTACGGGTCCGGCGGGAGCAGCTCGAAGTAGTCGTCGAGCACGTCGATCGTCCGCTCGAACACCTCGTGGTACGCGCCCGGGGTCGGCCGCCCGGGGGACACCAGGACCGGGTTCTCGACCGGCCCGCCGGCCGGCCGGGCGGGGAGCGGGTTGTCCAGCGGCGGGGCGGTCGCGCACCCGGCGGCGAGCACGGACGCGACCAGCCCGGCCGGCAGTCGTCGGCCCATCGGGCGCTCCGCAACGGGGTCCGGGGTCAGTCGGCGGGTATGCCACCGCCGGGGCCGGCCGTCAAGCGGAAGGAAATGGGTTTCCGGCCGGCCGGGGCGGGGCGTAGATTGGAGGGTACTCGGACTGCCCCCGGAGACCCGCCATGCGCCGGCCCCGCCCCCTGACCGGTTCGGTCCTGCTGCTGTGCGGGTTGTCCGCGGCCCTGGCCGCCGGCCAGGACCCCGACGACCCGCCGGCCAAGGTCAAGCGGCAGCCGATCGTCAAGAAGGGGAAGGCCGCCCCCGAGCCGCCGGCCCTGAAGCTGTCCGACGAGGAGGCCCTGCGGAAGACCGGGCTGGACCCGGCCGACGGGCCGAAGCTGCTCGCGTACCTGAAGCAGCGGACCCCCGACGTGGTCGACCAGGGGCGGATCGTGGAGACGATCAAGGCGTTCGGGGCGGACGACTTCGACGACCGGGAGCGGGCGACGGCCGAGGTCGAGCGGTACGGGGCGGCGGCCGCCGCGCTGCTCAAGAAGGCGGAGAAGGACCCGGACCCGGAGGTCGCGTACCGGGCCCGGCTGGCCCTGCGGCGGATGGAGAAGGTGCCGCACGCGGTGGCCACCACCGCCGCCGTCCGGGCGGTCGCCCGGCTCAAGCCGGACGGGGCGGCGGCCGCCCTCGTCGCGTACCTGCCGCTGGCCGACAGCGAGGCGGTGGCGGACACCATCCGGGAGGCGCTGGCGGCCCTGGCCGTGTCCGGCGGGAAGGCCGAGCCGGCGCTCGTCGCCGCCCTCACCGACCCGTCTCCGCTCCGCCGGGCGGCCGCGGCCGTCGCCCTGACCGAGGGCGGCGACCCGGGCGAGCGGGTCCGCATCAAGGACGCCTACCCGAAGGTGCGGGAGGCGGTCCTGGCCGAGGCCGACCCGGAGGCGAAGTTCGCCGGGCTGTGGTCCCTGACCCTGACCACCCGGGAGGCGGAGTACCTGGGCGAGCTGGTCCGGCTCCTGCCGAAGCTCGGCCGCGGGCGGCTGTGGCAGGTCGAGGACCTGCTGCTCCAACTGGCCGGCACCCACCCGGACGGCGGGCGGTTCGGGAAGACGCCGGAGGCGGTGGGGAAGGCGTGCGACGCGTGGCTCGGGTGGTGGAAGGCGAAGGGGGCGAAGGCGGACGCCGAGCTGGCCGGGCTGAAGTACGTCGCCCGGATGCGCGGCCTGACCGACATCGTCGAGATGGACAACCGCGGGACCAACCAGGCCCGGGTGGTCGGGCTCGGACCGGACCTGAAGGAGCGGTGGCGGATCTCCGGGCTGAGCATCCCGACCGATGTCAAGGCGGCCCCGAACGGGAACCTCTGGGTGGTCGAGTCCGGCCAGAACCGGGTGACCGAGCGGGACCCCGCCGGGACCATCCTGACCACCCGGATGGTGTACAACCAGCCGGTGAACCTGGACTTCCTGCCGGACGGCGGGATGCTGGTCTTCTGCCGGAGCCAGGTGGTCCGGTTCGACAAGACCGGCAACCAGGTGTGGGCGGCCCAGCGACAGAACTACGACCTGATCGCCGGCCGCCACCTCCCGAACGGGGAGGCGGTGTTCCTGACCAACTACAACCGGGCACCGGGCCAGCCGGTGCCGGCGGGCCTGGTGCCGCAGAACCTGTTCCGGCTGGACGACAAGGGGGTCGAGGTGAAGGGGGCGGACCCGAAGAACCCGGTGCTGATCGGGTACGTCTTCATGCCCCAGTGGCTCGGCCTCGTCGGGGACGACCGGATCCTGGTGTGCGAGCGGGACATGACCAACCGGGCCCAGCCGGTCGACCAGGTGGCGGAGTACGAGGTGAAGACCGGGAAGCAGGTGTGGAAGCACGTCTGCCCGCAGGGCTCCGGCCCGACCTCGGCCCAGCGGCTGGTGAACGGGAACACCCTGATCTGCCTGATGAACCAGAACCGGCTGGTCGAGGTCGACCCGTTCGGGGCGGAGGTGTGGGAGTACCAGGCGAAGGACGGGCTGCAGGTCGGCCGGGGGTACCGGCGGTGACCCGCGGCGCCCGATCGTTTAGCCGCGACGCGGAGTCTGCGGAGCGGAGCGCGGCGTCGACGCCGCGCTCCGCTCCGCAGACTCCGCGTCGCGGCTAAACGGTTTAATTTACGGCCCCGGCACCGCCCACGTCTTCGTGATCCGGTACACCACCACCCGCAGCCGCGGCCGGTCCCGGCTGACGACCGGGCTGTCCCCGCCGTACAGGTTCGGCACCGTCCGCCCGAACACCCCGTCGTCCCACACGAGGTCCGCGACCGGCTCGGCGGCCCACGCCGGCGGGCGCGACGGGAACCGCTCGATGTCCGGGCGGTGGAACGACCCATCCTCGGGGTAGTCCGGCCGCACCAGCAGGTCGCCGGGCATCAGCACCCGTCCGGGGAACGCCGGCCGCATCCCCGCCCGCTCGCAGTAGAACTGGAACCCCCAGTGCCCGACGTACCACACCGTCGCCCCCGGGGGGCGGTCGGCGGTGACGGCCGCGGCCCGCTCGGCACACGCCTTCTCGGGGTAGGCGTCGAGCACGTCGAGGGCGGCGACGGCGACCCCGGCCGCGACCCCGAAGCCGACGACCCACCCCGGCGGCCGCCGCCCCGGTCGGTGCGCCGCCCGGGCCGCGACCAGGGCGCCGACCACGACCAGGCCGATCACCCGCCGCGCCGCCGGGAACGGGGTGAGGGCGAAGTACCCGGCCAGCTCGACCAGCAGCCACCCGGCCAGGAACACGGACGCCCGGTCCCGCCGCACCCCCCACCGCCTCCCGAAACGGAGGGCCGACCGGACCGCACACCCGACGCACGCCGCGAGCACCAGCCACCCGACCGTCTGCCAGAACGCGACGGTGCCGGCGTGCGGGTCCCACTCCTCCGCGGCGAGCCGGGGAGGGACGAGGACGATCCGCACGAACCCGACGCACAAGGCAACCGCCGCCACGGCGAGGCCGCGCCGCGGCACCCCCAGCGCCCCCAGCGCGACCAGTCCGACGCCGACCCCGAGGCACCCGAGGTGACCGGCGAGCCCCGGGGCGAGGTTCGCCTTCTCCCACAGCGTCGCGGCCGGCTCCTGCTTCCGGAGGTGGTGGGCGAAGTGCGACTCGCCGTACTTCGCGACCGTCACCTGCTCCCACCCGACGAACCCCGCCGCCGCGACCCCGACGGCGACGGCCGCGAGGCCGACCCGGCGGTGCGTCAGGCCGTACCAGGCGACCACCACCGGGACGGGCAGTGCGCTGTACTTCGTCTGCATCGCCAGGGCGGCGAGCACCCCGGCCGCGGCCGCGAGCCGCCACGACCCGCGGTCCGCCGCCCGGGCGAACACCACCACCGCCGCCAGCCCGAGGCCGACGGCCGGCACGTCGAGCATCAGGTTGACCAGCGGCAGGACCGCCGGCGACAGCACGACGAGCGGCAGGAGTCGGGTGCCGGTCGCCCCGGCGAACCGGCGGAGGAGGTCGCCCGCCGACCAGGCGAACGCCCACACGAACGGGAACATCCACAACTTCAACGCCCAGACGTGCTCGCCGCACACCGCGACCCCGACGGCCAGCCAGTACGGCACGACCGGCGGGACGAGTACGGTCATCGCCGGCTGCGGGGCGGTGTACCAGAACACCTCGAACCCGTAGGGGTCGAGCGGGTCCGCCGCGACGTGGCGGGCGTACATCAGGTACGCGGTGTCGTCGACCGCGAGGGGCTTGAGCGCGTTCGCCGCGGTGACGAGGAGGGCGAGGACGAGCGGCGAGCGGAGGGTGCGGGAGACGGTGCGGCGGAAGTCCGGGTGGGAGGGGGACGGCATGCGTGCTAAAATACCGGTGGCGGAGGCGACTTCCACACTACAGGGCGAGCGGTGACCGACCCCCAGCACGACCCGGCCCGGGCGCTGTCCGCGTACCTCCTCGGCACCCTCGGGTTCGACGCCCTGCTCGCCCTCCAGCGGCGGCTCGTGTACGAGGCCGGCGGCCCGCGGCCGGTCGCCTCCCTCGTCGTCTGCGACCACCCACCCGGGATCACCGTCGGCCGGGAGGGGAGCCGGGCGCACATCCGCCCATCGCCGGAGCAACTACACGCCCGCGGGTGGCCGGTCCGGTGGGTCGGCCGCGGCGGCGGGGTCATGCTCCACCTCCCCGGACAGGTCGCGTGCTACCCGGTCCTGCCGCTCGCCGCCCTCGGGTTGACCCCCGCCGGGTACGTCGCCGGGCTGCAGGCGGTCGGCGTCGACCTGCTCCGGTGGTACGGGGTCACCGCCGAGCCCGACCCGGACCGCCCCGGGGTGCGGGCGAACGGCCGGCGCGTCGCCCACCTCGGGGTGGCGGTACGCGGCGGGGCGACGTGCTTCGGCCTGGTCGTCAACACCGACCCCGACCTCCGGCCGTTCCGCGATGTCCGGTGCGACGGCGACCCCGCCCCGATGACCTCGATCGCCCGCGAGTCGTCCCACCGCGTCACCGTCCCCGGCGTCCGCCAGCGGTTCGTCGAGTTGGTCGCCGCCCGGTGGGGGTTCGACCGAATTTCTCTCTTCCACCAGGGACCCGGGGCCCTCCCCCGGCCGACGCCCCATGCTGCCGCTCACCGTCCTTGACGCCCCGCCGCCGCGGACCGGCGGCCGGCTCCCCGGCTGGCTGAAGCGGCCGCTCCCGGCCGGGGACGGGAACGCGTACACCCGCCACCTGCTCGACGACCTGCGGCTCGAAACGGTGTGCGAGAACGCGAAGTGCCCGAACCGGCCGGAGTGCTGGTCGCGGCGGGCGGCGACGTTCATGGTGCTCGGGAACGTCTGCACCCGGCCGTGCAGCTTCTGCTCGGTCCCGAAGGGGGAGCCGCTGCACGTCGAGGACGACGAGCCGGCCCGCGTCGCGGAGGCGGCGGTCCGACTCGGGCTGAAGCACGTCGTCATCACCAGCGTGACCCGCGACGACCTGCCGGACGGCGGGGCCGACCACTTCGCCCGCTGCATCCTCGCGGTCCGCGACCGCCTCCCGGACGCCGGCGTCGAGGTGCTGACCCCGGACTTCCTCGGCGACCCGGCCGCGATCGACCGCGTCACCGACGCCCGGCCGGACGTGTTCAACCACAACCTGGAGACGGTGCCGCGGCTGTACCGGGTGGCCCGCGGCCGGGCCGAGTACCGCCGCAGCCTCGACCTGCTCGACCGGGTGAAGCGCCGGGCCCCGGGCGTGGTCACCAAGGCGGGGCTGATGCTCGGGATCGGGGAGACGATCGACGAGCTGTTCGACGTGCTGGCCGACCTGCGGGCGGTCGGGTGCGAGGTGGTGACGCTCGGGCAGTACCTGGCCCCGACGCTGAAGCACAGCATCCCGGTCGCCCGGTACGTCCCGCCCGAGGAGTTCGACGCGATCGCGGCGAAGACCCGGCTACTCGGGTTCCGGAGGGTGGTGGCCGGGCCGTTCGTGCGGTCGAGCTACCACGCCGACGACATGGTGCCGGCGTGAAGGTGGCGGTCGTGTTACCGGAGTTGGGGGCGGCGCGGGCGACGTTCAGCCTGTGGCACGTCCGGCCCGGGGACCGGGTGTTCGAGGGCGACCGGGTGGCGGAGGTGCTGATCCCCGGGGCCGCGGTGGATGTCCACGCCCCGGCCGACGGGGTGCTGGTCGAGCAGGCGGCGTTCCCGCAGGACGTGGTGTCGGCGGGGCAGGTGCTGGGGTGGGTCGAAGAGTAGGGTGCGTCGAGGCCCGCTTCGGGCCGAAGACGCACCGGCGCCGGGTGCTGCGTCGTCGGCCCGAAGCGGGCCTCGACGCACCCTACAAAACATCATGCCCAGTCCTGTGTTCCTCTCGTTCGACGGCCTCGACGGCACCGGGAAGTCGACCCAGTGCCGGCTCCTCGTCGACTGGCTGGCCGGGCAGAAGGTGCCGGTGACCGCGTGCGCCGACCCCGGCGGGACGGCCGTCGGGCAGGAGCTGCGGAAGCTCGTGCTGTTCGGCCGGGAGCACCGGATCGCGACGGCGACCGAGGCGCTGCTGTTCATGGCGTCGCGGGCGCAGCTGGTGGACGAGGTGATCCGCCCGGCGCTCGACCGCGGCGAGGTGGTGGTGTCCGACCGGTTCAGCCTGGCGAACGTGGTGTACCAGGGGCACGCCGGGGGGATGGACCCGGCCGGGCTGTGGGCGGTCGCGGCGGTGGCGACCGGCGGGCTGGAGCCGGACCTGACGCTGGTGTTCGACGCCCCGCTGGAGGTGACGCTGGCCCGCCGGACGCGCGACGCCGACCGGCTGGAGGAGCGCGACCGGGAGTACCAGCAGGCGGTGCGGCGGGGGTTCGTGTTCGAGGCGGGCCGCCGCCCGGACCGGCACCGGATCGTCGACGCCACCCCCGACCCGGACGCGGTCCAGCGGGTCGTCCGACGGGAGGTCGCCCGGCTGCTGGCGGGGCGCGGGTGGGACGTGTCGGCGGACGGTTGATTGACTCGACCGCGGCCGTCTCGGCCGCCGCTTCGGGTAGCCGGAGCGGCCGAGACGGCCGCGGTCCAGGGAAGGAACCACATGTCCTGGGACTGGGTCCGCGGGCACGCCGGGCCGAAGGCGACGTTCCGGGCGGCGGTCGACCGCGGCCGTCTCGGCCAGGCGTACCTGCTCGTCGGCCCGGACGGGGTCGGCAAGCGGCGGTTCGCCCGCGAACTCGCCAAGGCCCTCCTCTGCGACCGGCCCCCCGCTCCGCTCACCGCCTGCGACGCCTGCCCGTCGTGCGCGCAGGTCGAGGCCGGTACCCACCCCGACGTCCTGTCGCTCCGCACCCCGGAAGGAAAGCACGAACTCCCGGTCGACGAGATGCGGGCGTTCTGCGCCCGGCTCGCACGCACCCCCGTCCGCGGCGGCAGGAAGGTCGGGGTCGTCGAGGACGCGGACGACTTCAACGCGGAGGCGGCGAACGCCTTCCTGAAGGCACTGGAGGAGCCGCCGCCCGGGGCGGTGCTGCTGCTCGTCGCCACCGGCACCGACCGCCAACTGCCGACGGTCCTGTCCCGCTGCCAGGTGGTGCGGTTCGGCCCGCTCGCCCCCGCCGACGTGGCCGCCGTGCTCGCCGAGCACGGGGTCGACGACCCGGCCCGGCGCGACCGCCTCGCCCGACTGTCCGGCGGGAGCGTGGCGCGGGCGCTGGCCCTGGACGACGAGGCGATCGGGGCGGTGCGGGAGGAGCTGGTCGGCGGGCTGACCGCGGACCGGCCGAACTTCGTGCGGATGGCCGAGGCGTGGGGCCGGTTCGTCGAGGACGCCGGGAAGGACACCGCCGCCCAGCGGACCCGGGCGTCGGCCGTGATCGGGTTCCTGGTCGACGCCCTGCGGCAGGCGCTCCGGCTCGCGGCCGGGGCGGCCGTCCCGGACCTCGACCCGGCGGACGAGGCCCGGCTGAAGGCGTTCGCCACGAAGCACGGGCCGGACCGGCTGCTCGAGCTGGTCGAGAAGTGCGTCGAGGCGGACTACCGGGTCGAGCGGCGGGTGCAGCTGGTGCTGGTGATCGAGTCGGTGCTGGAGCAGTTCACCCGCAAGTCCGCGTGAGCTCGGGGGTGGGTGGTGGGACTCGCCCGCAGAGCCGGGCTCGGCCCACCCTACGGGGGACCAAGTCACCGCCGCTTCCACTCGGCCCCGTCCTTCCACACGATCGTCTTTCCGCGGTCGCCGATCGCCCCGGTGTACCCCTGCTCCCACCCCTGCTGGACCGACACCTTGTCCTCCGCCGTCAGGACGGCGGACGCCAGGTCCCCGCGCTCGTTCACCAGGAGCAGGACGCGGCCGTGCTGGAAGATCGCGCACGGCTGGTCCACCTTCCCGCCGTGGAACCACTCCCCGGCCCACCCGGCGGCCGCGGCGGCCGGCTGCCCGCCCGCGGCCGACGCCGCCCCGCCCAGCGCGAACAGCCCGCCGACCGCGGCCACCGCCTTCGCCGCCCCGCGGCGGTCCAGCTTCTTCCCCATCGGACAGGCCCCCGGAAGTACGTCGTGGTGTCGGGCGGTGACCCCGCCGACACCACCAGCGTACCTCATCCGGGGCGGGTGGGAACTGGGATTGGAACGGGACGCGGCGGAAGGTATGCCGGCGGGCATGAAGCGGGTCGTCGTCCTCGCCGCGCTGGGATGCCTGGCCGGGTGCAGCAACGCCCCGGTCGCCGGGTTCCTCGACGCCGTCGCCCCGAGCCGGCCGGTCGGCCCGCGGCCCCCGGACCGCCCCCGGCCCGACGCGCCCGGCGGCGACCGCATCCCCCCGCGCCCGGACCTGTTGCCGCCGGTCGGCCCGCCGGCCCCGGGCGGGAACTGACGGTCACCCCGACGGGCCGTCGAGCTTCAGCCCGGCGACCACCTTCGCCCACTCCTTCCGCCACGCCTGGAACGCGTCCCGCCCGGCCGGCACCTTCTCCCGCACCGCCCGCATCAGCCCCTCGAACCCGTCCTCGACCCGCAGCCAGTCGGCCGGCGCCGCCAGCCGCACCCGGTCCCGCAGGGCGGACAGCCGCTCCCACCCGACCGCCGCGTCCTGCACTTCCCCGAGCAACTCCTGGGCCTTCTCTACCGCCGGGTACACCACCTCCTTCACCCGCGGCGGGAAGCAGTCGGCGAAGATCTCCAGGGCGTACCGCAGCCGCTTCCCGAGGATGCGGAGCTGGTGCAGGTCGGCCGGGTCGGTCGGGTTCGCGTCGGCCGCGGCGGTGAACGCCCGGAGCAGCTCGCCGAACTGCACCGCGGCCAGCGTCCCGAGGGTGGCCGGCGGGTTCGCCCCGTCCGGGTCGCGGACCAGGTCCGGCAGGCCGTCGGAGACCTCGGCGAACCCCGGCCCGGCGGTCGCGGCCGCCTCGACCAGCCGGGCCTGGGCGGCCGCGCGCTCCCCGAGCGCGTACCCGGTGAGGAAGTCGCGGGCCGGCCGGCCGTCGGCCCCGGCGAGCGCCTTCGCCTTCGCCAGCCCGAGCCGGAACACGTCCCAGTCGCGGGCGTCCCCGGCCGCCCGGCGGATCGCCCGCAGGTGGTGCTTCGCCGCCCGCAGGGCCTTCCGCGGCAGGCAGTCCCCGAACGCCCGCAAGGCCGCCGCCGACCGCCGCGTCCCGACCCGCAGCTGGTGGACGTACTCCGGGTCGTGGTACGGCTTCTCGACCGCCGGCGGCAGGTACTGCCGGACCACCCCGAACCGGGCCGTCAGCACCGCCCGGGCCGCCTCCGCCACCGGCATCCCGGGCACCAGGCCCGCCACCCACTTCCCGTCGGCCATCGGAGTCCCCTCTCCTGGAGCGCGGCCGTCCCGGCCGCTCCACGTCGGCGGCGCGGGGGGCGGACGGACGTCCCGCTTGGGCGCCGGCGCGCGGTCGGTGGAGCGGCCGGGACGGCCGCGCTCCAGGGCGGCCGCTCTCACGCCCCGTACAACTCGGTCACCCGCGCCGACTGCTGCCGCTCGGCCAGCCAGTCCGCGACCTCCTTCGTCTCGGCGAGCAGGGCGTCCACCCGCCCGCGCTCGTCCCGCAGCGCCGCCGCGATCTCCGCCGGGACCGGCAGGTACACCCGGTCCATCTCGGCCGCCACCCGGGCCCCGAGCTTCTCCCGGAACCTCCCGCGAATCGCGGGCCAGCGGACCGGCAGGAGCAGCACGATGAGCATGTGGAGGACGACCACCACCAGCAGCGGGACGAGCACCACCAGGGCCATCTCGAACAGCCCGGGGACGTACTGCTGGACCATGAACTTCCACAGGAGGATGCCGGCGGTCGCGACCAGCGACACCTCCGGCAGCATGTTCGCTAGCGTCGTCAGGGTGCCGCGCAGGGCCCGCCGCCACCCGGTCGGGTGCGTCGCCTCCCGCTCGACCTCGGTCAGGGCGTCGATCAGCCCGCGGGTCATCCGGTCCCGCCAGTCCATCCGCCCGACCGCCGCCGTCGGCTCGTTCAGCAGCCCGAGCGGGAACCCCTTCTGGTCGGCTTCCACCAGCAGCCGGTTGACCAGGGCGGCGGTCCGCTGGTCGAGCACCCGCTCCCCGGCCGTCCGGGCGCACTCCTGGACGAACGCCCCGAGGTTCCACTCGACCGGGGTCTCGACCTTCGCCCCCGGCAGCACCCGGCCGGCGAACGGGATGCGGTCCCGCAGGCTGCTCCGGGAGTACCGCATCCGGGTCGAGAACCGCAGGTACGCGGCCATCAGCCCGCGGTACCGCCGCTGGTCCTCGACGCTGAAGTGGTGCTCGACCTCCGTCTGGTACGGCTCCAGGGTGCCGACCAGCACGTCCGCCTGCACGTCCGCCTCGTCCGCCAGCACCCGCCGCCAGGCCGCCTGCACCTTCTCGGCCTCGGCCGTCAGGTCCGGCGGCCTCGCCGCGTCGACGGCGCGGGCGGCGGTGGCCAGGAGCTGCCCGACGCCGCGGGCCTTCACCGCCTCGATCTCCAGCCGGGTGAGACCGAGTTCGAGCCAGTTCCGCAAGAGGGTGAACTGCTCGCCGTCCGGCAGGTCCGCCGGCGGGGGCGGGGGCCACTTCCCGGAGTTCACCGCCGCGTCGAGCCACGCCTGGGCCGTGGTCCGGAACAGGAGCGGGTTGGCGAACCCCTCGTCCTTCAGGTCCTTGAGCAGGTCCTCGTCCGGCCGCAGCCCGCTCTCGCCGGTGACGCACCGGTCCCACTTGTTCAGGACGAACGCGAACGCCCGCCGGGCCCGCTGCTCCTTGAACAGGTCCCACCCGAGCCGGTCGTGGTACTTCTCCTGCGACCCGACGTACAGGACGATGTCCGCGATCGGCAGTAGCGCCTTCAACTTGTCGCGGTTCGACAGGTCGTTGGAGTCGAGGTCCGGGGTGTCGACGACGACCTTCTGTTCGAGGCCGGCCCGGTCGTGCTGGACGAGCTTGCACAGCCGCAGGGCCGGGTCGAGGCGGTCCGGGCGGACGGAGTGGTGGAAGTAGACGACCGGGTCGCGGGTGGTCGGGCGGGTGAACGCGGCCTGCGCGACCGGGGCCCCGGCCAGGGCGTTGAACAGCGTCGATTTGCCGACCCCGGTCCCGCCCATGAGCATGACGACGAGCAGCGGGCGGTCGACGTCGAGGGCCTCGGCCTGGCGGCGGAGGTCGTCGGCGAGCCCTTCGAGTTCGGCCCGCTGGAGCATGCCGAGGGGGAACCGGCGGCGGCCGTCGAGCCACGCCCGGACCTGCCGCTCCAGCCCGCGCAGCAGGGGGGCCAGGGTGCGGAGCAGCGGCTGCGGCTCGGCGGTGTCGGGGACGGTCTCGGCGGCGGTCATGCGGTCTCCGGCGAGCGGGGGGCGTGAGCCCCCTGATGCGCGGGCGGATCAGGGGGCTCACGCCCCCCGCTCGCCGGGGTCGCCGCCCACTCCGCGGCCTTCGCCCGAACGCGCTCGTCCAGCTTGCGGATCGTATCCGGCACCCGGCGGAGCACCTGCTGGAGCTTCTCGATCGACGACCCGCCGGTCGCCGGCCACTCGGCCAGCCACCCCGCCAGCGGCGCGGTCAGGGCGGTCGTGACCAGGTCCTCCCGCTGGCTCCGGACCCGAGTCCGGACGCCCTCCACGATCCCGCGGACGGCCAGTTCCGCCGCCTGGTGCGTCGCCGACACGCCGAGCGGGATGAGGATCAGCAGCGACCACCCGGGCGGCCAGGTGAGGTACAGGATCCCGCCGACCACCGCGAGGTCGACCGCCAGCTTCCCGCCGCGGAGCGTGTACAGCAGGGCCGGGTTCTTCTCCAGCGTGTCGACGAGCCGCTTCCCGGCCCGCTCCAGCTCGTCCGTCTCCTTCAGCTCGAAGTCGCGGAACTGCCCGGCGAACCGCTCCCGGGCCTGCGGCCCGAGTTCGGACTCGAACCGGACGGCGATCGCCTTCCACACCGGGTGCGTCGGTGCCCGCCGCAGGGCCTCCGCCTGCAGCCGGTCGAGCCACCCGGTCAGCGCCGCGGTCAGCACCGTCTGCTCCGGCAAGTTGTACACCTCCGGTCGGGAGACGAGCTTGCCGACGTAGTCGCGGGTCCACCGGTACGGGGTGCGGGCGAGCCAGATCAGCCCGCCGACGAGCCGGCCGGCGCCCGGCAGCTCCATCTGGTCCATCAGCTCGTCGCGGTACCGGTCGATCCGGTGGAACTGCTCGCCGGACAGGAACTCCTTCCGATACCGCTCCTCGAACTCGGCCCTCCCGGCGGCGACGGCCGCCTTCCAGGCGTCGAACTCGGCGAGATCGCGGCGGGCCACGTCGAGCAGCCCGTCCCCGGCGGTGGTGAGGTACTTCGTGGCGTTGGTGACGGTCCGGACGCGGGCGGCGGTGTCGGCCCCGGCCAGGGTGAGGATCTGGTTCAGGAGCGGGACGCGGTGCTTCGCCCCGGCCCCGGCCGGGTCGGTCCGCTCGGCGTGCGGCATCTGCGGGAAGGTGAGGACGGGGACCGCCGGGCTGGTGCCATCCGGCAGCTTCGGGAGGCGGCCGAGGATCTCCTGGCGGAAGTGCTCGGCGAGCGCGGCCGCGTCGGCCTCGCGCACCTTCGTGAGCACGACGACGACGGCCTTCCCGGCCTTCACGAGCAGGTGCAGGAACTGGGTCGGGACCTCGTCGTTGTACCGCTCGTCGGACGCGACGTAGACGACCACGTCGGCGAGGGCGGCGACCTCCAGGAGCCGGCTGACGTACCCGGCGGACGCCCACGTCGTCATGTCCGGGCAGTCCCAGATGACGAAGTCGCCGAGCGGGGATTCGGCGTCGCCCGGGACGCGCTTCACCTGGTACACGTCCTCGTCGGCGTTGGCCGGCTTGTCCCCGGCGAGCCGGTGGAGCGGCCCCATGAACCCGATGTACGTCGGCCAGTGGAACGCCGGGCCGGGCGGGAGGAAGGCGGTCGGGTGGCGGGTGTACCCGGCCTGCGGGTTCGCCTCGGCGACGACGGCCCCGGCGAGGAAGTTGACGACGGTACTCTTCCCGGCCCCGGCCCCGCCGACCACCGCGACGTGGAGCGGGCGGGCGGGCTGGCCTTCGAGGAACGGCCCAATCACGTTGCGGGTGAGCGCCGACGCGAGCCGGAGGGTGCCGGCGTGGGCGGCCAGGTCCGGCTGCCGCCGGCAGTGGTCTTCGAGCCAGCGGAGGTCGTCGGCCAGCTCCCCGACGGCGGACCGGTGGTCGGTGGGTTCCATGCGTTCAGTTTCGAGGTTGGCGCGACGGGTTTCAAGGCGACCCGGTCACGGGTCGCGCCTCAAGTGGGTGGGGCAGGCATTCCTGCCTGCCGAGCGAGACCCGGCAGGCAGGAATGCCTGCCCCACCAACCCGAGACATGACCCGGTCACGACCGGAACGCGGCCGGGCCGCCGGCGTGCGGGGGGCGGTCGAGGGCGAACGCGGCCGGCGGGACGCACGTCGGCCGGCCGGTGAACAACTCGGTGACGAGTTGGGCGGTGCCGATCGAGAGTTGCACCCCGGCGCGGAAGTGGCCGGCGGCGACGAACACGTTGTCCCAGCCCGGCACGGGGCCGATGAACGGCAGTCCGTCGGGGGTGCCGGGCCGCAGCCCGGCCCAGCACCGGACCCGCTCGGCGGCCGCGAGCGCCGGGACGGTGCGGACGGCGAGCGCGACCAGGTCCGCGACTTCCGCCGCCGTGTTCGCCTTCTCGAACCCCGCCTCGGGTTCCTCGGTCGAGCCGACCAGGACGTGCCCGTCGACCCGGGGGACGAGGTACCGCTTGCCGAGCATCAGGACGCGGGTGAACGTCGGGGCCGGCGTCTTCAGCAGCACGATCTGCCCCCGGACCGGGTAGACGCCCCGGCCGGCCCACGCCCCGGTGGCGAGCAGCACCCTCCCGGCCCGGTCGCGCGGGACGCCCTCGACCGGGGTGTGCGGGTGAAGTCCCACCCCGAGCCGCTCGCAGCTGGCGATCAGCGCCCGCAGGTGCCGCGGGTTCCGCACCTGGGCGCAGCCCGGCAACAGGTACGCTTCGCCCGGCACGTCCCCGACCGCCGGCTCGAGCCGTCGCAACCCCTCCAGCGACAGCCGCTCGAACGCGATCCCCTCGTTCCGCCACACCGGCAACACGTCGGCCGCTTCGCCCGAGCCGAGGAACTCGACCCCGCCGCACCACAGGTAGCCGTTGTCGACCCCGGTGAGCTCCCGCAGCTCGGCCGAGAAACCGGGGAACCGCTCCGACCCGATCGCCCGCAGCACGTCGATCGGGGTGGCGGCGCCGGCCGGGTTGCCGGGCGGGAGGATCCCGGCCCCGGCCCACGACGCCTCCTTCCCGAGGTCGCCGCGGTCGAACACCTCGACCGCCAGCCCGGCCCGGGCCAGGTGGTACGCGCACGTCAGCCCGATGATCCCGCCGCCGACCACCGCCACGTCCGGGTGCTTCGCCATGCCGGGATTGTACGGCCCGGCGGAGCGCGGCCGTCGCCTCTCCCTGGACCGCGGCCGTCCCGGCCGCCGGTATCCGGTAGGGGGGCTGCGGGAATACTCCGGAGCCCGCCGACCTGGGCACCGGCGGCCGGGACGGCCGCGGTCCAGGGAGCGCCCGGCGGTTGCCGTTGACGCCGCCGCGGGCCGCCGGCATACCCGCCGCCCGGTGCCGGATCACACAGGTTTCCGGGGGGTGTGCGATGCGCCGGGTCGCGGGACTGCTGGGGGTGGCCGGGATGACGCTGACGCTGGCGGTGACGGCCCCCGGGGCGAACCCGGCCCCGGCCGACGACCTGGCCGCCGTCCAGGGGAACTGGAAGCCGCTCCAGTGCGAGTTCGAGGGCGTCCCGCAGATGCCGGCCGAGGTGATGAAGCAGGTCACCACCGTGTTCGACAAGGCCGAGTACCACCTGTACTTCGTCGACAAGGGGAAGGACGGCCAGCCGAAGGTCCTCCGGCTGGCGATGGCGACCGTCGCCCTCGACCCGTCCACCAGCCCGAAGACGATCACCTTCACGTTCGCGGACGGCCCGATGAAGGGGGAGAGGCGGCACGGGGTGTACGAGGTCGCCGGGAACCAGCTCAAGCTGTGCTACGGCCCGGCCGACAAGCCGCGGCCGACCGAGTTCAAGGCTCCGGCCAAGAGCGGGTACTTCCTCGAGACGTGGGCCCGGCAGGTGAAGTGACCCGCCCGGCGGGCCCGGCGCGTACAATTCCCCGGCCCGAACCCCGCCGCCGGCGGGGGTGTCCTGCCGGGCATGGCCGCCGTCGCCGACCCACCCGCCGAACCCGCCCTCATGGACGCCCACACCCTCGACCTGCTCGGGTTCGACAAGGTGCGCGAGCTCTTGGCCGGGTACGCCGCCTCGGCCCTCGGCCGCGACCTCGCCCGCCGCGTCGAGCCGTCCACGGACGCGGCCGAGGTCCGCCGGGAACTCGGCCTGACCACCGAGATGGTGACCGCCCTCGGCCTCGGCCAGGCCCCGCCGTTCACCGGCCTGCACGACGTCCGGCTCCTCGCCCGCCGGGCCGCGATCGGCACCATGCTCACCCCCGAGCAGCTGGTCGACGTGGCCGAGAGCCTGAACTGCACCGGGGCGATCTACCGCTACCGGGGGCGCCTGTCCGAACACCTCGTCGGGCTGATCGAACTCCTCGCCGGCGTCGAGGACCTGGGGACCGTCGGCAAGTCGATCGGCGGGTGCATCGACGCCCGCGGACACGTCCTCGACATGGCCAGCCGCGACCTCGCCGCCGTCCGCCAGAAGCTGTACGACCTGGACGAGCGGGTGAAGTCCGAGGTCCGCCGGCTGCTGAACAACCCGGAACTCCGCAAGATCCTCAGCTACCCGAACGCCACCGTCCACGGCGACCACTACGTCCTGCCGGTCGCGGCGAACCACCGGCACAAGGTGCAGGGCGTCGTCCACCGGCTGAGCGGGACCGGCGAGACGGTGTTCATCGAGCCGGCGAGCATCGCCAACCTGAGCGTCGAGCGGGTCGGGCTGAAGGCGGACGAGGACCGGGAGGTGAAGCGGGTCCTGCGGCGGCTGTCGGGCGAGGTCGGGCGGGTGGCGAAGCCGTTGTGCTACGCCCTCGACGTGATCGCCAAACTCGACCTGGTGACCGCCCGCGCCCGGTACAGCCGCGACTTCGACATGGACCCGCCGGACGTGAACACCGACGGCCGGCTCTGGCTCCGCAACGCCCGCCACCCGCTCCTCGAAGCCCTCTTCCGCAACGACCCCCCCGACTCACAACCGCCCGCCGCCCGCAAGGTCGTGCCGATCGATGTCCGGCTCGGCATCGGGTTCAACCTGCTGGTCATCACCGGGCCGAACACCGGCGGGAAGACGGTCACGCTGAAGACGACGGGGCTGTTGTGCCTGATGGCCCAGTGCGGGATGCACCTCCCCGCCGGCGAGGGGAGCCTGGTCCCGGTCTTCGACCACATCCTGGCCGACATCGGCGACGAGCAGAGCCTCGAGCAGTCGCTCAGCACGTTCAGCTCGCACGTCACCCGCATCGCCGCGATCTTCGAGACCGCCACCGCCGACAGCCTCGTCCTGCTCGACGAACTCGGGGCCGGGACCGACCCGACGGAGGGGGCGGCGCTCGGCCGCGCGATCCTCGACCAACTCGACCGGGTCGGGTGCCGGGCGATCGTCACCACGCACCTCGGCGACCTGAAGACCTACGCGTTCAACAACGAGCGGGCGGAGAACGGGGCGGTCGAGTTCGACGTCGAGACGATGCGGCCGACGTACCGGCTGCACATCGGCCAGTTCGGGATGAGCAACGCCCTGAAGATCGCCCGCCGGCTGAAGCTGCCGCGCGACCTGCTGAAGCGGGCCCACAAGTACCTGAAGCGGCGGAAGGGGAAGTCCGGCGAACTGGCCCGGCTACAGGAACTGCGGATCGAGGCAGAGCAGGCGAAGGTCGAGGCGCTGGCGGCGAAGCAGGCGGCCGACAAGGAGAAGGACGAGTTCGAGCGGCGGCGGACGGCCCTCGACCGGGAGGCGGCGGAGAAGGCGGCGCTGACCGAGCTGCGGGCCGGGCTGAAGCCGGGGACGGTGGTCCGGGTGACCCGGTTCGACAAGACCGGGAAGGTCGTCCGGGTGGACGCGAAGAAGCAGACGGTCAAGGTGAGCGTCGGGATCGGCGAGTGGGAGGTCCCGTTCGACGAGGTCTTCCCCGCCTGACACCGGTCCCGGGAAAGAGTCGCCGGGCGAACCGCGACCGTGAGGGAGCGGGTGTGCGGAGGTGACACCCGCTCCCTCACGGTCGCGGTTCGCCCGACACCCGGGTGTCACCGGCTCTTCAACTCGATGTCGTACCGCACCGACCGGGCGTCCGCGGAAACCACGAGTTCCAGCCCGCTCCGGGCCGCGTCCTGGTACTTGGTCGGCAGGAAGCTCACCACCGGCTTCCCCTCCATGTTCGGCGGCGTCTGCCAGCAGTCCACGCGGATCACGTACCGCCCCGGGAGCAGCCCGTCGCCGGCGGCGAACGTCGTGGCCCGGTAGTTCCCCTCCGCGTCGAACTCGGCCGTCCCCGGCCGGGACGGCCCGCCCTCACCCGTCGCGGCCGTGTTGAAGTAGACGAACCCCGGGCCGGGCACCGGGCCGCCGTCCAGGGTCACCCGCCCTGAGACGGGCACGCACCGCCGCCCGTCGGCACACCCGGCCGGCACCGCCGCCAGCACGCACCAGGCGATCCGCCGCCCCATCGGGCACCGTTCAGTTTGGGTTCGCGACCTCGCCCCCGGCCCGCGTCCCAAGGCCGTTGTACACCCGGAAGTCGATCGTCACCGGGGCGAACCGGACGCTCCCGTCCCCCATCGCGAAGTTCGCCCCGCCGGGGTGGAGGCTCTTGAACCCGCACGTCCGGAACCAGTTCGTGTTCACCGCCGACTCCATGTGGTTCAGCGGGATCGACGTGCCGGAGAGCGGGAAGTTCTGGCTGAACAGCCCCAGGAAGGTGCAGTGGGCCGGGAGCGTCTCGCCGACCAGGAACGTCCCCGACAGCCCGTCGGTCACGTCGCGGACCCGGACCGACCGGGCCGAGGTGCGGCCGAAGATCCCGGCGAACGTCCCGGCCGGGGACCCGCCCCCGGCCTGCGTGCCGAAGTTCCACCCCTGGCAGCAGAAGTTGGTCGGCGACGGGGTGCCGTCCGGGCAGAACGGGCACTGGTCCATGTGCGTCGGCCCCATGCTCGCCGGGTACCACAGGGCGTGGGCCGGGGACGCGTTGTGGGTGGCGAACCGGGTCATCACCGGGTTCGCGGCGGCCGGGTCGCTCGGGCAGACGAAGAGCGGGACGGTCTGCCACACGGCGGCCGCGTTGACCGGGTTGCGGAGCCCCTGCGACACGGTCAGGTCCAGCGCGTCGGCCAGGTTCTTCTGCTCGGCGAACGGGAAGATGTCGACCGCCCAGTTCGGCCCGGTCGGGGTGCAGCAGACCCCCGACCCGTGCGGGAACCGGCCGTACGCCGACTCGAAGTTGAGGACCGCGACGGCGATCTGCTTGAGGTTGTTCTGGCACCGGGCGCGGGCGGCCGCCTCCCGGGTCTTCTGGACGGCCGGCAGCAGGAGACCGATCAGTACGGCGATGATGGCGACGACGACCAGCAACTCGATCAGCGTGAAGGCCCGGCGGGACGGGGTGTTCATCCAGCACCGCGGGAGAAGACGTGGGCGAGGGAAGAGTACCCGAGTCTACCCCACCCCCGGCCGGTCTGCCAACGCGATTACGACACCCCGCCGCGAGACCCCAGCATCTCCGGCTTCACCTTCTCCAGGTAGCTGACCACGACCCCGAGCAGCAGCCCCTCGGCGGCGACCACCGGGAGGTGGGCGAGCAGCACCAGCCGGGCCAGCGTCCCCCAGTCCTCCGTCCCGCCGAACAGCAGCGCGAGGAAGTTCAGCCCGACCGCCCCGGCCGCCGCCCCGGCCCCGAGCACCGCCCCCCGCACGAACGGCGGCAGCCCCGCCGCCTTCAGCACCGGGTGGCACCAGCCCGCGACCACCGCCGGGACGGCGACGACGCAGGTGTTCAGGCCGAGGGCGGTCAGCCCGCCGTGCTGGAGGAGGAGGTGCTGGAGGAGCAGGCCGACGGCGACCGCGAGCGGGGCGCGGCGGCCGAGCACCACCCCGACCAGGCCGTTCAGGATCAGGTGGACGCTGGTCGGCAGGACCGCCAGCTTGACGTGGACGCTCGACCCGACGAAGAACGCCGCGGACAGCACCCCGACCCGCGGCACCTCGTCCTCCCGCAGCCGCCACAGGGCGGCGGCCAGGAGGACCGCCAGCCCGGCCCACCCGGCCGCCAACCACCCCCAGGCCAGCGCCCCGTCGGACAGGTGGACCGCGAAGAGTGACATCGGCATGTCACTCACTTCCCGCCGACGAGCGCGACCCGGGCCGGCGACCCGGCCGCGTCGTCCAGCTCGACCCGCAGATCCTCCGCCCGCCGCGACCGGTCGATCAGCAGCGTGACGGTCTGGACCCCGGCCTTCAGCTCGACCGTGGTGTCCGGCTTCGGCTCGACCGGCGTGGCGCCGACGTACACGGTCAGCCCGGCGACGGAGTTGAACTTCAGCCGGGCGGCCCCGGCCGTGGTCACGTCGAGGTTGAACCGCAGCACCGTCTGCTCGGCCGTGTCCTTCCAGACGGTGAACTTCGGGAGGGCGGCAAGCGGCAGGTCGCCGGACACCAGAGAGTACGCCGGCGACCACGCGAACGGGTTGTCCGGCTCGGCCGCGGCCGACACCCGGGTGCGGCGGAACAGGTTCCCGTTCTCGCCGGTCGCGTCGATCACCTGCCACCGGCGGACCACCCGGGCCTTGCTCGGGGCGTACGCCGTGCCGACCTTCCCGAGCGTCGAGAGGAACGCGACGAGGTCGGCGAACTCCTGCTTCGTCAGTGTGTCGGTCAGCCCCTCGGGCATGATCGACTTCGTGTCCGCGCGTTCGGCGACGTCCTTCACCGGGATGGTCACCTCCTTGTCCTCGGGGGTGCGGAGAACGAGCAGTCCGTTCGCCTCGCGGACCTTGATCCCGAGGTGGACCTTGTCGTCGGTGGTGACCACGCGGACCGCGTTGTAGCCCTCCTTCACCGCCTTGTTCGGCAGGAGCAGCGACTCGACGAGGTAGTCCGGCTGGGCACTCGCCCCGATGCTGGTCATGTCCGGCCCGACCTGCCCGCCGGCCCCGCCGTAGGCGTGGCACGCGAGGCACTGCAGTTCCTTCCGGCGGTACACCTGCTCGCCGCGGGCCGGGTCGCCCTTCGCGGCGTCGGCGACGAGCGCCTGCACCTCCTCCGGCGTCGGCGGCTTGCGGGCGGCCGCGAGGTCGCCGGCCTTCGTGAGGGCGTCGGTCAGTTCCGGGACGTTCAGCGTGGACGCCCGGACCGCCTGCAGGCCGAGCTTCGCCACGTCCGGGTTGAGCTTCTTCCCGGCGAGCGCCTTCGCCAGCGCCGGCACCCCCGCCTTGCGGCTCAGGAACGCGGCGTACAGGTCGACCAACTCCGGTTCCGGCCTAGCGTCCGCGAGGAACTCGGCCGCCTTCGCGGCGGCGGCCGGCAGGTCGAGACCGGCGAGGGCGGCGACCGCGAGCCGGCGGACCTCGGGCTTCTGCGTCGGGTCGCACAGCCCGGCGATGAACTCCTTCGCCTTCGCGTCCCCGAACAGGGCGATGCCTTCGAGCGCCGCAGCCACCTCGGCCGGCTCGGCGGCCTCGGGCAGCCTGGCGAGGGCCTCCAGGTCCTTCCGCAGCTCCTCGACCTTCCACAGGCCGATCAGCCGGGCGCCGGTGAGGCGGGCGGGGCGCTCGGGGGAGATGAGCAAGAGTCGGAACTTCCCGAGGGCCGGCGGCCGGGCGACCTTCCGCTGCCGGACGGACTCCTCGACCGCCCGCGCGAGTTCGGCCCGCTGTCCCTTGAGCAGGTCCTGCTCGGCGGCCGCCCGCTCCAGCACCCGGCCCAACTCGGCCGGCCCGCCGATCTGGGCGAGGAGCAGGTACAGCCCGTGCAGGTTCTCCTTCGGCACCTTCCCGCCGTCGATCAGCGCCAGCACCGGCTTCACCGTGTCCTTGTTGCCGATGGCGTTGAGCGCGAAGGCGAGTTTCTTCGCGTCACCGCCGAACGTGAGCTTGCCGGCCTGGAACTCCGGCAGCCAGTACGGTTCGAGTTCGCGGACCGTCAGCCACAGGGCGTAGTCCAGCACCCGATCCATCGGCTTGTCGAGGACGGCGAGGGCCGTCCCGGCGGCCGACTTGCGGAGGCCCAGCGCCCGGACCGCCTCCAGGCGGACCCGCGGGCTGTCGTCGCGAACCAGCTTGTCCCACGCCTCGGGCTGGACGGCCAGCGGGGGGGCTTGGTGGGAAAGGCTCCGGACGCCCGCGGCCCGGACCGACGCGTCCTTCGCCATGAGCAACTTCAGGAGCAGGATCGGGTCGGCCGCGCCGATCCCCTCGTACACCCACGCCGCCTCGAGCAGGGGGCGCTCGGACTCCGGGGGCGGCTGCCCGGTGATCGACGGCGGGGTTAACTTCTCGACCCACGTCTTCAGCTCCGGCAGCACCGCGTCCTTTCCCCGCTCCTTCAGCACCCGCTTCGCCTGCTGCCGCGTCCACCCCTCCGGCGACTTCAACTGCTCCAGCAACTCCGGCACCGTCGCACCGACCAGCTTCGGCGGCTTCACCAGGTCGCGGCCCTTCGCCGTCACCCGCCAGATCCGGCCGTGCGTCTTGTCCCGCCGCGGGTCCCGGAAGTCTACCTCCCCGTGCTGGATGATCGGGTTGTACCAGTCGGCGATGTAGAGCGCCCCGTCCGGCCCCATTTTCACGTCGATCGGGCGGAACGCCGGGTGCGTGCTCTTGATCACCTCCACCTGCTCCCGGCTCGCGAACGTGCTGCCGTCGTCGGACAGCTTGAACCGGCAGACCCGGTGCCCGCGGAAGTCGTTCGTGATGCAGTCGCCCTGCCAGTCGTCCGGGAAGTGCCGGCCGCTGACGACCTCCAGCCCGCAGTACTTCGGCGACCCCGGGTTCAGCCCGTGCAGGATTCGCTGCACGTGCGGCCCCTGGCTGGTCATGAAGTACGCCCCGGGGAAGGTGTGGTTGATCCCCTCCCCGCCGGCCCCGTCGGTCACCAGCGACTGGCCGTACTTGTCGAACGCGTGCCCCCAACTGTTCACCCACCCGCGGCAGAACACGTCGAGTTCCGTCTTGTCCGGGTTGAACCGCCAGATCCCGCCGGCGTTCAGCCGCTTCACCCCGTGCGGCGTCTCGACGTGCGAGTGGATGTAGATCGACTGGTTGAAGTACAAGTGGCAGTCGGGACCCCAGCGGAAGGTGTGGATGATGTGGTGGGTGTCCTCGGTGCCGAACCCGGACAGCAGGATCTTCTTCCGGTCCGCCTTCCCGCCCGGCTTCGACGCCGACAGGTGGACCAGTTCCGTGCTGTTCGCGACGTACGCCCCGCCGTCGCCCGGCTCGACCCCGGTCGGGATCAGCAGCCCGTCGGCGAACACCGTCGTCTTGTCGGCTTTGCCGTCGCCGTCGGTGTCCTCCAGGATCAGCACCTTGTCGTTCGCCTTCTCGCCCGGCTTGATCTGCGGGTACGTCTCGCTGGTGGCGACCCAGAGCCGGCCCTGCGGGTCCCAGTTCATCTGGATCGGCTTGGCCAGCAGCGGGTCGGCGGCGAACAGGTTCACCTCGAACCCCGGGGCGACGACGAACGTCTTGCGTTCCAACTCCGGGTCGGGGTCGGGCACGGTGGCCTTCGCCTGGCCGAACGCGGCCGACGGGACGAGGGCGAGCAGCAGGACGGCGAGGTGGTGTCGCATGGGGGAGGTATGTGGTAGGGCACGCACCGCGTGCCGGGGTGGTCGATGCGGGTCGGCACGCGGTGCGTGCCCTACTTGAGCGCCTTGCGGAGCTTGTCGATCTCGTCCTCGGCCTTGGCGACGAGCGGGTCGAACTCGGCGACCTCCTTCGCGTTCCGCCCCTGCTCGTGCTTCCGGAACCCGAACAGGTACGTCTCGTTCTGCGGCCGCCACCGGTGGAAGAACAGCTCGTTCTTGGCGACCACGGCCTTGCGGAGGGGGTCGAGCTTCTGCCAGTCGAGCTCGGGCACGGCCGGCGCGAGGGCCGCGACCGCGGCCGGGGCGGTGAGCCGGTAGCCGTCCTCGGTGAGGTGCATGCCGTTGTCGGTCAGCCGCACCGGCGGCCGCCCGGCGAGTTCCTTCGCGAGGGCGGCGTTCGGGTCGATGAACCCCACCCCCCGCCTCCCGGCCACGGCCCGGACCGCCTCGGCGTACCGCCCGACATCCGCGTTCCGTTCCGCCGGGACCCCGGACTCGAACGGCAGGGGCGGGAACAGCACCACCCGGGCGCCCGCCGGCTTCAGGGCGTCGAGCAGCTTCTCCAACCCCTTCTCGAACTTCGGCAGCCCGTCCTTCCCCTCGAACGACTCGTTCGTGCCGTAGCTGACGAAGATGACGGTCGGCTTCAGCTCCAGCGTCTGGTCGATGAGCTGCTTGAAGCACTTCTCGGCGTTCGCGAAGTCGAACCGGCCGCGGGCCTCGCCGTGGACCGTGTCCCCGCTCCACCCGAGGTTGCGGACGGTGATCCGCTTGCCGGGGTTCGCCGCGAGCAGGGCCGCCTCCCAGTACCCGTACCGCTGCTCCCGCTCGACCAGCGTCCCGCCGAGCCACACCACCCGGTCGCCGTCCTTGAACTCGAACGGCCTCGGGGCGTCCGGCGGGGCGGCCAGCACGGCCGCGAGAACAGGGAAGAACATCGGGTCACCTCGCGGGGGGCACCGGTTCAGCTTAATCGGACCGGACGGTCTCGGCGAGCCGGGAGCGTGAGCGCCCGGAGGGGGCGACCTCCGGGCGCTCACGCTCCCGGCTCGACCGGCACGGTCGGCGTTGACACGGCCGCGGCGGCGGGTATTACTGTGCCGCTTCCACATGCGAACCACACCCCGCGGGCGCGGGACTCTCACCCCAGGGACGGGGCCGGATGCCGAACGCGGTGCGGTGGGTGCTGGCCGGGGTCGCCGTGGCCGTCGCGGTCGGGCCGCCGTTCGCCTACTTCCGGGCCCACTACGCCCACGCCAAGCGGCTCCGCGAGGTCACCCCCGGGAAGCTCTACCGGTCCGGCCAGATGACCGCCGACGGCCTCCGCGAGGTGATCGCCCGGCACGGGATCAAGACCGTCGTCAACCTCCAGCACGAGCAGCCCGACCCGCTCCTCCCGGACCGGTGGCTGGGCCGCGGCACGGTCCGCGAGAGCGAGCTGTGCCGGGCCCTCGGGGTGAAGTACGTCCTCCTCACCCCGGACATCATCCCGTTCGGGCTACCGCTCGACCAGGTCCCGCCGGTCGTCGACGACTTCCTCGCCGTCCTCGACGACCCGGCGAACCACCCGGTGCTGCTCCACTGCAAGGCCGGGCTGCACCGCACCGGCCGGCTCACCGCCATCTACCGGATGGAGTACCAGGGCTGGTCCGAGGGCGAGGCGCTGCGCGAGCTGCGGGCCAACGGGTACGGGTTCAACGCGGCGTCCGAGGCGGACGAGTTCGTCGTCCGGTTCGTCCAGAACTACACCCCGCGGGCGCCGCGGCCGCGGCCGCCGGCGGCCCCGCCGCCGAAGGGGGTCGGGCCGTGATCACGACCCTCGACCGGATGGTGCTCTTGTCGTTCGCCCGGTCCTACGCGATCGTCTGGACGAGCCTCATCAGCCTGTACATCGTGATCGACCTGTTCACCCACCTGGACGCGTTCGTGAACCGCCCCGGCGGGCTGCCGGCGGCCGCCGACGCCATCGTCCAGTACTACGGGGCCCGCGTCCCGCAGGTGTTCGACCTGATGGCCGAGCCGATCGCCCTGCTCGCCGCCACCTTCACCGTCTCCTGGATGCAGCGGAACAACGAGCTGCTCCCGCAGCTCTCCGCCGGGGTGCCGACCCGGCGGGTGATCCGCCCGGTCCTCCTCGGGGCGGCGGTCGCGATCGCCCTCGCCCCGCTGAACACCGAGCTCGTCATCCCGGAGGTGGCGGACGAGTTGGTCCGCAGCCGGGACGACCCGGACGGGGCGAAGGCGCAGCTGCTGATCGGGGCGTTCGACACGTCCGGGGTCCACCTGGAGGGGTCGGCCGGGTTCCGCAAGGACCGGCGGGTGGAGCGGCTGTACGTCACCTTCCCGGAGGCGTCGCCGAGCGGGATGGCCCACCTGGCGGCGGCCGACGCGGTGTACGTCCCGCCGGGCGACGGCCCGATGTCCGGCGGGTGGCTCCTGACCGGGACGGTCCCCGAGTCGTTCCCGGACCCGGCCCCGACGAACCTGACCTCGCTCGGCCCCGGGCGGGCGTTCCTGAAGACCGACAACGCCGACTTCGACACCGTCTGCCGGGGCGGGACGTGGTTCGTGTACGCCCCGACGGCCCGGCTCCGGGAGATGCTGGCCGGGGACGAGCCGCGGCGGCAGGTGAAGGCGGCGGTGCTGTTCCACTCCCGGATCACCCGCCCGGTGGTCGGGCTGTTGTTCGTCGTCCTCGGGGTGTCGGTGATCCTGTGGGACCCGGGCCGGCACGTCGCCCTGAGCGCCGGCCTGTGCCTGGCGATCGGGGTCGGGTACTACGCCTGCGTCCTCGGGTGCGCCGCGCTGGGGAACTCCGCCCTGCTGTCGCCCCCGCTCGCCGCCTGGATCCCGGTCATGGTCGTCGGCCCCCTGGCCCTGGTGGCGTTCGACATGATCCACACGTGAGATTTCAGATTTCAGATTTGTGATTGACGATTTCAAGACACGCGGACAACCGACGTGGTGTTTTTGAAATCGTCAATCACAAATCTGAAATCTGAAATCTCACACCCACTCCACCTTGACCCGCACCCCCGAGTCACGCTATCACGCCCATCTTGAACCCGGCGGCCGGCCCGCCGGGCGCCCGTAAGGAGTACGCGATGCGGAAGATCACCCGCGGGACGGCCGCCCTCGCCCTCGGGGCGGCCCTGGCCGCGTCGGCCGCCGGCCAGGCCCCCGGCGCCCCCCAGCCGGGCCAGCCCCCGGCCGGCGGCGTCCCGGTCCCGGCGGTCGCCCCGAAGCCGGAGCCGCGCCCGACCGGGACGGCCGCCACGGTGAACGGCCAGGCGATCCCGGAGGTGGCGGTGTACCGGGCCCTGCGGAACTTCCCGGCGGAGCACCGGGACATGGCCCGCAAGGAGATCATGGCCCACCTGATCGAGAACGTCCTGATCGACCAGTACCTCGCGGCCATCAAGGTGGCGATCGACGAGAAGGACGTGGACAAGCTGATCGGGGAGCTGAAGACCGAGCTGACGACGGCCAAGAAGGACTACGTGAAGGAGCTGGAGGCGATGATGCTCACCGAGGCCGAGTTCCGGACCGAGGTGGCGGCCCAGATGCGGTGGGAGAAGTTCGTCAAGGACCAGGGAACGGACGCCGCCCTGAAGCAGCTGTTCGAGACCAGCCCGGACGTGTTCGACGGGACCATGGTCCGGGCCCGGCACGTCCTCCTGACCCCCGGGGCGGACGAGGCGAAGCAGAAGGAGGCGGTGCAGAAGCTGAAGGGGATCAAGCAGGTCGTCGAGCAGGAGGCGGCCAAGGCCGTCGCCGCGCTGCCGCCGGCGGCCGACGCCCTGGCCAAGGAGCAGGCCCGGGCGGCCAAGACCGACGAGCTGTTCGCCGCGTACGCCAAGGAGTACTCGGCCTGCCCGTCGAAGAAGGACGGCGGGGACCTGAGCTACTTCCCCCGGGCCGGGGCGATGGTCGAGGGGTTCGCCAAGGCCGCGTACGCCCTCAAGCCGTTCGAGATGAGCGACGTGGTGGTGACCGAGTTCGGCCACCACCTGATCCTGGTCACCGCCCGGAAGCAGGGGGTGGCGAAGAAGTTCGACGAGGTGAAGGAGGACGTGCGGATGCTGTACGCCATGCGGCTGCGGGAGGCGGTCGTCGCCCAGATGAAGCCGAAGGCGCAGATCACCATGACCCCGACCCCGGCCGCCGCCCCGCCGGCCCCGCCGAAGAAGTGACCGGTCCGCCGGACGCGTCTGCGACGCGTCGCTAACCGGGGGCTACCTGGTTAGCGACGCGTCGCAGACGCATCCAGCTACCGGTACGGGCGGTGCCGCCGCAGGGCGTCGAGCACCGCCCGCATGTCCGCCGGCAGAGGCGCCTCCGCCTCCACCCACCCGTCCGTCCGCGGGTGCCGGAACCGCAGCCGGTACGCGTGCAGCGCCTGCCGGCCGATCAGCACCTCGTCCGCCGCCGACCCCGGGACCAGGTCGGACAGCTTCAACTGGTCGCGGCCGCCGTACAGCCGGTCGGCCAGCACCGGGCACCCGGCGTGCTGCAGGTGGACGCGGATCTGGTGCGTCCGCCCGGTCCGCGGCTGCACCTTCACCAGGGTGAACCCGCGGAACCGCTCCAGCACCTCGTAGTAGCTCAGCGCCGGCTTCGCGTCCGGGTCGGCCGACACGATCATCCGCAGCCGGTCGTGCGGGTGCTGCTTCAGCGCCGCCTCGATGTAGTCCGAGTCGCGGTCCAGCTCCCCCGCCGCGACCGCCACGTACTCCTTGAACACCTTCCGCGTCTCGAACTGCGTCGCCAGCGCCCGGTGGGTGGCGTCGTCCTTGGCCACCAGGATCACCCCGCTGGTGTCCTTGTCCAGGCGGTGGACGATCCCGGCCCGGAGGTGCCCGCTCCCGGTGCTCAGCTGTTCGCGAAAGTGCCACTGCAGGGCGTTCACCAGCGTCCCGGACCAGTTCCCCTTCGCCGGGTGGACGACCATGTCCGGCGGCTTGTTCACCACCGCCAACAACTCGTCCTGGTACAGGATGTCGAGCGGGATGTCCTCGGGGACGGGGATGTCGTGGTCCGGGGCCGGCATCTCGACCCGCAGCCGGTCGTTCCGCCGCACCTTGTAGCTCGCCTTCCCGGCCGGCCGGCCGTTCACCGCCACCCCGCCGGCCTCGATCGCCCGCTGCACCTCCGACCGGCTGAAGTCGGCCCCGAGGTGCAGCAGCACGTACTGATCCAGCCGCATCCCCTCGGACCGGACCATGACGGTCAGCTCGAGGGGTTCGCGGAGCCGGACGCTCGGGGTGAGCGGGGCGGGTTCGGGCAGGTCGTCGTCCAGGTCGTCGGACATGGTGGTCCTGGAGCGCGGCCGTCCCGGATGCGGCCGCGGCCGGGACGGCCGCGCTCCAGGGGTCAGGGGCCGAACGGGCCGGTCGGGGCGAGCGGGCCGCCGGCCGGCGGGGTCGGGAACACCGGCCCCTGGTACCCGGTCAGGGCCCGCTGGACCCCCTCGAACCGGGTCGGGTTCTTCCGCAGCTCGTCGGCCAGCTTCTTCGAGTCGGTCGCCCACGGGGTGTCCGGGGCGGCCGCGGCGGACAACTGGTCGAGGTACTCGATCAGCCGGGGCACGCTCCCCTTGTACTCGTCCTTCGGCGGGGCGACCGGGCCGGCCCCGGCCGCCGGCGGGGCGGGCGGCGGGGCCGGCTTCTTGATCCCGATCAGGGCCGCCTCGGCCTTCGCCAGGCCGAGCAGGCACTCGGCCTTGAACACCGGGTCGTCCTTGAACTCCCCGAGCAGCTTGCCGAACGCCTCCCGGGCCTTCTCGACGTTCTCCTCCGCCGCCTGCCGCAACTCCGGCCGGTCCGACGCCAGCCGGTCCATCCCCTCCGGCCCGAGCCGGGCCCGGGCGACCAGCAGGGCGGACACCCGGGCGACCGGCGTCCCCTGGTTGTTCTTGTCGTTCGCCAGGTCCTCCAGCCGCCGGATGTCGGCCGCCTCCTCGAACTGCACCCACAGCTGCGAGGCGGCCTTCCGCGAAGAACTCGCGATGTACCACCACACCCCGATCGCCGCCCCGACGATCAGCAGGACCGCCATCACCTTGTAGCTGACGAGCTGGCCCTGCTTGAACTTCGTCCACACCCCGCTGAGCCAGGCCAGGAGCGCATTCGGCTCCGCCGCCTTCTCCTTCGGGACGACGTTCTTCGGGTCGGCGCTCATCGGGGGGCTCCGGGGCCGGCCGGCGCGACCGGCACAGCCGTTACGACACGTCTATTCGCTGGATGATAGAAGTCCGCGGCGGGGCGGTCAACGGGGGCCGCCGGCCGCGAGCCGGGGCCGCGGCCGCGTCCGTACAATGGGGCGGGGCGGGTCACCACGGGGGGGCGGGCATGCTCGGGCGGCTGTTCGGGAAGATCCGGTCCGGGCTGGCGAAGACGAAGAGCGTCTTCACCGGGGTGTTCGACCTGCTCCGCGGGAAGGGGAAGGTCGACCAGCCGTTCCTCGACCAACTGGAGCAACTGCTGCTCCGCGCCGATGTCGGCCCGCGGGCCACGGCGGAGATCGTCGACCAGGTCCGGCAGGCGTTCCGGGACAAGGAGGTGACCGGCGAGGTGGAGGCGTTCGTCAAGCAGCAGTTGCGCGACCTGCTGGCGACCGAGACGCCGGGGATCAACTGGGCCGCGGCCGGGCCGACGGTGGTGATGATCGCCGGGGTGAACGGGTCCGGGAAGACGACCTCGATCGCCAAGCTGGCGAAGCGGCTCCAGACGGACGGGAAGAAGGTGCTGGTGGCGGCGTGCGACACGTTCCGGGCGGCGGCGGTCGAGCAGTTGACCGTCTGGGCCGGGCGGATCGGGTGCGAGATCGTCAAGCAGGGTCAGGGGGCGGACCCGTCGGCGGTCGCCCACGACGCCTGCGAGAAGGCCAAGGCCCGCGGGTTCGACGTGCTGATCGTCGACACCGCCGGCCGGCTCCACACCCAGACGCACCTGATGAAGGAGCTGGAGAAGATCCACCGGGTGGTGGCGAAGCAGGTCCCCGGGGCCCCGCACGAGGTGCTCCTGGTGCTCGACGCCACCACCGGCCAGAACGCCCTGACGCAGGCGGAGCAGTTCTCGAAGTCGGTGAGGTGCAGCGGGATCGTGCTGTCGAAGCTGGACGGGACGGCGAAGGGCGGGGCGGTGTTCGCGATCAAGCAGAAGCTCGGGCTGCCGGTCAAGTTCGTCGGCCTCGGGGAGCAGCTCGACGACCTGGAGCCGTTCGACCCGGACGCGTTCGTCGGGGAGCTGTTCGAGAAGGAGTGACGCGGCCCGTTTAGCCGCGACGCGGAGTCCTCGGAGCGGAGCGCGGCGAGTGGCTCGCGCTCCGCTCCGAGGACTCCGCGTCGCGGCTAAACGGGGTGGGATTTCGAGTCACCCGACGACGTACCCGAACCGCTCGGCGAACTGGGCCGGGGTGAGCTTCACCACCGCGGCCAGCTTCTCCAGCCGGGCCGGGTCGTCGAAGTCGCCCTTCTCCAGCCGGATCATGTACCGCCGGGCCACCTCGTACGTCTCCCCGGCCACGTCCACCAGGCGGGGCCGCATCTTCTTGGTCGCCGGGTCGATCATCTCCTGGAACGGCCGCGGCACCATGCTCCCGCCGACGAACGTGATCACCACCCCGTTCCGGTCCGCCTCCGGGGAGAGCAGGAACTTCACCGCCCCGTACCCGAGGTTGCGGGTGTACTCGGCGTCGAACGGGATCGGGTCGGCACACCGCAGCTCGTACCCGAGGTCCTTGTCGACCATGTCGAACTTCAGCCCCAGCGCCGCGAGCCGCTCGGCCAGGAACGTCCGGACCATCCGGCCGAACTCGATCTCCCCGAGCCGGATGTGCCCGAACGCGTCCAGCTCGATGGTCCCGAACTTCCCCGGGTGGCTGGTCATGATCTCCTTCAGCCGCTCCTCCCCGATCTCCTCCAGCAGCCCCTCGGCCATCACCACCACGCCGTACCCCTTCCCCTGCGCCGCCTTCCGCTTGATCATCGACCCGATGATGATGTCGCAGACCAGCTCCAGCGACACCTCCCGGCCGGCGAACTCCTCGGCGATGATGGTGACGGTGGCGGCGGACGCCTTCCCGACCCCGAGGGCGAGGTGCCCGGCGGCCCGCCCCATGCTGACCACCAGGTACCAGCGGGTGGTGGTCTTGGCGTCCTCGTGCAGGTTCCGGGCGACCTGCACCCCGTAGTGGCGGGCGGTCTCGAACCCGAACGTCGGGATCCCGGGCGGGAGCGGCAGGTCGTTGTCGATCGTCTTCGGGACGTGGGCCACCTTGATCGCCCCGCCGGCGGTCGCGTACACCCGGCTGCCGCTGAACGCGGTGTCGTCCCCGCCGATCGTCACCAGGTACTTGACCCCGAGCCTGTGGAGCGAGTCGATCACGTTGGCCATGTGCTTCGGGTCCTTGGCCGGGTTGGTCCGGCTGGTCCCGAGGAGGCTGCCGCCCTTCTGGTAGAACGGGGCGACGTCCGGGATGGTGAGCGGGCGGACGTGGGAGGTGTCGCCGGCGGTCAGGTACTTGAACCCGTCCCGGACGCCGAGGACCTCGAGCCCCTGGTTGACGGCCTCGATGGTGACCGAGCTGATGACCCCGTTGATGCCCGGGGCCGGGCCGCCGCCGACCACGATGCCGAGCTTGCCGCGGGTGGACTCCGCCATGTGTGAACGCCCTTCGGTGGGACGACGAACGCCCGGGGGTGGGTGACGCCGAGAGACCGGGCCGACGGGGTCAGGATCGGGAAGCGCGAGGTGTTTTCAAGCCCGGGCGCGCCGCTACCCCGGCGGGCCGGGGTGGGGGTGCGTGCTACCCGTCGGTCGACCTGGAAGTTCTCCCGCTCGTCGCCCACGTCGACGCTGACCACTCCCGCCCACCGGCCCGGGCTACTTGCCCTTCAGCTCGAACGGGAACACGTTCTCCTTGTCCCCGACCTCGACCGCGAGGTCGGAGTTGCGGTTGTACCGGTCGGGGATCTTCCGCACCTGCCACTCCTTCGGCACCGGCGGCGGCCCGACGTGCCCGGGCGGAACGGGGATCGGGTCCGTCCGGCCGGTCGCGCTGATCCGCACCTGGTACCGGCCGTCCGCCAACCCCTCGTTTTGGGGGAGCCGGAACTCCCCGCCCTTGATGTCGGCGGACGTGCGGGTCGGCTGCCCGTCGAGCGGCTCGAACTCGATCAGCCCCTGGGCGACCGGGGTGCCTTCGAGCCGGACGGTCCCCGACACCTCCCGCCGGACGACCCCGTCCCCGCACCCGGCCGCGAACAGGGCCGCGGCCAGAGCGGCCCACCACCCCGACGGCCCGGCCCGAGGCACGGGCCGTGAAACCTCACCTGGCACGCGGCACCTCGCTCCCGGGTCAGTAGTTGGTGTTGGTCTCCCCGCCGGCGGCGCTGCCGACGGCCCGCCAGGTCGCCAGGTCGATCGTGTTCGGGACGAACCGCACGCTCCCGTCGGTCATCACCACGTTCACCCCGCCGAGGTGCCGGCTCCGGGCCGCCAGCCGGGTCGGCTCGCTCGACGACACGCAGTCCGGCACCCCGGGGAGCGGGGCCACGCACTGGCCGTCGCCCGACTTGATCACGTCCCGCTGCGGGTCGTTGGGAAGGAACCACGTCCCGACCCCGCTCGACCAACCCCAGAGCACCGCCCCCCGCAAGTCCTGGTCGCTCGGGGCCTTGACCAGTTCGGACGCCAGCAGGGTGTTGCTCGCCCCGTCGGTGACGGCGGTGAGCTTGAGGGACGGGACCATCCCGGCCGCGTTGAACGGGAACTTGACCCGCATCGGCGGCGTCAGGAACCGCACCCCGCCGTAGTCCCCGGACCCGGCCCCGAAGATGTCCTGGGTGTTGACCGTGTTCCCGATGTTGGCCGCGTAGTTCCCCTTGCTCCCGGACCAGTGGTCCTGCCGGGCGACCGGGTCGCTCGGGCACTGGTAGGCGGCGACCGCGGCCCGGATCGCGGTCGCCGGCTGGTTGTAGATCTGCGGGTTGGACGGGAACACGTTCAGGGTCGGCATCGCCTGGTCCCCGATGCCCGCCGGGTCGTACTGCCGGAGGACGTTCTCCTGCTCGATGTACGGCAGCACCTCCACCGCCCACGTGCCCCAGGCGAACCAGTACGAGGCGTGGGGGAACTTGTTCCGGACGTCGTGGTAGTTGTGCAGCCCGAGGCCGATCTGCTTCAGGTTGTTCTGGCACTTCGTGCGGGCGGCGCTCTCCCGCACCTTCTGCACGGCCGGCAGCAGTAGGCCGACCAGCACCGCGATGATGGCGATGACGACCAGCAGCTCGATCAGCGTGAACCCGGGACGGGAGCGACGGACCATGGGAGAGGTCCTCCGGAGGAAAGGAACCGATGACGAACGGGCGGGCAGCACCAAGTCGCCCGCGAGCCGGCGATGAGACAGACGGACACCCCCTCACTCGGGGAACGGGGCCGGCTCCGCCCCGCGGGACACCCAGAACCGGTCGACCGTCACCCCGACATCCCGGTCGGAGCTGGCCACCACCAGGAACCCGACCAGCGGGCGCGGCACGTCGGGGTCTTCCAGTTTTCTGCAATCCGCGAGCCGGACGTGGGCGGTGTGCCACCGCCCGGCCTCCCGGCCGCGCCACACCGGGGCCTCGTACACCACCCCCGACTTGTGCCGCGGGTCGTGGCTCCGGGCCACCACCAGCAGGTGGTGGAACCCCGGCCGGTCGGCCCGGAACCGGACGCTCACCCAGGTGTCCGGGTGGACGGCGAACATCCCGTCGGTCCACCGCTTGACCAGCCGGACCTCGTGCAGGGGCGGCTTCCCCGGCCGCGGGACCGGGACCATCCGGACCGCCCCCGGGGAGCCGGGCGGGAGGTGGTCGTCGGCCGCCCGCCCGACCTCCCACTCCGCCGGCCGGGCCGGGTCGAAGACGACGGCGCAGGTGTCCGGGACGACCGGCCGGGGGAGCATCCGCACCTGCCCGTCGCAGGCCTCGGCGTGGTCCCCGGCCCCCATCTCGACGCGCCCCTCGCCGGTGTCGGCCAGCGTCGCCTGCCCCTCGACCACCCCGACCCGCGTCCTCCCCTCGGCCCGGGTCACCAGCACCTGCGTCCCGCTCGCCCGCACCTCCCCCTCCCGGGTCGCGATCCGGACCGGGTCGCCCGCCGGGCGGGTCGGCACCTCGGCCGCGATGTCGCCCCGGGCCATCTCCACCCGCGGCCGGCCGGCCGGGTCGACGGTGACGGCGGTGTTCCCGGCGAGGAACACCCGGGTGCCGTCCGGGAACCGGAGGGTGGCACTGCTCCCCAGGCCGACGGTCCGGACCGACTCCCCGGCCCGGACGCGGGCCCCGAGGACGGCCCCCTCTTCCCCGACCCGCACCTCCCCAGCGTTGGCCTCCATCTCCGCCAGGAACGGCACCGCCGGCGCGGTCCCGGGGACGAGCAGCCACCCGCCCGCCACGAGTAGGGCCGCCGCCAGCCCGACCGCCCACGCGACCCCCGCCCGGCGGCGACGGACCGGGGCGGACCGGGTCGCCGGCGGGAAGTGGGCCGCCAGCCCGACCACCAGCACCGACACCTGCGTGAACACCTCCCGGGCGCGGGCCGAGTCCCGGAGGGCGGCCGACAGCTCGCCCGCCTCCGCGGCGGTCAGCTCGCCGTGGTAGTGCCGGGTGGCCAGGTCGGTCAGGCGGTCGTCGGTCACGGGGGCGATTCCTCCGGGCGGGTGGCGGACCGCTTCAGGTGTTGTTCCACGCACTCCCGGAGCCGGCGGTGGAGCCGGGACAGGGTCTGGTACACGGCGTCGACCGACCGCCGGAGCCGGTCCGCCACCTCCCCGCACGACAGCCCGCCCTCGTACCGCAGCCGGAGCACCTCCCGCCCGGCCGCCGGCACCTTCGCCAGGCACCACTGGAGGGCCTCGACCCGGGCCGGCGGGTCGGCCGCCGGGGTGCCGGACCAGTGCGCCTCCAGGGCGTCGAGGGCCTCGTCGTCGAGGGTCCGGACCCGCCGCCGGCGGGCGGCGTCGACCGCCCGGTGGCGGGCGGCCCGCAGCGACCACGCCAGGAGGTGGTCGGCGTCCCGGAAGTGGCCCGGGTGCTCGAGGGCGGCGAGGACGAGTTGCTGGAACACGTCGTCGGCGGCGTGCACGTCCCGCAACACGACCACGGCCGCGGCCGTCAGCCGGACCCGCTCGCGGAGGAGGACCTGCACGACGACGTTCGCGTCCAGCGGCATGCGCGCCTCGCACCGGCAACACGCACGGGGCGGCGGGCTCCTGACACGATCTTCACGGAATCTTCAGTACGGAATGTGTTGGGGTGTGCGGAGGTGACGAGCGAAAGCCGTGCGGGCCGCCCCCCGTGGCGGCCCGCGGCGACTACCGCGTCTTCTTCTTGCTCTCGACCTCGAAGTAGTGGCCGACGTTCGCCAGGAGCAGGGCGACCAGGTCGCCCTCACTCGCCACCTCCCCGCCGAGCCAGATCCCGCCCATCTCGTCGGTGCTGTTCTCGCCGTTCAGCACCCGCTTCGGCGGGGCGTTCGGGTTCCGCGGGTTGGCGGCGGTGTTGTCGAACTTCCACTCCGCCCGCAGCACCGTCCCCTTCGGCAGGATCACCGGGTCCTTGTACGCGTAGGTGTCCTGCCAGTTGAAGTCCCAGTCCCCGATCTTCAGGAGCTTCGCCTCCTTGCCGCCGGGCAGCTCCGCCCACAGCCGGCACTCCTTGCCGATCAGGTGCATGTGCGCCCACACGCTCCCGGCCTTCAGGTCGACCGGCAGGACGAACTTGTCCGTCCGGACGTAATTCGCGTCCCCCGGCGGGATGTCGATGTCCGTCGTCCCCATGAGCACCCCGAGCATGTGCTTCGTCGGCTTCTGCTTCGTCAGGTAGAGCCCGACCTCGGTCTGGTCGACCTCCTCCTTGCCGGTCGGGTGGTAGTGCATCTGGAGGACGAAGTCGGTCCCCTTCTTGATGGTGATGGCGCACCCGTCGCCGAACGGGCGGGGCGTCTGGCCGGGGACGAACCCGGGGGTGAACCCGGCCGGGACGAACCCCGGGCCGCCGAACCCGGCGTACCCGCCGGTCTTCGGGTCGACCTTCTTCCGGGCCGCCCCGCTCCCGTCGAGGATGCCGACCGCGTGGTGCGCCACCTTCAGGTTCCCCGGCCGCACCTCGACCGCCCGGACGTAGATCTCGGTCTTGATGTCGAGCGGGAAGACGAAGTGCATGTACACGTCGCGGCCCTCGGCCGGCACGGTGAACGGCTTCGGCATCTTCAGCACGATGTCGGGCTTGCCGAGCTGCCAGCCGGTCTTGAACGCGGGGAGTTTGGGGGTGTCCTTCGGGTCGCCCTCGGGGGCGCCGGCGTCGGCCCACGCCTTGAGGGTGGCGACCTGGCCGGCGGTGAGGGTGCGGGCGTCGAGGAACTCGCCGTGCCCGGCCTCCGGCTTCCACGGCGGCATCGACTTGTCGGCGGTCACGGCGGCGATCAGCTTCGCGCGCTTCCGGGCGTCGGCGAAGGTGGTGAGCGGGAACGGCCCGATCGCCCCGGGGCGGTGGCAGGTGGCGCAGTGGGTGAACAGGATCGGGGCGACGTCCTTGGCGAACGTCGGCGGGGCCGGGGCCGCCACGAGCAGGGCGAGCGTGGGGAACATGGGGAGCCTGTGGTAGTGGTGGTAGGGTGGGCCGAGCCGGCGCTTCGTCGGCGAGTCCCACCACCCCATAGCGCCGGTGGGACTCGTCGGCGAAACGCCGGCTCGGCCCACCCTACGAGATCAACGAGATCACTTCCCGAACCAGATGTCGCAGCCGACGGCGGCGGGCCACGGGGTCGCGACCGGCTTGCCGGCGAGGACGGCGTCGAGGGCGTCGCGGAGGTCGCGGGTGGTCGGGTTCTCGCGCCGCTTCCCGCCGGCCTTCGGGTACCGGTCGTCGACCCGCCCGCGGTACACCACCTCCCCGGCCGCCGACACGACCACCACCTCCGGCGTGACGGTCGCCCCGAGCCGGCGGGCGAGGCTGAGGTCGCGGTCGAGGGTCGCGGGGCAGCCGAAGGCGTAGTCCGCCGCGTGCCTCGCGGCGTCGGCCGGGGTCAGGTCCGGGACGGGGTAGGCGACGAGGAACGACACCCCGCGCTTGCCGTACTCGGCGGCGATGCGGGCGACCTCGGGGGCGGAGGCGTTGGCGATCGGGCAGTCGGCGGCGACGAACACGACGCACGCCGCCTTCCCCGGCGCCCCGCCCGGCCAGGCGAACCGCCCGCCGCCGAGGGTACTGGCGCGGACCGGGGCCGGCCGCGGGGCCGGGGCGGGCTCGGCGGACCAGGCCGGGGCGCACCCGAGCAACGCGACCAGGGCCGTCCGCATCCGCCACCTCCGGGGTGTGCCGGTGATACCCGGGGGCCGCGGACCGGGTTTCGCGGTTGCCCTTCCCCCCGCCCGCCGCCGGCGGTATGTGCCCCGACCCCACCTCTCCGGGAAGGAGCCGTCCGGAATGCGCCCTCGCCCGACCACCGCCCTGCTCGCCGCGGCCGCCGCCGCCGGCCTCGGGTTCGCCCTCGTCCCGGCCCGGGCCGAGCAGGTCCACCGGCACGGGTTCGGCGGGCGGGCCACCGTCCTGGTCCGCGGGGACGCCAACGTCCGGGCCGACGAGAACGAGCACGACGTGTCCCGGCTGGCGTTCCACAGCCAGCCGTCGAGCGAGCACCTGAAGCTCACCCTGGAGGCGGCCACCGGGGACGCCGGGTTCGTCCACTACCAGTACGACACCCCGCCCGCCCCGGTCACCGGGCTGCTCACCGCCGGGGTGTGGGTCAAGGCCACCCGGCCGGGCGTCCAGCTCCGCGCCCGGGTCGTCTTCCCGAAGGAGCCGGACCCGGCCAACCCGCAGTCCGCCCTCACCATGCTGGTCGTCGGCAAGACCTACGAGAAGACCCGGCAGTGGGAGAAGCTGACCCTGGAGGACGTGCCCGACCTGGTCGCGAAGCACCTGCCGGTGTTGCGGGCGAAGACCGGGCGGGCGGTGAACGCCGACGGGGCGTACGTCGACCGGCTGGTGCTGAACGTGTACACCGGGCCGGGGGCGGTCGAGGTGTGGGTGGACGACCTGGACATCGGCCCGACCGCCGCCCCGCCGGCCCGCGACCCGACCGCCCCCGGGGTGCCGGTCAAGCAGACCCGGCCGCCGGACGACGGCCTGGCCCGCGGCCGGCAGGTCGACCAGCGCGGCGGGCAACTGTCGGTCGACGGCCGGCCGTTCCTGTTCCGGGCGGTCCGCCACACCGGCACCCCGCTCCACGTCCTCCGGCAGGCCGGGTTCGACACCCTGTTCCTCCCGCCGGACGCCGCCGCCGCCCTGCTCGACGACGCGAACCGGGACGGGTGGTTCGTGGTCCCGACCGTCCCGCTCGCCCCGGCCCGGGCGGCGGACGACACCCGCGTCTCGGCCGACCGGGCCGGCGGCGACCTCGCCCGGGTGCTGCGGCAGTTCGGCCGGGCCGACGTGCTCTTCTACGACCTCGGCGGGGGGCGCACCGCCGAGGACGCGGACGCCGTGTCCCGGACCGCCGAGGCGGTCCGCCAGGAGGACCCGCGGCGGCCCCGCGGGGCGGACGTGTGGGACGGGTTCGGGGCGTACGGGAACTACCTGGACGTGGTCGGGGCGCACCGGTGGCCGCTGTTCACCGGGCTCCCGCTGGACCGGTACCGGGACTGGCTGGCCCAGCGGCGGACCCTGACCGCCCGCCGGGCGACGTTCTGGACGTGGGTGCAGAACCACCTCCCGGACTGGTACGTCACCGCCGTCCTCGGGAAGGACCCGGCCGACCCGCTCCCGGACCCGGTCGGGCCGCACCCGGAGCAGGTGCGGGTGATGGCCCACCTCGCCCTGGCGGCCGGGTGCCGCGGCCTCGGGCTGTGGTCCGACCGGTACCTGGCCGACTCCACCCACGGCCGGGACCGGCTCCAGGGGGCGGCCCTGCTGAACGCCGAGATCGACATGCTCGCCCCGGCCCTGCTCGCGGCGACCGAGCCGACCCAGTGGCTCGACACCAGCCACCCGCACGTCAAGGCGGCGCTGCTGCGCGGCACCCGCGGGGCGGTGCTGCTGCCGGTCTGGCTCGGCCCGGGCGGGCAGTTCGTCCCGGACCAGGCCGCCCTGGGGGAACTGTCCGTGCTCGTCCCGCTCGTCCCGGACGGGGCCGACCCGTGGCGGGTCGGCCCGGCCGGGGTCGAGTGCCTGGCGCACGCCGCGACGAAGGAGCCCGGGGGGACCCGGGTCGTCATCCGGGAGTTCGACACCGCCTGCCCGGTGGTGTTCACCGCCGACCGCCCGGGGCTGGTGGCGTGGTGGCAGGACTACGCCCGGAAGTACGGCCGGCTGGCCGCCCGGTGGGCGCTGGACCTGGCGGCGGTGCAGTACGAGAAGACGGCGGCGGTGCACGCGAGACTGGCCGAGCAGGGGGTGCGGGTGCGGGACGCGGAGACGCTGTTCGCGAAGGCGGTGGAGTACCACACGGAGGCCCGCAAGAACTTCGCGGCCGGGCTGTACGACAAGGCCCACGCCGACGCCCTGCGGGCCGTCCGCCCGCTGCGGATCGTGATGCGGGACCACTGGCAGCAGGCGGCCGCCGCCCTCGACACCCCGACCGCCAGCCCGCACGCGGTCAGCTTCTACAGCCTGCCGAAGCACTGGGAGCTGGCCCGGGAGGTGCGGTCGTCGCGGGTCGGGGAGAACGCCCTGCCGACCGGCGGGTTCGAGCCCGGGGGCGCGGTCCCGGCCGGCGGGGTGCGGGTGGACGCGATCCCCGGGTGGTCGGCCCGGTTCGGGACGCTCGACCCGGTGCAGGCGGCGGCCGGGGTGGTGCCGGCGGAGCCGCTGGCGGAGCGGCCGGAGCCGCGGAAGGCGGCGGTGCCGGTGAAGGGTCCGTTCGCCCCGAGCCGGCCGGTCGCCAGCCCGGACGAGGGGTACGTGCCGCCGCAGCCGGAGTTGGGGAGCGGGGTGCTGAAGCTGGAGGTGCGGCGGCGGGAGGCGGAGAAGGACGGGAAGAAGCGCGACGGGCCGGCGGCCCCGCTGGAGCGGACGTTCCTGGCGGTGGACGGGCCGGCGGTGGCGCTGCCGGCCGGGACGCTGGTGCGGGTGAGCGGGTGGGTGAAGGTGCCGGCGGAGGTGACCGGGTCGGCGGACGGGGTGCTGTTCTACGACGACGCGGGCGGCGAGCCGTTGGGGGTGCGGGTGTGGCACCAGCCGACGTGGAAGCGGTTCCACCTGTACCGGCGGGTGCCGGCGACCGGGAAGATCGGGCTGACGGTGGCGCTGACCGGGGTAGGGGTGGCGTACTTCGACGACCTGCGGGTCGAGCCGCTGATCCCGGGCGACGGCCCGCCGGCGGACCCGGTCCGGAAGGTGGTGCCGGCGGGATACCCGCCGCGGCGGTGACGCAACGAAGTCCGAGCCCGAGCGCCGGCGAGGGTCTTGCGCGGACCCTCGCCGGCGCTCGGGCTCGGACGGGGCGTGTCAGTCCCGCCGGAGCTTCAGCAGCGCCGCCGCGTCCCACACCGTCACCGCCCCGCTCGACCCGCCGGCCGCCAGCCGGTCGCCGGTCGCGTCGAAGCAGACCTGCGAGACCCCGTGCGGGTCGGCGGTCAACTTCGCCAGCACCTCGCCCGACCCGACATCGATCAGGAACAGGTTCGCCGCCCCCCTTCCGTCGAAGGTGCCGCAGGCGAGGTGCTTCCCGCCGGGGTGGAACGCGACCGCCGCCGCCGTGAACCGCCCGAGCGGCGGGAGCTGGCGGACCGGCTTCCCGGTCGCCGCGTCGTACCACACGACCGACCCGTCCCCGAACCCGGCCGCCACCAGCTTCCCGTCCGGCGAGTGGGCCAGGGCGTCCGCCGGGAAGGCCGTCTTGACCGTCACCCGGGCCGGCTGCCCGGCCAGCGACCAGAGGTCGATCCGGAACCCGCCGTCCCCCCGGACCCCGACCGCCAGCCGCCGGGCGCGCGGGTCGAGGGCCCGCCCCTTGACCTCGTCCCCCGCGTCCACGACGCGGACGAGGTCGCGCCCGGACTGCTTCCCGAAGTCCCACTCCCGGAGCGCCGGCCGCTCGAAGTCGGGCCGGTCGAGCAGGAACGCGGTCTCGCCCTTCGGGTCGAGCCACACGCCCGAGTCCCCGAGCAGGCGGGGCACCTTCACCGCGCCGTCACCTGGCGGGGCGGGCTTGCCGGGCGGGAGCGGCAGGAACTTCAGGTGGCCGTCCGCCGCGTAGGCGATCCACGTCCCGTCCGGGCCGACCGCGCACGCCACCGCCCGGAACGTACAGCCCCCGCCCGTGACCACCGCCGACGCGACCGCCTTCCCGGTCGCCGGGTCGTACGCCCCGAGGGCGGCGTCCGCGGGGCCGGCGAGCAGGTCGCGCGGGTCGGCATGGCGGACGGCCACCGCCCCGCCGGGGGTGAACGCCAGCCACTGGACGTTGGTCACAGCGGCCCCGCCGGCCTTCTTGACCGAGAACGTGTGGAGCGGCTTCGGGCCGGCGCCCTGGGCCGCCAAGCACCACACCCCCAGGCACAGCGCGGTCATCGCCCCTCCCGGTTGACGGAGCCGTTCACCTCACCCCGGCCTTCTTCGCCGCGGCCGGGTCGACCGCCTTCAGCGCCGCGGCGGCGGTCGCCGCGAGTTGCGCGTCCGGGTGGGCAAGCAGCTTCACCAGCTCCGGCACCGCCGCCTTCGCCGCCGGCCCGACCCGGCCGAGCGCCCGCACCGCCATGTACCGCTCGTTGTCGCCCCAGGTTCCGTCCAGGTTCGCGTCCTCCAGCGTCCGCACCAGCAACGGCACCACCCGCTCGTCCTTCGCCGTCCGCCACAGCGTCTCGGCCGACGTGATCCGCACCCGGTAGCTGCGGTGGCTCAGCCCGCGGGCTGCCTCCTTCTCCCCGGCCTTGTCCTCGGCCACCAGGACCAGCGCCAGGGCGGCGTGCGCCCGGACCAGCGCGTCCGGGTGGTCGAGCTTCCGCCGCAGCACCCCGGCGGCCGCCTCCCGGTCCGCCGGCCCGATCAGCCCGACCGCCTCGCACGCCGCGGACTGGACCGGCCCCGGCTCGTCCCCGTCGAGCAGCGCGAGGAGCGGCCCGACCGCGTCCGCCGCCCCGGGGCCGACCCGCCCGAGCGCCTCCGCCGCCGACCACCGGACGGCCGCGAACGGGTCGAACAGGGACCGCACCAGGTCCGGCACGGCCGCCTTCGCGTCCGGGCCGAACTCGATCCCGAGGTCGGCCGCGGCCAGCTCCCGGATCAACGGGTCGGGGTCCTTCAGCAACCCCGCCGCGGCCGGCAGGGCGGCCGCCGAGCCGTCGATCTTCCACAGGGCGGTGGCGGCCCTCAGCCGCACCCCGTGCTCGCGGTCGTCCAGGAGGGCGGTGAGGTTCGGGACCGCGGGCTTCCCGGCCGCTCCCAACTGGGCCAGGATCGCGGCGGCCTCCAGGCGGCGGCCGGGGTACGGGTGGTCGAGGCGGGCGGCGACCGCGGCCACCGCCTCGGGCTTCGGGTCGAGCCGGCAGGCGGCGACCGCCGCCCAGAACGCGGTCTCCGGCTCGTCGTCCTTCGCCGCCGCCCGGAGGGCGTCGGCCGCGCCCGCGGCGGCCGGCCCGAGTTCCGCCAGCGCGATCACGGCCCGGGCCCGGACCCGGGCGTCCTTGTGGGCGAGCAGGGCGGCGAGCCGCGGGACCGCGTCCTTCGACCGCGCCCCCAGCAGCCGGGCCGCCACGACCGCGACCCCCGGGTCTTCGGACTTCAGCCCCCGTTCCAGGGCCGCGTCCGTTTCCGGACCGGGGTCGATCCGCGCGAGGAAGTGGCCGACCGACCGCCACACCACGGGCGGCGCGTCCTTCCCGGCGAGCATCCCCCGCAGGACCCGGGCCGCCTCGGGGTCGCGGCCGACCAGCCACAGCGCCGCGGCCGCGGCCGGACGGACGGCGCCGTCGGTCTTCTCGCCGGCGATCAGCTTCTTCAGCGCCGGGACGGCGTCCTTCGCGGCCGGCCCGACCGCCCCGACGACGGGGACCACCTCCGCCGCGGCCTCGGGCAGCAGGGCCACCAGGTCCGGGACCGCAGGGGCCGCGTCGGGTCCGAGGGTGGCGAGGAACAAGGCCGCCGAATCCCGGGCGGCCTGGTCGCCCGTCTTCAAGACCGCCGTCAGCACGGGGGGCACGTCCTTCGTCCCCGCGTCCAGCCGGACGAGCGCGCCGGCGGCCGCCAGACGGACATCCAACGACTCGTCGGCAAGGGCCTTCGTCAGCGCGGGAACCGCCGAGTACCCCTCGATCCGCCCGAGCGCCCCGGCCGCCGACGCCCGCACCTTCGCGTCCGGCGCGGTGAGCAGCCGGACGACCGCCGGGACGGCCGGGCGGGCGTCGGCCCCGATCTGGGCCAGCACGATCAACCGGGTCCGCTTCGCGTCCTCGTCCCCGGACCACAGCCCCGCCGTCAGGGCCGGGACCGCCTTCGGCCCGAGGTCGACGAGCACCCGCAGGAGCGTGGTGTTCACCTTCTTCGAGCCGGCCGCGGCCGCGACGAGGGCGTGGGCCACCTCGTCCGTCCGGCCGGCCAGCGCCCGGACCGCGTCCACGGCCCGGCGGGAGGCGTCCGCGTCCTCCGCCCCGATCTGCTTCACCCACTCCGCCAGCGGCTTGCCGTCGTGGACCGGCTCCTTCGGCGGGTCGGCCGCCGGCGCGGCGGCGGGAAGGAGAGCGGCGAGAACGGCGAACGACAAGCGCGACACGGGCGGTCCTCCTTTGTCCTGGACCGCGGCCGTCCCGGCCGCCGGTATCCCGTTCGGGAGGCTCCGGAGTTCCCGCGGAGCCGCATGAATCGGGTGCCGGCGGCCGGGACGGCCGCGCTCCAGGTGGTTCACTTCGCCACGGTCCCGTCCGGCTGGAGGGCGAGCAGGTACTTGTGCCACGCCGCCTCGAACGCCGGCAACTCCTGCCCGACCAGCTTCACGAACGCGGCCCGCGGGTCGCCCCCGCCGTTCACCGCCACCAGGTACTCGCGGAACCCCTTCGTCCCGACCGCCCGCCGCCCGAACGTCAGGTAGTACGCCAGCCCCCAGCTCGACAGGTACGCCCGGTCGGCCGCCGCCTTCTGGTCCGCGTGGGCCGCCAGGAACGCGTCCTTCCCGGTCGTCAGCAGGTCGGCCAGCGGCACCACCCGGCCGGCCCCGGGCTTCCCCTTCAGCCAGTCCTTCACCCGGGCCAGCCGCTCCTTGTCCGGGGCGTCGGCCCGCAGCTCCCCGGCCTCCACCACCGCCGTCTCGAACACCTGGGCCAGCCCCTCGTTCAGCCACCGCGGCAGCTCCCCCGTCCCCTTCCCGGCCTTCACCCCGTCCGGCCCGAGCGGCGGGTAGGCGAACGTCCCGGCGTAGGCGTGGAACGCCTCGTGGTGGAGGACCGCGAACACCCGGGCGGTGGCGGCGTCGAACCTCGCCCCGTTCTGCCGGTCGGCCCCCCACACCCGCCGCCGCTCCGCGTCGACCGCCTTCAGGTGGCGGGACAGTTCCCCCTCCTTGTACAACTTCCGCACCGCCTCCTCGTACTTGTCCAGGGCGGCGAGCTGCTGGGAGTGGTGGATCCGGGCGGCCTGCAGCTCGGTCCCGAGCCGCCGCAGCTCGCTCCCGCACAGCACCCGGTTGCCGGCCGGGTCGAACACCGCCGGGTGGAGCAGCCCGGCCCCGCCGAGCGGGCCGAGCAGGTCCCGGTACTCGTCCCGGTCGGTGGCCAGCAGCACCCGGGTCGGGCGGGCGTCCTTCGCCGCCGGCGGGAGGAACCGGGCGAACGCCGCGTACACCTGCTCGAGCCGGACGGCCGACCGCCGGGCCAGCTCCTCCGACCCGGTCGAGTCGAGGGTGAAGTAGTCGGACGTGTACCGCCGGGCCTCGCCCGGCTTCCCCGGCCAGTCGGTGGCGACCAGCTCCAGGGCCTCCATCCGGGCCCGCTCCCCGGCCGCGTCCTGGTCCAGGTCGGCGAGCCGCTTCGCCAGCACCGCCCGGTCGGCCTCCGACAGCCGCTTGACCGCCGCCACCTCGGCCTTGGAGAAGGTGCTGGTGAAGGTGACGGTCGGGCGGCCGGGCGGGCGGGACACGGACCGGAACCGGATCCCGTCCGGGGCCTCGTGCAGGATCAGCCCCTTCACGCTGTTCCCGTTGGCCAGGGACAGCTCGTCGAACGCCCAGTTCGACAGCCCGGGCGGCTGCCCGGGGGCCGCGGCCGGGGCGAGAACGGCCAGCGCGGCGGCCGCGGCGAAGTGCCTCATCGTCGGGTCCCTGGGGGCCGGGGGTGGGCGTCACCCGCTCCCTGACGGTCGCGGTTCGCCACCGCCGGGCGAACCGCGACCGTCAGGGAGCGGGTGTCGGCGCGGCGGCGGGTGACGCCCGCCGCCCCCACGCCGACCAGCCCCGGGTGTCTATCAATCCCATTGTGGGCCGCGGTCCGGCCGGGGGGAAGTGTGCGATGTCGACCGACCTGGTGGTGGCGGTGACCGGGGCGAGCGGCTCACCCTACGGCGTGCGGCTGGTCGAGGTGCTGCTCCGCGCCGGGCGGACCGTGCACCTCACCGTCAGCCCGGCGGCGGTCGAGGTGTTCGACCGGGAGGTCGGGCGCGCCCTCAAGCTGCCGGAGGGCGAGTTCGACCCGCTGGCGTTCCTCGGCCCGGCGGCGGACGGGCTGGACGTGTCGCGGCTGCGGTACCACCACTTCCGGAACTTCGGGGCGGGGATCGCGAGCGGGTCGTTCCCGACGGCCGGGATGGCGGTCTGCCCGTGCAGTATGGGGACGCTGGCGGCGGTCGCCCACGGGGTGTCGGAGAACCTGATCCACCGGGCGGCGGACGTGCACCTGAAGGAGCGGCGGAAACTGGTGCTGGTGCCGCGGGAGACGCCGCTCGGCTTGATCCAGCTGCGGAACATGGCGGCGGTGGCGGAGGCCGGGGCGGTGGTGCTGCCGGCGATGCCGGGGTTCTACACCCGCCCGCGGAGCGTCGCCGACATGGTCGACTTCGTGGTGGCCCGGGTGTGCGACCAGCTCGGGGTGGACCACCGGCTGGTGGAGCGGTGGGGCTCGGGAGAGAAGGGGTGAACGGGTGAGAGAGTAAAGGGGTGAGAAGACCGGGGTCGTCTTCGTCTTCGTCACCCCTTCACCCTCTCACCCGTTCACCCCTTCTCTTGCAACGCCGCGGGGCGGCGACCGCGGTTGAGCCCGCGGCGGCGGCCGGGTATCGTCCGGGGAAGGAGGACCACACATGGCGTCTGCCGTGTTCCAGGTGCGGGTGCCGTCCGGCCCGCCGCGGCCGCTGCGGTGGACGGTCGAGCAGTTCCACGCGCTCGGGGACCTCGGGTGCTTCGAGGGCCGGCGGGCGTGGCTGCTGGACGGGGTGATCGTCGAGGAGGGGCCGATGAACCCGCCGCACCGGATCGCGCTGGAGCTAACGGACGGGGTACTGCGGACGGTGTTCGGGGCCGGGTGGCGGGTGTGCGTCCAGATGCCGCTGGTGGTCGGGCCGGGGACGGACCCGGAGCCGGATGTCGCGGTCGTCGCCGGGAGCGTCCGCGGCACCACCGCCCACCCGACGACCGCCGCCCTGGTGGTCGAGGTGGCGGACTCGTCCCTCACCGACGACACCACGATCAAGGCTGAGAAGTACGCGACCGGGGGGATCCTCGACTACTGGGTGGTGGACGTGGACGGGCGGCGGCTGCTGGTGTTCCGCGACCCGGCCCCGATCCCGGACGGCGGGGCGGCGTACCGGACCAGGCTCGTCTTCGCCCCGCCGGACGCGGTCGCCCCGCTCGCCGCCCCCGCCTCCCCGGTCGCCGTCGCCGACCTCCTGCCCTGACCGCGAACCCGCCCCCGGCCGCCCGCGTACCCGCCGGTATGCGGATCTCGTTCGACCTCGACGACACCCTCATCTGCTACCAGCCCGGGGCGCTCCACGAGCCGGGCCGGCCGCCGTGGTGGCTCCGCCCGTGGGTCCGCGAGCCGCTCCGCCTCGGGGCCGCCGGCCTCCTCCGCGACCTCGCCGCCGCCGGCCACGACCTGTGGGTCTATACCACCTCGTACCGCGGCCCGGTCGCCGTCCGGTGGTGGCTGTGGTGCCACGGGGTGCGGCTCGGCGGGGTGGTCAACCAGGCCGCCCACGAGCGGCGCGTCGGCCGGCGCGGGCCGAGCAAGGTGCCCGCCCGGTTCGGCATCGACCTCCACGTCGACGACAGTTGGGGGGTGTGGGTCGAGAACGGCGGGGCCGGGGTGTGCGTCGTCCGGCCGGACGACCCGGACTGGGCCGACTCGGTCCGCGCCGCGGTCGCCCGGGTCGGGCGGAACCAGCGGCCCGCCGCCCCGCCCGACCTGCCCGAGGCGTACCGCCACCTCGCCGGGTAACGTCTTCAACAATTCCGGCGGTTTCCTCTGGCACCGGCCGACCCCGGCGGGTATGCGGCCGGCACCCACGGACCACCCGTCCCGCCACGCACGGAGGCGCCATGCCCCGGAAGTTCGCGCTCGGCCTCGGCCTCGCCGGGGCCCTGGCCGGCCCGGCCGCCGCCCAGTTCGCCGCCGACCGCCCCCCGGCCCCGCCGACCGCCCCGGTCTCCCCCTCCACCCCGCCCCTCCTGCCGCCCGGCGTCCGCCCGGCCGGCCAGGCCCCGACCGGGTTCAACGCCATCGAACCGCCCGACGGGCGGCCGGCCGCGCCGCCGCCGGTCGACCTCGAGATCCGGTCCGCCCTCGGCCCGGACCACCCGTGGGCGGTCAAGCCGGAGCACGGGGCGTTCTTCATCTGCGTGAAGAGTTACTCCCGCCCGAGCCGCCCGACCGCGGAGGACAACGGCCCGTCCGCCCGGACCCTGGCCGAGGAGCTGGCCCAGGACATCCGCGACAAATACCGGGTGCAGGCGTTCCTGTACGAGTATATCTCCGAGGAGCGGAAGGCGGAGATGGCGGCGGTCGCCGCCGCCCGGGAGCGGGCCCGGGTGTTCGCCGGGCAGACCCCCAAGTACAAGGAGGAGACCATCCTGAAGGGGGCGGAGTGGCTCCCCCCGGACAACCGGGTGCGGTACAAGACGGTGAACTACCGGGACCAGATCGCGGTGCTCGTCGGCGGGTTCGAGTCGGACAAGGCCGCCCGCGAGGCCCTGGCCAAGGTCCGCACCTGGCCGGCCCCGGCGAACAAGAACCTAATGGACGGGGTGGCCATCGGGCGGACCGGGCGGGACGGGAAGCAAGAGGTAGCGACCGACCACCTGAACCCGTACCTGACCGCCCACGTCGTCCCGAACCCGGCGGTCGCCCGCCCGGCCGCCCCCGCCGCGGGGGCGGCGTTCGACGACTTCCTGGTCACCCTGAACGAGGGGAAGCGGTACAACCTGCTGAAGGCGACCAAGGGGTGGACGCTGGCGGTGAAGTCGTTCACCTCCCCGGTCCAGATCGTGAGCCGGGACTCGGACGGGAAGGGCGGCGGCGGGCTGATGCGGACGTTCGGGGTGGACAAGGAGAAGGACGCGCTGCGGGCCGGGGCCGAGCAGGCCGAGAAGCTGGCCGAGGCGCTGCGGGGGATGACCGACCCGGCCGGCCGGCCGCTCAACCTGGAGTCGTTCGTCCTCCACACCCGGACCGCCAGCCTGGTCACCGTCGGCCAGTTCGACGGCCCGCACGACCCGGCCCTGGTCAGCACCAAGCGGCTCCTGTCCTCGATCACCCCGCGGGTGAGCGAGGACAAGTCCGGGCAGCGGCCGGTGGCCAACGCACCGACCCTGTTCGGCAACCTGACCCCGATCCCGATCCCGCGGGCGGCGAAGTGACGGCGGCGGGCCGGGGCCCGAGCGCGAGCGCGAGCGAGGGTCTGCGCTCGACCCTCGCTCGCGCTCGGGCTCGGACCCCGCCACGGGCGTCACCGCGCGACGCGGCGGACCACGGCGGCCGCGGCCCACAGCAGCACCAGCCCGCCGGCGACGGCCGCCGCCCCGAGCCACCACGGGGTGTGGGTGACGACCCGGTGGACCGGCGGGCGGGCGACCGGGGACGGGTCCGCCGACGGCTCGAAGTACACCTCGTCCGTCCCCGGCCGCGGGGCGGACGCGTCCTCGAACTCGGTCAGCCACCGCTCGGCCGGAGGTCCGTCGCCGGGCAGGTCCCCGGCCCGGGCCAGGGCCGCCCGGTCCGGGTCGGCGACCGGCCCGGCCCACACCGTCTTCCCCGGCCAGGCCGCCGCCCCGTCCCCGAGCTTCCCCGCCACCCGCCCGTCCGACACCACGTACACCCGGAGCGTCCGCGGGACGGCCGCGGCCCGCCCGTCCCGCTGGTCGGCCGGCTCCCGGTACGGGAAGAACGGCCGGCCGGCCTCCACCTTGAACGACATCCGGACCGCCGCCGACTGGGCCCCGAGGCCGCGCGGCGGGCCGCCGGCGTCCCGCCCGGTCGCCCCGCGCGCGGGGTCGGCCCGGGGCCCCTCGGGCGGCGGGCCGGCGAGCTTGAACGCGGTCACCACCCACCCGGCCGCGGCGTACGGGCGGAGCCACGCGGTCAGCGCCGGCCGGGCCGTGTACCCGTTGGCGAGCAGCCACTTGAGCACCCCCCCGGCCGCGTCGTCCGGGTCCCGCCCCTTCTCGAACCCGAGGACGGCCGCGTCCAGGTCGCCGACCCGCTTCTGCTCCAGCACCACCGCCCCCGCCCCGCCCGGGGCGGCCGCCTCCCGGGCCGTCCTCGGGGCGAGGCCACCGCACCCGAGGTTCAGCCCGACCTCGTGGCGGGTCAGCACCTTGGGGGCGGTCAGGTCCTGCAGGCTGTCGAACAGCCCCGGGTCGGCCGCCTCGACCTTCGGCTCGGCCGGGGTCGGGACCAGGAACCCGAAGTCGTAGGCGGTGCCGACGAACGTGGCCCGGCGGACGAAGTGCTCGGTCTTCGACCCCGCGTCCCAGACGACCAGGGCGGTCTCGTCCGCCACGTCCACCCGGTCGCCCGGGCGGAACGCCCCGGCGCACCCGCTCACGTCGGGCGGGGCGGCGGCGACGCCGGCCGCGAGGAGGACCGCGAGCACCGTGCCGAGGCGGGTCATCGGGGGGCCTCCGGTTCGGGGGCGCCGGCCGCCCGGGGCGGGGCGAGCGCCGGCTCGGCGTCGTCGTGGTCCCCGAGGTGGCACCCGTGGGCGAAGAGCGCCACGGCGACCAGCACCGGGAACAGCAGCCGGCCGCGAACCCGGCCCGGTCTAGCGCGACCAACGACCAATGACCAATGACCAATGACCAATGACCGGTCGCGGACCACTACTTCTTCCCCTTCAGGTGGGTGTCGAGGAACTTGAACACCGCCTCGGTCGCCTTGGCCATGTCCTTGTCGCCCCACCCGCCGTGCCCGGCCAGCGGGACCGTCACCAGCTCGGCCGTCGCCCCGGCGTCGGTCAGGGCCTTGTGCAGCACCTCCGAGTGCTTGACCGGGACGATCAGGTCGAAGGTGCCGTGCAGCAGCAGGACCGGCGGGGCGGCCTTCGACACGTAGGCCAGCGGGGACGCCTTCTTGTACACCTCCGGGTCGGTCTTGGCCGCCTTGCCGAACACCGGCACCAGGTACGCGTCCTCGATCCCGGGGGTGCCGGCGTACAGGGCGAGGTCGGTCGGGCCGAAGAAGTCGACCACGCACTGCACCTGCCCGCTCTCCTTCAGGTGGTCGCCGACGTCGAACCCGGCGTCCTTGCCGGCCAGCCCGAGCAGCAGCGCCAGGTGCCCGCCGGCGGAGAACCCGGCGGCGGCGAACCGGTCCGGGTCGATCTTGTACGCCTTGGCGTTGGCCCGGAGGAACCGGACGGCCGCCCGGGCGTCCTCGGCCATGGCCGGGAACTTGTGCTTCGGGGCGAGCCGGTACGACACCGCGGCGGCGACGTACCCCTTCTCGGCGGCCAGCTCGATCCAGCTCGGCCCCGCCTTCCCGTCCTTGCCCCTGCGACCGGCGGTGAACTCGCCCCGGCCGCCGAGCGTCCACGCCCCGCCGTGGAGCATGACGACGCACGGGAACGGGCCGTCGCCGGGCGGGACCGCGATGTCGAGCTGGAGCTTGTCCCCGCCGACGGTGGCGTAGGTGACGTTCCGCTCGACGGCGACGGCCGGGGCAGGGTCGGCGGCCGGGAGGACGGCCGGGGCCAGGCACAGGGCGAGGACGCCGGCGGGACGAAGGAACCGGGACATCGGGGACTCCGGGACGGGGCCGGCGGTATTGTAGGCGATCCGCGCCCCGCTCACGCGAGCGCGTTCTCGACCACCCGCCCGCCGACGTCGGTCAGCCGCTCGTCCCGGCCGGAGTGCCGGTACGTCAGCTTCTCGTGGTCCAGCCCCAGCAGGTGCAGGACCGTCGCGTGGAAGTCGTTCACCGACACCAGGTCGTCGACCGCGTTCAGCCCCCACGCGTCGGTCGCCCCGACCACCGCCCCGCCCTTCGCCCCGCCCCCGGCCAGCCACATCGTGTACCCCAACGGGTTGTGGTCCCGCCCCTTCCCGCCCTGACTGTTCGGCGTCCGCCCGAACTCGCTGCACCACACCACCAGCGTGTCCCTCAACAGCCCCCGCTGCTTCAGGTCCTTCAGCAGCGCCGCGACCGGCCGGTCGACGTGCCCGCACATCGTCTCGTGGTTCGCGTTCACGTCGTCGTGCGCGTCCCACTGCGTCACCAGCGGCCCGCCCCCGCTGTACACCGTCACGAACCGCACCCCGCGCTCCAACAGCCGCCGCGCCAGCAGCAGCCGGGTGCCGAAGTCGGCGGTCTTCGGGTCGTCGAGACCGTAGGCGGTCTTCGTCGCCGCCGTCTCCTTCGCCAGGTCGACCGCCTCCGGGGCGTGCCGCTGCATCCGGAACGCCAGCTCGTAGCTCGCCGCCCGGGCGTCGAGGTCGGCGTCCCCGGCCGGCGCGTTCAGGGCGTTCAGCTTGCCGACCAGGTCGAACGCCCGGCGGTTCTGCTCCCCGGACACGTCGGCCGGCGGGCGGAGGTTCTGGATCGGGCTCGGCCCGGGGCGGAACCGCGTCCCCTGGTACACCGGCGGGAGGAACCCGGCCGACCAGCACGGGGCCCCGCCCTCCGGCACGCCCTCCGGCTGGGTCATCACGCAGTACGCCGGCAGGTCGTCGCTCACGCTCCCGAGGCCGTAGGTGACCCAGCTCCCGAGACTCGGGTGGCCCATCAGGGTCCGGCCGCTGTGCAGCTCGTACATCGCCGGGGCGTGGACGGTCGACGCGCACCAGCACGACCGGAGGAAGCAGATGTCGTCGGCGCACCCCGCCAGGTGCGGCAGGAGGTCCGACAGCTCGACGCCGCTCTGCCCGTGCTTGGCGAACTTGCGGGTACTCGGCAGGATGACTTCGTCGCCCTTGGTGAACTGGCTCTTCGGCCGGCCGGTCGACTCGGGGAGCGGCTTGCCGGCCCACTTCGCCAGGGCCGGCTTCGGGTCGAACAGGTCCATCTGGCTCGGCCCGCCGACCAGGAACAGGAACACCACCCGCTTCGCCTTCGCGGGGAAGTGCGGGTCCTTCGCCGCGAGCGGGTTACGGCCCGGCTTCGCGTCGGCCGCCCGGGCGTCCCGTGCCGCGAGCCAGTTCAGGGCGACGCCGCCGAGGCCGCCGCCGGCCCGGAACAGGAAGTCGCGGCGGGACCGGGCGGGGGTGAGGTGCGCACTCATGTTCCCGAGGTTACCGCCGCGCCCCGGGGGGTGCAAGAACGCGCCCCCCGTATGGTATCCCCGGCCGACACGTCACCCCGACTCGGAGTCCGCCATGTTCTGGGCAGTCCTGATGGCCCGCGTCCTGCTCGGCGGGATGTTCCTGCTGGCCGGGGTGAACGCCCTCCTGCCGACCCCGTTCTTCGACATCCCGCCGCCGCCGACGGACGCGGCCAAGGCCCACCTGAAGCTCCTCGCCGTCGACTCGCACTACCTGAAGGCGGTGAAGGTGCTGGAGGTGGCCGGCGGGCTGCTGGTGCTGTCCGGCCGGCTGGTCCCCCTGGGCCTCGTGATCCTGGCCCCGATCGCGGTGAACGTCCTGTTCCACGAGATCTTCCTGGTCGGCCAGGCCGGCCCGGGGCTGGCCCTGGTAGTGCTGTGCGTGGCCCTGATCTGGGCGTACCGGTCGCACTTCGCCGGGCTGTTCGCCTTCAAGCCGAGGATCGGGTAACCTGGACCGCATGGCCGCCGCCGTCTTCCTCGCCGTCCTGGCCGCCCCGCCGGCCCCGATCGCGTCCTGCGCCTGGGTCCGGGCCGAGGGCGACGGGGCCGGGACCGGGTTCGTCGTGGACGTCGGCACGCGCCGCCTCGTCACCTGCCGGCACCTGGTCGCCGACCGGAAGACGGTCGACGTGATCTTCCCGTGGGTCCGCGGCGGCGAGCTGGTCACCGACCGGGCGGCGTACCTGCGGAACCGCCCCCGGCTCCGGGAACTCGGGCTGCTCGTCACCGGCACCGTGCTCAAGACTTCCGACGACCTCGACCTCGCGCTGCTCGAACTCGAATCCCTCCCGCCCGGCACCCGGGCGGTGACGTTCGCCGCGCACCCGCCGTCCCCCGGCGACCCGCTCCGCGTCGTCGGCAACCGCCTCGACCTCGACACCGTGTTCAACCTGACGACCGGCCCGGTGCGGGTGTCGGGGCGGCTCGCCGACGGGTACTTCTGGCGCGGGAAGAAGCTGGCGGTGAACGCAGACGTGCTCGTCGGCCAACTGCCGACCGAGGAGGGCGACAGCGGCGGGCCGGTGGTCGACGCCCGCGGCCGGGTCGTCGGGGTGGCGACCGCCCTGCGGCGGCAGTGCCCGCTCGCGGCGGTGTGCGTGTCGGCGGCCGCGGTCCGAGCGTTCGCCGGGCTCCCCGACCCGCCACCGGAGAAGCCTGCGGCTTCTCCGGTCGCCGACGCCCTGACCCGGGCGACGGTGTGGGTCCGCCCGACCGCGACCGATGTGCACCTCGCCGGGGTGCTGGTCGCCCCGGACCTGGTCGTCACCGTCGGGAAGGCGTTCGCCGCGGGCGACCGGGTCGGGGTGGCACTGCCGGTGCGGGACGGCGGGCGGTGGGACGCGGAGCGGGCGACGTACCGCGACCCGGTCGGGCTCCACCTCCGCGGCTGCTGGCGCGGGGCGACGGTCCTCGCCGCCGACCGCGGCCGCACCCTCGCCCTCCTCCGGCTCGACGCCCCGGCAGGGCACCTGCGGCCGTTGCCCCTGGCCGCGTCGGCGCCGGCGGTCGGGGACGCGGTCCACGCGATGAGCCACCCGGGCGGGCTGGAGTTCGCGTGGGTGTACGCCGGCGGAACCGTCCGGCAGCGCGGGGCGGTCGTGCTCGGGGACGGCGGCCGGCGGACCGACGTGCTGGTGTGCCAGGTCCCGGCGCAGGGCGG
>PNKH01000035.1 GCA_013822345.1 Isosphaera sp.
GTTCTTCTTCGCCTTGAGCAACTTCAAATGGACGTCGGCCACGTCCCACATGTAGTGGCCGATCTTGTACTTCTCCGCGGCGGCGGCCATGTGCTCCAGGCACTTCTTGGCGTCGCCCTCGCTCTCGTAGAACAGGGCGACGTACAGGTTGGCGTAGAACCGGGCCTCGGTCAGGTCGTCGCCGGCGAGCTTCGCCTTCTCGGCCGCGGCGAGCACGTCCTCCGGCTTCAGCTTGCCGGCGAACAGCTCCAGCACCTGGGCCATCGGCACCCGGGCGTCCTTGGTCACCGGGAGGAGGTCGGCCCGGGCCTTCTTCGGGGTGTTCGCCCGGGCGTTGCACAGGTAGTGCCACGCCGAGTTCTCCACGTCCTCCGGGTTCACCTTCCGGTGCAGGTCGAACTGGTCGACCCCGTCCTGGAACCGGCCGGCGTAGTACAGGGCGATGCCGCGCCGCCAGTGGTCGGGGGCGAACTTCGGGTTCGACGCCAGGAACGTGTCGAAGTCGGCGACCGCGTCCTTGAACCTGCCGGCCTTCAGGTACGCGTCGCCGCGGCGGTCGTAGGCGGCGGCCGTCTTCGGGGCGAGGTCGATGACGGCGGTGAACGCCTTGGCCGCCGCGTCGTGCTGCCTCAGGGCGGAGTGGGCGGTGCCGGCGGCGAACGGGAAGCCGGGGTTCTTCGGGTCGAGCTTCGCCGCCTTCGCCGCCAGGTCGACCACGTCGGCGTACTTCCGGGCCTTCATCGCCGCCTCGATCTCGTCCTGGAGTTTGGCCAGCTTCTCCTTGTCCTCCTTGTCGTCGGCCGGGGCGGCGAGGCCGGCGGCGAGCGGCAGGAGGGCGGCGACCACGAACGCGCGCATGGGGGTCTCCTCGGAACGGGGGGTGGGGTGATCGTACCCGCCCGGGCGGTCGTATAACACCCCGCAACTTTCCCATCACCGTTCGGCGGAGGTCGGTCATGTCGGCGGGCGCGGGCGGAACCAACCCGGCGGGCGAGCCGTCCGGGGCGCAGATGATGCGGGTGCTGATCCCGGCCGGGGCGATCGCCCTGGTGGTGATCGTGGTGGCGGTGGTGGTGTCCGGGTGCGAGGGGGACAAGCCCGGGAGCGGGAAGGACAACACGGTCAAGCCGGGGGCGGGCGGGTACCCGCCGCCGACCGGCGGGACGGACGTGTCGAAGCTGACCGACGGGACGGCCCCGGGCGCCGAGGACGCGGGGCTGAAGGACCTGGGGGACGGGCTGAAGTACCGGGACCTGAAGGAGGGCGACGGGCCGGAGGTCCGGCCCGGGGACACCGTGACCGCGTACTACACCGGGTGGCTGACCAACGGGACGGTGTTCGACAGCAGCCGGCAACGGGGCGAGCCGATCTCGTTCTCGCTGAACCGGGTGGTCAAGGGGTGGGGTCGGGGCATCCCGGGGATGAAGCTCGGCGGGATCCGCAAGCTGGTCATCCCGTCGGACCTGGGGTACGGTCCGGACGGGTCGCCGCCGAAGATCCCGCCGAACGCCACCCTGATCTTCGAGGTCGAACTGCCCAAGCGGTGAGTGGTCGGCGAGCCGCGACCGCCAGGGAGCGGGTGGCGTGGGCCGCTCCCTGGCGGTCGCGGCTCGGACCGGACCGCCTACCGCTGCACCCGCGCCCCGCCGCCCTTGGCGAACGACTCCACCTCCGCCCGGGTCGCCATCGTCGTGTCGCCCGGGTAGGTGGTCAACAGCGCCCCGTGCGCCCACCCGAGGTTCAGCGCCTCCTGCGGCGGCCGGCCGGTCAGCAGCCCGTAGAAGCAGCCGGCGGCGAACCCGTCCCCGCCGCCGATCCGGTCGATCACGTCGAGCTGTGCGGTCGGGCTGGCGTACCGCTGCCCGTCCAGCCACAGCACCGCCGCCCAGTCGTGCCGGTTCGTCGAGTGCACCTCGCGGAGCGTCGTCGCCACCATCTTGACGTTCGGAAACTCCTTCACCGTGTTCTCGATCATCCCGAAGAACACCTCCGGGTCGAGCTTCGACTCCGCCTTCTTCGTCACCTCCGGCCCCTTCACCCCGAGCCCCTTCTGCATGTCCTCCTCGTTCCCGACGAGGCAGTCCACGTTGGCGACGATCTTCCGCATCACCTCGACCGCCCGCCCCTCGCCGCCGGCCGCCTTCCACAACTTCGCCCGGAAGTTCAGGTCGAACGACACCACCGCCCCGGCCGCCTTCGCCGCCTTCATCCCCTCGATGATGAGGTCGGCGGTGGTCGCGGACAGGGCGGCGAAGATGCCGCCGGAGTGGAACCACCGGACCCCGCCGGCGAAGATCGTCTTCCAGTCGAAGTCGCCGAGCTTGAGCAGGGCGCCGGCCTCGTTCGACCGGTTGTAGAAGACGACCGGGGCGCGGACCCCGTGCCCGCGGTCGCTGAACACGGTGGCGATGTTCGGGCCGCGGACCCCGTCGTGCGGGAAGTGCTTGTAGAACGGGGTCACCCCCATCTCCCGGACCCGGCCCTGCACCAGGTCGCCGATCGGGTAGTCGACCATCGCGGTGGCGACGGCCGTCTTCAGCCCGAAGCAGTCGGACAGGTTGGCGGCGACGTTGTACTCCCCGCCGGAGACGTGGATGTCGAACGCCTTGGCCTTGCGGAACGGGATGACCCCGGGGTCGAGGCGGTGGACGAGCGCCCCGAGAGAGAGAAGGTCGAAGGCGCAGGCGTCTTGGCGGACGGCGAGGGGCATAGGGGGGACTCCCGGTGGTGGTGCGGCCGGCGGACGGGAATGGTTTACGGACGGCGGCAACCCCGCGGTGCGGCGGTCTTTCTCGTAGCACAAGCGTCCTCGCTTGTGCCCCCTCACCCCGGCACAAGCGAGGACGCTTGTGCTACGGGAAGACGACGGCCCGCCCCCGGGCTACCTCGGGGCGGGGAGCTTCGCCCGGACCTCGGCGAACCACCCGCGGAGCTTCGGGTCCTCGCCGAGGACGGCCGCCAGGCACCGGTCCCGGTCCAGCCGGCGGCGGTCGGTGAACTTCTTCCGGACGGCCGCCTCCAGCCGGTCCAGGGCGAGCACCCGGTGGCGCTCGCCGTCCGGCCCGGCCCCGAGCAGGGCGTGGGCGACGGCGAGGTGGTAGTAGTCGCCGCGCTGGGCCTGCCCGGCGTCGACGAGCTCGTTCAACAGGTCGACCGCCTTCCCGGCGGCCTCGGCCCGCCCGGCCGCGTCGCCGGCCGAGTGGGCGAGCCGGGCCCGGCAGACCTTCGCCCGGGCCACCGCCGAGCGGACGTCCGGCCCGTCGCTGAGGGCGGCGTACTCCTCCAGGGCGGCGGCGAGTAGGTCGGCGACATCGGCCGCCGGGGCCGGGCGGTCGAGCTCCAGCTCGGCGATGTCGCACCGGGTGTTGGCCCGCTCGAGCCGGTACCCGCCGGGGAGCAGGGCCGGGAACGGGGGGAGGTGGTCGGCGTAGCACTTCAGCCGGGTGCGGTGCTTGGCGACCGCCCGGTCCACGTCCCCGGTGGCGGCGAACAGGTGCCCGAGGTTGGCGAAGTCGCGGGCGTGCAGGCACTGGGGGTCCGGGTCCGCCGGGCTCCGCTCGGCCAGCTCCTTGCGGATCTTCAGCGCCTCCCGGTACGCCTCCTCGGCGGCCGCGAACTTCCCGGCCTCGGCCAGGGCGTCCCCCAGGTACCCGTTCCCGAGGGCGAGGTCCCGCCGGTAGGCGGGGTCGGCCTTCCGCCCGGGGGGCACGTTCTCCCGCAGGTGGATCTCGGTCCGGTAGCTCTTCTCCGCCTTCTGCCAGTCCGACCGGTTCCCGTGGTGGATCCCCCACTGGTGGTGGACCTCGGCCAGGGCCAGGTCGTACTCCGGCCGCCCGGCGGCCTCCCGCAGGTGGTTGACCCGCTCGGCCGCCCGCTCCAGGGCGGCGGCCGCGGCCGCCGGGTTGCGGGCCTCCTCCTCCAGCCGCCCGAGCCAGGTGAACACCCCGGCCAGTTCCAGCTGCAGGGTCGCCCGGTTCCACAGCAGCGGCCCCTCGACCACCCCCTCGTACTCGGTCAGGGCGGTCCCGAAGTGCTTCAGCGCCGCCGCCCGGTCCCCGGCCCGGTACGCGTCCCGCCCGGCCGCGGCGGCCGCCCGGGCGTCGGCCGTCTGGGACACCTGCCACCACACCGCCCCGCCGGCCGCCACCAGGGTCATCACGACCGCCGCGGCGGCCGCCAGCCGGAGCCGGCGGCGGCGGCGGAGCCGGGCCTCCCGGGCCCGCTCCCGGACCGCCGCCACCTCGGCCTCGGCCTCGGCCCGGGCCCGGGCCAGCTCGGCCTTCGCCTCGGCCGCCGCCACCGCCTTCTCCACCTCGGCCGACCGGAGCCGGTCCGCCACCCGCTTGCGGAACTCCTCCACCCGGGCGGCGACCACCGCGGCGGTGGCCGGCCGGCCGGCCGGGTTCGGGGACAGGCAGTCGAGGGCCAGCTCGATCAGCCCGGGGTCCCGGCCGCACCCCTTCAGCCGGGTGGCGGCGGCCGCGAGGTCGGCGGCGGTCCCGCCGGGGTTCGGCCGGTGGGAGGTGGACGCCCAGGCGTACGGCGGCTCGCCGGTCAGGACGGTGCACAGGATCGCCCCGAGGGCGAACACGTCGGCCCGGGCGTCGACCTGCTCCCACTCCCCCTTCGCCTGCTCCGGCGGCATGTACGCCGGGGTCCCCATCCCCTGCCCGGTGATCGTCACCCCGCCGGCCTCGGGGTCGGTCTTGGAGTCCGGGCGGGCGGTCCGCTTCGCCAGGCCCCAGTCCATCACCTGCACTTCGCCGAAGCTCCCGACCATCACGTTCCGCGGCTTCAGGTCCCGGTGGATGACCCCGTGCCGGTGGGCGAACCCGACCGCCTGGCAGACCTGTTCGAAGATCTGCAGCAGGCGGGGGAGGTCGGCCGCCGGGTCGGCCCGCTCCTGGAGCAGGTCGTGGAGGGTGCCGCCGCGGATCCGCTTCATCACCAGGTACGGGCGGCCGTCGGCCAGCCGGCCGTGGGCGTACACCGGGGGGATGTTCGGGTGGGCCAGGGCGGCGGTGATCCGGGCCTCGGTCTCGAACCGCCGGACGGCCGTCCCGGACCCTTCCCCGCCGGGGCCGAGGAACTTGATCGCCACCTCCCGGTCCAGCTCCAGCTCGCGGGCGGCGTACACCACCCCCATCCCGCCCTGGCCGATCCGCTCGCCGAGCTCGTACCCGGGGACCGCGAACCCGGCGGCGGCCGGGTCCCGGGGCGGGACGTGCTCGAACCCGGGCGGCGGGGTGTAGGTGTACCCGTCCGGCTCCGGCGGCGGGCCGGGGGGGGCCGGCGGCTGGGTCCGGGTGGCCTCGGCCGACCGGTCGGGCTGGCCGGCCGGGCCGGGCGGCGGGTCGTTCGGGCGCATGGGGCGTCCTCGGGCGGGGCTGGGGCAATCTTATCTCGGGCCGGCCGGCCGCGGGCGCGAAAAGTCCGGCCGGCCGCCGCCCGGGGTTCCCCGTAGGATGACCGCCTCCCGTCCCCCGATTCCTCCCCCGAGGGCTGCCGCCATGGCCTCCCCGACCGCCGACTTCGGCCTCATCGGCCTCGCCGTGATGGGCGAGAACCTCGTCCTGAACATCGAGTCCCGCGGGTACACGGTCGCCGTGTACAACCGGACGACCAGCAAGGTGGACGCGTTCGTCGGCGGCCGGGGGAAGGGGAAGAAGTTCGTCGGGGCCCACACCCCGCAGGAGTTCGTCGCCAGCATCAAGAAGCCGCGGAAGGTGATGATGCTGGTCAAGGCCGGGCAGGCGGTCGACGACACCATCGCCCACGTCGCCCCGTACCTGGAGAAGGGGGACATCCTGATCGACGGCGGGAACACCCACTTCCCGGACACCAACCGGCGGATGGCGGAGCTGGCGGCGAAGGGGATCCGGTACATCGGGACCGGGGTGAGCGGCGGGGAGGAGGGGGCGCTGAAGGGGCCGAGCATCATGCCCGGCGGGGACGCGTCGGCGTGGCCGGAGGTGAAGCCGATCTTCCAGGCGATCGCGGCCAAGGCGAAGGACACCGACGGGAAGGACGCCCCGTGCTGCGACTGGGTCGGGCCGGAGGGGGCCGGGCACTTCGTCAAGATGGTGCACAACGGGATCGAGTACGGCGACATGCAGCTGATCTGCGAGTCGTACCACCTGATGAAGGACCTGCTCGGGCTGACCCCAGACGAGCTGCAGAAGGTGTACGCCCGGTGGAACAAGGGGGTGCTGGACAGCTACCTGGTCGAGATCACGGCCGACATCCTCGGGTACAAGGACCCGGAGACGGGGAAGCCGACGGTCGACCTGATCCTGGACAAGGCCGGGCAGAAGGGGACGGGGAAGTGGACGGTGGACGCGGCGACCGAGCACGGGGTGCCACTGACCCTGATCGCCGAGGCGGTGTTCGCCCGCTGCCTGTCGGCGCAGAAGGACGAGCGGGTGGCGGCCGCGTCGGTGCTGGCCGGGCCGAGCGTGACGAGGCAGACGGACCGGGAGCAATTCATCTCCGACGTGGAGATGGCGCTGTACGCGAGCAAGATCATCTCTTACGCCCAGGGGTACGCGCTGATGGCGGCGCAGGCGAAGGCGAGCAACTGGGAGCTGAACAACGGCGGGATCGCGCTGATGTGGCGGGGCGGGTGCATCATCCGCAGCGCGTTCCTGGGGAAGATCAAGGAGGCGTTCGACAAGAACCCGAGGCTGGTGAACCTGCTGGTCGACCCGTACTTCGCGGGGGAGATCGGGCGGGCGCAGAGCGGGTGGCGGCGGGTGATCGGGACGGCGGCGGCCAACGGCATCCCGGTGCCGGCGATGGGGAGCGCGCTGGCGTACTACGACGGGTACCGGACCGGGCGGCTGCCGGCGAACCTGCTGCAGGCGCAGCGGGACTACTTCGGGGCGCACACCTACGAGCGGACGGACAAGCCGCGCGGGGAGTTCTTCCACACGAACTGGACCGGCCGCGGCGGCACCACCGCCAGCACCACGTACAACGTGTGAGGCGGGGCCGTGGCGTACACCGAATTCACCCCGGAGAACGTCGGGCCGAAGCTGGGCGTGTCGGTCCGGTCGGCCGACCTGTTCCCGGGCCTGGCGCCGGTCGCCGCCCCCGGGTGGTTGTCGGAGCTGTTGGGCAAGACCCGGGGCCTCGCCTGGGTGAGCGAGAAGTCGCGGAGCGAGTTCGTCGTCGCCCCGATCCTGGTCGCCGTGCGCGACCTGGTCGGCGGGCGGGTGACCGTCCTGTCCGGGCAGCGGCTGGACGTGGACCCGGCCCGGGGGCTGACCGGGGAGTGCGACTTCATCCTCGCCCCGGACAACCCGCTGGCCATCCTCCAGGCCCCGCTCCTGACCCTGGTCGAGGCGAAGCGGCACGACGTGGAGACCGGGGTCGGGCAGTGCATCGCCCAGATGGTCGGGGCGCAGGCGTTCAACGCCCGGGCCGGCCTCCCGGACCGGCCGGTGTACGGGTGCTGCACGAACGCCGAGGCGTGGCAGTTCCTCCGCCTCGTCGGGCCGGCCGTCGAGGTGCACTCGGCCCGCCTTTACCTCGCCGACGTCGGACTGATCCTGGCCGGCCTCGTCGCCGCCGTCACCCACCCCCCGCCGCCCGGCGGGTGAGCCGGCCTCGGAGCCGCCGATGGACGAGCAGCTCGTCGCCCTGTACCACCGGCACGTCGGCCGCGCGTTCGAGCGGCAGCGGCGGCTCGTCGCCCTGCTCGAGAAGCAGGCCCCCGGCGAGTGGGCCTACGACCCGGCGACCGCCACCCTCACCTACAGCAAGCTCACCCTCGACGCCCCCATCCTCGGCACCCACGCCCCGAACGACACCTGGCTGTGGGCCGCGTCGAACAAGCACCTCCGCCTCACCCTCACCAACCGGGCCTTGGTCGACGCCGCCCGGTCCGCCGCCCACCGGCTCGGGGTCCACGCCCTCGGGGCCCCTGCGTTCCCGCTCGCCCCGCTCCTCGGCCCCGACCTCACCCCGCACGCCGCCCACGTCCTCGGCACCGTCCTGTCCGGGGAACTCGGGTACGACGCCTTCCACACCTTCCCGCACGAGGCCGGCCGCGAGCTCGTCCTGATCCGCGACAAGCGGCTGGCGGTGCCGGCCGCCAAACCGCTCCCCCGGCTCGCGGCGGCGTTCCCGGCGGCGGTGGTCGAGATGGCGGTGCCCGACCACAAGGCGGCGCTCGCCGCCTACGCCCGTGACATCGGGCTGTCACCGACCGAGACCGCCGGGGGGCTGGTGCTGCGCAGCCCGGACGGGCGCGAGGTGACCGCCCGGTTCGACGCCCGCGGCCGGCTCACCGTGATCGAGGGGTTGCCGGTCGTCGCGCCGCGGCTGGTGGCGCCGGTGAAGAAGCCGCCCGCAAAGAAGCCGGCCGCGAAGAAGCCGCCGGCGAAGGCCGCGAAGCCGGCCGCCAAGGCGGTGAAGAAGGCGCCGCCCGCCAAGAAGCCGGCCCCGAAGAAGCCGGCCGCCCCCGCGAAGAAGGCGGCCGGCAAGAAGCCGGCTGCGAAGAAGCGGTGACCCGCCCCGGGCGGCGTCAGACGAACACGTGCCCGTTGGCGGTCGTGTCCTGGCCGGCCTGCAGGACCAGGTCGATCTCCTCCAGCCCGTCGATCAGGACGAGGTAGTTCCCGGCGGCGAGGGCGGCGAACGAGAACGACCCGTCCTCGACGGTGAACGTCTCCCCGACGACCACCCGGTTCCCCTGGGCGTCGACGGACACCAGCGTCACCCGCACCCCCGCCCGGGGGACCGGGTCCCCCTCGCCGTCCTGCGTCACCGTCCCGGAGATCACCCCGCCGACCTCCGCGAAGATGTAGTCCGTCACCACCTGCCCGGCCGCCAGGACGACCTCCTTGAACGCGTCGTTCGAGAACCCCTCGGCGGTCTGGCCGCCGGTGACCGCCCCGCCGCCGGTGCCGACGAAGTCCGCCCCGTCGCCCCACTGCGGCGGCTGGGTCTGGATCACCGTGTACGTCCCGGCCGCGAGGCCGTCGAACGAGTACGACCCGTCCGCGGCCGTGGTGCGGAACCCGACCGTCCGGGTCAGGCCGTCGGCCCCGGTCACCCGCAGCTCGATCGTCACCCCGGCGATCCCGGTGTTCCGCTCGGCCTCGGTCAGCGCCCCGTCCCGGTCCAGGTCGAGCACCACCTTCCCGGACAGCCGCCCGGTCGGCGGCGGGGGCGGGGCCTGCGGGACCGCCGGCGGGGCCGCCCGCACCGCCCACTCCTCGAACCCGCCGTTGGCCGCCGCCCCGGCCATCCCCCCGAACTTCGAGTACAGGTAGACGAAGCTCCCGGCGTCCCGGCCGGCGAACGCCGCCTCCGGGATCAGGAGCCGCATGTCCCCGGACCCGCTCCCGGAGGTGAGCCGGGCGTTCAGCTTCACCGTGTTGTCCCCGGCCGCGTCCAGGTCGTACACGGCCGCCCCGAGGGAGGCGAGCGAGGTGGCGTTCCCGGTCGTGCCGAGGTACACCTTCACCTGGTCGAGCGACAGCAGCGGGGCCGACGCCTTCTGGTTGATGTCGAGGAGGAACTCGCGGTAGTTCACCCCGTTCACGGTCACCACCGGGACCTGCCCGAGGGCGAGCGACCGGGTGAACTGCGGGCTCGAGTTCTCGTCGTGCTGGAGCGGCCGGGCGTCGGTGTTGAACCCCTGCTGCACCCCGGACGCGTGGACCCGGACGAACGACCGGATGTACCCGGTCCCGGTCGGCTGCGGGCTGACCTGCTCGACGATCGCCCCGCTCGCCACCCCGGACGCCCCGGCGGTGGTCAGGTCGATGACGGCCGGGACGACGCGGTCGCCGAGGGCTTCGAGGTCGAGGGTGGTGCGGTTGGGGTGGGACATACGTACCTCCGGTGGTCGGCCGCGGGCGGGCCGGTCGAAGTGGGGGGCGGGCGGGCCGCGGCCGACGTGAGGGGTCGGGCGCGGCCGTCCGGGAAGTGATGAGACGTAGGTCGGCGGCGGGAGGGGGTCAATCCAGGCGGCGGGCGAACGGGTCGGGTGGGCGGGGCCGCGCGCCCGGCGGCTCGCGCCGGTTGCCGGCCGGAAGCGCGGGCGCTCCCGGGCGGAGGGGGTTTGGTGTCGGAAGGTCGGACGGGCGGTCGGGAAGGCCGACGGGGCAGGGTCACGGCTTCGGGCCGACCGCGTACAGCGTCTTCTCGGTGGCGACGTACAGCACCCCGCCGGCGACCGCCGGGGTCGAGCGGATCGCGGTGTCCAGCTCGACTCGGGCGAGCAGGTACTTGTCCGCTACCTGCTTCTGCACCGCCTTGATCACGGCCCGGGCCTCCTTCTGGTTCGCGGCGTCCCCCGCCGCGTCCACCTCGTCGAACGCCTCCGGCCTCGGGTCGTGTCGGAAGACGAACAGGTCGCCGGCGTCCGACGCCAGGAACACCTTCCCGTCGGCGTAGTACGGCGAACCCCAGACCCCCGCCTTGGTGTCGTACCGCCAGTAGAGTTCCCCCGTCTTCGCGCTCAGGCAGTGGAGCGGCCCCGCCAGCTCCGCCACGTACACCACCTCGTCCACGACGCAGGCGGTGGACATGGTCCGGCCGAACCGGAAGTCCCGCGGGGCCCACTTCCGCTTCTCGTCCCCGCCGTACACCCAGGCCAGCGCCGACGCCGCGGCCGCCGGGGACACGTCGCCGTCCTTGTTCTTCGCCCCGAACCGGACCGCCCGGTCGAGGTCAAGGCACCAGAAGTGGGCCGGCCCGGGGCCGTGCTCCGGGTCCTGCCCGGTGCCGACGTACACCCGCCCGCCGTGCACCACCGGGGCGTTGCCCACGAAGTCGTTCCGGGTGCCCTCGCCGCCGAGGCCGGCGACCGCCCCCTTCGGGTTGCAGTCGAACTTCCACAGGAGCTTGCCGGTCGGCGGGTCGAACGCCCGGAGCCACCCGTCCCCGCCCGGGAAGATCACCTGCGGGACCGGGTCGGCCGCGTACGACGGGCTCCCCCACTGGCCGTGCATGATGTTCTTCCCGGGCGAGTTGTCCTGCCACAGGAGCTTCCCGGTCCGGGCGTCCAGGGCGACGAAGCTCGGGGCGTCTGGGGCCGGCACCCGGAGGTGGCCGGCGTCCACCCCGTTCCCGGTGACCACGAACACCCGGTCGCCGACCACCAGCGGGGACGACCACGCCCGGCCGTGCGGGTGGACCTTCAGCTCCTTCACCAGGTCGAACGACCAGAGGACGTCGGCGTCGGTGGGGTCCGTGTGCTTCTCGCCCTGGAACCCCTGGTTCCCGTCGGCGAACCCGTTCGCGTCGAGGCACACCACCTCGGCCCGGTTCGTGACGTAGTACACCCGACCCCCGACGACCCCCGGGGTGGAGCAGATGCCGTCGTCCGTCGAGTCGGACAGCCGCCCGGCCGGGCGCGATTCGTGGACTGCCTGCCAGAGGAACTTCCCGGTCGCGGCGTCGAAGCACATGAGCACGTCGAGGTCGGCCGGCTCCGTGTCCCCGTTCCTCAGCCGCACCACGTCCCGCGGGTTCCGCGGCCGGGCGTTGTTCGTCCCGACGAACACCCGCCCGCCGGCCACCACCGGCTGGGTGTAGCTCTGGCCGCCCAGCTCGGCGGTCCACCGGACGTTCTTGCCGCTCTCGGGGTTGGGGACGCGGACGCCGGTGTCGGTCCGGTTGGCCATGTTCCGGCCGGGGGTGCCGCCGTACATCGGCCACACCGCCGGCGGCCCCTTCGGGACCGGGGCGAGCAGCAGGGCCGCGACGACGACGGATGTGATCACGGCGGCACCTCCGGGGCGGGCGGTGGGCGCATGGTAAGTGAGGTTCGGGCGCGGCTCAAGGGGCGGGTGTCTTCTCGTAGCACAACCGTCCTCGGTTGTGCCCACCTGTGCACAACCGAGGACGGTTGTGCTACGGAAGACCGGCGACCCCCGGCCCCACCGGCCTGCGGTGGTGCCGCCGGCCGCGATGCCTTATCCTGACCGGCGGGCCACGGGAGGGCGGGTCATGCTGTGGGTGCTGCGGTGGGCCGGGTGGGCGCTGCTCCGGTTCGTCTTCTCCCTCCGCTACCGCGTCAAGGTGGTCGGCAAACCGGAGGTGTTCGCCAAACCCGGGCCGTACCTGATCCTCCCGAACCACCCCGGGCTGGTCGACCCGCCGCTCCTCATCACCCACCTGTGGCCGGCGTTCCGGATGCGGCCGCTCTTGCTCGAGACGAACTTCCAGAACCCGATCACCGCCCCGTTCGGCTGGCTCCTCCGCGCCATCAAGATGCCGGACACGTCGAAGCCGAGCGCCGAGGTGAAGGCGCGGGCCGAGGACGCGGCCGCCGGGGTGGTCGCGGCGCTGCAGGCCGGGGAGAACGTCATTCTGTGGCCGGGCGGGAAACTGTCGCGGGACGGGTCGGAGCGGATCGGCGGGGCCCGGACCGCCGCCGACGTGCTCGCCGCCGTCCCGGGCGTCACCGTGGTGATGGCCCGCACCCGCGGCGTGTACGGCAGCATGTTCAGCTTCGCCGACACCGAGCCGTTCGTCCTCAGCGGGCTGCTCCGCGGGGTCAAGCTGCTGGTCGCGAACCTGCTGTTCTTCGCCCCGCGCCGCCGGGTCACCGTCACCCTGGAGGCGTTCACCGCGGACGAGCGGCCGCCGCTCCCGACCCGGGCCGCGGTCAACACCTGGCTGGAGCGGTGGTACAACGCCGACACCCCGCGCGAGGAGCCGACGTTCGTCCCCCGCCACTTCCTGTTCGGCCCGCGCACCCACACCTTCCCGCCGCGGCCGGCCGCCCGCGAGTTCGACCTGTCGAAGGTGACCGCCGAGACGAAGGCGGCGGTCGCCCAGATCTTCGAGGAGAAGCTCGGCCGGCCGCTCCCGGCGGACGTCGCCGCCGACACCACCTTCGCCCAGATCGGGGTGGACAGCCTGGAGGCGATGGAGGTGACGCTCGGGGTGGAGCAGCGGTTCGGGTTCACCGGCGACGGCACCCCGAAGGCGGTCGGCGAGCTGTGGGCGCTGGCCGCCGGCTTGCAGGAGTCCGCCCCGCCGAAGCCGCCGCCGGCCGGGTGGTTCGACCGCGACCCGGATGACAGCCCGCTGTCAATCCCCGGGGAGACGGTGGCCGCGGCGTTCCTGAACCAGGCGTTCGCCCGCCGCAAGTTGGTGATCGTCGCCGACGACCTCGCCGGGGGCGTGACCTACGAGCGGCTGGTGGTCGGGGCGGGGGTGATGGCGGCGCGGTTCCGGCCGATCGAGGCGGCGAACGTCGGGCTGATGCTCCCGGCGTCGGTGGCGTGCGACCTGGCGTTCCTCGGGCTGACGCTCGCCGGGAAGGTGCCGGTGGTGCTGAACTGGACGACCGGGCCGGCGAACCTGGCCCACGCGGTGAAGGTCGCCGGGCTGACCCACGTCGTCACCTCGAAGGCGTTCGTCGACCGGGTCCGCGCCGAGGTCCCCGGCGCACAACTGATCTTCCTCGAAGAGTTGCGGGACGGGGTCGGGACGTTCGAGAAGCTGCGGCGGCTCGTGGCGGTGCGGTGGTTCGGCGGGTGGACGCGGCGGCGGATGCTCGGGCGGCTGAACGCCGACCCGCACAAGCCAGCGGTGATCCTGTTCACCAGTGGGAGCGAGAAGGCCCCGAAGGCGGTCCCGCTGACCCACGCGAACATCATCAGCGACCAGCGCGGCTGCATCGACGCCCTGAAGGTCCGCCGGGACAACACGGCGATCGGGTTCCTGCCGATGTTCCACAGCTTCGGGCTGACGGTCACGGGACTCCTGCCGCTGTTCGTCGGGGTGCGGATCGTCCACCACCCGGACCCGACGGACGCCGGCGGGCTGGTGCGGAAGATCGCCGCGTACAAGCCGTCGCTGATCGCCGGCACCCCGACGTTCCTCGGGTTCATCCTCGACCGGGCGAAGGGCGACCAACTCCACTCGCTGCGGATCGTGATCGTCGGGGCCGAGAAGTGTCCGCCGCAGGTGTTCGAGAAGGCGAAGGAGTTGGCCCCGCACGCCGAGGTGCTGGAGGGGTACGGGGTGACGGAGTGCTCGCCGGTGGTGAGCGTGAACCGCCCGGGCCAGGTGAAGCCGGGGACGATCGGCGACCCGCTCCCGAACGTGGAGGTGTGCGTCACCGACCTGGAGACGAAGGAGGTGCTGCCGCGCGGCAGGATGGGGATGCTGCACGTCGCCGGGCCGACCGTGTTCCCCGGGTACCTGGGGCACGACGGCCCGCCGCCGTTCGAGCAGGTCGGCGGGAAGAGGTGGTACGTGACCGGCGACCTGGCGGAGGTGGACCCGACCGGGGCGGTGGTGTTCCACGGCCGGCTGAAGCGGTTCCTGAAGGCCGGCGGGGAGATGATCTCGCTGCCGGCGCTGGAGGAGCCGTTCGCCAAGAAGTACCCGCCGACGGACGCCGGCCCGCGGGTGGCGGTGGAGGGGGTGGAGACGCCGGCGGGGCGACGGGTGGTGCTGTTCACGACGGAGGACGTGCCGCTCCGGGACGCGAACGCCCTGCTGCAGGCGGAGGGGTTCCGCGGGGTGATGCGGCTGGACGAGGTGCGGAGGGTGGACGCGCTGCCGGTGCTCGGGACCGGGAAGACGGACTACAAGGTGCTGCGGGCGCTGGTCGAGAAGGCGGGGTGAGGCGGGTTGCGAACCGGCCCCGGATCGGGTGGAATAAGGTCGTCGCGCCCCACGCCCCGGGTGCCCCATGCCGGACTGGCTGGTCAACATCCTGTCGCAGTTCCCGATCGTCGTGGTGGTCGGGCTGGTGGCGTGGTTCGCGTACAAGGAGGTGCGGGCCCGGCACGCCGGGGAGGTCGAGCGGCTCGAGGCCGGCCACCAGGCGCAGGTGCGAACCCTCGAAGCGGCGTTGGACCGGCTCCTGGAGGCGAAGGACAAGGAAATCGCTCGGCTGAGCAAGCAGCACCGCGCCGACATGCAGAAGCTGACCCGGAAGGTGGACGACCTGATCGAGCGGCTGGACGGCCGCGGGGGTGGGACGTGATCGAGCAACTCGCCGGCCCGCTGGCCTCGGCGGCCGTCCTCATCGGGGTGATCGTGTACTCCGCGTGGCGGGCCCGCCGCGAGTCGACGGCCCTCACCGACCGCGCCCTGGCCGCGTCGGCCGCCCTCACGGCCGCCACCATCGCGAGGCTGCGGGCGACGGCCGCCCGCGAGCCGGCCGACGAGCCCGAACCGGTCGGCGAGCTGGGGCCGATCCGGGCCGCGTTCGGCTCCTTCGTCCGGGACGACGACCTGGCCCTCCTCCGCCAGACGCTCGGGGCCGGGCAGCCGGTCGAGGACGCCGGCCGGGCGCTCGGTCTGTCCCCGGAACAGTCCCGGGCCCGCTTCGCCGAAGCCCTCGGCCGCCTCCGCGCGTTCGCCGCCGCGGCCGAGGGGTTCGCCCCGCCCGCCGGCCCCTGACCCGCCCGGCCCGCGATTCCCCGGACTTTCCCTCAAGTTCCCTTGCGTGCCCGCCGGCGGCCGGTATAAGCCGCCGGCCGACCAGCACACGGAGGGACCGGGCATGAGCCTCGCAGGGATCGCGGGCCGGGGGTGGGTGCGGGCGCTCGGGGTGGCCGGGGCGGCCGCCGCCGGGTACGTCTTCGGGGTCACCGCCGACCGGGTCACCGCCCAGCCGGCGGCCGCCCCGCCGGCGGCGGACAAGCGGGTCGTCGCGTACATCTACGGCACCACCCCGGTCACCCGGGAGGAGCTGGGCGACTTCCTGATCGCCCGCGGCGGGCACGAGAAGCTCGACCTCGTCGTCAACAAGAAGATCATCGACCTCGAGGCCGCCCGCCGCGGGCTGACGGTCACCGCCCTGGAGGTCCAGGCCGCCCTGGCCGAGGACGTCCGCGGGATGGGGATCGAGCTGAAGGACTTCGAGAGGCACATCCTCCCGCGGTACGGCAAGACCCTGTTCGAGTGGACCGAGGACGTGGTCCGGCCCCGCATCCTGCTCGGGAAGATGTGCAAGGACCGGGTGAAGGTGACCGAGGACGACCTCCAGAAGGCGTTCGCCAACCGGCACGGGGAGCGGCGGCAGGCGAAGATCATCTGTTGGAGTAGCCAGGACCTGAAGGTCGCCCAGAAGCAGTGGGCCGAGGCCCGGGCCGGGGAGACCCAGGCGGAGCGGGACGCGAACTTCGACCGCGTCGCCCGGATGCAGGCCGACCCGAACCTGGCCGCGTCCGCCGGCCTCGTCGCCCCGCTCGGCCAGTTCCCGGACGTCGAGGACGACCGGTGCACCAAGGTGCTGTTCTCCCTGAAGGTGGGGGAGATGAGCGAGCTGTTCGAGACCCCGGCCGGGGTGATGTGCGTCAAGCTGGTGGCGGTCATCCCCCCGGACCCGAAGGCGAAGCTGGAAGGCGCCCTCCGGGACGGGCTGAAGAAGGAGGTGGAGGACAAGAAGCTGTCGGCCGAGATCCCGAAGTTCTTCACCGACCTGAAGAAGGCCGCCCAACCGATCCTGCTCCTGAAGGGCGCCCCGACCGCCGCCGAGAACCGCGAGGGGGTGCGGCAGATCATCGAGACCGGCGGCCTCAACCCGACCCCGAAGCCGTGACCGGCCGGGCCCCGTAGCACAACCGGGCCGTGTCTCCGTTCCGCCGCTTGCGGCGTTGCGCTCGGTAGCGCAACGCCGCAAGCGGCGGAACGGAGACACGACCAGCAACCGAGGACGGTTGTGCTACGGGGCCGCCGTCTGCTACCATCAGGCTCCCCACCCGGAGCCCGCCATGCGACCCCACCTCGTCCTCCTCGTCCTGGCGCTCGCCGCCCCCGCCCGGGCCGCCGACCCGCTCCCGCCCGACCAGGCCAAGGCCGCCTTCCTCAAGCTCCTCGACCGGCCGAAGGTGCCGGCCGACGTGACCGGCACGTCCCGGAAGACCGAGGGCGAGTTCACCACCGAGCGGTGGTCGTTCGCCAGCGAGAAGAAGGCGGACGGCACGGTCGAGCGCGTCCCGGTGCTGCAGGTGTCGCCGGCCAAGGCGAGGGGGCCGCTCCCGGTGGTGATCGTCCTCCACGGCACCGGCGGGAGCAAGGACGGGGTGAAGTCGTGGCTCGAGGACTTCGCCCGGCAGGGGGTGATCGGCATCGCGATCGACGCCCGGTACCACGGCGACCGGGTGCCGGGGGTGAAGGGGTCGGCGGCCTACGTCGAGGCGATCACCCGGGCGTGGCAGGCCCCGGCCGGGAAGCCGCACGAGCACCCGTTCTACTACGACACCGTCTGGGACCTGTGGCGGCTCGTCGACGTGCTGCAGACCCGGGACGACATCGACCCGAAGCGGATCGGGATGCTCGGCATCTCGATGGGCGGGATCCAGACGTGGCTGGCGGCGTCGGTGGACGACCGGGTGGCGGTGGCGGCCCCGCTGATCGGGGTGCAGAGCTTCCGGTGGAGCCTGGAGAACGACACGTGGCAGGGGCGGGCGAAGACGATCCAGGCGGCCCACGACGCGGCGGCCAAGGACCTCGGCGAGCCGGCCGTCAACCAGAAGGTGTGCCGGGAGTTGTGGGGCAAGGTGATCCCGGGGATCACCGGCGACTTCGACTGCCCGAACCTCATCCCCTTGTTCGCCGGCCGGCCGCTGTTCATCGCGAACGGGGACATGGACGCGAACTGCCCCATCGGCGGGGCGCGGGTGGCGATCAAGGCGGCGGAGGAGGCGTTCGCGAAGTCCGGGGCGAAGGACAAGCTGGTGGTGCGGGTGAACGCCGGGGTCGGGCACAAGGTGACGGACGAGGACCGGAAGGAAGCGCTCGCGTTCTGCGTGAAGTGGCTGAAGTAAGGGGCGGTGGCCCGGCGAACCCCGACCGTCAGGGAGGGGGTGACGTCACCCCCTCCCTGACGGTCGGGGTTCGCCGGGCTTGGGGTTGCAACCGATGTCGCTCGCCGTCGCCACGCCGACCGTCGCCCCACCCCGGGTCCCGGGGCTGGGGTTCGCCGCCGGGTTCGTCGGGATCGCCGTCCTCGGGGCGGGGCTGTCCGGGGCGCTGCCGGTCGCGTTCTCGATCGCCACCGTGTTCCTGTTCGCCGGCCCGCACAACTGGCTCGAAGCCCGGTACGCCCTCGGCCGCTTACCCGCCCGCGCCGGCAAGCTCCGCGGCTTCTTCCTCGTCTCCCTCGCCGGCATCCTCGGCCTCACCGCCTCGTTCGTCGCCCTCCCACTGCTGCCCGACGAGCACCTCGGGACCGCCTACGCCGGGTGGAACACCGCGTTCGTGTTCTGGGTGGCGACCCTCACCTGGATGCGGTCGCGGACGAACCCGCGGTTCGACGGCGGGTGGGTGTGGCCGCTCGCGTGCCTCGTCTGTGCCGGGGTGTGGCTGAACCCGCTGGCCCTGAACGTCGCCCTCGTCTACCTCCACCCGCTCGTCGCCCTGTGGCTCCTCGACCGCGAACTCACCCGCTCCCGGCCGGCGTGGCGGCGGACGTACCGGGTCGCCGCGCTGTGCGTCCCGCTGCTGCTCGTCGGGCTGTGGTGGCACCTCCGCGACGCCCCGGACCTGCCCGGCTCGGACCTGGTCACCGACCACCTGCGGGACGCGATCGTGAACCACTCCGGGGCGTGGTTCCTGGACGGCGTCTCGACCCACTTCCTCGTCGCCGCCCACACCTTCCTGGAGCTGGTGCATTACGGGGTGTGGGTGCTGCTGATCCCGCTCGTCGGGATGCGGGCGCGGCCGTGGGAGCTGCACACGATCCCGGCGGCCCGGCGGAACCGCACCTGGAACCGGGCGGTCGGCGGGTTCCTGCTGTTCGGGGTGGGCGTGGTGCTGGTGCTGTGGGCGTGCTTCCTGCTCGACTACGGCACCACCCGGAAGGTGTACTTCGCGGTGGCGATGCTGCACGTCCTGGCCGAGGTGCCGTTCCTGCTCCGGATGACGTGAGGGTCTTCCCTGGACCGCGGGCGTCCCGCCCGCTCTTCAGCCGGAAGCAGCGGGCGGGACGCCCGCGGTCCAGGGGGAGCCCATGACCGCATACCTCGTGCTGATGCTCGCCGGGTACGCCGTCACGGTCCTGGTCGAGACGGCGGTGCTCTTGGCGCTGCTGTCCCGGCGGCACCCGGTGCGGGTGCGGGTGTTCGCCGGGGTGTGGCTGACCGCCTGCACCTACCCGGTGGTGTGGCTCGTGCTGCCGCCGCTGTTCGCCGAGCGGTGGGCGTACCTGCTCGTCGCCGAGACGTTCGCCCCGGCCGCGGAGGGGGTGCTGTTCTGGGCGGCGTTCGCCCGCCGCCTGCCGCCGGACCGCCGGGCGACGGCCCGCGACCTGCTCGCGATCCTGCTGGCGAACCTGGCGTCGTTCGGGGTCGGGGAAGTGCTGCACGCCACCGGGACGTGGGGTTAACGAGCGCGTCCCGTCCGAGCGCGAGCGAGGGTCTACCTCAACCCTCGCTCGCGCTCGGGCTCGGACCGAATACACCACCGCCTACAAGTCCACCCGGTACTGCCCGCCGCTGAGGCACTCGCGGTTGGCGGCCTGGGTGCGGATCAGGCGGACCAGCACCGCGTACCCGGCGGTGAACCCGGCGCCCTCGAACGCGGCGAACACGTACTTGGTCGGGAGCGGGGCGTCGGTCGCCACGCACAGCCCGCCGAGCGACACGTCCCGGACCCGGGCCAGCACCGTCGCGTCGATCCCGCCGTCCCCGTGGATCGGGTACAGGGTGGCCCCGAACCCGGCCGCCACCCGCGGGTACTTCCGCCGGTCCTCGACGTTCCGCAGGGCCTGCCGGACCTCCCCGATCAGCTTCGGGACCAGGTCCTGGGCCTGCCGGGCGAACTCCCGGTCCGGGGCCCCGTACACCCCGCCGGTGACCGTCACCTCCCCGACCACCTTCCCCGGGGCCGGGAGCCGGACCACCACCTCGAACCCGGACTTCTTCCCGCCGCCCCAGAACCCGCCCCCGCCGGCCGACTTCCGCAGCACCACCCGGGCCGGCTCCGGCACGTCGGCGGTCAGCCCCCACGCGTCCCGCACCACCGACAGCTTGATCGGGACGACGGGCAGCGGGACGGTGGACGGGAACTGGCAGAACCACGTCCCGTCGGCCGCCCGCCCGACATCCCCGGGCAGCTCCGGGACGTGGGCCCCGGCGGCCGCGTGGGCGACCACCGCCCGGGCGAAGTCGGCGGCGGACAGCGGCGGGTCGGGGGCGTCCAGCCCGAGCAGCCGGGCGACCGGGACGACCGACCGGATCGGGCTCAGGTGGACGGCGAACCGGCGGGCCGGGGCGGCCGGCTCGAGGTACGCCGAGATCGGGGCCGGGGTGCGGGGCGGGGGGGCCGGGGCGGCCCCGGACGGGCGGCCGGCGGCGACCAGCTTCGGGAGCGGGCCGCGCCGCCCGGGGGCGGTCAGCCCTTGGGTCCCGGCCAGGGTGAAGTCCGCCGTCAGCTCGGTCGGCGGCCGCCCGGTCGGGTCGGCCCCGTCCACCGGCTCGCCGGTCGGCAGGTCCATCTCGGCCATCGACCGCTCGACCCGCCTCCGCCGGACCTCCATCCCGGCCCCGGGCAGGGACGCGGCGGTGGCCACCGCCATCAGCGCCTGGACGAACCCGAGGCACGACCCGAACCGGTCGGCCGGGTCCTTCGCCAGGGCCTTGGCGACGATCGGCTGGTCGACCGGCGGGAGGCCGGACAGGTCCGGCTTGCTGGAGACGTGCTGGAGCATCAGCTGCTGGGCCGTCTTCCCGGCGTACGGGAAGGTGCCGGTGAGCAGCTCCTGGTAGACCAGGGCGAGGCTGTACTGGTCGGACCGGTCGGACGGCTCCCCGCGGAGGGCCTCCGGGGCGACGTACTTCGGGGTCAGCCCGCGGTGCCCGGCGGCGTCGGCGTCCGGGTTCAGCTTCGCCACCAGCCCGTAGTCCCCGACCTTGACGTGCCCGGCGACCAGGAACAGGTTGGCCGGCTTGACATCGAGGTGCTGCAGCCCGTGCTTTCCGGCGATGACATCGAGGGCCTCGGCGGCGTCGGCGAAGTAGGCCAGCAGCTCGTCCCGGGGGATGCCGGGCAGCCCGCAGGTGCGGCACTCGCGGAACCGGTCGGCGAGCTGGCGGTCGGCCAGCTCCATCACCATGACCAGGTCCCCGGCCACCACCTCGACCCGCTCCAGGGTCAGCAGGAACGGGTGGCGGATCGCCTTGATCTCCCGGAACGCGTCCAGCTCCTGGGCCTGCCGCCGCTCCCCCTGGCCGTCCTCACCCTTCCCGCCGGGGACGAACTTGATCGCCTTGAGCAGCCCGCCGGGGGCCTCGCACTTCCACACCTCCCCGAACCCGCCCCGGCCGAGCGGCTCCAGCAGCCGGTACCCGGGCAGCGGCTCGGTCCCGGCCTGCTTGCGGAACAGGCGGTGGGACCCGCTGTCGGCGGTCGGGGGCATGGGGTGTGGGAAGCCGGGGAAAGCGGGGCGGTCGCGTCGCTGAAGGGTAGGTCACGAACGCCCGGGGTGTCGGGAAATCGCGCGGCGGGCCCGGGTCACCTCGGCCGGTCGATCGTGAGGGTGACCCGGTTCGTCTTCGCCTCGACGACCGCCTCCAGCCCGGAGGTGGCGAACCGCTGGTACCGGGCGTCCACCACCCGCTTCGCCACGGCCCGGACCTTCGGCCGGTCGTCGCCCCCGCCCTCCGCCGCCTCCGGCGGGGCGATCAGCACCTGGTACCGGCCGGGCGGGGCCCCGTCCCCGGGCTTGGCGGTTGTCAGCCGGAACCCGCCGGCCGCGTCGATCTCGCCGGCGGCGCTGACCCGGGCCTCCGCCGACTCGAACACCACGGTCCCGCCGGCCAGCTCGACCGCCGGGCTCCCGTCGGCGTAGACGACCACCCCCTCGACCGGGTACGTCCCCGAGGCGCAGCCGGCGCACACCAGGGCGAGGGCGGCGAAGGGCAACGGGCGCGGCATCGGCGGGACCTCCGCGAAGGTGATGGGAACGTCGGAGATGGTCTGTGACGGGTACCCGCCGGCCACCGAGTCGGGAGCGGTTCCGGGGGCCGTGGTCGGGAGGGCGAGGCTCCCGCCGAGCCGTGTGGCTCCGGCTCGGCGGGAGCCTCGCCCTCCCGACTCGATCAGTCGGTGCTCGGGGTCGGCTGCCCGTCCCCCCGGTTCGACAGCCGGGACAGGGTGGTCAGGTCGATCGAGGTGCGGACCCCGCGGACCGACCCGTCGCACATCACGAACTGGACGATCCCGGTGTGGTAGCTGCCGAACTTGTCCCGCTCCCGCCCCGAGGTGTCGGTCGGGGACCGGGCCAGGAAGTACTCCGGCGGGCCGGCGATCCGCCCGACCGTCTCCGTCAGGTCGCCGTTCAGGAACGAGTTGTCGCCGTCCACCTGGTCCCCGAAGAACCCCTGCTTGACGTGCTTCTCGCCGACCAGGAAGGTGTTCCCGGTCCCGTCGGTGATCCGGGGGAGGGTTAGGGTCGACTTCCAGTTCGGCCACCCGGCGGCCTGGATCAGGGCCCCGGTCGCGGTCGTCATCTCCCGCAGCGACTGGTCGTCCCCGAGGTTGGCGGCGTAGTCCCCGAGCATCCCGGCCTTGGTCCCGTCCCGGATCGTGTTCCCGTCCGACGCCACCAGCCGGCTGAACAGCCCGGGGCCGCGCCGGGACGGGCACAGGTACGTCTTCACCTGGGCCCGGAAGTCGAACGACGCCGGCTGGTCCCGGTACTTGACCCGCAGGTCCCACCCGCGGAACAGGTTCTCCTGCTCCAGCTGCGGCAGGATCAGCAGGTTCCAGCTCGCCTCCCCGTCGACGTGGAGCCGGGACGGCGGGAGGGTGCCGGTCGTGTCGTGGTAGTTGTGGACGGCCAGCCCGATCTGCTTCAGGTTGTTCGCGCAGGCGGACCGGGCGGCCGACTCCCGGACCTTCTGGACGGCCGGGAGGAGGAGCCCGACCAGGACGGCGATGATCGCGATCACCACCAGCAGCTCGATCAGCGTGAACCCGGCGGCTCGAATGGGACGGAAGCGTGACATGGGCAGTTCCCCGGGGGGTGGATGAAGACCGAGGATCGAACGACGGGGGTGAGAGGACGGTCGCCCCCTCACCAACTCCTCACCGACTCTACCCCGAACCGCCCGCCCCCACCAGCCGTCCCGCGTAACTTCCCCGCCCGCCGGGGTTGTTGGCACGGGACCCGGACTCGGGTATGATCACCGTCGGCCCGTCTCCTCCCGACCCGGGGCCCGACCCATGCTCCCGCTCACCGGCCGCCCCACACGCCTGTGCTCCGGCCCGTCCCGCCGCGAGTTCCTCCGCGCCGGCGGGCTGACCGTCGGCGGGCTGTCGCTCCCGGCGCTGCTCCGGGCCGAGGCCGAGAAGCCCGGGCGCGGCCGGGCGAAGTCGTGCCTCCTGATCTTCATGGACGGCGGGCCGAGTCACCTGGAGCTGTGGGACCTGAAGCCGGACGCCCCGGTCGAGGTCCGCGGCGAGTTCCGCCCGGTCCGGTCGAGCGTCCCGGGCGTGACGGTGAGCGAGCTGCTGCCGCGGACGTCCCGGGTGATGCACCACTTGGCGCAGGTGCGGTCGGTCCGGCACGGGGTGAACGACCACAACGCCGGCACCTTCTACATGCTGACCGGGAAGCACCCGGGGACCGACGGCGGGCGCGGCGTCCAGACCGACTCGGCGGCGACGTTCCCGCCGTTCGGGGCGGTGGTCGCGAAGGAGCGGCCGGTGGACCGGCCGGTCCCGGCGTTCGTCCACCTGCCGGAGTTCCAGTGGAACAACGGGGCGGACATCGGCGGGCAGAAGGCGGGGTTCCTGGGGGCGAAGTACGACCCGTTCGAGGGCGGGGACCCGAGCCTGCCGGGGTACCGGGTGCCGGGGCTGGAGCCGCTGCCGGAGGTGCCGCTGGACCGGCTCGGGGCGCGGGACGACCTGCGGCAGGCGCTGGACCGGGCGGTCGGGGTGCGCGGCGACGCGGCGGCGGTCGGGCGGATGGACCTGTTCCACCGGAAGGCGGTCGAGATCGTCACCTCGGGGGACGCCCGGACGGCGTTCGACCTGTCGCGGGAGCCGGCCCGGGTGCGGGAGTGGTACGGGACCGACCCCGGCAGCGACCGCGGGCTAGAGGCGCGGAAATTCGGGGGGTTGCCGCACATCGGCCAGACGTTCCTGCTCGCGCGGCGGCTGATCGAGTCCGGGGTGCGGCTGGTGACGGTGATGACCGGGCGGCGGATCGACCAGGCGTGGGACACGCACCGGGACCACTTCGGGCTGATGCGGCGGGCGCTCTGCCCGCCGTTCGACCGGGCGTTCGCGGCGCTGCTGACCGACATGCGGGACCGCGGCCTGTTGGACGAAACCCTCGTCGTGGTGATGGGGGAGTTCGGTCGGACGCCGAAGGTCGGGCAGGTGACGAGCGGGGCGGGGGCGACGGCGAACGGGCGGGACCACTGGCCGTACTGCTACACGGTGCTGTTCGCCGGGGCGGGGGTGCCGGGCGGGGCGGTGTACGGGTCGAGTGACCGGACGGCGGCGTACCCGAGCGAGAACCCGGTCGGCCCGGAGGACGTGGCGGCGACGGTGTACGCGGCGCTCGGCATCGACCCGGCGCTAGAGCTGCGCGACGGCCAGGACCGGCCGCACACGCTGTGTACGGGCCAGCCGATCCGGGCGCTGCTGGGGTAAGGCGGTCCGGGTCGGAGCCCGAGCGCGAGCGAGGGACCACCTCAACCCTCGCTCGCGCTCGGGCTCCGACCGTCGGCGCTCGGGTCCGGGAACACCGCCATCGGCTCGCCCTGCCGGTGCAGCGTGTACTCCACGTCGGCGGCGACCGCGTCCTCGCGCCACAGGTACTTCGTGCTCCCGTGGGTCGTCCACCGCTTCCGGTCCGGGTGGTCGTACCCGGCCTCGTTCAGCCGCCGGCTCGCGGTCGCCTTGCACGCCCGCATCACGAACTCCGGCTCCCGGTCGGCGGTCACCACCAGGTGGACGTGGTTCGACCGGACGTGGGCGGCGAGCAGGGGCCACCCGCGGAACCGGCACTCGTCCACGACGGCGTCCCGGACCACCGCCCGCCGGCCGGCGTCCAGCCGGTACGGCTCTTGCGACATCCGGTGGTGCGCGTCGGCTCGACGGTCCGCGTCCGGTTCCACCCAGGGGGTGCCGAACCGGTTGTGCCCCCGGTCCACCGACCCCGGCGCGTCGCCGTGCAACCAGGTGCCGTAGGTCGAGAAGGTGATGAAGTAGGCGAGGGGCCGGTCGGGCATGGGCCACCGGTGTTGAGGTCCGGGTCCGAGCCCGAGCGCCAGCGGGGGTCCGGCCTCGACCCTCGCTGGCGCTCGGGCTCGGACGGGAGGGACGGAACCCGCCGTCACCTCCCGCCCAGCGCCGCCGGGACCGGGTACTCGGCCCGCGCCGGCGGTGGCAGCCCGAGCCACCGGGCGAACACCGCCGCCGCCGCCTGCGGGGTCACCGGCTCGTCCGACGCTCCGCCGCCGACCCCCGGCCCGTGGAACATCAGCGGGACGTGGGCGTCGTAGTCCCACGGCGCCCCGTGCGTCGTCCCGGTGTCCAGCGCCTTCGACGGCAGGCACCACTCCTTCAGCACCACGTACACGTCCCCGCACCGCTCGTCCTTCTCCCGCCCGGACGGCGGCACCCACAGCGCCTTCCGCACCCGGGCCTCGACCCGGTCGGCCGGCGGGGTCCCGGACGCCAGGTCCGCCCGGGTGTACGCCCGCCCCACGTCCGGGTGCGCCCGGAGGAACCAGGCCGCCTCCGCCGCCACCTCCGCCCGCGACCGCCCGGCCGCCGCCACCGCCTTCGGGCTGAGGTGGACCCACGGGAACACCGACCCCTCGACCCACCCGGCCGGCCCCCCGAACGCCTTCGCCAGGTGCGCCTCCAGCGCCTTCTGCACCGCCGCCGGCTCGACCCGCTTCGCCGCGACGCCCGCCGGCCGGTACGCCGTCCTCGCCTCCACCAGCGGGCAGATGCCGTGGTCGGCCGTCACCCCGACGAGGTATCGGTCCGGGCCGACGTGCTCGTCCAGGAACCGGAGGAGGTCGGCCATCAGGGCGTCGCTCCGGAGGGTGACATCGAGCACCTCGTGCGAGTCCGGCCCCCAGGTGTGGCCGATCAGGTCGTTCGACGAGAAGCTGACGACGAGCAGGTCCGGGGTGTCGTCCGCCCCGAGCCGCTCCGCCCGGACGCACTCCTTCGCCAGGTCGAGCAGCAGGTCGTTCCCGAACGGCGAGTTGGCCAGCGCCTCGTAGTACTCCTTTCCCGGCTTCCCGGCCGGGCTCATCGGGTGCGGGAACGTCTTCCCCTGCGCCCACCCCTTCGCCCCCACCCCCCTCCCCTCGCCCGGCCCGTCGTCCGGCCCGGCCCACGCGTCGTAGTCCACGTCCGGCCGCACCCGCTCCCACACCTGACCGGCCCACCGGTCGGCCGCCCCGGACGCGTTGAACGCCTCGACCCACGGGTGGACCCGGCCGGCGTAGTAGGTGGAGGTGACGAACCGGCCGGTGAACCAGTACGCCCCGTCGGGCCGCTTGCCGGTCGGGAGGATCGCCGACCGGTCCTTGAGCGACAGCCCGAACACCTTGGCCCCGGGGTGGCGGGCCTTGAGCACGTCGGCGACCGTGTCGGCCAGCAGCCGGTCCGGGGTGCCGCCGTCCCTCGGCCTGGCCTTCGGGTCCTTGGTGTCGGCCGGGGCGGCCGGCGGGGCGGGGACGGTCTCGTACCGGTCGGACCCGGCGCAGTAGACCACCCGGCCGCCCTCGAGCCAGTTGTTGTTGACGATGCCGTGCCGGTCCGGGGCGGCGCCGGTGAGCATGGACGCGTGGCCCGGGCCGGTGCTGGTCGTCCCGTAGGGGTAGTAGCAGCGGGTGAACGTCACCCCGCCGCCCTGGAGGCGGGCGAACCCGTCCGGGCCGAACAGCGGCCGCCACCGCTCCGGGAAGTCGCCGCGCATCTGGTCGAACACGACGAGGACGGCGAGGCGGACCGGCGGGGGGCCGGGGCGGGGCCGGGTGTAGGCGGCGGCGAGGGCGATGAGCCCGGCGACGGCGGCCAGGAGCAGGGCGAGGGAGGTGCGGGGGCGCATGGGGGCGGTCAGTTCCGCGGGTGGTGGACGTGGAACACCCGCGCCACCCCGCCGGGGTTGACCCGGTACCAGAAGGTGAGCGGCGGGACGATCAGGACGCGGACGTTCCCGCCTCGGGACTCGCCCTCGCCCTGCGGGTCGTCGCGGAGCAACCGGTTCGCCCGGTTGACCGCCGCCTCCATCCGGTCCCGCTCGTCCGGCGTGGCACGGACCCAGGCGTCGGCCAGGGCGTCGTACCCGGACTCGTCCCACTCCGGGTTCACGGCAGCTTCCTCAGCATGGCGAGCACCTCCTCGGTGGTGTACGTCTTGCGGCCCGGCTGGCACCGCCGCTCGATCTCCTCGGGGCTGAGCTCCGGCCCGAGCCGGGCCGGGTCGACCTTCGGCTGGACGACGGCGACCACGAACCCGTCGTCGTCGACCAGCTCGACCGCCCTGGTCAGATCCTTCAACCGCTCCAGCAGCCCGGCGTCGATCTTCACCCGTTCCACGGCACGGCCCTCCTCCGGCTTCCGGCCATTGTACCACCTCACCCGTCCCGCCGGGGGCGGGCGGCGAACCGCTCCACCGCCCGCTCCTGCTCGGCCGTCTCCACCGACCCGGGCCGCAGCTCCCGCACCCGGGCCACCGCCTCCTTCGCCCCCAGCCCGCCGGCCACCAGGTACGCGGCCAGGACCGTCCCGGTCCGCCCGAGCCCGGCCCCGCAGTGCACCGCCACCCCCATCCCGGCCCGGTTCGCCCGCCGGATCGTGTCCGTCAGGTGCTCCAGCTGCCGGTCCGACGGGGCCGCCATGTCCGGCACCGGGACGTTCACCGCCATCAGCCCGGCGTCGTCCACCCACCGCCGCGGGACCGGGTCCTCGGTCAGCGACACCAGCACCTCCACGCCGTGCCGGCGGAGCCACGCGAGGTCGTCGGCCGACCCCGGCCGGGCCAGGGCGGCGAGCCGGGGCGGGTCGACCCAGGAGAAGCCGGATGGGGGCATGGGACGGGGTGGGCAGTGGGAGTGGGCGGCGGACGGTTCGGATAGACCCATGATATCCGGGGCCGCGGCCCCCACACGGGTTTCGGCCGCCGCCCGCCGCCTGCTACTTCAGCGAGTTGTGCCCGAACGCGGCGCGGGTGCGGTTCGCCTCCTGCCACACCTTCGGGTCGGTGCGGAGGAAGTCGACCAGGTTCCCGGTGCTGACCCCGAGCAGGGCCGCCGCGTCGGCCACCCGCGCCTCGCACGCGGCGAGCACGTCCAGGACGACCCCGACCGCCGGCCAGAACCGCGGGTCCTTCGCCGACAGGTGGAGCCGGCCGTCCGGGCCGCGGGCGGCGGCGTAGTCCGGGTGGGCGGCGACCGCCTCCGGGGTGCGGCCGGCGGGGAGGCCGTCGCGGAGGTGGAGGAACAGCGCCCGCCACAGCCGCCGGGCGGCGGCCGCCTTGTTCTCGTGCTGCGACCGGCTCTCCTCGGCGATCACCAGCAGGCCGGTCGGCGGGTGGCGGAGGCGGACGGCCGAGCTGGTCTTGTTCCGCTTCTGCCCGCCGGGGCCGCTCGCCCGGTAGGTGTCCACGTCGCACTGGGCGAGGAGTTGGTCCTCGGTCAGCCGGGACCAGGTGGCGCGCGGCGGGCGGGCGGGCATGGGGACTCCGGGCGGGCGACGCCGAGACGGACCCGGCCCGGCCGGGCCGGGTTCGGTCTTCACCTCTCCCCGCCGCGGGCTCAGTACGTGTCGTCGCACACCACGCAGTACCGGGTGCCCGGCTTCCCCGGGTTCACCCGCCCGCACCCGGGGCAGGCGTCCGGGTGCTTCACCGCGGGGGACGGGGACGGGGCCGCTGGCTTCGGCGGCGCCGGGGCGGGCGGCCGCGGCGCGGCCGGCGGGGGCGGCTTCGGGGCCGCCACCGGCGGCGGCGCGACCGGCCGCGGCGGGGGCGGGGCCTTCGGCGCGACCGGCGCCGGACGGGCCACCGGAGCGACCGGCAGCGGGTCGTCGTCGAGGCTCAGCGGGGGGGCGACGGGACGGGCCGGGGCCGCCGGTCGCGCCGGCGCCGCCGGCAGCGGCAGCAGGTCGTCGTCCTCGGCCGGCGGTCGCGACTTGGGCGGCGCCGGCCGCGCCGCCGGGGCGGCCCCGGACCCGGTCCGGACGGTCACCGTCACCGCCCCCACGTCCTTCGAGAACCCGTCGGCCGCCGCCGTCTCCCGCTGCATCACCGCGTCGTCGCACACCACCCGGCCGTCCCGGACGTAGAACCGCAGCGCGACCGGGGCCGCCCCCCGGGCCCACACCGTACACGCCTTCGCGTCCCCGCCGACCTTCACCGGCTCCGGCCCGAGGTTCACCGTCACCGTCTCCCGCGCCCCGTACCGCACCTCCAGCCACGCCCGCCGGAACGCCGCCTCGACGACCGCCACCATCACCCCGATGCAGAACCCGACCACCAGCCCCCCGACCAGCCGGCCGACCACGTCCCCGGCCGCCCCGGACGCGGCCAGGAACCCGGCCGCCCCGGCCGTCCCGCCGACCGCCCCGCCGGCCAGCCCGTGGACCGCCCGCATGTTCGGCACGAACAGCGACAGCCCCACCCCAGCCAGCCCGCCAAGCACCGCCCACCCGACCACCTGGAACGCCGTCCCGAGGGCGCTCTCCGGCGGGGCCAGCCCGTACAGCCCCTGCCCGGCCGCCCCGCCGACCAGGCCCGCCAGGACCCCGCCGAGCAGCCCGGCCAGGACCCCGCCGACCCCGGGTAGGGTCCCGCGGAGATAGTGGTGCTGCCCGGCGAGCAGGGCCAGGCAGACCAGCCCGGCGATCGCCCCGGTCCACACCCCGCTGCGGACGACCAGCTTCCCCTCGCTCCCGGCCGCCGCCTGCTCGCCGCCCTGCAGGCTCCGCACCCCGAGGGTCGGGGTCGCGGCCCGGGCCGACACCTGCGGGGTCGCGTCCGGGGCCTTCGCCCGGGCCGCCTCGGTCACCGCCGACCCGAACTCCTTCAGCAGCTGGTCGAACCCCTCGTCCCCGCGGACCACGTCCCCGAGGTTGAAGTACCGCCCCCCGCCGCCCTGCCCGGTCCCGGCCTCCCGCAGCGGGCCGTACGCGTCCTGGTCGAACCGCAGGACGACGGTGTGGACGGCGTCGACCCCGGCCCTCCGCACCGCCGCCGCGGCGGCCGCCGGCGGGGTCTTCGGCGGGCCGTCGGTCAGGAGCAAGAGCACCTTCGTCGCCTCCTTCCGGTAGCCCAACCCCGCCGCCTCGGCCACCGCCTCCGAACTGCTCTCCGGCACGTCGATCCCGCCGCCGAGCGGCTTCAGCCGCCCGGCCCCGTCCCGGAACGCGGCCCCGTCGGCGGTGAACTCCGCCCCGCCGAACCTCACCACCTCGACCGGCTCCCCGCGGGCCACGTCCCGGAACGTCACCAGGCCGAGGCGGAAGTCGACCCGGGCCTGGGCCAGGGCGTCGGCGAACGCCCCGATCCCGTTCCGCAGGTCGTCCAGCGCCCACTGCATGCTGGCCGTCACGTCGAGCACGAACACCACGTCCGCCCGGGCCCGCGGCGGGTCCCACACCCGCAGGTTGACCGACGCCCCGGCCGACACCGGCGCCCCGACCGCCTCCGCCGCCACCCGCACCGGCCCGGTCCCGACCACCGCCTTCGCCGACCCGACCACCACCACCTCGCCCTCGGTCTTGTCCGCCGGGATCACCACCGGGGCGGCCGTCACCCCGGCGGGGAGGCCGGTCAGGCGGACGGTGACCGGGCCGTCGAACCCGTCCCGGGCGACCTGGACCGGGAACGCGTTCCGGCCGTCGACGAACACCTCGACCTCGGGCGAGGCGGCGACCGCGAGCTGCGGCTCCGGGACGGCCGGGGGCGGGGGCGGCGGGGCGAGGAGGTGCCACAGGAGTTCGCCGAACACGAGCGCCCCGACCAGCCCGCCGGCCCCGCCGTACAGGCCGAACAGGAGCGGCTTCGGCAGCCCGGACAGGAACCGCGGGGCGGGCATGGGAGGGCGTCCGTGGGGGCGGGGTCGGTCCGAGCCGGACGCGTGAGCGACGGGTCTTGCCTGGCCCGTCGCTCACGCGTCCGGCTCGGACGACCGGGACCGCGTCAGTACGTGTGGTCGCAGAGCATACAGTACCGGGTCCCGGGCCGGCCCGGGTTTTTCCGCGCGCACGTCGGACAGGCGTCCGGGTCGCGGGGGCCGGCGGCCCGGGGCGGAACCGCCGGCGCCTTCGGCGGTGGGGGCGGCGCGGGCACCGGCGGACGGGCCCCGGCCGGCGGCAGCGGCGGCCTGGCCCCGGCGGTCGGGACCGGCGGCCGCGGCGGGGGCGCCGGCCGCGGCGGGGGGATCGGCGCCGGCAGGTCGTCGTCGAACGCCAGCGGCTTCGCCGCCGGCCGGGCGGTCGGCGTCCCGGCCGGGATCGGGAACGGGTCGTCGTCGACCGGCAGCACCTCGACCGGGGCCGCCTCGGGGGCCGGGGCGGGCGGCGGGAGCCGCGGGGGCGCCGGCCGGCGCACCGGGGCGGACGCCGCGACCCCCGTCCCGGTCCGCACCACCACCGTCACGTTCCCGACCTCCCGGGCGTCCCCGTCCCCGACCGTCGCCTCCGTCCGTGTCGGGGCGTCCTCGCACACCACCTGGTTGTTCCGCACGAAGTACCGCAGGGCCACGTCCGCCGCCCCGCGTGCCCACACGGTGCACAGTCGGGCGTCCCCGCCGACCTTCACCGGCTCCGGCCCCAGGTTCACCGTCACGGTTTCCCGCGCCCCGTACCGGACCTCGAGCCACGCCCGCCGGAACGCGGCTTCGACGACCGCCACCATCAGCCCGACGCAGAACCCGAGCACCAGCCCACCGATTACCCGGCCGACGAGGTCTCCGGCGGCCGCCGTGACGACGAGGTATCCGACCGCCCCGGCCGTCCCGCCGGCCGCCCCGCCGGCCAGCCCGTGGACCGCCCGCAGGTTCGGGATGAACAGCGACAGCCCGGCCCCGGCCAGGCCGCCGAGCACCGCCCACCCGACCACCTGGAAGATCATCGACAGCACTTCCCCGCCCTGCGCCGCGAGGTACAGCCCCTGACCCGCCGCCCCGCCGACGACCCCCGCCAGCACCCCGCCGAGCAGCCCGGCCAGGACCCCGCCGGCCGCCGGCAGCGTCCCCCGCAGGTAGTGGTGCTGCCCGGCCAGCAGGGCCAGGCAGACCAGCCCGGCGATCGCCCCGGTCCAGACGGCGCTGGCGACGAGCAGCTGCTTGCCGGCCCCCTCGGCGTACGCCCCGCTCGACTGGACGGCTTTGACGCTCGCCCGGTCGGCGTCCCCGGACACCTTCGCCCGCCCGTCCGGGGCCTTCGCCCGGGCCGCCTTCGCCACGTCCCGGCTGAAGTCGTCGATCAGCCGGTCGAACGCCCGCTCGTCGAACCCGCCCCCGGCCCGGTCCGACACCAGGTCGAACACCTTCCCCCGCTCGGCCGCCGCGTCCTGGAGCGGGCCGTACACGCCCAGCCCGGCCGGGACGACCAGGTGAACGACATCGATCCCGGCCGCCTTCACCCGGGCGGCCGCCTCCCGCACCTCGGCCGCCGACGCCTCCTCCCGCTCGACGTACGGCCGGCCCTGCCGGTACAGCGGCTTCGGCGGGTTGTCGGTGATGACCAGCAGCACCTTCGTCGCCCCCGGCCGGAACGGCTGGGCGCACGCCTCGACGACCGCGTCCAGGGAGCTCTCCGGGTTGTCCCCGCCGCCGCGCGGCTGGAGCCCCCCGACCTGGTTCTGGAACGACGGCACGTCGGCGGTGAACGTCCGGCCGCCGAAGTTCAGCACGGTCATCGCGTCCGTCGTGTCCGCGAACCGGTCGCGGAACGCCACCACCCCCGCCCGGAAGTCGACCCCGTTGCGGGCCATCTCCCCGGCGAACCGGCTGATCCCGTTCTTCACCCCGGTGATCGGGGTGCCCATGCTCCCGGTCACGTCCAGGACGAAGAACACGTCCGCCTGGGCCGACCGGTTCGGGGCCGACACCTGCACCGCCACCGCCGTCTCGGCCGTCGGCCGCTTGCCGCCGGCGTCGGCCTCGGCGACCACCCGGACCGGGTGCCGGGCGGGCGGGGCGGGGCCGGTCGACCGGACCGTCGCCTCGGCGTCCGTCTTGCCGCCGGGGACGGTGACCGGGTCGATGCGGAGGGTCGGCGGGAGGTCGGCGAACCGGACGGTGACCGGGCCGTCGAACCCGGCCCGGTCGACCTGGACGGCGAACGTGTTGGCCTGGCCGAGGAACACCTCCACGTCGCGGGACGCGGTGACCGCGACCTGCGGCCCGGTGTCGGCCCGCGGCGGCTCGAGCAGGCGGTACAGGAGTTCGCCGAATACGAGCGCCCCGACGAGGCCGCCGGCGGCCCCGTACAGGCCGAACAGGAGCGGCTTCGGCAACCCGGACAGGGCCTTCGGCGCGGGCATGTGGGGGGGTCTCCGGAGTCCGGGCGAGCGTCGGGGCGTAAGCCCGACGTGTGTAGTTCCGCCACGTCGGGCTTACGCCCCGACGCTCGCCGGCAAACCCGCCGGACTTCTCCTGACGTGGCGCCCCTCACCCGGCCCGGCGGGGCGCCGGGCCGACCTCTCCCCAGCGGGGAGAGGTGGGGCTCGTGCGGCCCGTCTCCCGGTCACCGATCCGGGAAGTTCACGAGGCGGCCGGCGGCCCACCTCTCCCCGCCGGGGAGAGGTCGCCGCCGCGCCTCGCGGCGGCGGGTGAGGGGCACCACCTGCGGAGTCACCCAACCACCCCGCCCCGGCCGGCGCCTCAGTACGTCCGGTCGCACACCACGCAGTACCGCTGCCCCGGCCGGCCGGCGTTCGCCCGGCCGCACCCCGGACACCCGTCCGGGTTCGTGGCCGCCGGCTTCGGGGCCGGGCGCCGCGGCGCCGCGACGGCCACCGGCTTCGCCGGCGCGACCGGCTTCGGGGCCGCGGGCGCCACCGGCTTCGGCGCCGCGGCGACCGGCAACGGGTCGTCGTCCAACGCCAGCGGCTTCGGCGCCGGCCGCGGGGCCGTCGGACCGGCCGGCGACCCGGCCCCGGTCCGCACCACCACCGTCACCGCCCCCACGTCCTTCGCGAACCCGTCGGCCGCGACCGTCTCCCGCCGCCGCACCGCGTCGTCGCACACCACCTGGCCGTCCCGGACGTAGAACCGCAAGGCCACGTCCGGGGCGCCGCGTGCCCACACCGTACACGCCCTCGCGTCCCCGCCGACCTTCACCGGCTCCGGCCCGAGCGTCACCGTCACCGTCTCCCGCGCCCCGTACCGGACTTCGAGCCACGCCCGCCGGAACGCCGCCTCGGCCGCCGCCACCATCAGCCCGATCGCGAACCCGACCACCAGCCCCCCGACCAGCCGGCCGGCCAGCTCGCCCGCCGCCGCCTCCGCCGCCAGGTATCCGCCGGCCCCGAGCACCCCGCCGACCGCCCCGCCGAGGAGCCCGTGGAGCCACCGCATGTTCGGGACGAACAGCGACAGCCCCACCCCCGCCAGCGCGCCGAGCAGCGCCCACCCGAGGACGCGGAACCCGGTCGCCGCGGCGGCGCTGTCCGGGGCGAGCGAGTACAGCCCCTGGCCGGCCGCCCCGCCGGCCAGCCCGGCGGCGACGCCCCCGACCAGCCCGGCCGCCGCGCCCCCGACCCCCGGCAGCGTGCCGCGGAGGTAGTGGTGCTGGCCGGACAGCAAGGCCAGGCAGACCAGCCCGGCGATCGCCCCGGTCCACACCCCGATGGCCAGCGTCAGCCGCCGCTCGCTCCCGGCCGCGAACCGCCCGCCGGACTGCACCGCCTGGACGGCCGGCGGGGGCGGCGGCAGCACCGGCGGCGGGGCCGCCTCCGGCGGCTTCGGGGCGGCCGCGGCCGCGGCCGGGGGCAGGTCCGGGGCCGGCGGCGGCGGGGCCACCTCGGCCGGGACCGGCTTCGCCGCCACCACGCTCGCCACCGCCTTGCTCAGCTCCGGCAGGATGGTCGCGAACTTCTCCCCGTTCCGCACCCGGTCCAGGTCGAAGAACTTCCCGGCCGCCCCCTTCTGCAGGTCGGCGTACACCTCCCGGTCGCGCTCCCGCACCACGACGTGCAACTGGTCGATCGTCTTGTCCTTCAGCACCCGGACCGCGTCGGCCACCGTCCTCGTCTCCTTGTCCGGGACGAGCGGCGGGGCGTCGGTGATGAGCAGCAGCACCCGCGTCGCCCCCTGCCGGAACGGCTGCCCGGCCGACACCACCGTGGCGTCCAGGGCGCTCTCCGGTTCGGTGTTGTTGCGGACGCACCGGAGCCGCCCGACCTTCTCGGCGAACGCGGCCGTGTCGGTCGTGAACGGGCTCCCGTCCTTGAACGTCAAGAGCTCCGGCTCCTGGCCGAAGACCCGGTCGCGGAACGCGAGCAGCCCGAGCCGGCCGTCGAGCTGGCGGGCGTCGAACTCCTTCACGAAGTCGCGGATCCCGTCCTTCACCCCGGCGATGAACGGCTCCATGCTCCCGGAGCAGTCGAGGACGAACATCACGTCGACCGGGGTGGCCGGCGGGCGGGTCACGGTGAGCGTCGTCTGGGTGCTCGCGGCCGGCGCCCCGTTCGGGGCGGTCACCCCGACGGCCAGGCCGGCCGCCCCGACCGCGGCGTCCGCGGCCGCGGTGAGCTTGACCTCGACCTCGGTCGCACCGGCCGGGACCTCCGCCGGGGTCGCGGTCACCCCCGCCGGCAGGGCGTCGACCTTCAGGCTCAGCGGGCCGTCGCACCCGCGGCGGGCGACGGCGGCGGTGAACGTCCCGGTCCCGCGGGAGAAGACCGCCAGCTTCGGCGGCACCGACACCGCGACCGCCGGCGGCGGGGCCGGCCGGGCGACCACCTCGACCTCGATCGCCGTCGGCGGCGCGACCGCCCCCCCGCCCTCGGCGGCGACCGCCACCTGGTACGCCCCGGGGGCGAGGTCCGGGCCGGCCGTCACCCGGGCCTCGGCCTCGGTCTTGCCGGCGGGGACGGTGACGGCCGGGACGACCAGGCCGCGGGTCGGGGGGTTGAACCGGACGCGGACCGGGCCGTCGAACCGGGCCCGGGCGATCCGGACGGTGAAGGTGTTTTCGCCCCCGGGGTACAGCCGGACCGCCGGCGGGGCGGCGGCGGCGAGCTGCGGCGGGGGCGGGGGCGGGAGTTCGGGCGGGGGCGGCGGGGGCGGAGGGCGGAGGAGCCGCCACGCCGGCTCGCCGAGTGTGACCGCCCCGAGGAGGCCGGCGAGGGCGCCGTACAGGCCGAACAGGAGCGGCTTCGGGAGGCCCGACAGGAGCATCGGAGCGGGCATGACTCGCCTCGCGACGGGGCGGACTTCATGATGACGGCGCCGGCAACCCCCGACAAGCCCGCGGCGCGGGCGGAACAAGCCGGGGCCGGGCGGGGGTCGGTCCCCGGATGTCCGCCGACGTGGCGCCCCTCACCCGCCGGCGAAGCGCCGGCGACCTCTCCCCAGCGGGGAGAGGTGGGGGCTCATGCGGCCCCTCAACAGGTTGCCGATCCGAGAAGCTACCGAGGAGGCCAGCCACCCCCACCTCTCCCCGCTGGGGAGAGGTCGGCCCGGCGCTTCGCCGGGCCGGGTGAGGGGAAGCCACGCACCGTGAAACTCCCCAACCAACCCGAGCCGGAGCGGCCCCCGCCCGCCGGTCACTTCGGCTCGGGGAAGGTGATCCGCCGCGGCTTCTCCTGGTACTCCTTCCACAGCTCCAGCCACCGCTTCTCCAGCTCGTCCCGCCGCGGCCCCTGCAGGTCCTTCGCCGCCGCGTACCGCCGCTTCCGCTGCGGCCCGCCGTCGAACCCGAGCGCCCCCTCCAGCTCGATCACCCGGTACAGGTCGCGCCGCACCAACTCCACGTCGCCGGCCAGGTGGTTCGCGTACGCGCTCAGGAACCACGCCGCCGCGTCGTTCGGGTTGTGCAGGACGGCCGCGTCCACCCAGTCGCGGGCCTTCGCCGCGTCCCCCTTCGCCAGGTGACCGGCCCCCACCCCGGCCCCCAGCGCCCCCGTCTCGGCACTCGGCACCTGGGCGGCGTCCACCGGCCGCAGCACCACCGGCCGGCCCTTCGGCAGCCGCCGCCCGTAGTACCCCGGGTCGGTCGCGATCAGCTCACGCAGCTTCGCCGCCGCGGCCGGGTCGGGGCGGCCGACCATCTGGGCGTCGAACACGAGGGTCTGGCCCGGCGCTTTCGGGTCGGCCGACGCCTCGTACCGGGCCGCGGTCACCCGGATGCCGTCGAAGGTGGGGTCGGCGGGGGCGACGCGGCGGACCCGCTCGACCAGCTTCCCCATCGGGATCACCTCCAGGTCCGGGGCGGCCGGCGGGGTCGGGGCGAAGTACGCCTTCCACGCCGCGTCGCCCTTCAGCCCGGCCAGGTATCCGGCGAACGCCTTCTTCTGCCCTTCCGAGTCGGCCACCCCGCGGACGGTGTACTCGTTCTTCTCGTTGAAGAACCCGCGCTCCACCAGCAGGGCCGACCACTTCCGGTCCTCGGTGGTGACCGTCTGGAGGTGCCGGGTCAGCGACCCCGGCAGCGCCGCGAACGTCGCCGCCGGGGCCGGGTCCTTCGCCGCCGGCACCGCCTTCCCGGCCCGGACGGCGAACTCCTTCCGCACCGCCGCCTCGACCGCCGCGGCGTCCGGGGCCTCGGCCGCCAGCGTCAGCCGGCCGTCCCCGTCGAAGTGCAGCCGGGCGAGCCGGACGTCGTCGAACGGGCTCCCGGCCAGCCACGTCCGGAGGTCGGCGAGCAGTTCGCGGACCTTCACCCGCTCCAGCCCCGCGACCGACACCCCGCCGTCCACGAGCCGCCGCCACCCGGGGTCGGCGTCCGACCCGGTGGCGGCGTCTACGGCCGCCTTTCCCAGTGCCGCCGTCCCGGCCGCGCCGAGGCCGGGCTCCAGCCCGGCGAGGGTGAGTCGGCCGTCCGGGCCGAACCCCGACCGGGCGTCGACCCGGACGCCGTCGAGTTCCGGGCGGGTGGCCACGACCTTCTGGATCGCCGCGGCCGGGTCCGGCACCCGCGACGTATCGGCGGTCAGCCCGAGGGCGACGGTCGCCGTCTTCCGCCCGAGGCCGACCGCCGCCCCCGCCTTCTCCAGCACGTCGGTCAGCCCGGCCTCCTCCGCCGCGGTCGGGGCCGCCGTCCCGAGCGTCAGCCCGGACACCCCGACCGTCCACCCCTGCCCGGCCGGGTCGTCCTTCGTCACCGCCCCCGGCTTCACCTCGTTCGCCACCCGGCCGACGCGGAACCGGGTCAGCCCGGCCTTGTGCAACTCCGCCTGCACGGCGGCCGGGGCGAGCGGCCAGGCGACCGCCGTCAGCTTGTCGAGGACGACATCCGGCTTCCCGCCGGGCCGGGCCGCCGCCGGGTGCTTCGCCAACACCGTCCCGACCGCCGCCGCGAGCCACTTCTCGGTCTCGGGCCGCTTGCCGCGGAACCCGCCGAGCACCAGCCGGCCGTCGGCGTCGAACCAGGCGTCGTCGAGCTTCAGCTCGTCCGCCGGCCCACCGGCCTTCGCCGCCTCGACCTGGAGCAGGACGTTCGGCATCTGGTCGCCCGGCAGGGCGTCGGGGTAGGCGAAGTCGGTGACGGCCGTGTCCCCGGTCACCTTCTGAACGGCCGCCTCGATCTTCTTGTGGGCGGCCTCGACCTGGTCCTTCTGGTCGGCGGCGGTCGCCCCGCGGGCGAGCACCACCCCGGTCACCACCACCCGCTTCTTGTCGGCCGCGAACCCGTCGACCCGGACGCGCCGCCCGGCCGGGTCGGCGGCCAGCTCCTTGCGGACGGCGGCGAGTTTGGCGGCGGCCTTGTCGGCGACGGCCTTGGCCGCCGGGTCGTCCTGGGCCGGGGCGTAGAGTGCGGGTGCGAGTGCGAGTGTGAGGGAAGCCAGGAGGCGCGCGAACATGGGTGCCCTCGCGGGGTGGTCAGTCGTCGGCGTACGGGTCGTCCGAGCCGGACGCGTCAGCGACGGTCTGCTCCGGCGGCTCGGGTTCGCTCGGCGGACCGTCGCTGACGCGTCCGGCTCGGACGGAAGGGGCGACGGCGAGGACGACGAGGGTGCAGTCGTCGTTCACCATGTCGTTCGCCCGGCGCAGGGCGTCGAGGTCGGCCCGCCACGCCGCCTCGTCGACCGTCTCGAAGTGGCCCCAGTCCACCCCGCCGGCGCTCTTCAGCAGCCGGGCGGCGACGGCGTCGGTCGCCAGGAAGAACCGGTCGCCGGGCCGGCACTCGCCGGCCGCCGCCAGCGGCAGCGTCTTGTACCCCGGGTTCGACCGGACCAGCAGCGGGGCGCTGCCGAACTGGTCCGCCGCGACCACCGGGAACGTGGCGACCAGGTCGCCGCCGCGGACCCAGAACAGGGTCGCGTCCCCGACCGCCGCCGCCCGCCACGGCCGAGCCCCGTCGTCCCGCGCCGGCCCGACCTCCAGCCCCAACAGCGTCGCCGCCGCCCCGACCGAGTCGACCTTCGCCTTCTTGGACCAGTTCAGATTGTCGTAGTCGATGCCGGCCCGCCACTCCGCCCGCAACCCGTCCACCCACGCCGCCAGCGCCGCCGGGTCGCGCACCTCCGGCCGGGTGGCGACGAACGCCGCGGCCAGGCGGTCGGCCCACGCCCGGCAGTAGATGCCGGTGCTCGCCCCGTCGGCGACCGCGGCCACCCCGCCGGCCGGGTCGGACGCGAACGCGTCCTCCCACTGCTCCGGCGTGTTCCCCATCTTCTCGGCCCACAGCCCGCGCGCCGCCGCCGGGTCGAACCGACCGGCGTCGGGGTCGGCCCACCCGCCCGGGTCCCCGACCGGGGCGAGGTCGAACAGCGCGCTCCACACGTCGGCGAGGGTCCAGTCGTTGACCGACACCGCCCGCCGGGCCGGCCGCCCGCCGTCCTCCGCCGGCAGCTCCGCCGACACCGCGAACAGCCCGGCCCACGGCCCCGGCAGCGCGTCGCCCCACCCGCCGGCCAGCGTCGGCTCGACCCCCGGGGCGAACCCGACATGCAAGAGGCGGGCCGGGCCGTACGCGGTGGCGAGGAGCCCGAGCGACCGGGCGACCCGGGCGTAGTCGGCGTCCAGCCCTTCGCCGGCGGTGAGGTGGACGACGACCGGCGGGCGGGCCAGGTACCGGCCGGTCAGCCAGACCGCGACCAGCCGATACGCCTCGGCCAGCGCCGCGGCGGCGGGGGCGGTCCCGTCGCACCCGGCCGGGGCGGTCCACTTCCGCGGGTCGCCGTCGCGGCCCCGCGGGTCGACCGGGCGGTCGACCAGCCCGGCGAGCGGCACCGGCCGGGCCGCGTCCGCCCCGGGGAGGAGGGGGACGAACTGCACCGCCCCGGCCTCGTCCGCCCGATACCCGAGGACGGCCACGTCGAGCGGCACCGGATACCCGGCCGCGGCGGTGTTGACGAGTCCTTCGATCAGCTCGTCGGCGAGGAACCGGGCGGCGACGGCCCCGGGCACGTCGCGGACCTCGGGGTCGCCGTCCGGCGGGTGGCGGTGGGCGAACCAGACCCGGGCGTCCTCGCCCATCCCGGCGGACAGGGCGGTGAGGATCACCAGGCACCCGGGCGGCGCGTCGGCGGTCGGGTCGTCCATCAGGGGTCCTGTCGCGTCGCCCGCACCGGTCACACGTACAGGGCGTCGTCACCCGGGGTCGCCGCCCGGGCGCGACCCGCGAAGCCGGCGTAGAAGAACGGGATGTTGTCCGCCTCGTCGCCGGTCAGCCGGCCGCGCACCTTGTCCCAGGTGATCATCGCCACCCGGAAGGCCGGCTCCCCGACGACCAGGACGGGCTGGGCGCGCCGGTCGAACCAGGCGTACCGCCCGCCGAACTCCCGCCGCCCGACTTCGAGGACGTAGCACCCGAAGTCCTGGACCACGCCGTCGAGTTGGTCGTCCGTGAGTTCGCCCCGGGCGGCGGCGAGTTCGCCCAACACCTTCTCGACGGCCGCGAGGCTCCGTTCCGAGTAGTCCAGGTCCGCCGGCCCGAAGCCCCAGTAGGCGGACGCCTCCGCCGCGTTCGCGGCCGCGCCGGCGATGTCCTGGTCGAATTCGCTCATGGCCCGGTCACCGCAGGTGCGGCGGGAGGGTCGCGGCGGCCACCACCTGGGTGCCGACGTTCAGCAGCTTCAGCAGGCTGACCGCGTCCGCGTTGAACGCCATCGCCTTGCACCCGAGCGGGGCCGAGATCCCCTTCACCTCGGCCATGTGCCGGAGCTTGTCCGGGAGCACGCTCGACATGGTGAACAGGTCCCGGGCGTACTCGTCCGGGAGCATCGCGTCGGTCGCCGGCAGGAACACCGGCTGGGCGTCCCGCCCGGACAGGTGGCAGTTGAACAGGAGCACGCTCCCGTCCCCGGTGGCGAGGTTCTTCAGGTCCTCGGCGAACGGCCGCGGGTCCCCGTCGGTCGGCTCCCCGTCGGTCAGGTTGATGACCATCGGGGGGAAGCTCCCGGGGTGGGTCTCGGCCCACCCGCGGACCACGAGGTTGACGTACCCGAACGCCTCGCACATCGGGGTGCCGAACATCTCCCCGGCCGCCGGCGGGCGGTACCAGACCGGGAACGCCACCTCCCGCACCACCTCCGACAGCCCGCCCGCCCCGTCGTCCACGAACTCCTTCTTCTGCCGCCGCTCCACCTCCAGCGGGTTGTCGTACAGGTCGGCGATGCTCACCAGGTCGCGGCCCTCCAGGGCCCCCTGGAACAGCGGCTTGACGACCGCCACCCCGTTCGGGTCGGTGGTGTACCCGACCAGCCCGACGTCGAAGTAGTTCCGCGGCTTCTCCTCCCCCTTCTCGCAGCTGGTGATCAGCTCGGCGAAGAACCGGTTGATCGCGGTCGCCACGGTGTCCAGCTTCGCCCGCTGGGTGCCGGCGATCCCGTCGAGCATCGAGTTCGACTGGTCGACCATGAACACGATGCACCCGGGGTTGGCCCGGTCGATCTGCATGTCGTACGGCACGGGACGCTCCTCGGGAGGGGTGACGTGGCGAGGGTCGGTGGGGCAGGCATTCCTGCCTGCCCGACCCGGAGGCAGGCAGGAATGCCTGCCCCACCGGTCAACGGGCGTCGAACAGCCGGGGGTGCCGCTCGGCCGCGGCCGCCACGGCCGACAGCCGGGTCCACAGCCTCGCCGGGGGGGTCTGGCCCGCGGGGGCGACCCCGACCAGCTCGTCCGCCAGCTTCCGCCGCTGCTCCTGCTGTTCTACCGGCTTCCCGTCACCCTCGCACGCCTTTTTCAGCCGCCCCACCTCGGCCGGCGACCACGCGGTGACGGTCGCGCGGGCGGCCGTGTAGTCGGCCGCCACCTGGCTCTTCGCGGTCGGCTTCAGCACCTCGGCCCGGCCGGAGCTGCTCGGCCGGTCGCCGCGCCACCGGAGGCGGGCGAACTCCGGGAACGCCTTGGCGAAGTTGAACTCGGTCAGCCCGCCCGGCAGGTCGGACAGCTTCTTCGGGTCCGGGTTGTCCTTCGACGCGTACTCGACGGTGACCGCCGCCCGCGGGATCGGCTCGCCCTCGACCAGCACCACATCGTCGAGCTTCGCGGCCGCCGGCAGGGAGGCGGCGCAGAACTCCCGCACCTTCCGCCGGATCAGCGCCCGGTCGGCGTCCGCCTGGGTCCGGTCGAACTGGGCCTGCACCTTCGGGAACCAGGCGGCGGCCTTGTCCGGGTCGGTGAACAGGTCCGGCTCGGCGAACAGGCTCAACAGCTCCTCCCGGGCGGCGCTCTCCACCGCCGCGACCGCGGCCGCCGCCCGCGACTTCTCCACCTCGTCCGGCAGGGTCAGCCCGTCGGCCCGGGCCTGGGCGGCGACCCGGTCCAGCTCCGCCAGCTGCGCCTTCACCTGCCCGAGCGGGTCGCGGACCGCGTCGAGCCGCGGCGGGTCGAGCGGGAGCGGGGCGTCGAGCGCCCGGGTGTACGGCCCGACCGCAGCCGCCGCCAGGGTGGAGACGAGCTTCGCCCGGACCCGCACCCGCCACCCGGCGACCAGCCGCTTACTCTTGAACGCGGACGCGTGGTCGGCGTAAGCGGCGAGGAGGGCGGCGAATTGTCCCAGGGCCGCGTCCGCCTCCGCCTTCCCGCCGACCGCCGGGAACCCGTCCCCGAGCCAGTCGTCGAGCTTCCCGGCCGCGGCCGCCAGCTCCCTCCGCTCCTCGCCCCACTTCCGGTACAGGGGGGCCAGCCCGCCGGCGTACTTCGGGTCGGCCGGGTCGGCGAGGAACGTCCCCAGGTCGGCCAGGGCGGTCGCCCGGGCGGCGGCGGCGGTCGCGGCCGCCGTCAGGTCCTTGTCGGCGACCGCGTCCCCGGCCACGGTCCGGCGGTACTGGAGGATGTCCGCCCCGACCCGCCGGGCCTCGTCCGCCGCCGCCCCGGCCTTGGCCTTCGCGGCCGCCAGCTGCTCGGCCGGGGCCGCCTTGGCCGGCGGCGGGGGCGCGGCCGCGCCGGCCCGGGTCGCCGCCCACACCTGCCACGCGGCGTACAGGGCGAACGGGACCGCCAGCAGCAGGATGACCGCCCCGCTCCGCAACCGGGACATCGTCACACCTCCCCCGTTCCGCGGCTCAGGGCTTCACCTCTCCCCAGCGGGGAGAGGTGAAGACAAGAACCCGCCCTCCGGGCGGCCGCGTCACGGCTCGCCCTTCCCCTTCGTCCCCTTCTTGTCCTTGTCCACCTTCTCCACCTTCTTGGGCGGGTCGGGCGGCGGGGCGGTGTCCGGGTTGGTCGGCTTCGCCGAGCCCTTCGACAGCTGTAGCACCAGGACCACGCCGCCGACCACCACGACCGCCGCCACCGCCACCCACAGCAGGATCGGCACCCCGCCGCTCCCCCGGCCGCGCCGCCGGGCCCCGCCGACCCCCTTCGTCTGGCCCGCCCGCCGGGTCGCCGGGGACGCGTACCCGCCGCCGTCGCCCGACCCGCCGCGGCGCCCCGGCCGGGTGTACTTCTCGCCCCCGAACTTCCGCTCGGTCGCGAGCCCGTCCCGGATCCGCTCCTCCGCGTCCGGGTGGAACTTCGGCTTCCGCTCGTCCCCGAGCACGTCCGCCTGCCACTGCTCCGGGACGTACCCGCGGACGAACAGCGCCTGGAACGCCGCCCGGTGCTCCTCCGGGCAGTCCTCCGACAGGGCCAGCCACTGCGTCACCGCGGTCCGGGCGGTGAAGTACTCGTGGGTGATCGGGTAGCACGCCAGGACCGCCGACACCAGCGGGCCGAGCCGCCCGGGCTGGGCGTCCGGGTCGACCGCCCGGAACCCGCCGCGGGCGTAGATCCGCTTCAGCCCGTCGAGCGGGTCCATCCCGAACGCCTGGTACGCGGCGGCCAGCGCCCCGCCCTCCAGCCGGGCTGCCGCCGCCGGGTCGGCACTCACCGCCAGGACCGTCTCGGCCGCGTTCAGCTTGGCCGGCCCGCCGGCCGGCAGCACCCCCTTCAGCGGCACCCCCGCCGCCCCGAGCGCCCGCGCCGCCTTCGACAGCTGCGTGAAGACCTGCGTCTCCCACTCGTCCCCGGCGAGCAGGTCCGGGCCGATCAGGTCGAGGTACCCGGCCCACACCGGCATCCCGGCCGGGTCGGCCCCGAACCCGGCGAGCAGCTTCGCCAGGTGGTCGCCCTCCAGCAGGAACCCCTCCCAGTCCTTGTTGTTCTGCCCGTAGATGTCGAGGTCGCCGAGCAGCTTCACCCAGTCGGCGGCCGGGATGCGGTTGGCCGCGGCGTCGATCAGCCGGCTCAGGAACGGGCCGGACTCGGGGCCGTGCGGGCGGAGCAGGTCGTACAGGAACCCGGGGTCGGCGGCCAGGTGGGCGCGGGCGTGGTGGGCGTACCCGGCGAGGACCGGCGCGGCGGCGGCCAGCAGGTGCCGGCGGGCCGTTTCCCGCATCGCCGGACGGTGCGGGCGGGCCGCCTCCGCCAGCCAGTTCTTCCCGTCCGGCCCCATCACCGCGAAGCACGCGTACCCCTGCCACCCGGGCGGGCTGTCCGGGGCGAGGAGGGCGTCGAACTCGGCCGGACCGGTCGGGGCGAGGAGGTGGTGGTCGGGCCACACCCCGGCCCGGCCGCAGGCGTCGCGGAGCCGGCCGCGGGCCGCCGGGGACAGGTCCGGGAGGTGGTCGTCGAGGGCGGCCTGGGCCTTCTCCGTCTGGGCCTGGAGCTGGGCCGGGTCGGCCGCCTCGGCCACCATCGCCCACCGGGCGTCCCACCCGGCCACGTCCCCCTTGGCCAGCGCCTCGCACGCCTCGTGCCGGTACGCCCGGAGCCGCTCCGGGTCGGCCAGCCAGTCCCGGAACGCCGCCCGCAGCCGGGCGTCGGTGACGGCCGCGTCCTTCACCACCGCCCAGACCGCGTCGGCCTTCCGGGCGAGCAGCCCCGCCCCGCGGCGGTCGGCCTTCAGCGCCAGCAGGTCGTCGACCGACACCCGCCCGCGGTCGAGCCGGGCGGCGGACTTGGCCAGCGGGATGGTCCGCGGCACCGCCGCCAGCCCGCCGGGGTCGTCCCCGATCAGGTGGTGGACGGCGTCCAGGAGTTCCCACTCCCCGGCGGCGGCGAGGTCGAGAAGGTCGGCGACCCCGGTCGGCGGGGCGGCGGCCAGCTCCGGCGACGACCGGTCCGGGTGGAGGGCGTCGAGGGCGAACCCGCGGGCGGCGCCGAGGTCCGGGTCGAGGCCCTTCCCGCCGGCCCCGAGCCAGGTGCCGACGACGGCGGCCTTGGTGAAGTCGCGGATCGCCCGGTGGGCCGGCTCGAAGGTGGAAAAGGTGAGGTCGGCGGCGACGGCCGGCGGGAGGGCGCGGGCGGCCGCGTACAGGAGCATGGCGGTCAGCCCGGGCTCGGCGTGGACGAACAGCCGGTCGCGGGCCTGGCCGGCGTTCCGGGCGGCGGTGGCGCGGAGGACGCCGGCGAGGAACCGGGCGGCCAGCGCCTTGCGGGCGGCGGGGTCGGTGCGGAGGCGGGGCGGGCAGACGGCCGACGCCAGGTCGGTCGGGCCGGCCGGGGTGCCGCCGAGGAACGCGGACAGGGCGGCGGGCGAGACCGCGTCGCCGCGGGGGAGGGCGGTTTGGCGGAGGGTCTTCGTGGCCCCGGTCGGGTACTCCTTCGCCCACCCGTCGGCGGCCCACGACTCGAGCACCGCGGCGGCGGTGACGGACTCCGGCAGGTGGAGGAGGTGGGAGAAGTACGACCGGTCGCGGTTCATGGTGTCCTTCTCGAGGTACACCGTGTGGACGACCCAGACGCCGCCGTCCGGGTGCGGGACGCGGGACAGGCGGCGCGGGGCGTGGGCCTTCCCCGGCTTGTCCTTCCACATGTCGAGCGGCAGCTCGTACGGCGGGTACTCGAGGGCGCGGCGGAGGGCGTCCGGGTCGGCGGCGGACGCCGCCCGGACGCTGTACCCGGGGGCGTTGGTGACGCTGTCCGCGGTCACGCAGTGGGTGACGTAGAACTGGTCCCCGGTCGTGGCCTGGCCGACTGACACCGTGCCGACCCCCGTGCGACGCCCAATGGACCACCGCCGACGTGGCGCCCCTCACCCGGCTCCGGCGAAGCGCCGGAGCCGACCTCTCCCCAGCGGGGAGAGGTGGGGGTGGTGCGGCCACCGCACAGCGACCCGACCCGGGAACCTTTCGAGAAGGCCAGCCACCCCCACCTCTCCCCGCTGGGGAGAGGTCGCCGCCGCGCCTCGCGGCGGCGGGTGAGGGGTAACCACCTACCGAGACCGCCCGGCGACGCCCGCGCGCCCCGCGGCCGCCGTCAGTCCCCGCCGACCACCGCCGGGCCGAGGTGCAGCGGCGGCCCGGACACCGCCGTCCACCCCAGCTCGACCACCGCCCACACCGTCACGAACACCCGGGTCGCGCCCGGCGGCGGCGCCACCCGCTTCCCCCCGCCCTCGGCCGCGTGGTCCCGCGGGTGGCACCGCAACAGCCCGTACCGGTCCGCCTCCGCCGGGGCCGACAGGTGGCGGGCCGCGTCCACCGCCACCAGGCAGTGCGACACCAGCCCCGGCCGCGGCCACGCCCAGTACGCCAGCACCGCCGCCGCCCGCCCGGACGGCACCACCTTCACCGGCGGGCCGGCCACCAGCCGGGCCTCCGTCTTCAGCGCGTCAGCCACCCGGGCGACGATCGCGTCCCGGTCGGCCGGGCGGAACGCGGCGTGGTTCTCGCGCAGGAACCGCAGGTCGTCTTCCCCGAGCGGCCCGCCGCCCTTCCCGAGCCGCTGCTGCAAGCCGATCACCCGGTCGGCCTTCCCCAGCAGCTCCTCGATCTCGGCCCGCCGGGCGGCCAGCGGCGGGTACGCCCCGAGCCGCTTCCCGTGCTTCTCGTACAGCTCCCGGAGCCGGAACATCTCCCGGGCGTCCAGCGCCTTCAGGACCGCGTCGGTCGCCCGGGTCCGCTCGACCGCCAGCGTCAGCCGGTCGCGCAGCTCCTCGGTGTCGCGGCGGCCGTGCAGCAACTCCTTGTGCTTCACCCACTTCGCCTGCCACCGCAGGTCCTGCTCGTCCGCCGCCGCGTACTTCCGGTCCAGCTCGGCGAACTCGTTCAGGGCCTTGCGGCGGCGGCCGGCGGCGACCGCCTCGGCGGCCAGGCCCGGGTCGACCTTGTCGAGCCGGGCGAGCAGGTCGACGTTCGCCGCCCGCAGGGCGTCGACGGCTGCGGCGATCGCCCGGTCGGACGGCGGCTTCTCGTCGACCGCCTTCTTCAGCCCGGCCAGCGCCTCGACCGACTTCGCCCCGAGCCGCACCCGGTCGGCGTGCGGGTGGTCGTACCCGGCCAGCGGCAGCGCCGCCGCGACGACCGCCGCCTCGGTCCCGCCCCCGGCGTCGGCCGCCCCGATCGCCCGGGCCAGGTTCGCGACCTTCGCCAGCCGGTCCCGGGCGGCGGTCACCCGGGCGAGGTACGGGTCGGCCTCCTTGCACCCGGTCAGGACGACCCCGTCGCCCCAGGCGGCGACGAGGGCGGTGTCGTTCTTGTACGACACGACCGGCGGGACGGCCGCGAGTCGGGCGAGCAGCGGGGCGCGGCGGCCGGCCGACTCGCCGCGGGCCCGGTGGTCCGGCTTCAGGTCCGGGTGGACCCCGGCGGCCGTCACCCGCTTCCACGCGTCGGCGAGGGCCTGCTCGGCGGCCCGGGCGTCGAACAGCCGGGTGAACTCCTCGGCGGCCGCAACCCGCGCCTGCCACGCCGCCGCCTCGGCCCGGTACGCCTCGGCCTCCGGAAGGCCGGCGACCTTCGCCCCGTCGGCCGCCCACAGCCTCACGAGCGCCCGCCCGTCGCCGGGGACCGCCGCCGCCGCCTTCAGCCGGTCGAGCACCGCGACCAGGCCGACGGCCGCCTCGGCGTCGGTGACGAGCTTCCGGTCGACCCACCCGTCGAGGAGCGGCTTCTGGAACGCCACCCGGACCTGGCGGGGGTCGCGGGCGGCCAGCGCCTTCTGCACCGCGTCCCGGCAGTTCACCCGCCGGACGGCGTCGACCGCGACCGGCCGGAGCCGGTCCGGGACGGCCTTCCCGCCGCGGGCCAGGGCGTCGGCCTCGGTCGCGATCGCCGGGTAGTCCAGCCGGGTCGCCTTGCACAGTTCTTCGAGCCGGCCGACCGGGTCGGCGGCGGTGGCGAGGTCCGGCGGGAGCTTCTTCCCGGCCCGGGTCAGGCGGTCGGCCTCGGCGGCGATCCCGGCCCAGTCGCGCGGCACGGCGACGACCAGCTTGCGGAGGACGGCGAACGGGTCGAGGGTGAACGGCGGGATCCGGTCGAACGGCTGGTCGAGGGCCTGGCGGAGCATCCGGGCCCACCCGACGACCTCCGGGTCGCGGCTGCGGAACAGCTCCGGCCACAGGGCCGACTGCGCCGGGGCCTGCATGTCCGGCGGGGTGAAGAGGAGGTTCTCGTTCTCGATCTTGGTGACGTACCGGGCGTACAGCCCGGGGTCGGCGGCGGCGGCCCGGAGGGCGACGAGGACGACCCAGGCGGCGAAGTGGTCGAGGTGCGGGCCGAGCTTCTCGGCCGGGCGGGCCGGGTGCTGGTACGCCGGCTTGCCGAACTCCAACTGCTCCAGCGGCCGCTTCGGGTTGGCCAGGGCCGGGACGCACATCCCGTCGTAGTCGACGAGCACCGGGGTGTTACCGACGACCATCACGTTGTCGTGCTGGAGGTCGCCGTGGGTGACCTTCGCGGCCTGGATCTCGTCGATGAGCTTCGACCAGGCGTCGGCCATCGCCCGGACGGCGGCGGTGTCGGGGGCCTTCCGCTCCATCCTCTCGCGGACCCACTCGCCGAGGGCCGTCCCCTTGACCCAGTCCATCGTCAGGGTGGGGTACCAGCCGCGGCCGACGCGGATCCCCTCGGGGTGGTACGCGAACCCGACGAGCCCGGGCGGCTTCCGCGGGCCGAGCGACCGGAGGTGGTCGGACACGGCCTGGTACCGGCCGGCCCGGTCGTCGTTCGGGAAGTTGAACAGCTTGAGGGCGACGGCCCCGTTCGCCCCGGTCATCTTGTAGACGCTGGCGAACGCCCCGGACCGGGCGCGCGGGACGCCCATCGGGCTGCGCTCGGCGGAGCTGAACCGCAGGTCCGGGTCGCGGAACGCGGTGTCCGGGTTCTGCAGCGCGTCCTTGTAGTCGGACTGTGTCGGCCAAGCGGGCATGGCGGCCGGGCACCGTGGGACGTTGCCCCCCGGGTGAAGAACCCGGGGTCGGGACACACTCGCCGGCCGGAGGCCGGGCTCGGTCTTCACCTCTCCCCGCTGGGGAGAGGTCGCCGCCGCGCCTCGCGGCGGCGGGTGAGGGGCACCACCTGCGGAGAAACCCGGGTGGGCTCGACCTTTCGTGGGCGCTTCCGGTCCTCTCGGTTCGTGGCGCCCCTCACCCGGCCCCGGCGGAGCGCCGGGGCCGACCTCTCCCCGCTGGGGAGAGGTGGGGCTGGCGCGGCCGCTCGACAGCCACCCGAGCCGCGGAGCACCGAGGCGGCCGGCCGTCTTCACCCCTCCCCGGTTTCGGGGAAAGGTGAAGACTCAAACCCACCCCTTCGAGGTGGGGACCACCCATCCTACCCGCCGTCGCCGCCGAACACACGGTATCCGTGCATGTGCAGCAGCCACAGGATCGGCTCGGCGACCCCGAACGGGGCGATCGTCCGGCGGGCCAGGTCCTTCTCCCCCAGCTCCTCCTCGAACAGGCTCACCGACGAGATCGGGAAGAACATCACCCGCCGCCCGAAGTACCCCTCGACCACCGCCCGGATGTCCGCCCCGGGGAACATCAGCGGCAGCATCTGCTCGACCAACTCACCCCGCTCCCGGATCGTGGCGAGGGTGGTTTCCCGCGGCGGCGGGTTCAGGCTCCCGGTCAGTTCGCGGATGTAGTGCACCGACTGCCCGCCGATCGGGTTGTCGGTCAGCAGCAGGTCGAACTTCGGGACGCACACCGCGACCGGGACCGGGATCACCTCCCCGACCGGCACCCGCCGCTCCCGCCGCATGTGGTTCAGGAACTCGTCCAGCATCCCGAGCTGCTGGTCCAGGGTCACGTTCGCCCCGTCCCCGTACAGCTGGGTCGGGTCGAGGAACAGCATGAACCCGTCCATCCGCACCGCCGTCGCCTTCAACATGTTGACGTCGACATCCGGGTTGATCAACTCCCCGGAGTAGTCGAACAGGTTGACCAGGGCCGGGCTCGGGGCGGACGGGTCGGCGTCCCACAGGTGGACGAGCACCGGGTCCGGCAGGACCAGGTCGGTCGCCCCGGCGACCCCGCGGCGGTGCAGCACCTCGTCGATCAGCTGGCCGAACCGGCGGTCCACGTCGCCCCCGGACGGGGCCGGCTGCACCACCGCGACCGTCGGGGCGGTCCGCTTCCGGATCCGGTCGTAGGCGGTCACCAGCATGTGCGTCTTCCCGCTCGACCGCACCCCGACGGTTGGGAAGCAGAGCCGCGGGACGGCCCGGTAGCTGTTCCGGATGCGGAGCCCGCACTTCCCGCAGCGGGCCTCCAGGTCCTCGGCCGGCTCGTCCGGGTCGTCCTCGGGCTCGGCCGGCTTCTTCCCCTTCGGCCGGTACTTCCCCTTCGGCTCGGGGGCGGCCTTCTCGACCCGGAGGGTGTCGCGGCGGAAGCAGCGGGGGCAAGTGCGGGCGGCGGCCCGGGCGCGGCGGGCGCGGTCCCGGCGGGCGGCCCAGAACGGGGCGACGGCCAGGCCGAACAGCACCGCGGCTAAGGCGACCCGGACGGCCGCCCCGGCGACGTTCCGCCACCGCGCCCCGGACGCCAGCTCGCCGAACTTCGCCCGCTCGGCGGCCAGCCTCGCCTGCTGCTCCTCGGCGTCGGCGGCGAGCCGCTCGGCCAGGACGCTGTCCGCCAGGACCGCCCGGAGGCGGTCGCGGAGGTCGGCCTCGCCGGCCCGCACCACCCCCTCCACGTCCTCCTTGGCGGGGGACCCGGGCGCCGCGACCAGCGCCGCCCAGCCGTCGGCGGCGGCCCGCCACTTCTTGTCGGCGGCGACCTCGGCGGCGTCGGCCTTGGCGGTCGCGTCGGCCAGCTTCGCCGTCAGGTCCGCCTCCTCGCGGCCGGCCCACGACCCGGCCCCGGCCGCCGGGTTGCCGCACCCGGGGACGGCGAGCACCCCCGCGAGGAGCCCGGCCGCGACCGCCCGCCGGGCCTTGCGGTCCTCCAGCCGCCGCTCGGCCCCGCGGAGCCGCAGCGCGACCACCGCCGCGACGGCGGCGGCGGCGAGCAGGATGGCGTCGAGGACGGTCGGCCGCCACCCGGTGTGGGTGCCGGCGTCGAGGTCGAAGTCGCCGTCCGCCTGCCGGGCGTCGGCGTACCGGCGGAACGCGGCCCGCTCCCCGACCACCCCGGCCCACGCCTTCTCGGCCTCGTCCCGCCGGGCCTTGGCCTTCGCCGCGACCCGCCCGAGCGCGGCCCGGGCGGTGTCGTACTCGGCGGCCAGGACCGGGCGGAGTTCCTTCAGCACGACCGACGGGTCCTGGAAGTTGCCGACGGCCGGCCCGCCGCCGCGCGGGGCGGCGACGGCACCAACCTCCCAGGTCGCGGCGTCCTGCCGGGCGAGTTGGGTGAGCCACCGGAGGCGGAGGGCGGGGAGCGGGTCGTCGGCCGGTTGTGCGGGGGCGGGGGTAGTGGTGAGGAGGAACGCGGCGGCGAGGAGGACGACCCGGCCGCCCGGCCGCGGGCGGGGGACCGGGACCGGGCGGGTGCGGGCGGGGTCGGGCATGACGCTTCGCGGTCCGCGTGGGGGGTAGCCGTTAGCGTAAATGCCGGTGAATCCGGCCGCAAGGGGCGCGGGCGGGCGCCGCGAGAGGAAGAACACCGGCCGGCGGGCCGGGGTTGGCGCGGCGGGGATCGGGAGGGCGGTCAGCGACGCTTCGGCGAAGCGTCGCCACCCGGGACGTGTTCAGCCAGCGGAGCGGGAGGGATTCGAACCCTCGGTACGGTTTCCCGTACACAGCATTTCCAGTGCTGCACAATCGACCACTCTGCCACCGCTCCGGCGGACGGACCACCGACCGGACACGCGGCCCGGCCGGTCGGTTCGCCGTGCGGTCCAGCATAGCACCGGCCGCCGCGGCCGACAATCCGCCGCCGGCCGGTCAGCACGCCGCCATCTTCCGCTTCCTCCCGACCCGGCCCAGCGCCTCGATCTTCGCGATCGCCGCGACGGCGTCCGGCACCCGGCACGCCGTGTCGCCCATGTCCACCTCGACCGTCCCGACGGCCTTCGCCACCGCCTTCGCCTTGGCGGTGAGCGGGGCGACGTACCCGCCGACCGCGATCACGAAGTTGTTCATGCAGTAGCGGACGCGGTTCGCCGCGCTGCCGATCTCCGCCCTCACCCGGCCGAGCAGCTTCTCGACCTCGGCCAGGTCGAGGTCGGTGTCCGACTTGATCGAGACGAGCGAGGCGTAGGTCGACCACCCGGCGGACGCGACCTGTTCCGAATCCGCGGCCATCCACTCCAGGGCCAGCTCCCGCCCGTGCGGCGACTCGGACGCGACCCACGCCACGGTGTAGCAGCTGAGCATCTCCCAGTACGCCGCCTTCGCCCACCTGCGGAGCTGGGCCTTCGTCATCTTCGGGGGGTCGGCGACCAGGCCGGCGAGGTACATCGCGTCGGAGTTGCCGGTGTCGTACAGCGCGAGGGCGAGGGCGTGGTCCCGCTTGATCTTCTTCTGGAGCACCTTCAGGTCGCCGACCCTGACCCCGAAGAACGGCTCGCGGGCGCCGTGCCGCAGGAACGTCTTCTTGGTCTGCTCACTGCCGAGCGTCTTCAGTTCGGCCAGCACGTCCTGTGCGGTCACGGGCGACTCCTTGTCACAGCACGCCCGGGATCGGGCGGCCCTCGGGGAGCATCGGGATACTCCGGCCCTGGCGGTCGTGCAACTCCGTTCCGAGGTCGACCCCGATCGCCTGGTACACCGTCGCGGCCACGTCGTACGGGGTGAACGCCGCGGTCGTCGGGTACGCCCCGCTCCGGTCCGTCGCCCCGACCACCTGCCCGCCCTTCACCCCGCCGCCGGCGAAGAAGATGCTCCCTGCCTTCCCCCAGTGGTCCCGCCCGCCGTCCTTGTTGATCTTCGGCGTCCGCCCGAACTCGGTCACGAACGCCACCAGCGTCTCCCCGAGCCGACCCCGGACCGCCAGGTCGTCGAGCAGGGCGGCGAACGCCCGGTCGACGCCGGCGAGGTGGTACGGCCGCTTCGCCATCTCGCAGATGTGCGGGAAGTTCTGGCTCGCCGCGTTATGATTGTCCCACAGGTTCCCGTACTCCGGGTCGTACCCGTAGTCGACCATCACGAACGGGGCCCCGGCCTCGACCAGCCGGCGGGCCAGGAGGCAGCGGGTGCCGATCTTCGTCTTCCCGTACCGGTCGCGGGTCTTGTCCGCCTCCCGGGACAGGTCGAACGCCCCGCGGACAACCGGCGACAGCAACATATCGAACCCACCGCCGAACTCGTCGGCCAGGCCGGCGGCCGCCTCGGCGTGGCGCAGCCGCGTGTCGAGGAGGTTCCGGAGGCCGCGCCGCTCGGCGAGGCGGTCGGCGTCGAGGCCGGCGGCCGGGCTGACCGCCTGCCGGGTGAACTCCTCCTCCGGGGCCTCGGCGACCCGGGCGGTGAAGTCGGCGTTCTTCGGCTTCCCGCCGGTGCAGAACGGGGCGTACTGCCCGCCGAGCCACCCGCCGACGAACAGGTTCCACGGCGGCGGCCCGGGCCGCGTCGTGCCGGGGATGGCGACGTACCCCGGGAACCCGGCCCGCCCGCCGCGCAGCTTCGCGACGACCGACCCGACGTTCGGCTCGGTGGTGAACTGCTGCGGGGTGACCCGCCGGCCGGCGAGGACCATCGTCTGCGACAGCAGGTGGTCGTCGTTCCCGGACGCGAACGTGCGGACCAGGGCGAGCCGATCGGTCTGCCGGGCCAGGTTCGGCATCACCTCGGTGAACCGGACGCCGGGGAGCGTGGTCTGCACCGTACCGAGGGTGCCGCGGATCTCCTCCGGGGCGTCCGGCTTCGGGTCGAAGCTGTCGTGGTGGGTGACCCCGCCCATCAGGTTCAGCAGGACGACGGACCGGGCCTTCGGCGCAGCGGCCTGGGCGAGGCCGGGGGCGACCGTGGCGGCGACGCCGAGGCCGCCGACGCGGAGGAGGTCGCGGCGGGAGAGGAGGGAGAGGGGCATGGCGGGGCTCCGTGGCAGGACCCCGATTATGGCCCCGGTCGCGGCGGATTACAATCGGGTGATGGCGCCAATTTACCTGGACCACAACGCGACGACGCCGCTGCTGCCGGAGGCGGCCGAGGCCGTCCGCCGGGCGGAGGCGGAGGCGTGGGGGAACCCGTCGTCGGCGCACGCCGCCGGCCGGCAGGCGCGGCGGGTGCTGGAAGACAGTCGGGAGCGGGTGGCGGCGGCGCTGGGGGCGCACCCGGACGAGGTGACGTTCACCGGCGGGGCGACGGAGGCGAACAACCTGGCCGTGTTCGGGCTCGTGGGCGAGGCACTCCTGCCTCGCGCGCCGGGCCGGGTCGCCGCGTCGCACCTGGAACACCCGTGCGTGGTCGAGCCGGTGCGGCGGCTGGCGGCCCGCGGGTGGGCGGTCGAGTGGTGGCCGGCCGACAGCCGCGGGGTCGTTCAGCCCGCCCCGGTCCACCCCGACACCGGGCTCGTCTGCGTGATGCTCGCGAACCACGAGACAGGGGCGGTCCAGCCGGTGCGTGACATCGCGGTGTCACTGCCGCCGGGGGCCGCGCTCCACTGCGACGCGGCCCAGGCGGTCGGCAAGCTGCCGGTGAACTTCCGTGCCCTCGGGGCGACGACCCTGGCCGCGTCGGCGCACAAGTTCGGCGGCCCGAAGGGCGTCGGCGTGTTGCTGGTGAGGCGCGGCACCGTGCTTCACCCCCTGCTGGTCGGCGGGCACCAGCAGGGCGGCCGGCGGCCGGGGACGGAGCCGGTGGCGCTGGCGGCGGGCATGGCCGCGGCGCTCGACCACGCGGTCCGCAACCTGGACGCGGCCCGGGCGAAGCTGGCGGCGCTGCGGGCGCGGCTGTGGGAGCGCCTCCGGGAAGTGGCCGCCCCGGTGGTGCTGAACGGCCCGGAGGTCGGGGCCGCGGACGTGATGCCGGCGACGCTGAACGTGTCGTTCCCGGGGTGCCGGGCGGACCTGCTGCTGATGGCCCTCGACCTGGCCGAGGTGGCGTGCTCGGCCGGGTCGGCGTGTTCGAGCGGGAGCCTGCTGCCGAGCCCGGTGCTGCGGGCGATGGGCGTCCCGGACGACGTTCTGCGGTCGGCGGTGCGGTTCAGTTTCGGGCCGGGGGTCGAGTTTGCCGATGTTGACGACGCGGCGGGTCGGATCGGCTCCGCGGCGCGGGCCGGGCGGGGCGGGTAAGATGGGGTGAACTTTCCCTGGCGGAGGCCGACCGTGCCGACCATCCCCGTGCTGCTCGAACCGACCCCGGGCGGGTTCCGCGCCACGACCGGGGCGCCGCTGAACCTGTCGGCCGAGGCCCCGACCGCGGACGAGGCGCTGGCCGCCGTCCGCGGGGCGTACGCGGCGAAGCTGGCCGCCGGGGCGAAGGTGGTCCCCCTGGACGACCCCTGGGAGGCCCGGCTCCGCGAACTCACCTCCGACATGGCCGCCAACCCGATGTTCGACGAGTGGGTCGCCGCCACGAAAGAGTACCGGCGGCAGCGCGAGGCCGAGGAGGACGCCGCGGAAGCCGCGGCCGAGGCCGCCGAGGCGGCCCGGACCCGACCCGCCCCCCAGGAACCGGCCGCGTGAGCGTGTTCATCCTCGACACCGACACGCTGACGCTCCTCCAGCATGACGACCCGGTCGTGCTGGCCGCGGTGATGTCCGCCCGCCGGTCGGGTGACACCGTCGGCATCTGCGTCGTGACCGTCGAGGAGCAGTCGAGTGGTTGGTTGGCGGCGGCCCGCACGGCGCGGACGCCCGCACAACTGGCCCGTGTCTCGCGGCTCTTCGCCCGCGCCGCGGAGTTGTGGGGCACGTTCCGGGTCTTCCCGCAGACCGAGGCGTCGCTCGCCCGGTTCGACGCCCTCGTCCGACTGAAGCTGAACGTCGGCAAGATGGACCTCCGGGTCGCCAGCGTCGCGCTCGACCTCGGGGCCGTCGTCGTGACCCACAACACCCGCGACTTCGGCCGCGTTCCTGGGCTCCCCATCACCGACTGGACACAACCCCCGACACCCGCCGCATCCGCTTGACTCGCTGTCGCTTGCGCCACCACGGTTCGGCTTTACGCGGGCGGCCGAAATCGGTATAATTCCCGGTGGAATGATGACGCCGGTGCGGACGACAACTGGTGCCTTCCCCACCCTCGCGGACGAGGGCGCCGAGACCGCACCCGTCCGCCCGACACCCCCGCCGCGGATCGACCTGGCCGGCTTCCTCGGGCGGCCGGAGAACCGGTCGGCGGTGCGGGCCGTGCGGCGGCTCGCCCGGGCCGTCCTGACAGGGAACCGGTTGCCGTTCGCGCCGCTCGTGCTCCACGGTCCGCCGGGCTGCGGGAAGACCGCCCTCACGGCCGCCGCGCTGGCCGCCCTCGCCGCCGAGGCGCCGGCGCTGACCGCCCGGGTCGCGCCGGCCGGCGACCTCGCCCGCCCAGACGACGCCGGGTTCGCCGACCCCGACCTGGCTGACTGCGACGTGCTCGTCCTCGAAGACCTGCAGCACCTGCCGGCCCGGGCGGCCGGCGCCGCGGCCGACCTCCTCGACCACCGGGCCGCCCGCCGACGGCCGACGGTCGTCACCGCCGGGGTCGGACCGGCCGGGCTGCGACACCTGCCGCGCCGCTTGACCTCGCGGCTCGCGGCCGGGCTGGTCGTCCGGATGGACCCGCTCGGGGCGGCGGGCCGGCGGGCGGTGCTGGCGGCGGCCGCCCGGAACCTGCGGCTCACCCACGACGCCCTCGACTGGCTCGCGGCCGGGGTCGGGCTGCGGGCGGGCCTCGGGCGGCTGCGGGCGCTGGCCCTCGCCGCCCCGGACTTCCCCGGCCCGCTCGACCGGACCGCCGCCGAGCGGGTGCTGGCCGGGTCGGGCCAACCGACCTCGCGCCCGGACGACCTGGCAGCGATCATGGGCCGGGTGTGTGTCGCGTTCGGGGTCGGCGAGCGGGAGTTGCTCGGCCCGAGTCGGTTGCGGACGGTGCTGGTCCCGCGGCAGGTGGCGATGTACCTGGCCCGGGAGGTCGGCCGGCTGTCGCTGCCGCGGATCGGGGCCGCGTTCGGCCGGGACCACACGACCGTCCTCCACGCCTGCCGGAAAGTCGAGGCAGACGTGGCCGCCGACGCGGAGTTGGCCGGCCGGGTGCGGCAGCTGCGGCAGGAACTCGGGTAGCCCTGTGGAAAACCCGGCGCGCGGGTGGCGCGCCCGCTGCGACACCCGGCGCGCGAACGGCGTCGGGAGCGGCGGCCGGAGCGGGTCGGGTCCGGGGCGTCGCAGGAACACCGGGGCGCGCCGCCGGCGCGCCAACGTTTCCACACCCGGGACGGGACCGCGGCGGCCAAGGATTCGGAGGCGAGCGGGTCGGTTCGCGGGGTGTGCGCGCCAGAAACCCCGGTCACCTTACTACCGCTACTGGGTGTTCTGAATCAAGGAATGAAGTAAAGGGTTAGCCGGCCGGAAGGCCCAAGCCCACGGACGGGCGAAAGGAAGGCTCCGATGAAGCTGACGTGCCGGCGGGACGGGTTGCTGACCGCGTGCCAACTGGTGTCCGCCGCCGTCCCGGCCCGGACGACCAACGCCGTCCTGAGCTGCGTCAAGGCGGTCGCCCGGGACGACGCCCTGACCCTGGTCGCGTTCGACACCGAGGTCGGGATCCGGTACGAGCTCCGCGGCAACGAGGTCGCCCGGGCCGGGGCCGCCATCCTCCCGATCAACCAGCTCTCCCAGATCCTCAAGGAGAGCACCGACGACGACGTGTCCCTCGACGCCACCGGGGAAGTCACCCGGGTGCGGGCCGGGACCAGCCGGTTCGAGCTGCCGGCCCGGCCGGTGGACGAGTTCCCGGACCTGCCGGCGTTCGACGACGCCGGCCGGTACCACGAGGTGACGGCCGGCATCCTCCGGGCGATGATCCGGCGGACCGCGTTCGCGGCGGACAAGAAGGACAGCGGCGGGCGGTTCGCCCTGAAGGGCGTCCTGTGGGAGGCGGAGGGGAAGACGGCCCGGCTGGTCGCCACCGACACCAAGCGGCTGGCCGTGTGTGAGGGGCCGGCGACGGTGTACGGCCCGGCCGAGGGGGCGAAGACCTCGCACCTGGTCCCGCCGAAGGCGATCGCGCTCTTGGAGCGGAACCTGACCGACGACGGGGAGCTGGTGCGGGTCGGGCTGCGGCCGAACGACGCCCTGTTCCAGACCGAGCGGGCGATGATCTACACCACCCTGGTGCAGGGCCGGTACCCGCCGTACCGGGACATCATCGGGCAGACCCGCAAGACCGCAGCGGTGACGGTGCCGCTGCCGGTCGAGGGGTTCCTGGCCCGGGTCCGGCAGGCGGCGATCGTGACCGACGACGAGAGCAAGCGGGTGGACATGACGTTCGCCCCCGGCCGGGTCGGGATGAAGGCCCGCGGGTCGGAGACCGGGTCGAGCGACGTGGAGCTGCCGCTGCCCGACTACGACGGTCCGGAGGTGACGATCGCGTTCGACCCGTCGTACCTGGTGGAGTTCCTGCGGGCGCTGGAGGGCGAGCCGGCGGTGACGCTGGAGATGACCGACGGCGGGAAGCCGGCGCTATTCCGGTGCGGGGACGGGTACGTGTACCTGGTGATGCCGCTGGCCGGGCAGGGGTGAGTGAGGCCGCGGGTAGGTAGTGGGGTGGGCCGAGCCCGGCTCTGGGGCGAGTCCCACCGGTCTGCGGAAGGTGGTGGGACTCGCCGGCGGGGCGCCGGCTCGGCCCACCCCACGGGGCCCGCAGGGTGAGCCATGGCCGAGGGGAACCGTGGGCCCGAGAACCTCGCCGACGTCCTCGCCCGGCTGTTCACGTCCCGCGGGTGGGGGAGGAAGAACGAGCGGGTGCGGCTGGAGGCGGCGTGGGCGGACGCGGCCGGGCCGGAGCTGCTGCCCAACACCCGGGTGCTGGGGATGAAGCGGGGCGTGCTGGAGGTCGAGGTGCGGAACGCGGTGCTGTTGGGGGAGCTGGCGCAGTTCCACAAGCGCGGGCTCTTGGCGAAGCTCCGCAAGGGGCTGCCCGGGGTCACCCTGACCGACCTGAAGTTCCGCGCCGGGGCGTGGTGAAGGAGTACCTGGGATGAACCGACTGCTGGCGACCGTGTTCGTGGGTGTGGCGGTGCTCGGCGTGGCGCCGGCCGCCCCGGTCCCGAAGGGCGGCGACACCCCGCTCTACTTCCCGACGGAGGTCGGGACGAAGTGGGTCGTGCGGCACCCGTGGATGCCGGCCGGTTACAGCGACATGACGTACACGGTGACCGCGGTGGAGGAGAAGGACGGGGCGAAGGTGGTGACCGTGTCGGAGGCGTACACCGTCGACTGGAGCGGCATCATCAAGGTGGTCGGGCGGGAGGGGCCGGACGTCGAGGCGATCGACCGGCCCGACGCCCGGTACCGCGTGTCGACGGACGGCGTGTTCGTGCTGGCGAACTACGACCTCGAGAAGAAGCGGCTGGTGGACCGGGAGGAGCCGGGGTGCATCCTGCGGTTCCCGGCCAAGCCGGGCCACTCCGAGAAGGGGGCGGACGCCGCGGGGCGGTACAACTGGGCGAAGACCGTCGGCAAGCCGGAGCGGGTCAAAGTCACGGGCGGGACGTTCGACGCGATCAGGGTCGATGTCGAGAGCACCCAGGATGGCAAGGAGTACCCCCACTGGACGGGCTGGTACGCGCCAGGCATCGGGCTGGTCAAGGTGGTGTACGGGGGCGAGGTCAAGGTCGAGCTGGTCTCGTTCACCCCGGCGAAGAAGTGACCCCCGCCCCGGCGCGGTTGCGAGCGCGACGCCCGCCGGGATTCCGCCCACGCCGCCAGGGGTTGCGCTCCGCTCCACCCCTGGCTACCGGCGGTCGCCGCTCCGCGGCTGACACTCTTGGAGTCCCGGAGGGACGGCCGAGGGTAGCCAGGGGTGGAGCGACCGAAGGGAGCGCAACCCCTGGCGGGTGACGGCGGAAGGTCGGTGCGGCCGCCGCCGAGACGAGCCACCACTAACGACGCGAGAACCGACACCGATGAGCACCGACACCGCGCCGGCCGGCGACTACACCGAAGCGAACATGAAGTCCCTGAAGGACGCCGCCCACATCCGCCAGAACCCCGGCATGTACGTCGGCAACACCCAGTCCGCCGGCCTCCACCACCTCGTCTACGAGATCGTCTACAACTCCGTCGACGAGGCCCTGGCCGGGTTCTGCACCCACATCCGCGTCGTCATCCACGCCGACGGGTCCATCTCCGTCGCCGACGACGGCCGCGGCATCCCGGTCGGGGTCAAGAAGGACACCGGCAAGTCCGCCCTGGAAGAAGCCCTCACCGTCGCCGGGAACAGCGGCAAGTTCGACAACGCCGCCTACCGCGTCTCCGCCGGCCTCCACGGCATGGGCGCCAAGGCCATGACCGCCCTGTCCGAGTGGACCGAGGCCGAGGTCCGCCGCGACGGCCGGGTGTACAAGATGGAGTTCGAGCGCGGGTACGCCACCAGCCCGCTCCAGGACCTCGGCCCGTCCCCGGAGGGGAAGACCGGCACCACCATCACGTTCAAGCCGGACCCCGAGATGTTCGGCGACATCACCTTCAACTACGAGACGCTCGCCGACCGGTTCCGCGAGATCGCCTACCTGAACCGCGGCCTGGCGTTCGCCCTCCACGACGAGCGCGACGGGAAGAGCGACGCCTTCCGGTTCGAGGGCGGGATCGCCGAGTTCGTCGCCTTCCTGAACGACGGCGAGCAGGTCGAGCACGCCCCGCTGTACGTCAGCAAGACGGTCGACGGGGTGCAGGTCGAGGTCGCCCTGCAGTACTCGGCGGCCGAGGACGAGAAGGTCCGGTGCTACACGAACAACGCGTACAACCCGGTCGGCGGGACGCACCTGTCCGGGTTCCGCGGCGGGCTGACCAAGGCGATCAACGCCTACGGCAAGAAGGAGGGCCACTTCAAGCCGGACCTGGAGGTGAAGGGCGAGGACTTCCGGTCCGGGCTCACCGCCGTCGTCAGCCTCGGCCACCCGGACCCGCTGTTCGAGTCGCAGACCAAGATCAAGCTGAACAACCCCGAGGTGGAGGGGGTCGTCGGCAGCGTCGTGTACGAGTTCCTGTCCGAGTACCTGGAAAAGAACCCGAAGGAGGCGGCCCGGGTCTGCAAGCGGATCGCCCTGGCCGCCGAGCTGCGGCTCGCGGCGAAGAAGGCCCGCGACGCCCTGAAGGACCGGAAGTCGATCCTGAACGGGGCCGGGCTGCCGGGCAAGCTGTTCGACTGCACCACCCGGGAGCGCGACCGGAGCGAGCTGTTCCTGGTCGAGGGCGACTCCGCCGGCGGCAGCGCCGAGAGCGGCCGGGACCGGATGTTCCAGGCCGTCCTGCCGCTCCGCGGGAAGGTGCTGAACGTCGAGAAGGCGAAGCTCGAGAAGCTGTTGAAGAACAACGAGATCTCGGCCCTGATCGCGGCGACCGGGATCGACATCGAGAACGTCGAGGACGTGAGCAAGGTGCGGTACGGGAAGGTGGTGATCCTGACCGACGCGGACGTGGACGGGCAGCACATCCGCACCCTGCTGCTGACGTTCTTCTTCCGCCAGATGCGGAAGCTGGTCGAGGAAGGGCACCTGTTCGTCGCCCGCCCGCCGCTGTACAAGGTCACCCAGAAGAAGGAGACGCGGTTCGTCCAGACCCGCGAGGAGATGGTGAAGGAGCTGACCACCCGCGGGCTGAAGGGGACCGTCCTCCACGTCCAGGCGGTCGGCGGCCGGGCCGGGCGCGAGGTGTCCGGGGACGACCTGGCGAGACTCCTGCCGGTGCTGGCGGACGTCGAGGCGGCGGTGGTGAACCTGGAGCGGCGCGGGCACACCCTCGACGCCTTCCTCCAGCGGGCGAACAAGGACGGGCTGCTGCCGGCCCACCACGTCCGGTACGCCGGGAAGGAGTACTGGTTCCACACCCAGGCCCAGATCGAGGCGTTCCGGGTGGAGGAGTCGGGCCGGCTCGGGAAGGAGCTGGTCCCGGCGAGCGACGTGGCCGCCACCCCGGAGGAGCCGACCGCGGAGCAGGCCGGGACCGCTCGCAAGGCCCCGCCGGAGCAGTACGCCCAGGACGACTGGCACGAGGTGCGGGCCCTGAACCGGGCGGCGGCGAAGCTCCGGGAGGGCGGGTTCGAGGCGGCCGACCTCGTCGCCCTGCCGCGGGTCGCCGGGCGGGAGCCGCCGGTCCGGTTCGTGGTCGAGCACGGGGACGCCCGGCGGGACCTGCCGCGGCTGCTCGACCTGGTGGCCGAGATCCGCCGGTTCGGGGAGAAGGGGATCGCGGTGACCCGGTTCAAGGGGCTCGGGGAGATGAACCCCGAGGAGCTGTGGGACACCACCCTGGACCCGGCCCGGCGGACCCTCCTGAAGGTCACCCTGAGCGACGCGATGGCGGCCGAGAAGGAGTTCCGGAAGCTGATGGGGGAGGACGTGGAGGGCCGCCGCGGGTTCATCTTCGACAAGCCGCTGAACAGCCCCGAGGACATCGACTACGGGGCGTGACCGTCCCACCCGCGT
>PNKH01000036.1 GCA_013822345.1 Isosphaera sp.
AGTCGATGTCCACCTCGATCGACGGCTCGGTGAACGGGAAGTAGCTCGACCGGATGCGGACCTGGCGGTCCGGGCCGAACATCCGCCGGGCGAACGCCGTGATCGTCCCCTTCAGGTCGGCCATCGTCACCCCCTCGCCGACCACCAGCCCCTCGACCTGCAGGAACTGGATCTCGCTCCGGGTGCTGATCGCCTCGTTCCGGTAGCACATCCCCGGCAGGATCACCCGGATCGGCTTCCCCGCCGCCTCCCGCATGACGTGGATCTGACCGGGGCTGGTGTGCGTCCGCAGTACCACCCCCGGGGTCGTCGTGAAGAACGTGTCCCACATGTCGCGCGCCGGGTGGTGCGCCGGCATGTTCAGCATCTCGAAGTTCAGCTCGTCCGTCTCCACCTCCCGGGTGCGGTAGACGCGGAACCCCAGCTCGGCGAACACGGCCGTGATCTTCCGCAGCACCTGCGTCGCCGGGTGGAGCCGGCCGCGCGGCCGCGGCCGGCCGGGGAGCGTCACGTCGAGCGGGTCGGCCGTCAGGCTCGCCTGAAGCGCCCGCTCTTTGGCGTCGGCGAGGGCCGTGTCGTAGGCCGCGGTCAGCGACTCCTTCAGCTTGTTGACCGCCGCCCCGTAGGCGGCCTTCTGGTCCTTCGGGATGGTGCCGAGCTTGCCGAGCGCCGCCTTCACCAGCCCCTTGTCGCCGAAGTATTGCGTGTTCCACGCCCGCAGCGCGGCCTCGTCGGCACACTGCCGGAGGTGCGTCAGGGCCTGGCCTTCGAGGGTCTTCAACTCGTCGGTCGCGGCGTCCGGCATGGGAACGGCTCCGTCGGGCGCGTCGTCAGGGGGACAGGATACGACCGCGGGTGGTTCACGGTCAGGAAACGAAGACGGCCGGGGTGAACCCGGCCGCTCGCCCGAACAACGGTGCCCGCCGGCGTCACGTCGCCGCGGCCTCCGCCTTCTTGGCCGCGTCGGCGAGGGCCTGGCGGGCGATCCCGACCAGGGTGTCGAACGTCACCGGGTCGTGGATGGCGATCTCGGACAGCGACTTCCGGTCCAGCGCCACCATCGCCAGCTGCAGCCCGTGCATGAACTCGCTGTACCGGGTGTCCCGCATCCGGCAGGCGGCGTTGATCCGGACGATCCACAGCCGGCGGAACTGCCGCTTCTTCGCCTTCCGGTCCCGGAACGCGAACCGCCGCGCCCGGATGAGCGTCACGATCGCCTGGCGGTACAGGTTGTGCCGGCTGAGGCGGAACCCCTTGGTCAGCTTCCGCGTCCGCTTCTTCCGGGCCGCCGTCGTCGCCTTGCTGCGCGCGCGAACCATGGCCGTGATCCCCCAGATGAGTTAGTGGAACAAGTGAGTGCGTCGCCGGGGTGTCACAGCACGCCGAGGGCGATCTGGTACTTCTTCTGCACCTTCGGCCGGTCGCCGATCACCCCGGCGGTGCGGAGCTGCCGCTTCCGCTTCGCCGTCATGTGGGCGTTCAGGTGCCGGCGGCCGACCTTGGCGTACTTCAGCTTGCCGGTGCCGGTCACCTTGACCCGCTTCTTGACGCTCTTGTTCGTCTTGTTCCGGGTTGCCATGGGGGGTCACACGGGGTTCGCGCGGGGGGGCGGGCCTCGGTCGGAGGCGCCGGCTTGGGGTCCCCCCGTCACTGGGGTGCCGCGGGAAGGTCCCGGGCGGCGGGAACGGGCCGCGGAACGCGAGGAACCCGGGGTGACCCGGGTTCCGAGCGGTGCGCCGTTCGGTGAGCGGTGATTGTAGCGGCCGGCCGCGGCGGCGGGAAGGGGTCAGGCGGTCGGCTTCGGGGCGGCGGGCGGCTTGGGCGGCGGGGCCTTGGTCAGGGTCGGCACCGGGCCCGGGGCCGGCTTCGGCGGCGCCGCGGGAACCGGGGCGGGGGCCGCCGGGGCGGCGTCCGTCTTCGGGGCGGCTGGCCTCGGGGCGGGCGGCGGCTTGGGGGCGGCCGACTTCGGGGCGGACCCGGGGGCGGCCTTCCCGCCGGTCGACTTCGGGGCCAGGAGGGCGACCATCCGCTTCCCCTCCATCCGGGCCGGGGACTCGACCTTGCAGTCGTTCACCAGGGCCTCCAGCACCTGGTTCATGACCCGCTGGCCCTCCTCGATGTGCTGCATCTCGCGGCCGCGGAACAGGACGTTCACCTGCACCTTGTCGTTGTGCTCCAGGAACTGCCGGGCCTGGGCGATCTTGGTGTTGATGTCGTGGTCCCCGGTCTTCGGCCGGACCCGGATCTCCTTCAGCTTCTGCTGGTGCGTCTTCTGGTGCGCCTTCTTGGACTGGGCGTACTTGAACTTCCCGTAGTCCATGATCTTGCACACCGGCGGCCGCTCCTTGTCGGCCACCTCGACGAGGTCGAGCCCGGCCTCCCGGGCCATGTCCAGGGCCTGCTGGGTCGGGACGATGCCGTGCTGCTCGCCCTCGGCGCCGATGAGACGGATGGGACTGATCCGGATCTGCTCGTTCATCCGCGGCCCGGTCGGGCCGCGGGGCGGGGCGCTGCGGTCGAATGGGGGGATTGCCGCTCTCCTGCACTCAGGATCGGGAGGTTCACCGGCCCGATTAACCCGGCCCCGGGGTCGGGGGGCGGTCCGCCGCCGCGGCCGGCGCCCCGGGAAGGATCCTTAACATATCATCACTACCCCGCCGTCCCGACTTCGTCAACGGCGAGCCGCCGGGAAATGCGGACCTTGAACCCTTGAGCACGCCCGCGGATCGGTTACACTGCCGGAAGTCGTGGCGATCGCACCCGTGGGCGAAGGCGGCGGGGTGGCGGCGGGCGGACAGACCGGCAGGGGCTGGCTGTGACCGGCGCCCGCCTACCGCGATCCCCGCTGGCAGAGGCCGTACGGAGCGGTACGAGAAGAAGGCGCAGACTTTCCCCACCTTCGCCGCGGGCGCATCCCTCATGGTTCTCCCGCGGTAGACCGGCCGTCGCGAACCACACACCTCGGGTCTTCCGGCCTACGCGGTGTCCCAGAAAGGTATCCCCTCATGGTCCGATTTCTCCTGGCCGCCATCCTGCTGTGCCCGGCGGCTCGTGCCGCCCCCGGTGCCGAGCGCCGCGTGGTCATCTACGACGGGGCCGCGACCGCGGTGGGCGCGGCCGGTGATGAGTCGAAAGACCTCTGGCTGACCCTCGCCGACCTCACGGCCGCCACCCGGTTCACGCTCAAGCCGGAGGGCGTCTGCCGCGACGAGCAGTGCTTCCCGATCCCCGCGGGGCGGGCCAAGGAGTTCGTCGCCCAGCGCGGCGAGGTCACCTGGTTCAACCTGAGCGAGTTCGGCCGGCTCCTCCAGCAGCCAGTCGCCCACGACGCCAAGCACGGCGTCTGGTGCTTCGGGCCGCGGCCGTCCGTCCAGAACGCCCACGTCGCGTCGCGGGTGGCGCCGGACTTCACGCTGCCGGACCTGAAGGGGAAGGACCACAAGCTGTCCGACTTCCGCGGCAAGAAGGTGCTCCTCCTGACCTGGGCCTCCTGGTGAGGGTGTCGGCTCGATTTGCCAGTTTGGCAAACCCTGTACGGCGAGCTGAAGAAGAACAACTTCGAGATCGTCTCCGTCGCCCAGGACACCGGCGGCGCCAAGGCGGCCGGCCCGTGGGTCGAGAAGGCCAAGCCCGGGTACACCGTCCTGATCGACACCCAACACGAGGTGACCCGGCTGTTCGACATGGTGAACGTGCCGACGGCGGTGTGGATCGACGAGAAGGGGCGGATCGCCCGGCCCAACGAGGTCGCCTACGCGGACAACCGCCTCAAGGCGCTCCACGGCCTGGACGCCGAGCCCTACCTGAAGGGCCTGCGCGACTGGGTCGCCAACGGCGACCGCAGCCCGTTCGTGCTGAGCGACAAGGAGTGGAAGGAGCGGCTGAAGCCGCAGAAGTCGGACCACGCGCTGGCGGCGGCGGAGTTCATTCTGGCGGAGTACCTGCACCGCGCCGGCAACCGCGCCGACGCGGTCGCGCACTACAAGGAGGCCCAGCGGCTGAACCCGGACAGCTGGAACTACAAGCGGCAGGCGTGGGCGCTGGGCGACGCGGAGCGCGACTACGGCACCAACTTCTTCAAGGAGGTCCAGAAGCTGAACGGCAAGCCGTACTACGCACCCCGGACGTTGCCGGAACCGAAGGAGAAGAAGAACTGACCGTGGCGTCTCGACCGGGTGGTGAAGGGCTCCCGCCCGGCCCGCGGGAGTTTGAAGGGGGATGTCGACGGGACACCCCCCGGTCCGTCACGCCAGCAACTCCGCCACCACGCCCTTCTGGTCCACGTCCTTGAGGCCCGGGTCGGCGACCCCGAACGTGTCCCGCGGCTTCCCGGCCGCGTGCAGCAGGGTGCAGTACAGGTTCGCCATCGTCCGGTGGGCCTTCTGCCCGTAGGCCGGGAACTGCAGGTACCGGCCGCGGGTCTGGAGCTTCCCGCCGAGGTCCCCGATCAGGACCACCGGCCACTCGTGCAGCTGCGGGTGGTGGCCGTCGCCGCTGTCGCTCAGGTACACGATCACCGTGTTGTCGAGCATGGTGCCGTCGCCCTCCTTGACGGCCGCGAGTTTCGCCGCCAGCCCGGCGACCAACTTGCAGTGGTACTGGCGGACGGCCACGAAGCACTCCTCCGCCGTCTTCCCAGGCACCCCGCCGCCGTGCCCGTAGTGGTGCCCGCCGATCGGCACCCCGAGGTCCGGGAACGGCGGGAAGTGCTGCCCGCCGCCGCCGGACGTCAGGGTGACCACGTTCGTCAGCCCGGTGATCAGGGCGGCCGCCGCGATCTCGAACTGCGCCCCGAGCCGGTTCGTCTCGGTCGGGTTGGCGAGCTGGGCGTCGAGCCTGGGGGCGCGGGCCTTCAGCTCGTCCTTGATGGCGTCGATCTTCCCCTGCCGGTCGCGGAGGTTCTCGAACGCCTCCAGGTACTGGTCGAACTTCTGCCGCTCGTCCCCGACCAGGCCGTCCCGCGCCCGCCTCACGTCGTCGGCCATGAAGTCGAGGAGGTTGGTGCGGCGGTCGAACGCGGCCCGGCTGGTCCCGCCGGCGACGCTCCCGAACAGGGCCTTGAACGCCAGCCCTGGGGAGCACTGGATCGGGTTCGCCTTCCCCGGCCCGGCGGCCGACAGCCGGTAGTTGAGCGTCTCGTCCGGCTTCTCGGCCAGGCCCAGCCCGACGTGCGGGGCGATGCCCGGGATCGCCTCCCCGAGCGCGCAGTCGATCGTCTGGGCCATCGGCCCCTTGTTCGCCGGGTACGCCCCGAGGGCCCCGTGGTTGGCCGAGTGGTCGCTCAGGGCGATCCGCCCGGACAGCCCGCCGAGCAGCGCGAGCCGGTCCTTGAACGGGGTGAGCGGCTCCAGCGCGGCGTGCAGGGTGCGGTCCGCCAGTGACACCTCTTCCAGCTTCTCGTTCGTGAACTTGCCGCCCTTCGGCCGCGCCACCCCGGACGGCATGAGGTGGGCCGGGCTGAACCCGTTGCACTGGACGACGAACACGACCCGCTTGCGGGCGGCGGCCTTGTCGCCGGCGGCGTGGGCCGCGAGCTGCCCGAGGACGGGGGTGAGGAGGGTCGCGGCCGAGCCGTACCCGGCAAGCTTCAGGACATCGCGGCGGGTGGCGTCGGTGGTCATCGGGAAGTCCCGGTAGGTGGTGTGAGCCGTGTCGCCCACCCAGGGCGTTGCCCTGGGCTGAGGGAGCCCGCCCCTTCGGGGCTGTCTGCTGAGGGCCGAAGGCCCGCCCTCCCTCAGCCCAGGCCACCGGCCTGGGTTCCACGTCAGCGGCCGGGGTTGTCGGTCTACATCCCGGACCGGTACAGGAACGAATCACTCGTCAGTAGCGCCATGACCACCGCCTTGAAGCTCCCGCCGCTCTCGGTGTACGCCCGGTCGGCGTCCTGCAGCGCCTTCGCGTCGGCGAGCGTCTCGTTCCGGCCGAGGAAGTACCGGAAGGCGTGGCGGACGAACACCTGCCGGGCGCGGTCGGACGCGGCGATGCGCCGGACCAGGTCGCGCGGGTCGGTCACCGGGCCGTCGAGCTTCGGGTCGCCGCTGTCGGCGACCGTCCCGGTGGTGTCGAGCTTCGCGTCGCGGTGGACCGGGCCGAGCGGCTTCCCTTTCTTGTCGACGTTCTTCGCCGTCGCCTCCGGGTCGAGGACCGGCTCGGCGGTGCGGAACCGGCCGTAGTGGTCGAACTGCTCGAACGGCAGCCCGAGGTCGTCCATCCGCTGGTGGCACTTCCAGCACGCCGCGTCGCGGGTCACGGTCAGCCGGTCGCGGAACGTCCGGTGCGGGTCGTCCGGGACCTGGGCGGCGACCCCGATCGGCAGGTCCGGAACGGTCCCGCCGAGCAGCCGCTCCCGGACCCACCGGCCGCGGCGGACCGGGTCGTTGTCGAAGTTCGTGGACCACGCGGCGAGCCAACTCGGCTGCATCAGGACGCCGAGGCGGGTGTTCGCCGGCAGCGCGGCCGGCTGAACCGCCGGCCATTCCTCCAGCCCGTACACCGACTCGACGCCGGCCTGGCCTTTGTTGTTGTTCGGGTTCGGGACGACCGCCCGGGCCGGGTCCTGCTTCCGCGTCTGCTTGTTCTCCTTCGTGGTGTAGTTCACGAACGAGACGGGGGTGGTCAGCAGCTCGCGGAACACGTCCCGGTCGGCGGCGAGGACGTGGCGGACGAGCCGGTCGGTGTCGGCGACGAGCTGCCGCGGCTCGTGGATGAACGTCTTCGGCTTGTCCTTGAACACGTCGGTGGCGTTGTCGTACTCGAAATACTCGCGGAAGAAGCGGAAGACGCGGACCCGGTCGGCTTCCCGCGGCGAGTCGAGGAGGCGGCCGACGTGGGCCGCGACCTGCTCGCGGGTGGCGAGCTCGCCCTTCGCCGCGGCGGCCGCCAGCCCGGCGTCGCGCTTGTCGCCGAGGGCCAGGCTCACGGCGGTGACGAGCTCCGCCGGGGCGAGCATCCGCCGGCCTGTCCCGTCCGCCTTCCCGCCGAGTTCCGACCGGTAGACCGCGTCGGTCTTGAGCAGCACGGCCTGGAGCATCGTCTTCACCGCCCCGGGGCGGTCGCCGGTCCCGGCGCACTTCTCGTACAGCCTGGCGAACCGGGCCGCCTCGTCGGCGGTCGCCGCCCGGCCGATCGCCATCTTGAACTGGAGCTGGACGGCGGCCTCCAGCTGCACCCGGGTCGGCTCGGCGGTGTTGACGAGGGTGACGAACTCGCGGACGCCGTCGTTCTTCGCGGTGGTCTGGGCCTCGACCATCGCCTCGGCGTTCCGGACCAGGATCTCGGTGCTCGGCTCGTCGATCGCGTACAGCCCGGCGAAGTCCTTGATGCCTCGCTCCGGGATCAGGGTGAACGGCTGGACGAGGCCGTTCAGTTTGCCGCGGAACACCTGGGAGGCGAAGCCCACGTAGGCGTCGGGGCTGAGCCGCCAGACGCGCGGGGCGGGGGCGTCGCCGGCGGCCGCCGGCTTGCCGAAGAGGAGTTCGTGGGGGATCAGGTTGCCGCTATTCGGGAGGCGGGCGGCCTTCGCGCCGGTGGCCCCGGACACCCACGCGACGACGGCCCGGGCCTGGGCGGCGTCCGGCTTCGGCTCCTTGGCCGGCGGCATCAGCCCGTCGCGGACCTGATCGCGGACGGCGGCCCACCGCTCGACATCCTTGGCCGGGTCGGCCGGGAGGTCGTCGAGGCGGACGCCGCCGGCCGGCTTGTCGGGGCCGTGGCACTTCACGCAATGAGCGGTGAGGAACGGCGCGGCGGTGTCGCGGAAGCCGGTGTCCGCGGCGGAAGCAGAGGTGGCGAGGGCGGGGACGAGGGCGAGAACGAGGCGGGTCATGCGGCGGGTCCGGGGGTCAGGCGGGTACAGACGGAACCCCGTCCGGGGCGGCGGCGGACATCGGAATGTTGCACGGCCGCCCGACGGGTGCGATGATGCCCGCCGTCACGAGGGACTGCCCATGCCCGCCGACGACCCGCGCGAGCCGTACACGATCCCCGAGCCGCCGCGCCCCGCGCAGCCGGACACCACCCCGGGTGTCGGCGCCGCCGGAACGCCGTCCGGGGCCGACGCGACCGCCCCGCACGAGCCGGCGCCGACCGGCACGGTCGTGCAGCACGGGATGCCGACGATCCTGCGCGACCCGTCATGGCCGGCGGTGCCCGGGTACGAGATCATCGGGGAGATCGCCCGGGGCGGGATGGGAGTGGTGTACGCCGCCCGGGACCTCTCGCTGAACCGCGAGGTGGCGGTCAAGACGGTCCTGCTGCACCTGGCCGGGGATCCGCGGTTCGCGGCCGAGTTCGACCGGGAGGCGAAGCTGACGGCGCTGCTGACCCACCCGGGGGTACCGCCGGTCCACGCGCTCGGGGTGCTGGCCGACGGGCGGCCATTCCTGGCGATGAAGCTGATCCGCGGGCAGACCCTGGCGGACGAGCTGAAGGCGGCAGACCTGACGGCGGACCGGGCCCGGCTGGTCGGGGTGTTCGAGGCGATCTGCCACGCGGTCGGGTACGCCCACTCCCGGGGGATCGTCCACCGGGACCTGAAGCCGCAGAACGTGATGGTCGGGAGTTTCGGTGAGGTCCAGGTCATGGACTGGGGCCTCGCCAAGGTCCTGGGAGAGGGGTCCGGTGCGGTTGGCCCGGGCGAACTAACTCCCGTGCCGGCCGACGGTGGCCACACCCGGGCGGGCCAGGTGAAGGGGACGCCGGCGTACATGCCGCCCGAGCAGGCCCTCGGGGCCTGGGACAAGGTGGACGCCCGGGCCGACGTGTTCGCCCTCGGCGGGATCCTGTGCGCCGTCCTTACCGGGAGGCCGCCGTACGCCGCGGGCCCGGTGGGGGAGGTGCTGAGGCGGGCGGCGGCCGGGGACATGGCCGACGCCCTCGCCCGGCTCGACGGGTGCGGAGCGGACGCCGAGTTGGTCGATCTCTGCAAGCGGTGCCTGGCGGCAGACCCGGCGGGCCGGCCGGCGGACGGGCGGGCGGTGGCCGAGGCGGTAGCCGGGTACCGGGCCGGGGTGGAGGGGCGGGCGCGGAAGGCCGAGGCGGACCGGGCGGCGGCCGCAGCCAAGGCGGAGGAGGAAGCCAACACGCGGCGGGAGGTGGAGGCCCGGGCGGCGGCCGAGGCGGCGGCCCGGCGGGCGGCCGAGGCCGAGGTCCGGGAGCAGCGGAAGCGGCGGAAAGTGCAGCTGGCGCTGGCGGCCGCCGTCGGGCTGTTGCTGGTCGGCGGCGGGGCGTTCGCGTGGTGGGTCCAGAAGACCAGGGCAGACCGGGCGGCGGCCGAGACGGAAGAGCGGCTCAAGGCCGACAACGCCCGGGAGCGGATCAAGGAGCTGCGCGCGCTGGCGGAACAGCTACGGGAGGAGTACCGGTACGGGGCGGCGGGGAACGCCCTGCGGGGGGCGGAGGAGTTGGCGGAGAAGTTCGCCCCGGAGTTGTCGGACGTGATCGCCGGGGAGCGGGCCGACTTCGACTTCGTCCGCGACCTCGACGGCATCCGGATGCGGTACTGGACGCGGGTCGCGGGGCCGGCCCGGCGGGCGCAGTCGGAGCAAGAGAAGGCCTCCGGGGAGTACCGCGCGGCGTTCGCCGCGCGCGGGCTGGACGTACTCGCGAGCCCCGAGTCGGTCGGGGACCGGGTGAAGGCGTCCGGGGTCCGGGCGGAGCTGCTGAGCGCCCTCGACGACTGGGCGGTGCTGGAGCCCGACCCCGCGGCGGAGGCCCGGATCCTGGCCGCCGCCCGGCGGGCCAACGACAACCCCCGGGCCGCCGGGTACCGCGACCCGGCGGTCTGGAGGAGTAAGGAGAAGCTCCGCGCACTCGCCGCGGCCGCTGACCCGGCCGAGATGACCCCGGCGGCCGTCGTCGCCCTCGCCGAGCTGATGCGGCGCCGGGACCTCGACCCCCTCCCCCTACTGCGCCACGCGCTGGCCCTCCGCCCCCGCGACTTCCACCTCGCGTTCGCGCTCGGGCGGACGTTGGAGGTCGAGGTCTGGGGCGCCAAGGAGTCGGCCGGGGCGTACCGCACCGCCCGCGCGATCCGCCCGGAGGACCCGATCACCCACCTCAACCTCGGCCTCGCCTTGCGGGATCAGGGGGACCGGGCCGGGGCGCTCGTGGTGCTCCGGGAGGCCGTCCGGCTCGCTCCCGACCTCCCCAACGCGCACCTCGGGCTGGGCCTCGGGTTGTCCGAGTACGGGGACGTGGACGGGGCGATCGCCTCGTACCGGGAAGCCATCCGCCTCAACCCGGCGTTCGCCAACCCCCACAACGCGCTGGGGTTGGCGCTCCGGCGCAAGGGGGACGCTGACGGGGCGGCCGCCGCTTACCGGGAGGCCATCCGCCTGGACCCCGAGTTCTCATACCCGCGGATCAACCTCGCCCTGCTATTGCGCGCGAGAGGGGACCTCGCCGCCGCCGCCGAGCAACTCGAGATCGCCGTCCGCCACGACGCCCGGTCGGGCGTGCACACCGAGCTGAGCATCACCTACCGCCTCCAACGGCGGTACGCCGAAGCCGTCACCTCCGCGCGGGACGCGACCAGGATCAACCCCCGGGACTCCGATGCGCAGGTCGCACTCGGGCATGCGCTCCTGGCGACGGGGGAGAGCGCCCGGGCGGCCGTGGCCTTCGAGCGGGCCGCCGAGTTCAACCCCAGGGAGTACGGACACCTGTTGCACGAGTTCGCCCGGGTCCCGGTCGCCCCGCCGCCGCGGGAGGTGCGGCCGTAAGCCCCCGCTCCCGCGGGCGTGTTCTAGGCTAGGGCGTGAGCGGTTCAGCCCCGGCCGGAGCCCGCCCCGCATGCGGTTTATCATCGCCAACGAGTTCTACCAGCAGATGCTCCAGACCCCGGGGCACACCCCGGACTGCTACGTCCGCCCCGGCGAGTACCTCCACCACATGTACATCGACGGCGTCAAGTACGCCATCGCCCCGGCCGTCGCCGACTGCCTCGCCGAGGCCGAATCCAAGGGCGACGCCGAGGCCGTCGCCCACCTCCGCCTCCACCAGCTCCACTACCAGAGCCTCCTCGCCGACGCCGAGCGCACCGGCACCCTCACCGACGAGGTCACCCTCCTCGGCGACGCCCCGCCGGCCGACGACGAGGGGATGCCCCCCGTCGGCAACGCCTACGCCCCCCGCCTCCCCACCCGCTGGGAAGACCTCGGCCTCGAACTCCCGTTCATCTTCGACCTGGCGCTGCGCACCATCTACACCCGCGGGCAGACCACCGGCGGCGAACTCGCCAACCTCATGGCCGTCCCGTTCGCGGTCATGAACCCCGTCTTCCAGGCGATGCGGAAGCAGACCCTGATCGACATCGTCTCCCAGCGCGGCAACAGCGGAGACGCCGGGTTCGTCTACGAGATCAAGCCCCCAAAGGGCACCGCCGCCCTCCAGGACGCCCTCGACAAGACCACCTACGTCGGCCCCGCCCCCGTCCCGTTCGCCGACTACGTCGAGAGCGTCCTCGCCCAGACCGTCAAGAAGCTGTGCGTCACCCGCCGGAGCATCCGCCGGGCGTTCGAGGACCTGGTCGTCACCGAGGACGTGTTCAACGAGATCGGCCCGGCCATCAACTCCGCCCAGAGCATCTTCTTCTTCGGCTACCCCGGGAACGGCAAGACGAGCGTCGCCGAGCGGATCACCCGCCTCATGGGCGACGCCATCCACGTCCCGCACGCGGTCGAGGCGAACGGCCAGATCATCAAGGTGTTCGACCCGATCCAGCACACCCCGGTCGCCGACGACGAGGCCGCCGGCGACGGCACCGAGACGGTGCTGCGGCGCGGCGGGAACTACGACCAGCGGTTCGTCCGGGTGAAGCGGCCGACGATCGTGGTCGGCGGCGAGCTGACGATGCCGATGCTCGACCTGAAGTTCAACCCGGTCGGCAAGTTCTACGAGGCCCCGCTCCAGATGAAGGCGAACGGCGGGATCTTCATGATCGACGACTTCGGCCGGCAGCAGGTGCGGGCGATGGACCTGCTGAACCGGTGGATCGTCCCGCTGGAGAAGAAGTACGACTACCTGAACACGGTGAACGGGACGAAGATCGAGGTGCCGTTCGACCAGGTGCTGATCTTCAGCACCAACCTCGACCCGCACCAACTCGCCGACGAGGCGTTCCTGCGGCGGATCAAGTTCAAGATCGAGATCCGCGACCCGAGCGAGGAGCAGTACCGCCGCATCTGGGAGCTGGTGTGCCGGGCGCGGCGGGTGGAGCACGACGAGCGCGGCGTCGACTACCTGGTGCAGAAGTGGTACCGGCCGACGAACCGGCCGTTCCGGATGTGCCAGCCGCGGGACATCCTGGACCAGATGATGTCGATCGCGAAGTACAACATGGAGCGGGTGAACTTCTCCCCGGACCTGATCGACGCGGCGTGCGCGACGTACTTCATCAGCGCCGAGCAGAAGAACTTCGGGGCCAAGGTGCGGATGGAGTGACCCCGGCCGGGCGGCGACCAGGGCGCCGGTCACCTCACGTGGTCGATGCCCCAGAGCCGCACCCCGCCGCGGCGGGAGCCGACGACGAGCTGCTTGCCGTCGGCGGTGTAGCACCCGCTCGTCACCGCACCCTCCGGCTCCTTGAACGACACCAGCACGGTCCCCTTCTCGGCGTCCCACAGCTTCACCTCGCCGGGGTTGACGAACTCCCCGCCGAAGCTGGCGAGGGTCTTCCCGTCCGGCCCGAAGGCGAGGGCGTGGACCGGGTGGCGGTGGCCCTTCAGCGTCAGCAGTTCGGTCCCCTTCTCGGCGTCCCACACCTTGATCACCCCCGGGTCCCGGCCGAACTCGCTCCCGGTGCCGCCGGCGATCCGCCTCCCGTCCGGGCTGACCGCGACCGCCCGGACCGGCGCGTCGCACCCCTCCAGCGACTGCAGCCCGTCCCCGGTCGCCGCCTCCAGGACCTTCACCGTCTTGTCCGTGCAGGCGGCGACGATCTTCTTGCCGTCCGGGGTGAAGGCGAGGCACTGCGCGGACCCCCGGGACGGGGTGGCGTTCACCAACTGCTTCCCGCTCGGCAGGTCCCACACGATCAACTTCCCGCGGCCGTCCGCGGAGGCGAGGCTCTTGCCGTCGGGGCTGAAGGCGATCGCGTCGACCCGGGCCCCGTGCCCCTGGAGGGCGGCCGCCTCCTTCCCCGTCGTCACCTCCCACAGCCGGACGACCCCGTCGTCGCCCGCGGCGGCCACCTGCTTGCCGTCGGGGGCGAAGGCGGCCGCCCGGACCGCCCCCTTGTGGCCCTTCAGGTCGCGGCCCTCGCCCTTGGCGAGGCCCCAGAGCTTCAGCTCGCCGTCCTTGGTGCCGCTCACCAGGGCCGCCCCGTCCGGGCTGGCGGCCAGTCCGAACACTTCCCCGCGGTTCCCCTCCAGCGCCCGCACGAACCGCGGCACGCGCCTCAGGTCCCACACCTTGACGACGCCGCCGAAGCTGCCGCCGCCGCTGACGAGGCGGTCGCCGTCCGCTCCGAACGCCACCCCCGCGACCTGGCCCCCGTGTCCGACGAGCCGGAACTCCTCCGCGCCCTTCTCGGCGTCCCACACCCGCACCGTCTCGTCCCAGCTCGAGCTCGCGACCCGCTTCCCGTCCGGGCTGACCGCGACTTGGGTGACGACGTTCGTGTGCCCCTTCAGCGTCAGCAGCTCGCCGCCCTTCGCGGCGTCCCACACCTTGACGGTGTTCTCCGGGCCGCCGGTGACGAGCCTCTTCCCGTCCGGGGTGAAGGTGACGCTCAGGCCGAAGTTCCCCTTCGGGATCGTGAACGACACCTTCTCGGCCCCGGTCGCGAGGTCCAACACCTTGACCTCGGCCGGGTCGCTGAAGGTCGCGCCGAGGGTGGCGACGGACTTGCCGTCCGGGCTGAGGGCCAGGCCCATCCACCGGTTCTTGTGGGCGTCGACGGCCCGCACCTCGGTCCCCTGCTCGGCGTCCCAGACCCGGACCTTGCCGTCGAGCGAGCCGGTGAGCAGTTGCTTGCCGTCCGGGGTGAACGCGACGGCGGTGGCCATGTTCGCGTGCCGGAGGACGAGGACGGGGTCCTTCCCCTTCTCCGGGTCCCACACCTTCACGGTGTGGTCCTGGCTGGCGGTGGCGGCCCGCCTGCCGTCCGGGCTGAACACGGCCGACGGGATGTGGTTGGCGTGGCCGACGACCGACAGCAGTTCCTTCCCGGTCGCCAGGTCGCGGATCCTGACCTCTCCGGGGAACGGGTCGGACGGCTTGGCCGGGGTGATGCCGCTGGTGGAGATGACCCGCCTGCCGTCGGGGCTGACCGCGAGGGAGTTGATGAGGCGCGAGTGCCCTTCGAGGGAGAGGGTTTCCAGGCCCTGGAGGTTGTCCTTCGGGGGCGGCTCGGCCTTCGGCTGGGCGGGGCAGGGGGCCGGGTGGGAGAGTGCGAGCGCCGCAGCCAGGCACGCCCGGGACACGACGGGACGAAGACGGAGAGACATCGTGGCCTCTTGGGATGGGTCGTCGTGGGAGTGGCGCTGGGCCCCCAGACACGATACCGCTTCCCCCCGGTCGTTGTCGATGGCCGCCGGCCGTTAAACTGGTGTATGGCCTCGATCGAGTCACGCCTGAAGGCCCGCGCCGCCGAGCTCGGGTTCGCGCTGTCCGGGGTCGCCCCGGCGACGGACGCGGACGGGTTCCCGCGGTTCCGCGACTGGCTGGCCCGCGGGTACGCCGGCGAGATGGCGTACCTGCACGCGCAGGGTGAGGCCCGCCGCCACCCGCGCAGCATCCTCGACGACGTGCGGTCGGTGGTGATGCTCGGGATGGAGTACTCCGGGCGAACCGCGACCGTCAGGGAGCGGGTGCCGGCGGGCGACCCGGAACACCCGCTCCCTGACGGTCGCGGTTCGCCCGGCCGGGTCGCCGCCTACGCCGCCGGCCCCGACTACCACCGCTTCGTCTGGGACCGGATCAACGCCCTCGCCGCCTGGCTCGAGGCCGAGGTGCCGGGCTGCCGCACCGAGGCGGTCGCCGACACCGCCCCGCTGCTGGAGCGCGACTTCGCCCGCCGGGCCGGCCTCGGGTGGGTCGGCAAGAACACGATGCTGCTCCACCCCCGGCGCGGCAGCTTCTTCTTCCTCGCCGCGATCCTCACCGACCTCGACCTCGCCCCGGACGACCCGTTCGCCGCGTCGCACTGTGGCACCTGCACCGCCTGCCTCGACGCCTGCCCGACCGCGGCGTTCCCCGAGCCGTTCGTCCTCGACGCCACGAAGTGCGTCAGCTACCTGACGATCGAGCTGCGCTCGCCGATCCCGACCGACTTGCGCCCGGGCGTCGGGGACTGGCTGTGGGGCTGCGACGTGTGCCAGGACGTGTGCCCATGGAACCGCCGGCCGTCGCCGGGGCCGGTCGGGTTCCCGCACGATCCCGCCTTGGAATGGCTCGACCCGGCGGAGTTGCTGGGCCTCGACGCGGACGCCTTCCGGGAGCGGTTCAAGCGGACGTCGCTGTGGCGGAACCGGCGGGCCGGGCTGCTGCGGAACGCGGCGGTGGTGCTGGGGAACGTCGGGGACGGGCGGGCACTGCCGGCGCTGGAGCGGGCGCTGGCCGACCCGGAGGAGGTGGTCCGCGAGGCCGCCGCGTGGGCGCTCGACCGCGTCCGTCAGCGCATCTCGAGCGTGAACCGCGGGTGACCGCTCGCCGACTCCGTCCGCACCAGCCGGAACGACCGACCGAAGACCGGCGACTTCACCCACCCGGCCGCCTTGCGGACCGGCAGGTATTCCTTCGCCGCGCGGCGGTAGATGTCGAGACGAAGGTCGTCCTCGTCCCGGGCGTCGATCACCCAATACTCGGTGACCCCGGCGTTGTGGTACGCGGACATCAGCCACGCCACGTCCACGTCCTCCGAGCTCGGGCTGACGACCTCGACCACCAGGTCCGGGGAGCCGACCACCCGGGTCGCCACCGCCCCCCGCTTCTTCCCGGCCGTGAACCGGACCCGGCCGGAGCGGAGGGACGCGTTCGACAGGAACATCGCGTCGGGTTCGGTCGCCAGGTCCGCGTCCCCGTTCGCGAGCAGCATCCCGTCCGGGACGTACATCCCGAGGTCCCCGTTCTCGATCAGGTCCCCGAGGGCGAGCCCGAGGGCGGACTTGATCCGGCTGTGCGAGAACATTTCTTCCATGAGGTCCACCCACACCTCGCCCATGTGGAACCGGACCGGCAGCTTCTCCGGCAGGTCGGTCGTGTCGATCCAGTCGAGGAACGCGGCGAGCGTCGTCAGCCCGTCCGGGATGTGAATCTTCCCAAACACGTCGGACTTCACCATCGGCATGCGACCGCCCTCCCTCGCGGCACTTTACCCACCACCGGCACAACCCGCCACGCCAGCCCAGACCTGCCGCCCGCGCCGGCCGCAAAGCCGTACCGCTTGCCCCGTTTCAGCAGTTTCTCATTCCCACCCGCCTAGAATCGGGTACGCTCGACCGGAGACCGCCACACGGGACCGCCATGCAGTTGCTCGCCACCCTCGCCGCCCGCGGCCTCCTCTCCGACGCCGACCGCCCCCGCGCCGCCGAGGCCATCAAGGCCGCCCCCGAGTTCCCCCCTCACCAGGTTCTCATCGACAAGGGCTTCCTCAAGGAGGAGGTCGTCCTCCCCGTCCTGGCCGAGGAGTTCGGCCTCGAGCTCGTCGACCTGAGCCACGCGGCGATCGAGCCCGGCGTCCTCACCGCGATGCCGCAGAAGCTCGTCCACCGCAAGAACCTGATGCCGATCGCCCGGAACAACGGCACCCTCGTCGTCGCCACCGGCGACCCGTTCGACGCCTACGCCCTCGACGAGTTGCAGACCCTCACCGGCCTGCACGTCATGCCGGTCCTCGCCCCGCGGCACGAGATCGCCCGCCTCCGCAAGCAGCACTTCGGGGTCGGCGGCGACACCGTCGCGGCCCTCGCCGAAGAAGCCAAGGCGGCCGACGACGACATCGAGTTCCTGGAGGGGATCGAGGCCGACGACTCGGAACTCGCCAAGCAGGCGCAGGAGGCGTCCGTCGTCCGCCTGGTGAACCAGATCCTGGTCGAGGCGGCGAACGAGCGGGCGTCCGACATCCACGTCGAGTGCGAGGAGAAGGGGATCCGCATCCGGTACCGGATCGACGGCCTCCTCCAGGTCCAGAACCTCCCCCCGGAGATCAACCGGTTCCAGCTCGCGATCATCAGCCGGATCAAGATCATGGCCCGGCTGAACATCGCCGAGAAGCGGCTCCCGCAGGACGGTCGGATCAAGATGAAGGTGCAGGGCCGGGAGATCGACGTCCGCGTCTCGATCATCCCGATGACCCACGGCGAGGGCGTCGTCATGCGGCTCCTCGACAAGGGCCGGATGAAGTTCGACCTGGCCGCCACCGGGATGCTCCCGGATGTTTACAACACCTTCAAGCAACTGATCGACCGGCCGCACGGGATCGTCCTGGTCACCGGCCCGACCGGGTCCGGGAAGTCGACCACCCTGTACTCGGCCCTGAACGAGATCAAGGACGAGGTGACGAAGATCATCACCGTCGAGGATCCGGTCGAGTACCACCAGGACGGCATCTCGCAGATCCAGACGCACGCCAAGATCGGCCTGACCTTCGCCCACGCCCTCCGCTCGATCCTCCGGCACGACCCGGACGTGATCCTCGTCGGGGAAATCCGCGACCTCGAAACGGCCGAGATGGCGATCCAGGCGTCGCTGACCGGCCACATGGTCTTCAGCACCCTCCACACCAACGACGCCCCGAGCGCGTTCACCCGGATGGTCGACATGGGTGTCGAGCCGTTCCTCGTCTCCTCGACCGTCGAAGGGGTCATGGCCCAGCGGCTGGTGCGGACCGTCTGCCCGGAGTGCCGGGTCCAGTTCGTCCCGGACCCGGACACCCTGCCGCTCGACTTCCCGCTCCGCCGCGGCGGGGTGAAGCCGGCCCCGGACATCGCCATCCAGCAGGGCCTGGTCGAGCTGATGGACGGGGAGCACGACGGCAAGCTGTGGAAGGGGACCGGGTGCCGGGCGTGCCGCCAGAGCGGGTTCCGCGGCCGGACCGGGATCCACGAGCTGCTGGTCAACAACGACGTGATCAAGGAGCTGGTGTCGCAGCGGGTGAACTCCGGGGTGATCCGGCTGGAGGCGCTGAAGACCGGGATGATCACCCTCCGGCAGGACGGGTGGCGGAAGGTCATGAGCGGCACCACCACCGTCGACGAGGTCACCCGCACCACCGCCGGGGACATCAGCTGATTGGTCCTTGGTCATTAGTCATTAGTCAGTGGTGGCCCGACCGGCTCACTCAGGACTCGTGACGGATGACCAAGGACTAATGACCATGGACCAGGGACCATGCCCGACTTCACCTACGAAGCCCTCGCCCGGACGGGCACCAAGTCGAACGGGACGCTGACCGCCAACAGCGAGCGGGAGGCGGCCCTGATCCTCGACGGCCGCGGGCTGTTCCCGGTCAAGATCTACCTCGCCCGGAACCAGGCGGCTGGCGGCGGCGGGTGGTTCCAGAAGAAGGTCAGCGGGCGGCAGCTCGCGACCATGTACTCGCAGCTCGCCGACCTCCTCAACGCCGGCGTCCCGCTCCTGCGGTCGCTGGAGTTGCTGGAGCGGCAGAGCAGCAACCCGACGCTCCAGGCGGTCGTCCGGGACGTGCGGGCGAAGGTGGCCGACGGGACCGGGCTGGCCCAGGCGATGGGCCAGCACCCGCACGTGTTCAACGACCTCGCCGTCAGCATGATCCGGGCCGGCCAGGAGGGCGGGTTCCTGGAGGACGTGCTCAAGCGGATCGCCTCCTTCGTCGAGCACCAGGAGGACCTGAAGGCGAAGGTGATCGGGGCCCTCGCCTACCCGGTCTTCCTCGCCGCCGCCGGGTTCCTCGTCCTGAACGTCCTGGTCATCTTCTTCGTCCCGAAGTTCGCCAAGATCTTCGACAAGCTCCGGGAGAAGGGCGAGCTCCCGGTCCTGACCACCTACCTGATGAACTTCAGCGAGTTCCTCCAGACCTACTGGTGGGGGCTGCTGATCGCCGGGTTCGGGGCCATCATCCTGTTCCGTCGGTGGGCCCGGTCCCCGGACGGCCGGCTGACGATCGACCGGACGAAGATCCGGCTGCCGATGCTCGGCCCGATCTTCCTGAGCCTGGCCCTGTCCCGGTTCTGCCGGATCCTCGGGACGATGCTGCACAACGGCATCCCGATCCTGAAGGCCCTGCACATCGCCAAGGACTCGACCGGCAACCGGGTGCTGTCGGCGGCGATCGCGAAGTCCGCCGAGAACGTGACGGCCGGGCAGAAGCTGGCCGACCCGCTGCGGCGGAGCGGGTACTTCCCGGCGGACGTGGTGGAGATGATCACCATCGCGGAAGAGGCGAACAGCCTCGAAACGGTGCTGGTGAGCGTCGCCGACAGCCTGGACAAGCGGACCGCCCGGAACCTCGACCTGATGGTCAAGCTGCTCGAGCCGGTGATGCTGCTGGTGATGGCCGCGGTCACCCTGCTGATCGTCGCCGGGCTGCTGCTGCCGGTGTTCAAGATGGGCAGCGCGGTGAGCTGAAGTGTCGGGCCTCTGAGCGGGGGCGTAAGCCCCCTGAGTGCCTGAGCGACACAGGGGGCTTACGCCCCCCGTTCGGGGCGGGATTCGAGACCCGAATACCGGCCCTCTCATAACTGGTTAAGCCCCGACCCGGATATACTTAGGACACGGATTCGGCCCGGTCCGCCGCCGCCCGCCGCCGCGGGCAGACCACCCAAGGAGTGACCGCGATGCTACTCTCGACCGCCCGCCTCGACCGCCGCGGCGCCGCCCGCCGGGCCGGGTTCACCCTCCTCGAAGTCCTCGTCGTGGTCGCCATCCTGGTGATCCTCGCCGGGGTCGCGTCGGTCGCCACCCTCCGGTACCTGGACAACGCCAAGAAGAGCCGGGCCCAGCTCCAGGCGAAGACCATCGCCCAGGCCGTCCAGGCGTACATCACCGACCCGCAGAACCCGAGCAACGAGCCGCCGCAGAGCCTGGAGGTCCTCGCCCAGACCGGGACCGGCGGCACCGCGTTCCTCAAGGACGGGGCCGAGAGCCTCATCGACCCGTGGGGCCAGCAGTTCCAGGTGAAGGCGATCCAGGGCCGGGACGGGGCGCCCGACTACCTGATCTACACCGTCGCGAAGAACGACGGCACCCCGATCAGCCAGTACGGGGTCGGGGCGGCACTCTCACGGGTGAACGAGTAGCCGTCACCCCCGCCGCCGGAGTCCCGGCTTCAGCCGGTGCTTCCCGCCCCCAGACCGGCTGAAGCCGGGACTCCAACCACCGCCCCCCCGGTGCCGCCGTGACCCGCCGACCCGCCGCCCGCCGCCGACCCGGGTACACGCTCTTCGAGCTGCTCGTCGTCCTGGCCGTCCTCATCCTCCTCGCGGTGCTCGTGATCCCGAGCACCGAGTCGCTGTACGGGAACACCCGGGCGAAGGGGGCGGGCGACCAGGTCCGCGGGGAACTCGCCGCCGCCCGGGCGTGGGCCATGGAGGAGGGCCGGCCGTACCGGGTCGGGGTGTCGGAGGACGGGCGGAAGATCCGCCGGGCACCGGAAGACGAGTTCGACCAGCCGGCCGCCGGCGAGGCGAACCCGGGCGCCCGGCGGGTCGAGTTCGGGTTCGACCGGGTGACCGCCAAGGTCCAGGCCGACGGCGACGAGGCCCCGCAGGCCGAGAACGGGTGGGTGACGGCCGCCGTCTTCCTCCCGGACGGGACGTGCCGGACGGCCCCCGGGTCGAACCCGACCGCCGCCGTCGTCCTGACCGACGAGGGGAAGACCAACCCGGCCCTGCGGGTGACCGTCCGGTCGCTGACCGGGCACACCCGGGTCGCCGCCCAGCCCAAGGCCGGGGGGTCGCCGTGAGAAGGCGTTTGGAAACCAAGGGGCGCGGGTCTTCCACCTCTCCCCGCTGGGGAGAGGTGAAGACAAAAGCCCGCCCCGGGCTTCCGCACACCTCCTGAGGTCACGCCGCCCGCGCCGCGGGCTCACCCTCGTCGAGGTGCTCCTGTCCCTGGCCATCATGGTCATGGCCCTGGCCGCGCTCGGCCGGCTGGTGGACATCGGCACCGACCGGGAGCTGGCCGCCCGGCAGCACGCGACCGCCGCCCGGCTCGCCCAGAGCAAGCTGGCCGAGGTCGAGGCCGGGGTGCTCGGTCTCGCCTCCGACACCGGGTCGTTCGACGGGTCCGACGCCGGGTGGACGTGGCAGGTGACGGCCGAGGTGCAGACGATCAACCTGTACCTGGTGACGGTGACGGTCAGCCGGGAGGCGGCCGGCAAGCCGTTCTCGCTGAAGCTGGCGCAGATGGTCCTCGACCCGGCGGCCAAGGGGACGGCCGCCGAGGCCGCCCGGCCCGACCCCAGCGGAGGAGCGCCGTGACCGCGTCCCGCCCGACCCCGCCCCGGTCCGGGTTCACCCTGCTCGAGCTGCTCCTCGCGCTCGGGCTCGGGGTGATCCTCCTCGGGGGCCTGTACGTCGCCCTCCAGACCACCGTCCAGCAGACCCAGGTGAGCCGCGACGCGGCCGACATCGAGGGGCTGTCCCGGGCGGTGTTCGGCAAGGTCGGGACGGACCTGTCGAACGTCCTCGGCCCGCCCCCGCCGAAGTCCGGCGGCGGGGTCCCGGACACCGCGGCCGCCCCGACGACGACCCCGTCCGCGACCACCCCGGCGCCGATGGCCACCACCCCGGCGGCGCCGGCTGCCGACGCGGCCGCGGACCCGGAGGCCGAGCCCGCGGCGGAGCCGGCGGACGCCGAGGCGACCCAGGGGGCGGCGACCCTGCCGCTGCAGCTCGGGGTGTTCGGCGACGCCACCCGGCTGTCGGTGTTCGCCAGCCGGGTGCCGGGGGCGTTCGCCCCGGGCGGGCGGACGGCCGAGGGGCAGCAGCAGCCGGCCGACCTGGTCCGGATCGACTACTGGCTGGGGTCCGGCGGCGGGCTGTGCCGGAAGGAGTCGCTGTGGGTGACCGCCCAGGGGGTGTGGGACTCGGCCACCCCGGACATGTCGACCGAGGCGGCCGACGTGATCGCCGAGGAGGTGACCGGGGTGACGTTCGAGTACCACGACGGGACCGACTGGACGGAGTCGTGGAGCGGCGGGAGCGGGTCGGTCCCGGCCCCGCCGCGGGCCGTCCGGGTGACCCTGTCGTTCTCGTTCGCCAACCCCCGCGGCGGGGACCGGATCGAGCGGACGGTGTCGCAGGTGCTGGCGGTCCGGACCGCCCCGGGGTCCGCCGTCCCGACCCTCACCGACCCGGTCGCGTCGAGCGGCGAGATGCCGGCGGAGCAGGGCGGGGGGACGGGCTCGGGCACGTCCGGGAGCGGGACCGGTTCCGGCGGGGCGAGCTCCGGCTCGTCCGGCGGCAAGACCGGCGCGAGTTCCGGGGGTGGGGCTTCGGGCGCGAAGAGCCCGAGCAGCGGCGGTTCCAGCGGCGGGAGCACCGGCACCGGCGGGAGGAGCACCGGCGGCACGACGGGCGGCGGTGGCACCGGTGGCGGCGCGACGGGCGGGGGGATGGGCGGCGGGTCCGGGACGACCGGGGGCGGCGGAACCGGCGGCGCCAAGGGGGGTGGCCGGTGATCCTGACCCCCGACTCCCGACTCCCGACCCCCGACCCCCGCCGGCCGGGGTACGTCCTGCTGGTGGTGCTGATCGTGATCGTCGTCCTGTCCCTGGCCGCGTACCGGTTCACCGACGCGATGACCGGGGAGTTCCGGGCGGCGGTCCGCACCTCGGACGCGGCCCAGTCCCGGGCGGCCGCGGTGTCCGGGGTGTACTACGTCGCCGACCTGCTCGCCGACCCGGACCGGGTCAAGACCGAGCTGAACTCCGACCCGACGGTCGACAACACGGCGGCGTTCGGCGAGCGGGTGGTCCGGGCGGGGGACGAGACGGCACGGGAGGCCCGGTTCCGGATCGTGTCGGTCGCCCTGCTCGACGGCGGGCAGTACGAGCAGCGGGCGGCCCTGACCGACGAGGGCGGGAAGCTGAACGTCAACGCCCTGATGGCCCAGGACAAGACCGGGGCGGTGCTGTACGCCGCCCTGATGCAACTGCCGGGGATGACCGAGGACGTGGCGGACGGGATCGTCGACTGGGTGGACGCGGACGAGACCCCGCGGCCGACCGGGGCGGAGAACACCTACTACCAGGCCCTGGCCAGCCCGTACCGGTGCAAGAACGGCCCGCTCAACTCGCTGGACGAGCTGCTCCTGGTCAAGGGGGTGACCCCGCAGCTCCTGTACGGCAACGACCGGAACCGGAACGGGGTGCAGGACCCGGGCGAGGGCGAGGGGGCGTTCGACCGCGGGCTGGCGGACTACCTGACGGTGTACGGCCGGGCGGTCGCGGTCGACTCGTCCGGGACGACGCTGAAGGTGTACATCAACGGCCCGGACCTGAAGGCGGTGGCGACCGGCCTCGCCCAGTCCGGCATCGGCGAGGAGATGACGACGTACATCCTGGCCGCCAAGCTGCTCGGCTCCCCCACCCGGCTGGACGCGAACGGCAACCCGCCGGCCCAGGGGAAGGGCCCGCCCCGCCCGACCCGGCCGGCGTCGCTGGCCGAGCTGGCCGCGGCGGTCGACGCCCGGCTCCAGACCGAGCTCGGCGGCGGGCGGGCGGTGAACTCGGTCCTCGACCTGGTGAACACCCGGATGACGCTCCCCGGCAGCGGCGTCTCGAAGGACGGGAAGCAGGAGCCGGACCCGGTGTTCAACTGCCCGCTGAACGACCCGGGGCGGCTGGCCGAGCTCCTCCCGGCCCTGCTCGACAAGGTGGCGACGAGGGAGGCGGTCGAGGCGGTGCCGCGGCTGAACGTGAACACCGCCCCGCGGGAGGTGCTGCTCGGGCTCCCCGGGCTCACCCCGGCGGACGTGGACGCGATCTTCGGGGCCCGCCCGGGGCTGGTCGCCGGCACCCCGGCGCACGCCACCGGGGCGTGGCTGGTGACCGACGCGAAGGTCAGCCCGCAGGTGTTCCGGCAGCTCGAGCGGTACGTCACCGGGACCTCGTCGGTGTACCGGGTGCAGGCCGTCGGCTACCTGGCCGGGGGCGGGACGGCGTCCCGGGTCGAGGCGGTGATCGACGTGAACCTCGGGGCCCCGCGGGTGGTGTACTTCCGCGACCTCGGCGACCTCGACACCCCCCGCGGGTTCGAGACGAAGTAGGGTGGGCCGAGCCCGGCTCCGCCGGGCGAGTCCCACCCCGCCGCCTACGCCCGGTGGGACTCGCCCGGCGGAGCCGGGCTCGGCCCACCCTACACGACGACAAGACGACACGACGGGATCGGTCCGGCAACCGGGGGCGGCATGTCCAAGTTCATCGCGATCGACCTCGACCCGCAGGGGGTGTTCGCCGTCGCCGGGGCGGCCCGCGGCGGGAAGGCCGCCGTCGACCAGGCCGTCGCCTGGGACGGACCGGAGGCCGCCGGCGGCCCGCCCGCCCTCACCCTGGAGACCGCGAGGCGGGTCGGCGAGCAGCTCCGCGACCGGCTCAAGGCGGCCGGCATCGCCGCGGCACCGGCCCTCGTCGCCATCCCCCGCGACCGGGTCATCCTGAAGGAACTCCGGTACCCGCCGGTGCCGCCGGCCGAGGAGCCGAACCTCGTCCGGTTCCAGGCGATCAAGGAGCTGTCCGACTCCCCGGACGAGGTCGTCCTCGACTACGTCCCGCTGTCCGGGGCGGCCGACGGGGAGCGGCGGAGCATGGCCGTCGCGGTCCGCAAGGACCTGTACGCCGCCGTCCAGGCGATGTGCGCCGCCGCCGGCCTGCGGCTGGCCGCCGTCACCCCGCGGCCGTACGCGGTGGCCGCCGGGCTGGCCCGGGCGGCGGTCGCCGACGGGGCCCCGGCCGGGGCGGTCGCGGCGCTGACCGTCGGGCCGGGCGGCGGGGAGTTCACCGTCGCGTCCGGCGGGGAGGTGACGTTCGCCCGCACCGTCCCCGGGCCGCTGGTCGCCAGCGCCCCGATGCTGCTGGCCGAGGTGCGGCGGAACCTGACCGTGTACGCCGGGGCGAACCCGGGGCGGCCGGTCGAGGCGGTGTACGTCGCCGAGGTGGACGGCCCGTGGGCCCGGCGGCTCGGGGACGCCCTGGGGCTGCCGGTCCGGGCGTACGACCCGCTGGCCGGGGCGGCCCCGGCCGTCACCGGGCCGGCCCGCGGGCGGTTCGCCGGGGCCGCCGGGCTCCTCGCCGCCCGGGCCGCCGGCGACCCGCCGATCAACTTCGCCGCCCCGCGCCAGCCGCGGGCCGAGGCCGACCCGAACCGGAGCCGGGTCCTCCTGGCGGTGCTCGCCGCCCTCGTGCTGCTGGCCGCCGGCGGGGCGTACGGGTACTTCACCCTCGACTCGGCCGACGCCGAGGTGGACCGGCTGACGGCCGACCGGGACGCGGCGAAGAAGCGGTGGGAGGGGCTGGAGCCGGAGGCGAAGCGGCTGGCCGCGGCCGACGGGTGGAAGGCCCGGCGGGTGGTCTGGCTGGACGAGCTGTACGACATGACCGACCGGTTCCCGGTGGCCGGCGGGTTCCACGCCAAGAGCTTCACCGGCAAGGCCCCGGCCGCCGACCCGAAGCCGGACCCGAAGGGGAAGGCCCGGCCGGACCTGCCCGGGTCGATCGACCTGAAGGTGGCGACCCGGGACCCGGGGCCGGTGATGCAGCTGCTGGACGCGATCAACCGGGACGCCGTCGACCCGGCCCCGAAGGACCCGAAGAACCCGAAGAAGTTCTACGACAAGGCGAACCACATCCTCAACGCCAAGGACGACACGGCCACGGTTGCCACCGAGCTGGCCTCGCGGCCGCCGGAGAAGTTCGTCCGGGCCCCGGCGCAGTTCACCCCGCCGTCGCGGAAGAACTACCCGCCGCCGCCTGCGGCGAAGGAGCCGCCGAAGGAGAAGGAGCCGGAGCCGGCGAAGGATCCGGCCCCCGCCCCGGCCCCGAAGGCGAAGGACGCCGCCGCCGGGGGCTGAGCCGCCGGGGAGGACCCGCCAGGGGCCGGGGGCCTGGCGGACGCGTCTGCGACGCGTCGCCAACCGGTGCCGACTGACCACTGACCACTGACCACCCGCCGAAGGGCCCGCACCGATGACCTCCCGCGAGCGCACCCTGGCCGTTGCCGCGTCCGCCGTCATCCTGATCGGCGGGGGCGGGGCGCTCGCGTACCAGTTCGTCCTCACCCCGCTGTGGGAGAAGCAGGCGGCGGCCGACGCCCTGCGGGCCGAGGTCGAGGACCTGGAGGCCAAGGCCCGGACCGTGGCCGCCGCCCGGGTCCGGATCGCCGAGGCGAAGCGGCAGAGCCTCCCGCCGGACCCGAACCTCGCCCGGGCCGAGTACAAGTTCCTGCTGGAGCGGCTCCTCAAGACGGCCAACATCAAGGAGTACAAGTTCTCCCCGGACCGGGTGCTGGAGGCCAAGGCCCCGGCCCACCCGGAGCTGCGGCCGAAGCAGCCGGCGTACACCCGGCTGGAGTTCACCCTGGACGCGTTCAACGCCGACGTCTGGCAGCTGGCCGACTTCCTCGGGGCGTTCCACCGGGTCGACCTGCTCCACCAGATCACCACCCTGACCGTTACCCGGGAGGACCGGGTGGTCGAGACCCGCAACGGGCTGAACGTCCGGCTGGTGATCGAGGCGATCATCCTCGACGGGGCGGAGCCGCGGGCGTCGCTGTTCCCGGTCACCAACGCGGTCGCGGCGGCCGGCGGCAACCCGGCCGCCCTGGCCGTCGCCCGCAAGCCCGAGGCGGTCCGCGGGCTGACCCCGGCCCCGGCCGCCCCGGTCCTGTCCCCGCGGAACCGGGACTACTCGTACCTGGCGTGGAAGGACATCTTCTACGGCCTCCTGCCGGACCCGAAGAAGCCGACCCCGCTGTCCGTCGACAAGCTCACGGACGTGGTTCTGAACCGGGGGGAGGAGAAGGGGGCCGAAGTGCGGGTCCGGCTCCGCGGGGACGGGGCGACCGGGGCGACCGTCACCGCCACCGCCGCCGGCGCCCTGATCCCGCCCGGGCCGCTCAAGGTCGACCCGAAGACGTTCGTTGTGTCCGTCCCGCCGATCCCGTACGAGGACACCCCGGACGACGCGAGCTCGACCGTGTCGGTCGTCGCCACCACCCCGGACGGGCAGTCGGCGACCGGGAAGTTCGCGGTGTCGGTGGCCAAGCCGAAGGAGGCCCCGCCGCAGCCGCCGGCGCTGGACATCGCCGGGTTCATCAAGCTGACTGGCCTGGTCCGGCGGTCCGACGACACCGTCCTGGCGATCATCCACGACCACGCCAACCCGTACCGGTACGAGGTGACCGCCGGCCCGGCCCGAGTCGAGGTGGTGAAGTACAAGCCGGCCGGCGGGAAGAGCCGGGTGGCGGCCGAGGCGTGGCGGAAGGACCGGGATTACGAGCACCCGGACGGGGTGTTGGCGTTCGCCGACGACATCTCCGGGACGAAGCGGACGTTCCGGGTGGTGGCGTTCGAGGCGGACGGGCTGGTCCTGTCGGAGGCGGTCCGGGCGGAGCCGCCGAAGGAGGCCCCGAAGGGCCCGCGGCCGCCGCGGCCGAAGCAGGGCCCGGCCGCCCCGCTGTCCGCCCTGACCGGTGCGGCGGCGACCGCCGCCCCGCCCCCGGTCTTCTACCGGTGGGGGTTCGGCAAGTCGCTGAAGGAGTTGACGAAGCTCACCCCGGGCGAGGCGGGGAAGGTGCTCAAGCGGGTCGCCGACGGCGGCCCACTGGCGGCCGCCCCGACCGGGGGGTGAGCGGCGAGCCGGGAGCGTGAGCGACCGGAGGGCGCCGACCCCTCCGGTCGCTCACGCTCCCGGCTCGCCGCGCCCGCCCACCTCACCTCTCATCCCGATCTCACTCCCACCCGGCGCGCGGGGTGCGTTAAACTGGGTGGTGGTGGGGGTGATTAAAATGGCCTTGCGTCGCCGGTTTTTCGTTGCCCGCCCGGCGAGCGGACGGTATCAGCCCGCTTCTTGTGCGTGACCACCGTCGGCGGAACGGCGGGCGACCCGTGGGGGAACGGGCGCCCGCTCCCGGCGGCCGCCCACCCGGCGGCCCCCGCCCCGGCGGCGGCCCGCGACCTTGGGGGACGACCATGCGACCGCGCCTCGGCACCCACGCGGGTGCACCCCCCCGGAAGCCCCGGGGGTGGCTGCTGTCCGCCGCCGCCCTCGCCGGGCTGACCGGGTGGGCCGCCGCCCAGCCGCCCGTCCTCGAGCCGCCGGCCGCCGGCCGGCCGATGCCCGCCCCGAGCCAGCCCGGGGCCGTCGTCCCGGCCGCCGGCGGGGCCGGCCAGGTCGCGACCCCGGCCGCGGCCCCCGAGAAGACCGTCACCGTCATGTTCGACCGGGCGGACTGGGAGTCCGTCCTGTCCTGGTTCGCCGCCGAGAGCGGGCTCACCCCGATCTACGCCGTCAAGCCGACCGGCAGCGTCACCCTCAAGTCGCCCAAGGACCGCAAGCTCACCATGAGCGAGGTGGTCGACCTCTTGAACGACGCGATGATGCAGCAGAAGTTCATCCTGGTCCGCCGCCGGGTGTCGTTCACCATCCTCCCGAGCGACGAGAAGGTGGACGGGTCGGCGATCCCGCGGATCGAGCTCGGCGAGCTGTCCAGGCGGGGGACGACGGAACTCGTCCAGGTGCTCCTGCCGCTGAAGACCCTGGCGGTCGAGGAGACGGCCCCCGAAGTGCAGAAGATGCTGACCCCGTTCGGCCAGGTGTCCATGCTGGTGAAGATGAACACCCTGATCATCATGGACACGGCCGGGAACATCAACCGGATCGTCCAGACCCTGCAGAAGGTCGAGGAGGGGAACGACGGGGACATCCTGACCCACAAGTTCGTGTACCGGAAGGCGACGGAGGAGGCGGAGCGGCTCAAGACCCTGCTCACCGACAAGGACAGCACCGTCACCGTGGGCGGGACCCCCGGGACTGCCCCGCCCGCCTCCCCGTACTACTCCCCCTACGGCGGCGGGTACTACGACCCCCGGAACGACCCCCGCAACCAGCAGCGGACCGGCGGGGCGACCGGGCGGGTGAAGAACGTCGCCATCACCGTCGACGTGAAGAGCAACTCGGTCACCATCACCGCCCCGCCGGAGAAGATTGCCCTGGCCAAGCGGATCATCGAGGAGAACGACAAGCCGCAGTATCAGGGCCAGCCGCCCATCAAGATCTCCGACCCGGAGCTGCGGAAGTATGCCGTCCCGGCCGGGACGGCCGACGCCTTGTCCAAGGCGATCGGGGAGAAGAACCCGTCCATCCGGATCGTCCCGCTCGTCCCGTCGAGCGAGATCCTGGTGTACGCCACCCCGGAGGACCACATCCTGGTCGCCAACCAGCTGCGGGGCATGGTCGAGGGCGGCAGCACCGGCCCGGAAACGGTCGTCATCCCGCTCGCCAGCACCGACCCGGCCGAGATGGCGGCCAAGCTGGTCAAGCTGTTCCCGACCACCGCCGGCGGGGCCGCCATGATCGAGCCCCAGACCGGAGGCCAACCCGGGATCATCGTCAAGGGGACCCGGGCGCAGATCGAGGAGATCCGCAAGGCGGTCGTCGAGATCGAGGGCGGGCCGGCCGGGCGGGCCGGGCTGGACCCGAGGACCCGGACCATCATCATCCAGGACGGCAGCAGCTCCGTCCTGGCCGAGCACCTCGGCCGGGTGATGAACAGCCTCGGCCGGCCGACCACCGTGGTCGACCCGAACAACCTGCCGAAGCCGGTCATCCCGGTCCCGCCGAAGCTCGCCCCGGAGCCGAAGGGGAAGGAGCCGGGCAAGCCGCTGTCGTCCGGGGCGCGGGAGGCGCTGCCGGGGCGCGACATCCGCCTGGCCGCGGCCCAGATCACCGACCCGGAGAAGAAGGACAAGAAGGCGGTCACCATCCAGGTGATCGGGAACCGGCTGATCGTCACGAGTGACGACCCGGAGTCGCTCGACCTGCTCGCCGGGCTGATCCAGTACTACAAGCAGGGCGGGGCGCCGCAGGAGAACCTGTTCAAGGTGATCCGGCTGAAGAACGTGGCGGCGGCGGACGCGGCCAAGGAGATCACCGAGATCTTCAACGGCCCGCAGCAGCAGCAGCAGGGCGGGCAGCGCGGCGGCGGGGGGATCGCCGGCCTGCTCGGCGGCGGGGGCGGGCCCGGCGGGCTGCTCGGCAGCCTGCTCGGCGGCGGGGGCGGGGCGGCCCCGGCGTCGGGGGCGACCCCGAACCGGGTCCGGGTGGTGGCCGAGACGGCCAGCAACTCGCTGGTCGTGGTCAAGGCCAGCCCGATCGACCTGCTCACCATCGAGAAGCTCCTCCGGGACTACATCGACGGCGGGCCGAGCGAGGACGCCCTGACCCTGAAGACGCACATCATCAAGGTGCGGAACGCGGACGCCGCCCAGATGGCGGCCGTCGTCCGGGAGGTGTACCGGTCGGCCACCGCGAGCGGGTCGGCCGGGCAGAGCGTGGCGGTCAACCCGTTCCTCCCGTTCGCCCCTCAGCCGCAGCAGCAGCAGCAGAAGCCGCCGGCCCTGACGGTCAGCGTGGACGACCGGAGCAACAGCCTCATCCTGATGAGCACCGACCTGATGGCGGCCGAGGTGGAGACGCTCGTCAACACCCTGGACGAGGCCCAGGTGAGCACCACCGAGGTGGTCCGGCTGGTCCAGCTCAAGGGCGTCGACCCGGCCCTGGTGCAGCAGGCGGTGTACGCCATCCAGGGGCGGCAGGTGCCGACCGCCGGGCGGACCGGCGGGTTCGGGGGCGGCCTCGGCGGCGGCCAGGGCGGGTTCGGGGGCGGCCAGGGCGGGCTCGGCCAGGGCGGCTTCGGCGGCCTCGGCGGGATCAACTTCGGCGGGCTGGGCGGTGGCCTCGGGGGCGGGCTCGGCGGGATCCGCCAGGGGGGCGGTGCCGGGCTCGGCGGGTTCGGCGGCGGCCGCGGCACCGGCGGGGGGATGACGGCCCCGCGGGGCGGGGGGGGCGGCGGGACACGCGGGGGCGGGGGCCGCCAGGCGAACGCCGGCGGGACGGAGGGCCCCTTAAATTTTGACTACCGGGGCAAGGACGCCCCTCCGGCCCGGGTCTCCAAGACCCTCTACGACCCGGCCCTCGAGGCCGGGTCCGACGACAACGCCATCGTGCCGATCGCCCACCAGTTCGGGCCGGCCGCCGGGCAGCCCCCGGCGGGCGGCCAGCCCCCCGGCAGCGTCCAGGCCCCGCGCCAGCCGGCCGAGATCCAGATCCTCCCGGGCCTCGACACCGCCGTCCTTCGGGCGGGCGACGCCCAGGATCTGCAGCTCATCCTCGACCTGATCGAGATCCTCCGGGAGCAGGCGAAGACCGCCCGCCCGCGGCTGGAGATCGTCCCGCTCGAGTACGCCGACTGCAACGCCCTCGCCAACTTCCTGACCGCCTTCTTCTCCCGGGTGCTGATCGCCGGGCCGGGCGGGAACTACCTGGCCCAGCCGGGGGTCGCCGGCCAGCAGGGGATCGGCGGCGTCCTCGGCCAGGGGTTCGGCCAGCAGCAGCAGCAGGTGCAGAACCGCGGGGTGTTCCTGCTCGCCCTGCCGCGGCAGAACGCCATCCTCGTCGCCGCCCCGGAGAGCCGGTTCGGGGACGTGCTGAAGGAGATCCGCCGGTACGACGTCCGGAACTCGGACGCGGTCCTGCCGAAGCCGTTCCCGCTGAAGAAGGCGTCGGCCCAGATCGCGGCGACCCAGATCCAGCAGTTCTGGAACGCCCGGTACCCGGGCGAGACGCTGGCCCTGAACCAGTTCCGGGTGACGTTCGACGCGGCCAGCAACACGGTGTACGTCCAGGGGAGCCGGGCGGACCTGGAGGACGTGGAGGCCCTGCTCCGGGAGTGGGACACGTCCGAGTCGAAGGCGGTCCACGAGGTCCGCACCTTCCCGCTGCGGAACGCGGTGGCGTCGGAGTTGGCCCAGGTGATCAGCAACGCCATCACGGCGCAGGTGCTGAACCCGCTGACCCAGGCCCAGTTCACCAACGTCCAGGCCCCGGCGGCGGGCGGGACGGCCCAGCTCGGGCTGGGGACCGGGCAGACCGGGCTCGGCGGCGGGCAGAATGTGATCGGCGGGGCGCTCGGCGGGGCCCTCGGGGGCGGGGCGCCGGGGGCCCTGGGCGGGGCGCTCGGGGCGGCCCTCGGGCAGCAGGGCGGGACGCTCCCGGGCGGGCTCGGGGCGACCTCGCAGATCCAGGCCCAGATCCCGCAGATCGGGGTCGGGATCGCCGGCGGGCTGGTGACCAAGAGCACGAGCCTGCGGCTGTACTCGGTCCGGGACGGGCAGGTGATCGAGACCGGGCAGTTCGCCGACGTCCACCTGGTCCCGAACGTCCGGACGAACGCGATCATCGTCACCGCCCCCGAGAAGACGATGCGGCTGATCGCCGCCCTGATCGACCAGCTCGACACGGTGGCGGCGGCGGCGGCGTTCGTGAACGTGTTCGAGCTGCGGCGGGCGGACGCGACCCTGACGGCGAACCTGCTCCGGCAGCTGTTCGGCAGCCAGACCCAGGCCGGCGGCCTCGGCGGGCTGGGCGGCCAGCTCGGCGGCCAGTTCGGGCAGGGCGGGCTCGGGGCGGCCCAGCAGGGCGGCGTCCGGCCGATCCTGACCGTGTCCGGGGACCCGTCCCCGGGGGCGAACCTGATCGACCTGCGGATCTCGGTCGACGACCGGACCAACTCGATCATCGTGGCCGGCAGCCAGAACGACCTGGAGACGATCCGGGCGATCATCCTGCGGCTGGAGGGGTCGGACACCCCGCAGCGGTACAACGAGGTGTACAAGCTGCGGAACGCGGCCGCGGCGGACGTGGCGACGGCGGTCCAGACGTTCGTGACCAACTCGCTGAACGTCCTGTCGGGGGCGAACTTCCTGTCGGCGTACCAGACCCTGCAGCGGCAGGTGGTGGTGGTGGCCGAGCCGGTGAGTAACACCCTGCTGGTGAGCGCCACCCCGCAGTACTTCGGGGAGATCAAGCGGCTGATCGAGAAGGTGGACGCCCAGCCGCCGCAGGTGATGATCCAGGTGACGATCGTGGACGTGCAGCTGAACAACGCGGAGGAGTTCGGGGTCGAGTTCGGGATCCAGAGCCCGGTGCTGTTCGCCCGCGGGCAGCTCGGCACCCCGGTGACCACCAACGGGGTGACGAACGCGGCCGTCCCGGGGTTCAACTTCAACACGACGGCCCCGCTCGGGAACAGCAACATCGTCCAGCAGCAGACGGTCGGGTTCCAGGGGCTGTCGCAGCTCGGGGTCGGGCGGGTCGGGACGCAGGGGTTCGGGGGGTTCGTCTTCTCGGCCGCGAGCGACTCGTTCAACCTGCTGATCCGGGCGCTGAAGGCGCAGGGGCGGGTGGAGATCCTGAGCCGGCCGCAGATCCAGGTGGCGGACAACCAGACCGGGTTCGTGCAGGTCGGGCAGGACTTCCCGTTCCTGGACCAGAGCAACGTGACGGCGACCGGGATCGCGAGCCAGTCGGTGCAGTACCGGCCGATCGGGGTGACGATGCGGGTGACCCCGCGGGTGAACCCGGACGGGAAGGTGCTGATGCGGGTCGAGCCGACGGTGTCGAGCGTCAGCCCGAACTCGATCAACCTGGGCAACGGCATCCTGGCCCCGGTGTTCAACAACCAGACGGTGCAGACCACGGTGCTGGCGTCGGACGGGGAGACGATCGTGCTGGGCGGGCTGATCTCGAAGACCGACCAGCGGAACGAGAACGGGTACCCGTTCCTGAAGGACATCCCGTACGTCGGGGCGCTGTTCCGGTACCGGACGCACTCGGTCCAGCGGCGCGAGGTGCTGGTCATCATGACCCCGCACATCGTCCGGAGCGAGGCGGACCAGGCCCGGCTCCTGGCCGAGGAGTCGCAGCGGATGCACTGGTGCGTGCCGGAGATCGCCCGGGCGCACGGGCACGGGATCGAGGTGATCGGGCCGGCGATGGACGGGGCCCGCCCGGTCCCGGTCCCCGGCCCGGCCCCGTACACCCCCGGCCCGTACTACTACAACCCGGGGACGGTGCCGCCGGAGGGCGGCATGACCCCGCCGGCCGGGGCGCCGCCGTACCTGCCGCCGGCCCCGCAGCAGCCGCAGCCGTACAACCCGGGTGTCGCCCCGCCGCCGGGCGGGATGACGCCGATGCCGCCGCCGGCGCCGGGGGTGTCGCCGGCCGGGTGGCCGGTCGGCCCGGCCGCGGCGGCGGTCCCGCCGCCGCCGCACACGGCGTACTCGGTCCCGCCGGCGGGGCCGACGGTCACCCGCCCGGGGTACCAGATGGTGCTGCCGGACGGGCGGGTGGTCCTGCCCCCGGGGACGCCCGTTCCCACCCCGCCGTCGCCGACCGCGCACCGCGGGTTCACGATGCAGCAGCCGGCCGGCGGGGTGCCCGCCGGACAGCCGGCCCGGACCGGGGACGGAGCCCCGCCGGCGGACGACCGGAAGACCCGCGCCACGGAGGGCGAGCCATGGAAGTCGGCGGTGTTCGGGCAAAGAATGTTCGGGCGCTGACCGCGGCCGCGGCCCTGGTCCTGTCGGCCGGGTGCCGGACCGGCGGGTCGGCTTCGACCGCGCCCCTGGCGACCACCCCGAACGGGGCGGTGGTGCCGGCGGCGGCGTCGGCCCCGGCCGACCCGGGGCCGGGGTGGGGGTTGCCGGCCCTGCCCGGGTTCGGGAAGCCGGCGAAGCCGCAGGCCGCGCCGCCGGGCACCCTGGTGGTGCTGTGGCGGAACAAGATCGACTACCTGCCGGACCCGGGGCGGAACGGGGAGATGAGCCCCGGCCTGGTCGGGCAGATGTTCCTGCTCGGGGCGCGGGACCAGTTCGTCCCGGCCGACGGGACCCTGACCGTCGCCCTGTACGACGAGAGCCCGCGGCCGCCGGGGCAGCCGGCGAACCTGCCGGAGGGGTGGGAGTTCAAGAAGGAGGCGCTGCGCGGCCTGCGGACCCAGGACGAGCGGTTCGGGCTGAGCTACGCCGTGTTCCTGCCGTGGCCGACGTACCGCCCGGACGTGACCCGGGTGCGGATCGCCGCCAAGTTCGAGCCGGACGGCGGGGGCCCGCTGTGGGCCCAGGAGATCCGGATCACGATCGACACGTCCGCCCCGGGGGCGGGCGGCGGGATGTCGGCCGGGGCGGTGCCGCCGGTCGGGCCGGCGGTGCCGGCCGCGGCTTGGGGCCCGACCGGCGGCCCGCCGCCGTCCGCCGCGGGCGGGCCGGGTCAGGGGGTGACGGTGACCGGGGCGCGGGCCCCGGCGCCGCCGGCCGCGCCGGTGGTGCCGCTGCCCCCGCCGACCGCGACGCTCGACCGGGCGCCGGCGAACTACGGGTCGCTGTCCCCGCCGGGTCCGGTGGCGCCGGTCGGGCCCGGCCCGCTGCCGCCGGGCCTGCCGCCGATCGTGATCACCGCCGGCCGGCCGAACGGGCCGTGACGCGTGCCGTCCGAGCCGGACGCGTGAGCGACGGGTCTTCCCTTCCGTCGCTCACGCGTCCGGCTCGGACGGCAATTTCTGTTGGCGGTCCGACCGTCCGGCTGGTAGACTTCGGGCACCTGCCAGTCCTCCCCGCCGGTGCCCCGCCATGCTCGCACTTCACTCCGGTCCCGCCGCCCGCAACTGCTCCGGCGCCACCCGCCGGGCCGCCCTGAAGGTCGGGTTCCTCGGGGCCGCCGGCCTCGGCCTGTCCGACTACCTCCGGGCGAAGGCGTCCCAGCCGGCCGCCGGGAGCGGCGAGAAGTCGGTCATCCTCATCTGGCTGGACGGCGGGCCGAGCCAGCTCGAGACCTTCGACCCGAAGCCGGACGCCCCGGCGGAGTTCCGCGGCCCGTTCGGCGTCGCGAAGACGCGCGCCCCGGGCGTGTTCGTCAGCGAGCTGATGCCGGGCCTCGCCGACCGGTTCGACAAGCTCTCCGTTGTCCGGTCGCTGCACCACGACAACGGCGACCACTTCGCCGCCGCCCACTGGATGACGACCGGCCGGTTCGGTTCGACGAGCGTCAGCCAGACGCAGAAGTACCCGTCGGTCGGCTCCTACGTGTCCCGGGTGAAGGGGGCGAACCGGCCGGGGCTGCCGGCGTACGTCGGGCTGCCGTCGGCCGAGACGGTGTACCTGTTCCCGGGGTACATGGGGGCGGCGTACCTGGGGGCGGCGTACAACCCGTTCGACGTGGACCGGGACCGGAAGTACCTGTCGGCCTACGACACGACGCGGGTGCGGTCGCCGAAGTGGCTGTCGAACCTGGCCGGGACGCGGGAGGCGGTGGAGAACACGGCGGGGAAGACATCCCTGCTGGCGCAGTTGGACACGGCGCGGCGGGACGCGGACCGGAGCGGGGTGATGGCGACGATGGACCAGTTCCAGCGGCAGGCGCTAGACATGGTGCTGGGGAGCGAGGCGCGGGCGGCGTTCGACCTGGACCGGGAGGACCCGAAGACCGCAGACCGGTACGGGCAGACGCCGTGGGGCCGGTACACGCTGATGGCCCGGCGGCTGGTGGAGGCGGGGGTGTCGTTCGTGACGGTGGACATGCCGCACTGGGACGACCACAGCAGCCTGGTGAAGTCGCACGCCCCGAAGGTGCGGATGGTGGACAAGGTGGTGTCGGCGCTCCTGGACGACCTGTCGGAGCGGGGCTTGCTGGGGAAGGTGCTGGTGGTGGTGATGGGGGAGTTCGGGCGGACGCCGAAGATCAACGACGGCCAGCCGGGGATCCCGGTGCCGGGCCGGGACCACTGGGGGAACGCGATCTCGGCGCTGGTGGCGGGCGGCGGGGTGCCGGGCGGGGTGGTGGTGGGGCGGACGAACGCGCGGGCGGAGCACCCGGTGGAGCGGGCGCTGAAGCCGGGGGCGCTGTTGGCGACGGTGTACCACCACCTCGGGGTCGACGCGACCGAGACGTTCAAGGACCACGGCGGCCGGCCGCACCCGATCCTCGACGACCCGACCCCGATCCGCGAACTGGTGTGATCGGAGCCGGGCGAGTGGTCTACCGGTCCTGGTCGTAAAGGGTACACGACTCGAGCACCATCTTCTCGTACCCGTTCTTCTCGGTCCGGGTGAACGACGTCGGGCGGCTCGGGTAGTTCCCGTCGTCCCGGGGGGCCTCGTACCCCCGAGTCGAGGTGACAACCACAAGCTTCTGCCCATCGAACCGGAAGATCCCCGGTGTGACGAGAACCTTCTTCTCGTCCCCTTCTTCCCGCGTGGTCAGGAAGTCGATCCGCATCGGGTCGGCGGCCGGGTCGAGTCGGACGCCGACCGAGGGCCCCTTACCCAAGCCGCTCAGTTCCCCGCGCCGGCACCAGACCTCGAACCCGTCCGCGGCCAAGCTGTACCCGAACAACTTTTGCGGGTCCTCGATCACCCCGGCCGCCGACTCCCGCCGGACCTCCTTCCAGGACCCGTACACCCGCTTCTTGACCTCCTCGACGTTGACCTGAGTGGACCCCTTCGGCACCGGGGCGGCTGGCCAGAGCGGGACCTGAACGGCACCGAGCACGACCAGGGCGAGCGGAGTGGAGCGGTGGGTCATGTTGAGTCATCGCCGGGCACACGGACGGGTCGAACAGGAGCTTCATCCGGGGCCGAGGACCCACAGCCGCCGCTCGCGGTCGGCGGCGAACGCCAGGCACGCCCGGATGTCGTCGGCGGTCAGGTCCGGGAAGTCGGCGAGGATCTCGTCCGCGGTCATCCCGCCGGCGAGGCACTCGAGCACGTCACGGACGGTCATCCGCAGCCCGCGGATACACGGCTGGCCGCTCCGCTTGTTCGGCTCGATCGTGATCAGGCGGGCGTAGTCCATGCCCCCACCGTACCCCGCCCGGGGGCGGCCGTCAACGCGGCGGGAGCGCCCACGCCGGCAGCGGCGTCCCCTTCTCCTCCCACGCCTGCCACGCGTTCACCAGGTCGTGGTACTTCACCGCCCGCCCCGCCGGCGGCCGCCCCCGGGTCGAAACCCCCGGCGAACACCCCGGGCCGGTTTGCTACACTGCACGCTCCCCCGAGGCCCCCGCATGACCCCGGCCGAGCAGCGGTCCGACCTGGCGTCGGAGTACCTGGACCAACTCCCGTACCCGCCGTACCCGGTGCAGGAGGAGGCCCTCCTGGCGTGGTTCACCGCCGAGAAGGGGGTGCTCGTCTGCGCCCCGACCGGGACCGGCAAGACGATGATCGCCCAGGCGGCCCTGTTCGAGGCCCTGCACACGAACACCGTCGCCTACTACACCACCCCGCTCATCGCCCTGACCGAGCAGAAGTTCGCCGAGATGCAGGCGACGGCCGTCCGCTGGGGGTTCCGGGCCGACGACGTCGGCCTGGTCACCGGGAACCGGAAGGTGAACCCGAACGCCCGCGTCCTGGTCGTCGTCGCGGAGATCCTCCTGAACCGCCTCCTCCACGCCGACGGGTACGACTTCTCGCACGTCTCGGCGGTGGTGATGGACGAGTTCCACAGCTTCGCCGACCCGGAGCGCGGGATCGTCTGGGAGCTGTCGCTGAACATGCTCCCGCCGCACGTCCGGCTGCTCCTCCTGTCCGCGACGGTCGGGAACTCGGTCGAGTTCGTGAACTGGCTGGACCGGGTCCACGGCCGGCAGATCGAGCTGGTCGAGGGCCGCGAGCGGAAGGTGCCGCTGACGTACCGGTGGGTGCCGGACCAGTTCCTGAACGAGCTGCTGGTGGACATGGCGAAGGGGGACGAGGCGACGCGGAAGACGCCGGCCCTGGTGTTCGCGTTCAACCGGGACGAGTGCTGGAGCGTGGCCGAGCAGCTGAAGGGCCTCGACCTGATGACGCCGGCGCAGAAGGCGGAGCTGAACAAGGCGTGCGACAAGCTGGAGTGGCCGCACGGGGTCGGGCCGAAGCTGAAGCAGATGCTCCGCCGCGGGGTCGGGGTCCACCACGCCGGGCTCTTGCCGAAGTACCGGCGGGCCGTCGAGGACCTGTTCGAGAAGAAGCTGCTGTCGGTGGCGCTGTGCACCGAGACGCTGGCGGCCGGGATCAACCTGCCGGCCCGGTCGGTGGTGATGACGAGCCTGGTGAAGGGGCCGTTCGGGAAGGAGAAGCCGATCGAGCCGAGCACCGCCCACCAGATCTTCGGCCGGGCCGGCCGGCCGCAGTTCGACACGGAGGGCTTCGTCTTCGCCTACCCGCACGAGGACGATGTCCGGATCCTGCGGTGGAAGCAGCAGTACGACCAGATCCCGGAGAACACGAAGGACCCGGGGCTGCTGAAGAAGAAGAAGGATTTGGTGCGGAAGAAGCCGACGCGGAACTCGCAGAAGAAGTACTGGACCGAGGCCGACTTCGACCGGCTGAAGGCCGCCGCCCCGGCCCGGCTGTACAGCAAGGGGCCGCTCCCGTGGCGGCTGCTGGCGTACCTGCTGAAGGTGTCCCCGGACGTGGAGAAGATCCGGAGCGTGGTGCGGAAGCGGCTGCTCGACCAGCCGCGGATCGAGGCGGGGCTGAAGCAGCTGAACCGGATGCTGCTGACGCTCCACGAGAAGGGGTACGTGAAGCTGGAGCCGCAGCCGCCCGGCGAGCCGGGAGCGTCAGCGACCGGAGGAAGTCCGACTCCGGTCGCTGACGCTCCCGGCTCGCCGGCTTACCAACCCGTCACCGCCACCCCGACCGCGGTGCTCGACAAGCTGCTCGTGTTCCGGGCGTGCCACCCGTTGTACGGGGCGTTCCTCGTCGACCTGATGGCGACCGCCAGCCGCGACGAGCGGGTTCAACTCCTCGAAAGTGTCCTCGAACTGCCGAAACCGCTGCTGCGGTTCGTCCGGGTGCCGTGGGACATGACGCCGGGCCCGCTCCAGACCGAGAGGCTCGACCCCGAACTGGTCGCGAAGGGGCTGATCGTCGCGAAGCCGCCGAAGGCGGAGGGCGAGGAGGACGAGGAAGAGGAGTGGGTGCCGTGGGACGAGCGGCCGCCGGTGCTCGCCCAGAAGGCCCGGCTGCTGTTCGACGCCCACTACCCCGAGGTCGGCGACTTCAACACCGAGGCGGTGTGGGCGGCCGGCGAGATCCTGAGCTACGGCAACTTCAACACCTACGTCACGTCGAAGGACCTGACCAAGCAGGAGGGGCTGATCTTCCGCCACCTGCTGCGGATGATCCTGCTGACCGACGAGTTCGAGCAACTGACCCCGCCGGGGGTCGAGGCGGATGTCTGGAAGGCGGACCTGAAGGAGGTCGCCGACAAGCTGACCGAGATCTGCCGGGCGGTCGACCCGACGAGCACCGAGGCGACGATCAAGCAGGCGCACGCGGCCGACGTGGTCGAGGGCGAGGACCCGGCCAAGGTGACGACCGCAGCCGAGCCGCCCCCGCCGGCGGCCGGGCTGACCGACGCCGAGGCCGGCGAGTTCGGGGCGGGGCTGGTCGACTGAGGACGCGGTGGCGGACCGCCCGCGGCCGGACTATGATCGCACCTCATGCAGCCCGCACCGCAACCATCGCTGCCGCGCGTCCTCGGGGTGTGGGTCGCCGCCGCCGTCGTCGTCGGCACGGTGATCGGGTCCGGCGTGTTCAAGAAGGGGCGGAACGTCGCCGAGAACGTCCCGGAGGTCGGGCTGGCGATGGGGGTGTGGGTGCTCGGCGGGGTGCTCGCCCTGCTCGGGGCGCTGGCCCTCGCCGAGGTCGCGGTGCTGTTCCCCCGCGCCGGCGGGAACTACGTCTTCCTCCGCGAGGGGTACGGCCGGATGGCCGGGTTCCTGTGGGGGTGGGTCGAGTTCTGGATTATCCGGTCGGCGTCGATCGCGGCCCTGGCCACGATGTTCACCGAGTCGGTCCACGACGTCCTGCGGCTGTCGCTGAACCCCGGGACCGGCGCCGAGGTGCTGGCGTTCTGGCCGCGGCAGCTGCTGACGTGCCTGGTCATCGCCGCTCTGGCGGCGGTGAACGCCCGCGGCACCCGGATCGGCGGCGGGCTGCAATTCTTTCTGACGTGCCTCAAGGTTGCGTCGCTCCTGTTCATCATCGTCCTGCCGTTCGCGGTGTACGCGGCGGTGGCCGCGCCGACCCACCCGCCGCGCGCCGAGAACCTGAGCCCGGCCTGGCCGGCGGACCTCGGGGCGGTGAACTGGGGCGGGTTCGGGGCGGCGCTGATCGGGGTGCTGTGGGCGTACCACGGGTGGATGAACGTCGCCCCGATCGCCGGCGAGGTCCGCGACCCGAACCGCACCATCCCGCGCGCCCTGCTCGGCGGGGTGCTCGTGCTCATCGGCCTGTACTGCGGGGCGAACCTGGCGTACCACCTCGTCCTGCCGCGGGAGGCGATCGTCGCCAGGAACGCCGCCGGGGAGCTGTCGAACACCCCGGTCGCCACCGAGTTCTGCCTGGCCCTGCTCGGCCCGGTCGGCGGGCTGGTGGCGTCGGCGATCCTGATGACCTCGGTGTTCGGGTCGCTGAACGGGAACATCCTGGTCGGCCCGCGGCTGCTGTACGCGATGGGCGAGGACCGGCTCGCCCCGGCCGGGCTGGCGGCGGTCCACCCGCGCTACCGCACCCCGGTCGCGGCGACGGCGGCGCTGGCCGGGTGGGCGTGCCTGCTGGTCGTCGGCCTCGGCGTGCTGCTGCAGAGTGACCTCGGGCTGTTCGACACCGGGAAGTTCGGCCCGGACGGCCGGCCGGTGAAGAAGTCGCCGTTCGACGTGGTGACGGACTTCGCGATGTTCGGGGCGGTGACGTTCGAGACGCTGGCGGTGGCGTCGATCTTCGTATTCCGGTGGCGGATCCCGGCGACGCCCGAGAACCGCCCGTACCGCTGCTGGGGCTACCCGGCGGTGCCGGTGGCGTACGTCGCCCTGATGGCCGCGGTCCTCGTGACGTTCTTCGCCACCCCGCAGCAGCGCGGCGAGGCGTTCATCGGCCTCGGCTTCATCGGCCTCGGGGCGGTCGTGTACCTCGCCGTGTACCGCGGGCGGCAGGCATGACGGACTGGCGCGAGCAACTCGACGCCGACGGGTTCGCCGTGCTCGCCGGGGTACTGTCCCCGGCGGAGGTGGCGGCGGCCCTCGCCGAGTGGGCGGATGTCTGCCGGGCGAACGCGGCCGACCCGTCGATCCTGGCGAACGACGGCCCGGCGTACGGCGCCCGCAACCTCCTGCAGCTGTGGCCCGGCGTGGTCGACCTGGCCCGCCGGCCGGGGCTGCTCGGCCCGCTGCTCGACGCGCTCGGCCCAGCCGCCGGCGTGGTGCGGGTGCTGTTCTTCGACAAGCCGCCGGGCCACTCGTGGGCCTTGCCGTGGCACAAGGACTACAACGTCGCCGTGGCGGAGCATCGCGGCGGCCAGGTGTTCACGAGGCCGACGACGAAGGCCGGCGTGCCGCACGTCGTCGCCCCGGCCGCGGTACTCTGCGGGATGCTCACCGCCCGGGTTGCCCTCGACGACGTGACCGAGGCGAACGGCCCGCTGCGGGTGGTGCCCGGGTCGCACCGGTTCTACGATTCGGGCCAGGACGAAGCCCGCGAGCCGGTGGCGGTCCATTGCCGGGCCGGGGACGTGGTGCTGATGAGGCCGCTCCTGACCCACTCGAGCGGGCACAGCACGTCCGATGCGGGCCACCGCCGGACGGTCCACCTGGAGTGCGCCGCGTCGCCCGAGTTGCCCGACGGGTACCGGTGGCACACGTTCGTCCCGCTCACCCCGGAGTGACCCCATGTTGACCGCCGAAGGCTGCCGGGCCCGCCGGCAGCGCCTGCTCGACCGGCTCAAGCCGTCGCACCCGCTGGTGCTGGCGGACCCGCTGAACCTGCGGTACTTCGCGAACTTCGTCGTCGACCCGGTGAGCCAGCACGCCGACTTCCCCGGGCTGCTCGTCGTCCGGCCGGACGGCCACGCGGCCCTGTTCCACGACGCGAAGACGGCGAAGTCGGTGGAACTGGCCCACGCGGACGAGCGGACCCCGGTGCCGTGGTACGCGGGGCAGGAGCCGGGGAAGGGGCCGCGGCGGACGGTGCTGCGGCCGGTGCTGGAGGCGAACGGCGGCCGCGTCCACGACGGCCTGGCCGACCCGCTCGCCCCGCAACTGTGGGATGTCGTGAGCGAGTTCCGGCGGCAGAAGGACCCGGACGAGGTGGAGCTGCTGAAGACGTGCATGCGGGCGGCGGACGCCGGCCACGCCTGGGCGCGGGCGAACGTCAAGCCCGGGATGACCGAGTTGGAGGCGTACGCGGGGACTGCGGCCGCGTGCTACGCCGCCCTCGGGCACTTCGCGGTGGTGTACGGCGACTTCACCGTCATCAACGGGACGAAGCGCGGCGGGCCGCCGACCCCGCACGTCCTGGCCAAGGGCGAGACGTTCATCCTCGACTACTCCGTGGTGGTGCAGGGGTATCGGAGCGACTTCACGAACACGCTGGTGGTCGGCGGCGACCCGTCGGCGGAGCAGCGGCGGCTGTTCGGGCTGTGCGCGATGGCGATGGCGGCGGGGGAGGGGAAGTTGCGGGCCGGGGCGACGTGCCAGGCCGTGTACGATGCGGTCCGCGGGGTGTTCGAGGCGGCCGGGGTGGCGGACCACTTCCCGCACCACGCCGGGCACGGGCTGGGGATCTCCCACCCGGAAGCCCCGTTCCTCGTCCGCCACTCGACCGAGACGCTCGTCGCCGGGGACGTGGTCACGCTGGAGCCGGGGCTGTACGTCGGGGACAGCGGCGTTCGGATCGAGCACAACTACCTGATCACGGACGCCGGGTACGAGCGGCTCAGCAACCACGTCATCTCGCTGACGTGAGGCCCGGGGTAGGGTGGGCCGAGGTCCGCTTCGGACCGAGTCCCACCTTCTGCGGGGCGTGGTGGGACTCGCCGGCGAGGCGCCGGCTCGGCCCACCCTACTTCAGCGGCTTGAGCACGATGTCCTTGAACTCGACCGGGGCGCCCTCGGACTGCAGCGCGATCCGCCCCTTGGTCAGGTTCCCGTTCTTCCCCTCGTTCACCTTCACCCCGTTCACCACCAGCGTGATGTCGCCGCCCTTGCAGGTGATCTCGTACTCGTTCCACTCGCCCAGCTTCTTCTCCGGCGACTCCTTCGTCTCCATCCGGAAGTAGTGCCGGGCCTGCTTCGGGTCCTGACGCTTCGGGTCGACCTCCAGCTTCACGTCCGGCGGGGTGATGAGCCAGAAGTCGCCGGCCCGGCCGGAGAAGAGCTGGGCCTCGACCGACGTGGGCCACACCTTCTCGTCCTGGGCGTGGAGCAGCACCCCGCTGTTCCCGCCCTTGCCGTCGGCCGGGAACCGCCACTTCAGCTTCAGCACGTAGTCGCCGTACGCCTTCTCGGTGACGACGCACCCGTTCGGCTTGCCGGTGCAGCGGAGGACGCCGTCGGCGACGGACCACGTGTCCTTCGGGTCGGCCTTCTTCCCGTCCTTGTCCGCCTTGACGAGGAACGTCCACCCGGCGGTGGACTTCCCGTCGAACAGCGGGGTGAAGTCGGAGTCGGCGGCCGGGGCGGGCGCGACGAGCGCGACGCCGGCGAGCAGGAGAGCGGAGCGCATGGGGACCTCGGTCCGGGGGGTCAGCCGAACAGCTTCGTGACCGGGTGACCCGTGGTCACCCGGTACGGCCGGTCGGTGGCGTCGGTGTAGTGGGCGTCGGCCGGGACGCCCAGCGCGTGGAACAGCGTCGCGGCCAGGTCGCCGGGGGTGGTCGGGTCGGCCTGCGGGTACGCGGCGTGCCGGTCCGACGACCCGACCACCGCCCCGGCCGCCACCCCCGCCCCGGCGAGCACCACCGAGTAGCACGCGGCCCAGTGCTTCCGCCCCGGCGACGTACCCTCGAAGTTCTTCTCCAGCGCCACCAGCGGCGCCCGCCCGAACTCGCCCATCACCACCACCAGCGTCGTGTCGAGCAGCCCGCGCTGGGCGAGGTCCTCGAGCAGCCCCGACAGGCTGTGGTCGAACCGCGGCAGCAGGTGCGTCCGCATCGCGTCGAAGATGTCGTTGTGGGTGTCCCACCCGTAGGCGTCGGTGTCGTCCGGGGCGTCGTCCTGCCCGCGGATGCCGTGGTTGAAGAACACCGTCACCCACGGGACGCCGGCCTCCACCAGCCGCCGGGCCATCAGGCACGCCTGCCCGGACCGGTGCCGCCCGTACCGGTCGCGGACCCGCTCCGGCTCCCGGCCGAGGTCGAGGGCGGTGCGGACGTGCGGGGCGTTCACCAGGTCGAACGCCCGCCGGGCGAGCGGGTCGGCGACCGCGGCCGGGTCGAGGGTGCCGAGCAACCCCTTGCGGGCCGCGAGGCGGTCGGGCGGCACGTCGGCGGGGAGGTCGAGGGTGTCGAGCAGCCGGCCGGCCTGGAGGACGTTCCCGAGTTCCGCCGGCTCGTACGCCCGGCCGAGGAACCCGCCGTACTGCCCGGGCGACTCTTCCCTCGGGGCGAGGAGCGGGCCGTTGACGTGGACGGCGGTGTGCGGAAAGTTCTTGGCCGGGCGGTGGCGCGTCAGCACCGCCCCGAGGGCGGGGAAGTCGGTCGGCCGGGGCGGCGGGTTGGACGACTTCCGCGGGTGGAACTGGCCGGTCAGGGCGAGGTAGCACGCCGACCCGTGGTCGAGGTCGTCGTGGGTCATCGACCGGAGTACCGCGTACCGGCCGGCGAGGGCGGCGAGGCGCGGCAGGTGCTCGCAGACGCGCAACCCGGGGACGGCGGTCTGGGTGGTGGCGAACGCCCCACGGACCTCCTCCGGGGCGGCCGGCTTCGGGTCCCAGGTGTCGAGCTGGCTCTGCCCGCCGCTGGTGAACACGACCACCACCGACTTCGCCCGCCCGAACCCGGCCCCGCGCCCGACCGCCGGCGCCCCGCGGACCGCCCCGGCGCCGAACAGCACGGGGACGCCGATCCGGAGCCAGTCGCGGCGGGTGGGGAGGCCGGCGGTGCGGGTGGTTCCGGGCATCAATCCCGTTATCCCCGGCGGTCGGGCGGCGGGCAAGGGGTTTCCGGCCGGCGGGCCCTTATAATCACCCCATGCGCTGGGACCAGGTGACCGTGGTCGGGGTCGGGCTGATCGGCGGGTCCGTCGGGATGGCGGCCCGGGCGCGGCGGGTCGCCGGGCGGGTGGTCGGGGTCGGCCGCGACCACCGCACCCTAGCTCGGGCGGTCGAACTCGGGGCGATCGACGCGGCCACGACCGACCTCGCCGACGGGGTGAAGGACGCCGACCTCGTCGTCGTCTGCACCCCGGTCGACCGGATCGCCGAGACCGTCCTCGCCGCCGCCGCGCGCTGCCGCCCCGGGACGATCTTCACCGACGCCGGGAGCACGAAGGGGAACGTGGTCGAGGGCGTGGGCGGGAAACTGCCGGCCGGTGTCCACTTCGTTCCCGCCCACCCGATCGCCGGGTCTGAGAAGGCCGGGGTCGAACACGCCACCGCCGACCTGTTCGACGGCCGGGTGACGGTCGTCACCGAGATGTACGGCGGGGTGGCCCCGGACGCCCGGGCCCGTGTCGAGGGGTTCTGGCGGGCGCTCGGGTCGCGGGTCGTGTACATGATGTCGCCGGGGGACCACGACCGGGCCCTCGCGGTCACCAGCCACCTGCCGCACGCCGTGGCGGCCGCGCTGGCCGACATCGTCCCGCCCGACTGGCTCACGGTCGCCGGGCCCGGGTTCCGAGACGCCACCCGGATCGCCGCCGGCGACCCCGGCCTGTGGGCCGCGATCTTCCTGGCCAACCGGGTCCCGGTCCTGTCGGCGGTGAACGCCTTCCGGGACAAGCTCGCCGAGTTCTACCAACTGCTGGACGCCGGGGACGGGGCGGGTCTCGTCGCCTGGCTGGCCGAGGCGAAGAGGGGGCGCGATGCTCTGGGACGTTGAGGTCCGCCCGCTCGGCCGGGACGCCGAGCGGGAGCGGGTGTGCGACGAGTTCGACCTGCTCACCCACGCCGCCCGCGGCGGCGACCTCGTCACCGCCTCCGCCCGCGGGTTCCTCCTCGAAGGCGACCTCTCCCCCGCCCACCTCGACCGGCTGCTGTCTGAGGTGCTGATCGACCCGCTGGTGGAGGCCGGCACCGCCGCCCCGCCCGCCGACCGGCCCGGCCACTCCTACACCGTCCTGCCGAAGCCCGGGGTGACCGATCCGGTCGCCCAGACCGTCCTCGACGCCGCCCGGATGCTCGGCATCCCGGTGGCCGCCGCCCGCACGTTCCGCCGGTACTTCGGCCCGCCGGAGGCGTCGTCGCCGGACCGCGACGTGCTGTTCCGCCGGGTGCTGGCGAACGACGCGGTCGAGCAGGTCGTCGTCGGGCCGGTCCGGGCCGACCACCTCGGCGTCGGCTCGGCGTACACGTTCAAGCTCGTCACCGTCCCACTCGCGGCGCTCGACGACGCCGGCCTGGTCAAGCTCAGCAAGGACGGCCTCCTCGCGCTGACGCTCGACGAGATGCGGGCGGTCCAGGCCCACTTCCGCGGCCTCGGCCGGGAGCCGACCGACTGCGAGCTGGAGACGATCGCCCAGACGTGGTCCGAGCACTGCTCGCACAAGACGCTCAAGGGCACCATCACCCTCCACGACCGCACGACCGGCGCGACGCGGACCTACCAGAACCTGCTGAAGGAGACCGTCTTCGCGGCGACGGAGACGATCCGCGCGCGGCTCGGGGCCGACGACTGGTGCGTGAGCGTGTTCGCGGACAACGCCGGGGTGGTGAAGTTCGACGCCGACCACCACCTGTGCTTCAAGGTCGAGACGCACAACCACCCGTCGGCGATCGAGCCGTACGGCGGGGCGAACACCGGCCTCGGCGGCGTCATCCGCGACGTGCTCGGGACCGGCCTCGGGGCCAAACCGATCTGCAACACCGACGTGTTCTGCTTCGCCCCGCCGGACTTCGACCCGGGGCGGCTGCCGCAGGGCGTCTTGCACCCGCGGCGGGTGATGCAGGGGGTCGTCGCCGGCGTCCGCGACTACGGCAACCGCATGGGCATCCCGACGGTGAACGGGGCGGTCCTGTTCGACGAGCGTTACCTGGCGAACCCGCTCGTCTTCTGCGGCACGGTCGGGCTGCTGCCCGCCGACAAGGCGTTCAAGCGGGTGAACCCCGGCGACCTGGTCGTGGCCGTCGGCGGGCGGACCGGGCGGGACGGCGTCCACGGGGCGACGTTCTCCAGCCTGGAACTGACACACGAGTCGGAGACGGTCAGCGGCGGGGCGGTGCAGATCGGCGACGCGATCACCGAGAAGAAGGTTGCCGACGTGCTCCTGCAGGCCCGCGACCGCGGGCTGTTCACCGCCGTCACCGACTGCGGGGCCGGCGGGTTCTCGTCCGCCGTCGGCGAGATGGGGGCCGACCTCGGGGCGACGGTCGAACTCGCGAACGCCCCGCTGAAGTACGCCGGGCTGACCTACACCGAGATCTGGATCAGCGAGTCGCAGGAGCGGATGGTGCTCTCCGTGCCGCCCGCGAAGTGGCCGGAGCTGCGGGCGCTGTGCGAGGCGGAGGACGTGGAGGCGGTCGCCCTCGGGACGTTCGAGCCGACCGGGCGGCTGAGGCTCGCGTACCACGGGAACGTGGTCGCCGATCTCGACATGCACTTCCTGCACGAGGGGCGGCCGCAGGTCGTGCGGGAGGCGGAGTGGGGTGCCGGGCGAACCGCGACCGTCAGGGAGCGGGTGTCCCCCGAACACCCGCTCCCTGACGGTCGCGGTTCGCCCGACCCGACCTCCGCACTCCTCGCCATCCTCGCCGCGCCCACCGTCTGCTCGAAGGAGTGGGTGATCCGCCAGTACGACCACGAGGTGCAGGGCGGGAGCGTGGTCAAGCCGCTGGTCGGGGTCGCCAACGACGGGCCGTCGGACGCGGCCGTCGTGATGCCGGTACTCGGGTCGTGGGCCGGGGCGGCGGTCGGGTGCGGGATCAACCCGCGGTACGCCGACCTCGACCCGTACCACATGGCCGCGGCCGCGATCGACGAGGCGGTCCGGAACGTCGTCGCCGTCGGGGCCGACCCGAAGCGGGTCGCCATCCTCGACAACTTCTGCTGGGGGAACGTCAACGACCCGGCGGTGCTCGGGGCGCTGGTCCGGACCGCCGAGGCGTGCCGGGACGTGGCGGTGGCGTTCGGGACGCCGTTCGTCAGCGGCAAGGACAGCCTGAACAACACCTACGCCGGCAAGGACGGGAAGCGGCTCGACATCCCGCACACGCTGCTGGTGTCCGCCCTCGGCCACGTCCCGGACGTGCGGAAGTGCGTTACGATGGACCTGAAGGCGGCCGGCAACCACCTCTACCTGGTCGGGGCGACGCGGGACGAGCTCGGCGGGTCGTACTACCACCTCGTGACGGGGCAGGGCGGAGGCCACGTCCCGACGGTCGATCTCGACATTGCCCCGCGCATCTTCGCCGCCGTCCACGCCGCGATCACCGGCGGACACGTCCGGGCGTGCCATGATCTGGGCGAGGGCGGGCTGGCGGTCGCGGCCGCGGAGATGGCGTTCGCCGGCGGGGTCGGGGCCGATCTTACCGACCTGTCCGGCGACCTGCCGGACGAGGTGAAGCTGTTCAGCGAGACGCCGACGCGGTTCCTGGTCGAGGTGGAGCCCGGCCGGGCGGCGGCGTTCGAGGCGTGTTTCACGGGTCTGCCGCTGGCGAAGGTCGGGGTGACGGTCGCGGAGCCGCGGCTGCGGGTCGCCGGGGCCGGCGGCGAGTGGCTCGTGTGGGCGAAGCTGGCGGAGCTGAAGGAGGCGTGGCAGAAGCCCCTGCGGTGGTGACCAGCCCCGCTCGTTTAGCCGCGACCCGGAGTCCGCGGAGGGGAGCGCGGCGCAGACCCCGCGCTCCCCTCCGCGGACTCCGGGTCGCGGCTAAACTTGGTTGCTCGACTACAATCCGCCCCGGCGCCGTGCGAATAATGGGTTCGGCGGGGTGCGCCCCGCCCCGTCCCCGGAGGGCCGCCATGTCCCGGTTCCTGCTCCCCGCCGCGTTCGCCCTGGCCCTCGGCCTGGTGCCGACCGTCCCGACCCCCCCGGCCGCGGCCGCCGCCCCGCCGCCGAAGGTCGAGGAGGAGCTGGTCGAGAAGGTGCGGAAGGCGATCGACAACGGGGTCCGCTACCTGAAGAAGCAGCAGAACCCGCAGGGGAACTGGGAGGGGATCGTCCTCGGCACCCTCGCCGACCTGGAGGGCGGGACCACCGCCCTGGTCACCCTCGCCCTGCTCAACTGCGGGGTGAAGCCGGACGACCCGGCCCTGGTCAAGCCGATGGACTACCTCCGCCAGCTGTCCAAGAATCCGAAGAAGACGTACGTCGTCGCCCTGTGCAACCTGGTGTTCGCCGAGGCCCGGGACCCGAAGGACCTGCCGCTGGTCCAGCGGAACGCCGACTGGCTGATCCGCACCGCCCTCGGGTGGGAGGTCGACGCCGTCACCGGGGTGCCGGCCGGGACCCTCCGCGGGTGGAGCTACCCGCAGAACGCGATCGCCGACAACTCGAACACCCAGTACGCCCTGCTCGGGCTGTACGCGGCCAAGCAGGCCGGGGCCAAGGTCCCGGAGGCGGCGTGGCGCGGGGTCCAGGAGTTCTACGCCCGCACCCAGCTGACCCCGCCGGACAACCCCCAGGCCGGGTACTGGAAGTACTACAACGGGATGGCCGGGGAGGGGATGCCGGAGAGCATCAGCATGTCGGTGGCCGGGGTGTGCGGGCTGCTGATCGCCCGGATGGGGCTGGACGCCAGCGAGCAGAAGCTGGACCCGGCGACCGGGGTGGCCCGGAACTGCGGGGACTACGGGGCGGGGCAGAACGCCGCCCTGGCCCGCGGGATGAACTGGGTGGCCGAGAAGTTCCGGTTCGAGTCGCCCAAGAGCACGTTCTACAACGTGTACGGGATCGAGCGGCTCGGGCGGCTGTCCGGGCAGCGGTTCCTCGGGGCCCACGACTGGTACCGCGAGGGGTGCGAGATGCTCGTCCGGATCCAGGAGCAGGGGTCGGACGGGTCGATCAGCCGGGGGAAGAGCATCGACGGGACGGCCCACCTGTCGACCGCGTTCGCCCTGCTGTTCCTGTCCAAGGGGCGGACCCCGGTGCTGGTCAGCAAGTTCGCCTGGGGCGACAAGCAGGACCTGGGGAACGGGGTGCTGGTCGAGGTCCCGCACCCGGACCACAAGCCGCCGGCGGGCGCCGCGAACTGGAACCGGAAGCACAGTGACGCCCGCCACGTCGTCGAGTTCTCCGCCCGGGAGGTGTTCGGCAACGCCCCCCTGGCCTGGCAGGTGTACGACGCCCGCCGGCGGCGGTTCGACGACGACGGCGGGCCGAACGGCCGGTCCGGGAAGGAGAAGGTCCTGGAGGAGGTCGGGGTCCTGCTCCAGTCCCCGGTCCTGTACCTGAACGGGCACGGCCCGCTCGTCCTCACCCCGGCCCAGGAGGAGATCCTCAAGCTGTACGTCGAGGAGGGCGGGTTCCTGGTCGGCGAGGCGTGCTGCGGCGACCCGGCGTTCGCCCGGTCGTTCCGGGCCCTGGTGAAGAAGCTGTTCGAGGGGACCGAGCTGCGGAAGATGCCGCCGGAGCACGCCATCTGGCGGATGTTCCCGGGGGTGCTGCCGACCGACTTCCCGGACCTGGAGGTGCTCGACCGCGGGTGCCGGACGGTGGCCGTGTTCAGCCCGTCCCCGCTCGCCGGGTACTGGGAGGAGGCGAAGTACATGCCGAAGGACGCCACCCGCCCGGCGAACCGCGGGGAGAAGGCGTTCTGCCTGGCCCGGAACGTCGTCGCCTACGCCACCGGGATGGAGCTGCCGAAGCCGAAGCTGAGCAAGACGGTAATCGTCAAGGGGGCCGAGACCGGGGTGACCCGGAGCCACTTCCGGCCGGTGCAGTTGAAGATCGCCGGGGACCCGGAGCCGGCCCCGGGCGCGCTGAAGAACCTGATGGGCTACCTGCGGGACAACGCCCGGCTCGAGGTCGCGCTCACGAGCGCCGTCCTGCCGCCGTCGGACGTGGACCAGTTGGCGAACTTCAAGTTCATGTACCTGCACGGCCGGAAGCCGCTCGCCCTGACCGACGAGGAGGTCGAGAACCTGCAGGGGAACCTGCAGACCGGCGGGCTGCTCCTGGCGGACGCGGCGTGCGGCGGGTTCGACCAGTGGCAGGCGTTCGACAAGTCGTTCCGGGAGACGTGTGCCCGGCTGTTCCCGGACCGGAAGCTGGAGCTGATCCAGCCGAGGACGAAGGACGACAAGGAAGACCCGCTGTTCAAGGTGGCCCGGGAGGCGAACCTCAACATCGGGACGGTGCGGTGCCGGCGCGAGTTGCCGGGCGGGAAGGGGGCCGAGCCGGAGCTGCGGAACCACCCGCTCCACCTGGAAGGGATCAAGATCGACGGGCGGTGGGCGGTGGTCTACAGCAAGTACGACATCGGGTGCGCGATCGAGGGGCACAAGGCGGCCGACTGCCTCGGGCACGACAAGGACAGCGCCATCCGGGTCGCGTCGGCGGTGGTGCTGTACTCGCTGAAGCGCTAACGGACCTGCCTTCCGGCCCGGAGGGATGTCACACCCCGTTCGCCGGGACCACCGTCAGCCGGACCTCCTTGCCGTCGCGGGTGACCACCACCGCCGCCTTCCGCCCCGGCTTCACCAGGCTGGCGGCGGTGAACGTGTCGGCGACCGAGTCGGTCCACCGCCCGTCGAGGGTCAGCAGCCGGTCCCCGGCCTTCAGCCCGGCGGCGGCCGCCGGCGACCCGGCCAGCACCTCCGTCACCTTCACCCCGGCCTCCTCGTCGGCCTCGGCCTTGTCGACGGTGAAGCCCCAGACGGCGGCCGGGGCGACCACCCGCGGCTCCGGCTTCTTCCCCCCGCCGCCCATCATCTTCTGCATCAGGGCCTGCATCACGTCCGCCGGCTCGTACCCGTTCGGGGTGAACGTCAGCTCCTTCTTCTGGTAGTCGACCGTCGTCTTGTACCGGGCGAAGAACGGGAACCCGACGATCCCGTCGATCGGCCCGAGGGCGTTCGACATGGCGGTCACCGTCGGGTGGTCCATCACCATCACCGGCACCTTCTCCAGTTTCACGCCCCCGATGGCGAGGCTGTCGAGGGTCTTGGCACCCCCCATCCCGAACAGCGGCAGGGCCGGGGCGTCGCCCTTCTTCAGCACCCCGGCGTCCTTCGCCAGCCGGTTGTTCACCAGGTTGGTCGGGGCCCCGGTGTCGAAGATCAGCCGGTACGGCCCCTTCCCGTTCACCATCACCTGGACGGCCATGTGCCGGGACGAGAGCAGCTCGAACGGCACGACGACCGGCTTCCCGTCCGCCTTCGGCGGGTCCGTCTTGTCCTGGGCCGGGGCGAACGCGGCCAACCCGGCCAGTAGCAGCAGCGTGCACGCGGCGCGCATGGTCACAGCCCCCTCCCGAGTTCGACGGTCAGTTCCTTGGCCTTCCCGCCGCGCTTCACCGTGAACGTCAGCCTCGTCCCGGTCCCGGCCTTGGCCAGGGCCGCGGCGAGGGCCTTGTTCGTGGTCACCTCGGCCGCCTTCACCGACTCGATCACGTCCCCGGCCTCGAACCCGGCCTTCGCCGCCGGGCTCCCGGCGAGCACCTTCCTCACCACGACCGCCCCGTTCGCCTCCTCCGCCTCGACCCCGACGAACCCGCGCGGGACGACCTCGAAGTTCGGCCGCAGCCCGGTCAGGGCGGCGAGCATCTTGAGCATCGGGCCCATGCTCTGGATGTCGTCCCCGCCCTTGGCGTCGATCTTCATCGGGGCCGGCGGGTCGAACCCGGGCAGCTCCTCGAACGCCAGCTTGTCGGCGGTGAAGTCGTAGGCGATCCGGAACTTCGCCAGCACGTTGTACCCGACCACCCCGTGCAGCTCGACGCCGGCCAGCCCCATGCTGTTCATCCCCTCGATCTGCACCAGGTCCTCGACCCGCGTCTTGACCTTGTCCAGCTTCACCCCGCCCTCGAGCTCGAACGCCCCGAACGTCCCCCACCCCTTGTCGTCCAGCTCCACCCCGGCCTTCTTCGCCACCGCCTTGGTGACGAACACCGCCGGGGCCCCGGTGTCGAGGATCAGGTTGAACGGGCCCTTCCCGTTCATCTTCGCCCGGACCAGGATGTGCTTGGTGTCGGTCAGCCGGTACGGCACGTCGTGCGTCTTCGCGGCCGGCTTCTCCGGCGGCCGGGCCGCGAGGAACGGGGCGAGGCCCAGGCACAGTGCCAGGGCGGCGAGGCGTCTCATGGGGGGTACCTTTCGCGTGAGGTGGGTACGGTGAAGGATTGTACCCTGGCGGGCGCGGAAAAGTTTAGCCGCGACGCGGAGTCCTCGGAGCGGAGCGCGGAAAGCTCCCGCGCTCCGCTCCGAGGACTCCGCGTCGCGGCTAAACGCCGCGGGCTGGGGTCACTTCTTGTTCGGGTCCGTCCGGACGAACCGCGGCCGCTCGCCGCCGGCGGGGGTGGCCCCGAGGAACCCGAACAGCATCTCGTTCGTCGTCTCCTCCCCGAAGCTGATGTTCCGCGGCGGGTGGAACGGGTTGTGCGGGTTCTTCTCCGAGTTGTCGTACACCGCCTCCACGTCGAACCGGGTCCCGGCCTTGGCCCGGATCGGGTCCTTGAACCAGTACGTCTCCTGCCAGTTGTAGTCCCAGTCCTTGATGTCCACGAGCACCACCGGGTCCTGGCCCGGCGCGGTCATGGTCACCTTGATCTGCCGCCCGACCAGGTGCATGTGCGGCAGGACGCTGTGGACGGTCGCGTCGGCGGTCAGCCACGCCGACCCCTTCGCCTTGTACGCCGGGTCGCCCTTCGGGATCGAGTTGAAGAACGACAGCCCGCCGACGGTCAGGGTGACGAACGGCTTCTCGACCGGCTTCTTGGCGAAGTAGACGCCGATCCGGGTGCGGTCGGCCTCGGCCTTGCCGGTCCGGTGGTAGTGGACCTGGAGGACCACGTCCGCCCCCTTCGGCAGGAGCACCCCGGACCCCTCCGGGAACTTCGTGGCGAGTTGCCCGGGGGCCCACCCGCCGAACGTCCCGATCGGCGGGACGCCGGGCCGCGCCCCGGCCCCGGTCGGGACGAACCCGATCCCCATCCCGACCGAGTACCCGGGGCCGCGGTCCGGCTCGTCCGCCGCCTTCTTCCGGTCCTTCTCCTTCTGCTCCAGCTCCCGGGCCCGGCCGGTGGTGTCGAAGAAGTTCAGGGCGTGGTGGACGACCGCGGCGTTCCCCGGCCTCACCTCGTAGGCGACGATGTACTTGTCCTCGGTCGTGTTGGTCGGCAGGACGAAGCACCGGAACAGGTCCTTCCCGCCGGCCGCGACGTGCATCTCCTCCGGGACGGTCAGCACCAGGTCCGGCTCGCCGAGCTGCCAGCCCTCGGGGAACTTGACCGGCGGCGGGGCGTCCTTCGGGTCGCCCTCGGGGCACCCGGCCTTGTCCCAGGCGGCGAGGGTGTCGATCTCGCGGAGGGTGAGCGACCGGGCGTTGGCGAACGGCACCCCGGCCGCCGGCTTCCACGGCGGCATCTCCCGGCTGGCGGTGTAGTGGACCATGTCGGCGGACCAGTTCTGCGCCTGCTTGTACGTCATCAGGGAGAACGGGCCGACCTCGCCGGGGCGGTGGCAACTCTGGCAGTGCTTCTGGAGGATCGGCAGCACGTCGCGGTGGTAGGTGACGGCGGCGTTCGGGTCCGGCTTCGCGTCCTTCGCCAGGACGTGGCACCCGACCGGGACGGTCGCCGGGACGGTCACGTCCTTGCCGGCGAGCAGCTCCTCGACGGCGTTCTTCAGGTCGGTCTCGGTGACCCGCGGGTTCCGCTTCAGCCGGGCGTGCCAGGCGTTGTCGACCCGGCCGCGGTACCGCAGGACGGCGTTGTGGTCGAGGACGAACGCCTCGGGGGTGGTGGTCGCCTTGAACGCGTCGGCGGCGGCGAGCTTCGGGTCGGTGGCGACCGGGAACGGGAGCTTGAACTCGGCGACCCGCTTCGCCACCGCCGCCCGGTCGTCCTCGCCCGGGACGACGCCGACGACGGCCACGCCCTTGGCGGCGTACGCGGCGTGCATCTCGGTGAGGGTGGCGGCGTAGGAGTTCGAGACCGGGCAGTCGAACGACAGGAAGACGACGACGGTCGCGGCCTTGCCGTGCCAGTCCTTGAGCGAGACCGGCTTGCCGTCGGGTCCGGTGAGGGTGACGCCCTCGACCGCCTTGTTCAGCTTGTCGGTGACCGGCTTCGGGTCGGCGGCCCGGCCGGTCCGGGGGTCGGGGGACAGGAGCCCGGCCGCGAGGACGGTCAGGGCCAGGCCGACGAGGGATCCCACCCGCAGCATGGTCGCCTCCGCTGGAACCGATCGAGGGGGGTGAGATGATTATACCCGCGGCCGCGGCGGAGGTTTCACGCCTCACGGAACACTCACGGGACAGCCGCACGAAGCGATCGGAACGCGGATCAAGAGGATGAAAGACGGGATCGAGAGGATCAGACGAAAATCAATGTCCTGGTCTGATCCTCTTGATCCGGGTTTTGATCCTCTTGATCCGCGTTCCGATCGCTTCGTCTTCGCCGCTCTTGACGGCCCGACCGCATCCCCGAAGATCGACCGTGCTCTCCGCCGCGCCGAGGAAACCCGTGGCACACGACGCGAGCCTGGAGCCGGTCCTGCGGGCGGTCGAGCCGGCCGCCCGGCTCGTCCCCGAGCGGTACCTCCGGCACGTCGCCCACTTCCTGTCCGACACCGGCCATCCCGTCCCGACCAACCCCGACCTCCCGCTCTGGGTGTCGCGGCAGGCCCTCGCCGCCGCGGACGTCCTCCCGCCCCGGGCGATGGCCGGGACCGAGCCCGACCTCCTGCTGGTCACCGACCCCGACGACCGGATGATCGAGCGGCTCCCGCGCGGGGAGCAGCTCCGGGTGTACTGGCGGGTCCTGTACCGGGCCGCGGTGATGCGGGCCGTCGACCTGGCCTGGGAGGCCGGCGTCCTCGCCCCGGCCGAGTGCCGCGACCGGCTCCTGGCGCTCGGGCCGACGGCCGCCCGGGAGGTGCGGGCCGTCCTGGAGGCCGAGCACCTGGTCGTCCCCGGGGCGGACGACGCGGCCGTGTTCCGGGCGTTCGCCGCCGTCTACCTCGACCTCCGGGCGTTCGACCGGCACGCGGCCGAGGACTACTTCCCGAGCCTGCCGCACGGCCCCGGCGTCGCCCAATCCCTCGCGGAAGTCGTGGACGCCGCCGGGCTGCTGGCGCAGTCCCGGCCGGCCGGGGCGGACGACCCGCCGGCCGACCCGGAGCCGCACGAGCAGTGGCCGGAAACGGCCGCCGCCCCGGCGCCGCCGGCGGTCGCGCCGGCCGACCCCGGCGGGCTGCTCGCCAAGGCCCGGGACGCGGAGGGGAAGGGGAACCACGTCCGGGCCGCGATCCTCCGGGCGCAGCTGGCGGCGGCCGGCGGGCGGGGCCTGGCCGAGACGGGGGCGCTGGCCGCCCTCGACAAGGTGGTGGACGAACTCGGCCGGCTGCTCGGGTGGGACGGCCCGACCCGGCGGGAGTGGCGGCAGGCCCTCGCCCCGCTCCTCGGGCCGGCCGCCGCCGGGGTGTGGCCGCGGGCCGCCCGCGGCCTGTACGAGCTGCAGAAGCTGCCGGCCGACCTCGGCCGGGAGGTGTTCGCGGTCGACCTGCCGGAGGCGATCCGGACGCTCGGCCGGCGGCCGGTCAAGCGGCCGCTGCCGCGGGCCCGGCGGGTGCTCCTGCTGATGGGGCTGAAGCGGGCCCAGGCCCAGCTCCTCCGGGCCGGGCTGCCGGCCCCGGCCCACCTCCGCCTCGACCGCCTGTTCCACCACGAGACGCACCGGGCCGAGGGCGAGATCCGGGCCGAGCTCACCCCGGTCGTCGCCGCCGCCCTGGCCGCGGCCGGCCTCGTCCCGACGACCACGGTCGAGGAGGTCGGGCGCGACAAGCTGGTGGCCGAGTTGCTGGACCGGGTGTGCGACCGCGGGTACCTGCGGTTCGGCGACCTGCGGGACGCGGTCGCCCGGAACCGGCTGAAGCTGCCGGACCTCCGCGGGCCGGGCGAGTTGCTCCGCGGCGACCCGCTGCTGCGGGCCGACGACCACCTGTCCGAGGCGCTGGACGGAGTCTACCGGCGGGGCGAGTTCTACCTCCGTTGGCTGCAGCGCGGCAGCTCGGTGTTCTTCGCCGGCCCGGTCGGGCGTGCGCTGTTCCTGTACCTGCTGCTGCCGTTCGCCGGGGCGTTCATGACGGTGGTGTTCGCCATCGAGATGGCGCACATCGGGTCGGACGCCTACGCGTTCGTCGCCAAGCGGGCGACGAAGAAGCCGCCGCCGGCCCCGGACCCCGCCCGGGCCGCGGCGGCCGACGGGGTGGAGTACGACGAGGAGACGAACACCATCTGGTGGTCCCACGACGAGGCGGCCGACCTGGCGAAGCAGGTGTTCACCTCGAAGCCGGGCGGGTTCCACGTCCCGTGGGGGTGGGTCGGCGGGCTGGCGGTGTTCCTGTTCCTGGTGCTGCACGTCCCGCCGTTCCGCCGGGCGGTCGGGGAGGCGTTCCGGTACGCGTGGCTTCTGGTCCGCGGGGTGGTGTGGGACCTGCCGGTCGGGGTGTGGCGGTCCGGCCTGGTCCGGCGGCTGCGGCTGAGCCGGCCGGCCCGGCTCCTCGGCCGGCACTTCGCGACCCCGCTGTTGCTGACCGCACTGGTGTTCGGGCTGATGGTGCTGTTCGGGGTGAGCCCGCGGTTCCTGCTCCGGTGGGGGTGGGCGGTCTGGGCCGGGCTGACGGTGGCGTACAACACCCCGTGGGGGTGGGTGGCCCAGGACCGCCTGGCCGAGATGCTGTCCGACTGGTGGCGGGTGGTCCGGGTGAACCTGATCCCCGGGCTGATCGCCACGGTCGTCGACTGGTGCCGGGCCCTGGCGAACTGGGTGGAGCGGCGGCTGTACGCGGTGGACGAGCGGCTGCGGTTCCGCGGCGGGGACTCGGGCGGGTCGCTGGCGGTGAAGGCGGTGCTCGGGCTCTTGTGGTTCCCGGTCGCGTACCTGACGCGGTTCGCCTTCTACCTGCTGCTCGAGCCGCAGATCAACCCGGTGAAGCACTTCCCGGTGGTGACGGTGTCGCACAAGCTGCTGCTCCCGCTGGTGGTGGTGGGGGACCCGGCGAACGAGCTGTCGTCGTTCGGCGGGGTGGTGGCGTCGGTGACCGGGTGGGGGGTGGCGAAGGCGAACGTGTGGGCGTTCACGATCGTGGCGTGCGTCCCGGGGGTGTTCGGGTTCATCGCCTGGGAGCTGTTGGCGAACTGGCGGCTGTACCGGGCGAACCGGTCGCCGCGGCTGAACCCGGTGACGATCGGGTCGCACGGGGAGTCGATGCGCGGGCTCTTGCGGCCGGGGTTCCACTCGGGGACGGTGCCGCGGCTGTTCCGGAAGCTGCGGCGGGCGGGCCCGGCGAAGGCCGGGCGACTGCACCACGACCTGGCCCACGCGGCGGAGGGGGTGCACCGGTTCGTGGACCGGGAGCTGGTCGACCTGCTGGACCGGACCCCGGGGTGGGGCGGGGTGCGGGTGGCGGTCGGGGCGGTGCGGTTCGGGTGTCAGCGGGCGGTGGTGGAGTTGACGGCGCCGGCGCTGGGCGGGGACGCGTTCGCCCTGTCGTTCGAGAACGTGGGCGGGCGGATCGCGGCGGCGGTGGAGCAGGCCGGCTGGGCGGACAAGCTGACCGGGCCGCAGGCGGAGGTGTTCGTCGCGGCCCTGCGGGGGCTGCTGGACATGGCGGCGGCGGAGCGGGTGGACGGGCGGGAGCGGTCGGCGGACGCGGCCGGCGGGCCGGGGTTCGCGGACCTGGCCCGGACGGTCGGGTCGGACGAGTGGGCCGGGCGGTGGGGCGCGGCGGGGGCGTGAGGGGGTCGGCCTCAGAGTGCCCGCAGGGCTGCCGTGTACCGCGCCTCGTCGAACGGCCGGCGGGCGCGGAGCACCGCGAGCATCTCCGCCTCGACCGCCCCGGCGATCGTCTCGACCGCCTGCTCCCGTGAGTACCCGCCGGCCACCAACCGGTCCAGTGTCGCCCGGGTTTCCGGTGGGGTGCCGTCGCGGAGCTGGTTGTGGACGACCTCCGGCAGGGCCCGCCGGTACTCCGGGCTGCGCGAATCGGCCACGGCATCGTCCCCCGACGGCGGCCGCGACCGGGAGAGCCCGAACCCCGACACCACCCGGTGCCGCCGCGGCCGGGTGCGGCGTTCGGTCCGGCGGCCCGCTCACCGGTTTCGGTCCTTCGCCTCCCTCGGCACGATCCGGACCGCCGACGTGTAGACCACCGGCATCGCGCCGCTCTCGCTGGCGACGAACGGGACGTAGCGGCTGTCGCAGCCCGCGCCCGCCACCGGGTCGACCTGGCGCCACCCCTTCCCCTCGACGAGCACCTCCGCCCAGACGTGTCCGTCGAGCGCGTGCACCCAGCCGTACACCTGGCGGCACGGCACGCCCGCGGCCCGGCACAGGGTGACGAAACAGTCGGAGTAGTCCCAGCACATCCCGTATCGCTGGCGGAGCGCCGCCTTCACCCCGTACCGGGAACCCGGGATCCGCCCGTCGGGTTTGAAGTTCGTGTCGTCGGAGAACCACGCCAGCAGGGCCGCGACCTTGTCGGCGGCGGCGGTGCCCGGGCCGGTGATCCGCCGGGCCAGGGCGACGATCTCCTCGTCCGCGCTCGGCCAGAACTCGGTCGCCCCGAGCAGCTCCTTCCCGGCCTTGCGGGTGCTGGGCGTGACGGCGAACGCCTCGGAGGTGATCTCCGCCGACACGCCGACCTGCGGGACGCCGAACGTCGAGGCGAGGCCGGCGAACGTGTGGGCCGTGATCTCGCCGTCCGCCTCGGGTTTGCTGTCCGTCGGCTTGGTCCCGAACACGAACGCCGACCTCTCGGCCCCCAGGCCGTGGGTCCTCAGGCGGATCTGGTCGCCGAACGTGAAGCCCTTCGACAGGGCGCGGATCGCCGCCTCGTCCGGCTCCTTGCGGAGGAACGCGACGTACATCCTGTTCCACTCCATCGGCTCGCACCGGGTGATCGGCGTCGCCCGGAACGACACGTCGTAGGTGACCGCCGGCGGCTTGAACCCGAGTTCCAGGTAGGCCCGCTCGACGGGGGCCCGGGTCGGCGCGCGCAACTCGAACACCACCCTCCCCTCCCGGGGGCAGCGCACGCGGTCCCCGCCGTGCAAGCGCAGCAGCGCCGCCTGCACGCGGACCGCGTCCTCGACCGTCGGGCAGGTGAGGACGTTCACCTGGAGCGACCGGTTGTCCACGGACAGGTACGTGTTGGCGTTCCGGACGATCTGGCCGCCGAGGTTCTTGCTCATCGCGGCCAGGTCCCGGGGGGGAACGACCACGGTCTTCTCGACGGCCCACCCCTTCGGCAGGTCACGGAACCGGGTCGAGCCGTCGTCCTGCGCCGACGCCGCGCCGGCGGCGCCGCACCCGGTGAGGGCGATCGCCGCCAGCCTCATCAGGCCCGATCCGGTCGTGGGGTGCATCGCTCGCCCTCGGCTTGGGACAGTCACTACCGCCGAACGCCCCCGCTCAGCAGCGGCGGCCGCTGCTGAGGCGTTGAACTCACGAAAGCCGAAACGCGGCCGCCGGCTCCTGCGGCGACCAGGTCCTATGGGCGTTCGCGAGGCGTCGGAGCCGGACGAACCCGAGGGCCAGGTGGCCCACGCCGAGGAACGTCGCCCGCAGCTTCTCGTACCGGGTGGCCGCCCGGCGGAACTGCTTGGCCTTGGCGAACAGCCGCTCCACCGTGTTTCGGGCCCGGTACGCCGCCTTGTCCAGCGGCCACGGCCCGGTACCGCCCGCTCGGGATGTCCGCCGCCACGTCCCGGTCGACGCGCGCGTGCCGCTGCGGGTCCCCGTCGAACCCCCGGTCCCCGACCAGCTCGTCCACCACCGGCACCCGGGCCGGGGTCCGGTCGAGCATCCGCCCCGGGTGCGGGGCGTCGTGGGCTGCCCGGGCAGGACATCGACGGCGAGAGCCGTGTCCTCGTCGGCCGCGGTCGGGATCACCTTGGTCGTCAGCCCGTCACGGCCCCGGCCGAGCGCCCGCTCCCGCGCCGACCGGGCCGCCCCGACTTTTTCCCCCGCCGCCGGGCCCCGGCGGCGTGCGGGTGGGCGCGGACGGCGGTCGCGTCGACCAGCACCCGCCGGACCTCCCCCAGGTCGGGGTCGGCGGTGAGCAGGTCGAACAGGGACTTGAGGCTGCCGGAGGACACCCACCGGCGGAGCCGGTTGTACACCGCGTCCCACGCCCCGAACTCGGCCGGCCGGTCCCGCCACGGGACCCCGGTCCTCACCCCGGACAGGACGGCCTCGAAGAACACCCGGTCGGACACCTGCGGCTTCTGCCCGCCCGGTGCCGCTTGGCCCGCTCGACCAGCGGCCCCATCGCCGCCCAGAGGTCGTCCGTGAGCATGTGCCGCATGGCGTCCGGGCCTCGCGGAGGGGTGGGAGCCGGCGCAACAGTATCAGCCGCAACCGCCCCGAACGTCAACAGGACCTGGTCCGGCCGGGTCCTCACCGGGGGCGCACCGCCCGCCGCCTACCAGAACCGCCACCACGCCCACCGTGGCCGCCCCGCTCGCTGATAGGGGTTGTCGGCCAGAGCAAAGTCGGCGGGCCGTGACACGGCGAGGTCCGCCGGGCGCTCCTCGACGGGCACGAACCCCGACAGACCGATGAGGTGGCAACTCTTGTCACGGGGGCATGTGACGACCAGCGGGCCGTGCGCGTCGGGCGGCCCCTCGATCGCGACGCAGACACGCTTCCGAAACTCGCACTGCGGGCAGAAGATCCAGCCCACCAGAAGCGGCATCTGGCACCCCTTACCGGAACATCGA
>PNKH01000037.1 GCA_013822345.1 Isosphaera sp.
GTAGCGGCCTTCGCCGCCGCCGCGCGGAGGTGGCCGATCTGATCAGCCAGGTGCCCGTAGACCTTCGAGACCATCTCGGTGCTCGTGTGCCCGAGCAACTCGGCGACCTGCGCGATGCCCACGTTGTTCTGGAGCGCCCGGGTGGCGAACGTGTGCCGGGCGGTGTACGCGACGAAGTGTTTCAGGTGCGGCAGCTTCTCCCGGAGCCGCTTGAACCGGCACCGGATGTTGTTCCGGGTGAACGGCCGCTGCCCGCGGGGCCCGCGGAAGAGCGGGCCCTCGGGGAACTTGGCGACGAGCGCCCGCGTGAGTTCGACGACCGCCGGGGGCAGGTAGACGACCCGCGGCCGCTTGGTCTTCTTCGCCGTTTTGTGCCGGGCGAACACCCACACCCCGAGGTCCAGGTTGACGTCGGCGGCGGTGACGCGGGCGACCTCCCCGGGCCGGGCCCCCGTCTCGAACATCGCCCGCACGAACTGGCGGAACGGCTCGTCGCGGATGGCGGCGAGGATCTCCGCCTGCTCCCCGCGGGTGAGTACCCGGTCGCGGCGGCCGGCGGCCTCCTGCTCGACCCCCTTGAGCGGGTTGGGGGCGAGCAGCCCCTGCTTCTCCGCCCAGGAGTAGGCCCGCTTGACGGCCAGGATGCCGTGCCGGCGGGCCCCCTTCCAAGACGGGCGGGCGTCGAGCCAGCGGGTGACGTGGATGGGTTTCAGGTCGGCGGCTAGCTTGGTGCCGAACGCCTTGACGAACGACCGGAGGAAGTGGCGGTAGTTCTCGTAGGTGCCGGGGGCGTGGTGCTTCTCGGAGTAGTCGAGGAAGAGCGAGCACAGCTCCGCGGTGCGGAGCTTGTCCTTCGGCGGGAGTTCTTTGAGGTCGGACCCCATCAGCCGGTAGAAGGCGTCCCAGGCGGCCTTCTCGGTCTCGTCCTTGTTGCCTTTGGCCAGCCGGATTTGGCTGCCGTCGAGTTGGACGTACCAGGCGTTCTTTGACGCGCGGTACCAGGGTTCGGGCCGGTGCGGCATCTGAGTAAACCTCCCGTGCGGAAACACGGGTGAGCCGGAAGGCTTACTCTTGGCCCCCTCTCCCGGTGGCTCGGGGGAGGGGGTTTTTCAACTTCTCTGCCCAGTTCTCTGTCCAGGAGACGATTCGCGAGGTGTGCGGGTTCGCGAAGTGCTCGTTTTCCAGCGGGTTTTCTAAGTCGGGCTGACAGGATTCGAACCTGCGACCTCTTGGTCCCGAACCAAGCGCTCTACCAAGCTGAGCTACAGCCCGCCGCATCGGTGTGGGGTATCCTAAGCACCGCGCCGGAAATGTCAACGCCACCCGCCCGGCCGTTGCCTCCCCGCCCCCGACCGGCCATACTGAGGACACCCGACCCCTCCTCGGGTTCGCCCCGCCAACTCCCGCGCCCGACCAGCACCCGGCCACTCACCACCCGGTAGCCACCACCCGTGACCCTGTTTGCCGTCCTCAGCCCCGCACTCGCCGCCGGCGCCGCCGCCGCCGCCGTCGGCGTCCCGCTCCTCATCCACCTCCTCTTCCGCAAGCGGTACCAGGTCGTCCCCTGGGCCGCCGTCCGGTTCCTCCTCGTCGCCGAGCGGCGGCACCGCCGCCGCGTCGACCAGTGGGTCCTCCTCGCCCTCCGCGCCCTCGCCCTCCTCCTCCCCCTCGTCGCCATGGCCGCCGCCACCGACTGGGCCGAGAAGCTCTGGCAGGCGATCAAGCCCGGCGAGACCCAGGTCGTCGCCAACGTCCCCCGCACCCACCACGTCCTCGTCCTCGACGCCTCCCTGTCCATGACCGCCCGGCCCGGCGGCGGGCCGTCCCGGTTCGAGACCGCCGTCGCCCACGCCGAGGCCGTCGTCCGCGCCGCCGGGCCCGGCGACGGGTTCACCCTCCTCGTCCTCCCCGGGAACGTCCAGAACCCGGCCGTCCGCGGCCCGTCCAACGACCCGGACAAGGTCGTCGCCGAGCTGCGGAAGGTCAAGCCGACCCACGCCCCGGCCGACACCGCCGCCGCCCTCTCCGCCGTCGCCGAGGTCCTCTCCCAGTCCCCCCGGGCGTACCCCCGCCGGCAGGTCACCTTCCTCACCGACCTCCAGAAGTCCGCCTGGGCCAACGCCCTCCCGCGCGGCGACGGCCCGCCCCCCGAGGCGTGGCAGCGGGTCGCCGGCCGGGCCGACGCGGTCGTCGTCGACGCCGCCCGCGCCGACCTCGACAACCTCGCCGTCGCCGACCTCGCCCTCGCCGACCCGCTCCCGTTCGTCCACGCCCCCGCCGCCGTCACCGCCGTCGTCGTCAACCACGGCCGGTCCGAGCGGCGCGACGTCCGCGTCCAGCTCCTCCTCGGCCGACCGGACCGGCCGGCCGAGCCCGTCGCGGTCGAGCAGCAGACGGTCAAGGTCCTCGCCCCCGGGGAGCGGGCCGCCGTGGGCTTCGGGGCCGACGGCCAGGTCCGGTTCCGCGACCCCGGCACCCACGTCCTCCAGGTCCGGCTGGTCGAGCCCGACGACCTGCCGGCCGACGACGCCCGGGCGCTGGCCGTCCGGGTGCGGGAGGGGCTGACCGCCGTCCTGGTGGACGGGAAGCCGACCGACCCGGCCCCGGCCCGGCGGGCCGCGTGGTACCTCCACCGGGCGCTGCGGCCGCCGGACGCCCGCCCGTCCCAAACCCCGGCCCGGCCCGGCGACCGCCCGCTCGCCCCGGCCGACTTCGCCGCCGCCGACCTCGCCGGGGTCGACTGCGTCTACCTGTGCGACATCCCGGCCCCGGACGCCGACCTCGCCGCCCGACTCGACGCCGTCTTGCGCCGCGGCGGCGGGGTGGTGATCGGCCTCGGGCCGACCGCCGCCGCCCACCGCGACGCGTACAACCGGCACCTGTTCGCGGACGGCAACGGCGTCCTCCCCGGCCCGCTCGCCGATGTCGTCACCGCCGGCCCGAACGACCCCGGGTTCCGCCTCGCCGCGGAGGAAGAGGAGTACCGCCGGCCGCCGCTCGCCCTGTTCCGCGACGAGGACGTGCGGGCCGGCCTGGTCACCGTCCCGTTCACCTCCTACCTCCGGCTCGACGTGCCGCCGGACGGCCGGGCCCGCCGCCTCCTGTCGTTCGTCCCGGCCGGGGCGCCGGGCGGGAGCGCCGCCCGCGGCAAGCCCGACCCGGCGGTGGTCGAGTGGACCAAACACCGCGGGCGGGTCGTGGTGTACACCAGCTCGTTCAACGAGGACTGGAACATCTGGCCGACGCTCCCGACCTACCTGCCGTTCCAGGACCAGCTGCTGAAGTTCGTCGCCGCCACCCCGGACCGGCACACCGTCCCGGTCGGCGACACCCTGGAAGAGTTCTACCCGCCGGCCGGCGGCGACCGGACGGCCAGCCTGGTCGGGCCGGAGGGGCTGACCGCCGACGTGCCGCTCGCCCTCCGCGATGAGGCTGAGGTCGCCCGGTTCCCGGACGCCCGGCTCGCAGGGCTGTACCGGTTCCGGCTGAAGGGGGCGGCGGACGCGGTGTTCGCCGTCAACACGCCCGAGTCCGCCACGGGGGCCGGCCCCGAGTCCGACCTGCGGCGGATCGACCCGACCCTGTTCCGGTCGGTCGGCCCGGTCCAGGTGGTCGCCGACCCGGCCGACATCCGGGCGTCGGCGGCGAGCGGGGCGGAGCTGGTGTCGGCCCCGAAGCCGCACGGCCCGGCGGTCGCCCGGGTCGCGGTCCTCCTCGCGCTCGCCGTGCTGGCGGCCGAGCTCTTCCTGGCGTGGCGGTGGGGCCCGGCCCGGAACGCGGCCGGGGCCGTTCGGGGGGTCGACCGGAAGTGGATCGTCCGGGTGCTGTCTACCGCGGCCGCCCTCGTCCCGCTCGCCGCCGCAGTGTTCGTCCTCGGAACGCTGGTTCACTACGAGCGGACCGGCGACCTGCTCGGGTTCCTCCCGGACGGCACCCGGCGGTGGGCCGAGGCCGCGGCCGGGGTGCCGGCGGCCCAGCCGGGCGAGGGGACCCGGTGGCGGCTGGAGTGGTTCACCACCTTCTCCCGGAACGGCACCGTCGACCGCCGGGTCGTGCTCGGCCTGGCCGCGGCCGCCCTGGTCCTGACCGTTGCGGTCTACCGGCTCGAGCGGCGGGCGGTCGCCGGGGCGGGGCGGGTCGTCGTCCCCGGGCTGACCCGCCTGGCCGTGTTCCTGCTGGCGCTGTTCGTGCTGCTGCCGCAGGTCCGGCTGGCGTTCGACCGGGAGGGGTGGCCGGAGGTCGTCATCCTGGTCGACACGTCCGCCAGCATGGGCCACGAGGACGACTACAAGGACCCGGCGGTCCGGGCGAAGGCGGAGGAACTCGTGGCCGCGGCCGGGCTGCCGAAGGCCGACCGGCTCCGCCTCGCCCAGGCGGTGCTGACCCGGCCCGGGGCCGACTGGCTCGACCGGCTCCTGCAGGAGAAGCAGGTGAAGGTCCACCTGTTCACGGTGGACATGACCACCCGGCACGTCGGGTCGGCGGACCAGTCGGCGGACGCGGCGGACGTCCGGGCGGCGCTGCGGAAGCTCACCCCGGACGGGGAGGCGTCGCGCCTCGGGGAGGGGGTCGAGGCGGTGCTGAAGGCGTTCAAGGCGCGGTCGCTGGCCGCGGTCGTCATGTTCACCGACGGGGTGACGACGGCCGGGGACGGGCTTCGGGAGGCGGGGCGGGAGGCGGCCCGGGCCGGGGTCCCGCTGTTCCTGGTCGGGGTCGGGGACGCGTGGGACGTGCCGGACCTGGAGCTGACCGACGTGCAGGCCGAGGACACCGTCACGGTCGGGGACCGGCTGGTGTTCGACGCCCGGCTGGCGGCCCGCGGCCAGGTCCCGCCGGACCCGGTCGCGGTGGTCCTGTACGAGCGGGTGAACGGCGAGCTGGTCGAGCGCGGGCGGCAGACGGTGACCCCGGACCCGGGCGGGAACCGCGTCCCGGTGACCGTCGCCCACACCCCGACCGAGGCGGGGGTGAAGACGTTCATCCTCGCCGCCCCGACCGTCCCCGGGGAGACGGACGGGTCGAACAACCGGGTCGAGCGGACGGTGGTGGTGACCGACTCGAAGCGGCTCCAGGTGCTGTACATCGAGGGGTATCCGCGGTACGACTTCCGGTTCGTGAAGACGCTCCTGGAGCGGGAGGCGGAGCGGTCGGCCGGGGGGAAGGGGGTGGAGGTCCACGTCCTGTTGCTCGGGGCGTCGGCCGGGTGGGCGACGACCGACCGGAGTGCCCGGTTCCTCCAGGGGTCCGGCCGCGGCGACTTCCCGACCCGGGACCAGTTGTTCGCCTACGACGCGGTCATCCTCGGGGATGTCGACCCGAAGCAGATCCCGAAGGCGGCGACGGCGCTGCAGGACCTGGCCGACTTCGTCCGGGTGCGGAAGGCGGGGGAGGGCGGGGGGCTGCTGTTCCTGTGCGGCGAGCACGGCACCCCGGCGGCGTACGCCGACACCCCCTTGGCCGACATCCTGCCGGTCACCCCGGACCCGGCCGCGGCGCGGGCCGCCCCGGCGGACGACGGCCCGTCGGCGGAGCCGTTCCGCCCGCGGCTGACCCCGGCCGGCGAGCAGCACCCGCTGTTCCGGTTCTCCCCGGACCCGGAGGAGTCGAAGGCGGTGTGGAAGCGGCTGCAGCCGCTGTACTGGGCGGCGAGCGGGTACCGGCGGAAGGCGAACACGGTGGTGCTGGCCGAGCACCCGGACCGGCCGGCGGAGGGGGCCGGGGCGGGGGAGCGGCACCCGCTGGTGGTGCAGGCGTTCGCCGGGGCCGGGCTGGTGCTGTTCTTCGGGTTCGACGACACCTGGCGGTGGCGGTACCGGAACGACGAGGAGTACTTCGACCGGTTCTGGGTGCAGGCGGTGCGGGTGCTGTCGAAGGCCCGGAGCCGGCGGGTGGAGCTGCGGGTCGAGCCGAAGTCCGACTTCCGCCGGGACGAGAAGATGACGGTGGTGGTGCGGTTCCCGGTGGAGGCCCCGGCCCCGCCGCCCGGCCAGCCGGTGCGGGTGGCGCTGGCCCGCGGCCCGCTGCCGCGGCCGGACGGGAGCCCGGGGGTCGGGCCGACGGAGTCGAGCACCCTGTCGCTGGCCCGGGTGGAGGGCCCCGGGGTACAGTACGCGACGACGCTGACCCGCACCCCGGAGGGCGAGTACCGGTTCACCCTGGTGGACCCGGAGCCGCCGCCCGGGACGGCCGCCCCGACGGCGGTGGCGCGGGTGCGTCCGCCGCTGGCCGAGCGGGACCGGGTGCAGCTGAACAAGCCGGACCTGGCGGCGGCGGCGGCGCTGTCGCCGGGCGGGTTCTACACCCTGGCGGACGCCGACCGGGTGCTGGACGACCTGAAGGACCTGAACCGGGTGCCGCTGAACCAGCCGTGCGACCCGGTGCCGCTGTGGAACCACCCGCTGACGTACCTGCTGCTGCTGGCGCTACTGGCGTCCGAGTGGCTTTTGCGGAAGCGCGAGCGGCTGTTATGATCGGGAGTGGGGCGGTGGCAGACTCGCGGCGTTCCCTCCCGTGGACACGAAAGGGGTATGACGTGGCCAGGTTCACCGCACTGTGGTTCGTGCTCGCCGCCGCGGCCCCGGCGGCCGCGCAGGACAAGGCCGACGCGAAGCGGGCCGCCGAGCTGAAGGACCGGATCGCGGCGAAGAAGGCCGAGCTGGCCGGGCTGGAGGCCGAGCTGGTGAAGGTCGCCCCGCCGACCGAGAAGTCGAAGGCCGCGGCCGGCGACGCCGAGCAGAAGGCCCGGCTGTACCGCATCCTGCTCGGGGTCACCGAGGGGGACGACTGGGCCGCCCTGCTGGCCGGGCACACGCCCGGGGACGGGCTGTCGGCGGAGCTGAAGCGGGTGAACGACATCCTGCTCACGAAGTTCGGGCCGGAGGACGCGAAGCTGGCGGAGGCGGTGCGGGTGCTGACGGTGGACGCGAAGGGGAAGATCGGGGCCGGGCCGGCGGACCGGGGGGTGCTGGACGCGGCCGTCGCCGCCGTGCGGTCGGCCGACTGGAGGGCGTCGGGGGAGGTGGCCAAGGCGCAGGCCGCGGCGAAGGCGGCGGACAAGGCGAAGGACGAGTTCCTGAAGCTGTTCGACGCCCTCCCGAAGGCGTACCGGGCGGCGCTCGACGAGGAGGTCAAGAAGTTCGACGCCCGGAAGGCGTTGTTCACCCAGACCGAGGCCGAGTACTGGAAGAAGCTGGAGGAGGCCCAGGAGCGGGCCGGGATCGCCGAGCGGGAGCGGGAGCGGGCGCGGATCCAGTTGAAGGCGGTTATGGACGAGCTCGCGAAGCTCAAGAAGGGGTAGGCGGAGTGAGGGGGTGTCGTCGCCGGGTGGTCTCGGTGGGTGGCGCCCCTCACCCGCCGGCGAAGCGCCGGCGACCTCTCCCCGGCGGGGAGAGGTGAAGACACCGGCCGCCTCTTCAGCTACCCGGGTCGGTAACCTGGGGAGAGGTGCCCCGAGCCCCACCTCTCCCCGCTGGGGAGAGGTCGGCCCGGCGCTTCGCCGGGCCGGGTGAGGGGCGCCACGCACAGAGACGCCCGGTCGGCTGAGCGGCGCGGGGTGGCGACCCGGGTTTCTCCGGAGGTGGTCCCCCCTCACCCGCCGCTCCGCGGCGACCTCTCCCCAGCGGGGAGAGGTGGGGGTCGCCGGCCCCCTCGGTCGCTGCCCGGGTCGGTGACGTTTCGAGGGGCTGCATGAGCCCCACCTCTCCCCGCTGGGGAGAGGTCGGCCCCGGCGCTTCGCCGGGGCCGGGTGAGGGGCGCCACCTGCCGAGACGACCCGGCCCCCATCGCGCTGGGGGCACCACCTGCGGAGGCCACCGGTGGCCGACCCCGACCGACTCCGCCAGTTCGCCAGGGCGATGCGGAAGGATCCGACGCCGGCCGAGCGCATCCTGTGGCGGCTCGTCCGCCACCGCCGCCTGGCCGGATACCGGTTCCGCCGGCAGCACCCGTTCGGCCCATACGTCCTCGACTTCTACTGCCCGGTGGCGACGCTGGTGGTCGAACTCGACGGCGACACCCACACCGGCCGGGAGGAGCGGGACAAAACGCGGGACGACTTCCTGTCGGCCCACGGCTTGTTCACGCTCCGCGTCACGAACGACACGCTGTTCGAAGACGAAGATGCCGTCCTGGACCTGATCGCCCGGACTTGTGCCGAGCGGGCCGCCGTGAACCCGGCGGTCTCCCACAAACTCGGCGCCGACGGCCGGTTCCGCCCCGCCCCGACGGAGTAACCGATGGCCCTCGTCCTCCGCCCGCCGGGCAGCCGGGAGTCGCTCCCGGACACCCTCGCCGACCTCGGCCGGTTCCGCAAGGCCGTCAGCCTCGCCGCCGGGGCGTTCGGTCTGGCCGCCGCCGCCCTGTTCGGGGTCGCCCTCGCCTGCGGCCTCGACGCCGCCCTCGACCTCCCCCCGGCCGCCCGCGCCGCCGCCCTCGCCGCCGTCCTCACCCTGGTCGGCGTCGCCTGGCTCCGCGGCGTCGGCCGGGCCCGCCGGCTCCGCACCGACGCCCTGTCCGTCGCCCTCGAGCTCGAGGAAAAGTACCCCGCCCTCAACGACTCCCTGGCGTCCGCCGTCGCGTTCCTCCAAGCCGACGACGCCGACGCCCGCGGCCTGTCCGCCCGCCTCCAGCAGGCGACCGTCGCCCGCGCCCGCCGCCAGGCAGACCGGCACAACTTCGACTCCCTCGCCCCGACCGGCCGGGCGTGGCGCGCCTTCTGGGCCGGCGTCGCCGCCGCCGCCACCGCCGCCGGCCTCGCCCTCGCCGACACCGACCGGGCCGGCGCCGCCCTCGCCCGCCTCGCCGACCCGTACGGCACCCACCCCTGGCCGACCAAGACCCGCGTCGACATCCTCGCCCCCGACGCCCCGCACGTCCGCCTCCCGAAGGGCGATGCGTTCGACCTCAGGTTCGCCGTCCGCGGGGTCGTCCCCGAACGGGCGGTCGTCACGTTCCGCCTCGCCGGCGGCGAGGAGTTCGACGAGCCGTACCCGCTGGCCGCCGGGAACGACCCCCGCACCCCCGGGGCGGCCGTGGTCTCCGCCCGGGTCGAGCCGGGCCGGCTCCCGGTGTCGTTCGCCTTCCGGGTCGCCGCGAACGACGCCGCCACCGACTGGCGGCGCGTCGACATCGTCCCGCCGCCCCGCCTGGTCCCGGTCGACGGCCGGCAGAGCCCGCTGTTCCGCGTCACCCCGCCGGCCTACACCGGCCTGCCGCAGGCCGACCTCCCGGACGGGGCGACGGCCCTCGAAGTCCCGGTCGGGTCGGCGATCACCCTCCGGGCCGCGACCGATGTCCGCGTCACCACCGCCGTCCTCGCCTTCGCCGGCGACCGGGACGCCCTCGCCCGCACCGCCGGCCTCGCCCCGGCCGGGCACACCAACCCGTTCGCCGCAGCCGCCGCCCAGGCCCTCGCCGACGCGGTTGCCCGTGACATTCCGGTGTCAATCGACGCGTCCGGCCGCGGCCTGGCGGCGGCCTTCGCCCCCTCCGCGTCCGGCCCGTACGCCCTCCGGCTGACCGACGAGACCGGCATCACCGGCACCCGGGCGATCGACATCCGGCTCGTCCCCGACCCGGCCCCGGCCGTCACCCTGATCCGCCCGGCGGCCGCCACCGACCCGGCCGTCCTCACCCCGGCCGCGACCCTCACCGTCCACTTCACCGCGGACGACAAGGTGTACGCGGTCCGCCGGACGTTCCTGGAGTACAAGGTGAACGACGGCCCGGTCCGGGCGGTCCCGCTCGCCGAGCCGCTCGACCTCGGCGGGCCGCTGGCGGCGGTGGCCGGCGGGCCGGGCGTGCTGACCCGGTTCCGCCCGCCGTCGGCCGAGGTGCGCGGGGCGGTCGGGCTAACCCGCTTCACCCGCGACGGCAGCAACCCGGTCCGGGACGGGGACGTGCTCCTGGTCCGCGGGGCGGCCGACGACTGGGACGATGTCTCCCCGGCCAAGGCCCCCGGGCGGAGCGACTGGTTCGAGGTCCGGGTCGCGTCCCCGGACGCGGTCGAGGCGTGGCTCCAGCGGGAGCTGGCCGCCCTCCGCCCGGACCTCGCCCGCCTCCTCGGCCAGCAGCGCGACGCCCGGCAGAAGGCCGGCGAGGTCGCCCCGCGGCCGGACGGCGGCCTCGACCCGGCCGACCGCGACCGGCTGCTGGCCGCCGAGCAGGCCCAGCGGCAGATCCGCGGCAAGGTGAGCGACCCGCGGGACGGGCTGCGGGCCCGGGCCGACGCCCTCCGCCGGGTGGTCCGGGTGAACGACCTCCCGCCGTCCCGCGCCGCCGACCGGGCCGAGGCCGTCGCCGACCTCCTCGGCCGGGTCGCCGACCGCGACCTGCCGGTGATCGAACCGGCCCTGTCCGACGCCCGCCAGGCCGGTGCCCAGCCGGCCGGCCGAGAGGCGACCGCCGACCCCCTGCGGCGGGTCGCCCGCCACCAGAAGGCGGCCGAGGACGCCTTGACCGACCTGCTCGACCTGCTCGGCGTGTGGGGCGGGGCCGGGGAGATGCGCGGCGAAGCCCGGGCACTCCGCGACTTCGTCCGGAAGCAGGCCGCCGACCTCGAGAAGATGGACGGCAAGCCGGCCCGGACCGACCTCGACCGGGCCGGTACCCGCGCCGGCCAGGCGGCCGAGCAGGCCGGCCGGCTCGTCGCCCGCGCCGGCCGACTCGCGGCCGAGAAGGAGGGTCAGGCGGACGCGGCCCGCTCCGCGGCCGGGGAGAAGTCCGACGAGGCGTCGGCCCTCCGGGCGAAGGCGGCCGGGCTGCCGCCGGGGACGCCCGAGAAGTCGGCGCTGAACGCGAAGGCCACCACCTTCGACGCCGAGGCCGCGGAGCTGAAGGCCGCCGCGGACAAGGCCGCCGCCGAGGCCGCCGCCCTCCGCGCCGGGGTGAAGGCGGCCGGCGGGCAGGGGCTGCCGGACGAACTCCGGTCCGCCGCCGAGGCGGTCCGCAACGACCGCCGGTCCGACGCCGCCGAGCACCTCCAGGCCGCCGCCCGCCGGCTGGAGCAACTGATCGAGCAGCTGACCGAGAAGCCGCCCGAGGCCGCCCCCGACCTGGCCAAGAAGCTGAAGGCCGCGGCCGACGACATCGACGCCCTCGCCGCCGCCCAGGACGACCTCCGCCGGCGGTCGGCGGAGGCGGCCGCGATCAAGGACCCGGCCGAGCGGGCGGCGGCGCTGAAGGCACTGGCGGCCGAGCAGGAGAAGCTGATCGCCCGCGGCCGGGAGCTGTTCCAGCGGCTCACCCGTGAGCGGGCGCCGGCCGCCCGGGCGGTGCGGGACGCCCTCGACCAGATGGAGTCGGCCCGCACCGACCTGGAGAACGGCAACCCCGGCATCCGCCCGCAGAACGACGCGGTCGACGCCCTCGACGGGGCCCGCGACCGGCTCGACGCCGCCACCGCCGCCGCCCCCCAGCAACTGTCCGACGAGAAGCGGCGGAAGCTGGCCGACCGGGTGAAGGGGCTCGCGGAGCGGCAGAAGGCGGCGGCAGCCGAGGCCGACCGGGTCCACGCCCTAGTGGCCAGGGACAAGAAGTGGGACCGGGACGCCCTGACCGCGTACGCCGACCTGGAGGACCGGGAGCGGGCGATCGCCGCGGAGGTGCGGGCACTCGGCGAGAAGGAGTTCGCCCCGCTCCCGGTCCTCGCCCGGCTCCTCGCCGAGGCCGCGAAGGCGGCCGAGACCGCCGCGGACAAGGCCAAGGCCCGCCGCGAGGACGCCGACCCGAACCTCGCCTTCGACGCCGACCTGGAGGCGGTGAACGACCGGCGGGTGAAGCGGCCGATCGACCTGGCGGCCCGCCGCCTCGACCAGCTCCTCGACGCCCTGAAGCCGGACGACCCGAAGGCCGCGGCGAAGAAGGAGTCGGCCCCGAAGGGGACCGACCCGATGCCGCCCGCCGGCGGGGGCGGGGACGTGGTCCCGCCGCTCGCCCAGTTGAAGGTGCTGCGGGCGCTGCAGGCGGAATTGAACAAGCACACGGCGGAGTTCGCCAAACTCCACCCGGACCCGGATAAACTGACGGAGGAGGAGCGGGCGGAGCTGAAGGAGTTGGAGGACGCCCAGCGCGACATCGCCGCCCTGTTCGAGAAGATGGCCGCCCTGCTCCGCGGAGCCGGCGGCGAGAAGCCGGACGCCCCCGACGCCCCCGCCCCGGAGAAGCCATGACCCGCGCCGCGTCGTTCGTCCTGCTGGCGGCCGGGGTCGCGTCCGCGGCCCGGGCCGAGGTGCCGGTCGCCCCGCCCCCGCGCGAGGTCCGCCCGGACGGCACCCGCGACCCGGTCCCGGCCGCCGAGCCGGTCCAGCGCGAGGACCCGCTGGAGGTCGTCGACCGGATCGTCAAGAACTCGAAGGCGGTCGGCGACCGGCTGGCGAAGACCGACACCGGGGCCGACACCCGCAAGACCCAGGACGGCATCCTGAAGGACATCGACGCCCTGCTGAACCCGCCGCCGGACGACCAGCCCCCGCCGCCGAAGCCGGACGAGAACAAGGACAAGGAGAAGGAGAAGAAGGACCCGAAGGACAAGGACGACATGCCGGACCCGATGAACAAGTCGGGCGACCCGATGCCGCCGCCGAAGGGCGGGATGAACGACATGCCCGACCCGAAGAACGGCATGGGCGGCGGGATGGGGAACATGAACGAGTCGCCGGCCGGCGGCGACCGGCCGCGCGACCGGAAGCCGCGGCAGGGCGGCGGGCAGGCGAAGCAGGAGCCGGCGAAGCCGGAGAAGGACCCGGCCGGCAAGGTGGGGTCCGGCGGGCAGGCGAGCAAGGCCGGCGGCGCCATGCCCGACACGAAGGGCGGCAAGCCGGACCCGTCGCCGACCGGGCCGCCGCCCGAGGACCAGGTGGTGAAGGACGTGTGGGGCCACCTGCCGGACAAGCTCCGCCAGCAGGCCACCCAGTACTACAAGCAGGAGTTCATGCCGCGGTACGCCGAACTCCTCCGGCTGTACTACGCGTCGCTCGCCGAGAAGAAGTGACCCCCGCCGTCCGAGCCGGACGCGTCAGCGACGGAAAGCAACACCGTCGCTGACGCGTCCGGCTCGGACGGAATCCGACCCCCGGTGCCCCATGACCCCGTCCGCCACCCGCCGGGACTTCCTCCGCCTCGGGGCCGCCGGGGCCGCCGGGGCGTTCGCGGTGTCCGGCCACGCCCGCCAGCCGGCCGCCGCGCCGGCCCCGGCCGCCGCCCGCCCGAAGACCGGGGCCGAGTTCATCACCAAGGAGACGCAGGAGGCGATCAACGCCGGGCTCGACCTGATCGCCCGCGGCCAGCTCGCCGACGGGTCGTTCTTCGACCGCCCGGCGGGCGGGGCGGCGGCGGTCGGGGTTACCGCCCTGGCCGGGCTGGCCCTGATGGCCGCCGGGAACCAGCCGGGCCGCGGCCGGTACGGGAAGGCCGTCGCCCGGGCGGCCGAGTACGTCGCCGGGATGGCCGACGGCCCCCGGGCCGGGTTCCTGACCGCGCCGGACGCCCAGTTCCGCGGGCTGATGAACCAGCCGGCCCCGATGTACAGTCACGGGTTCGGGACGCTGTTCCTGGCCGAGGTGTGCGGGATGCTGCCGGCGGCCGGGAAGGACGCGAAGGTGCGGGCGGCGCTGGAGAAGGCGGTGGCGTTCACGGTCGCCGCCCAGAACCAGGAGGGCGGGTGGCGGTACGAGCCGCTCGCCCAGTTCGCGGACGTGTCGGTCACCACCGCCATGATGATGGCCCTGCGGGCGGCGAAGAACGCCGGGCTGTTCGTCCCGAAGGAGGCGGTGATCGACAAGGGGGTGGCGTACATCAAGGCGTGCCAGATGCCGGACGGCGGGTTCAGCTACTGGAAGGGGCACCCGGGGGCGTACTCGGCGTTCGCCCGGACGGCCGCGTCGGTGGTCGGGCTGTACTCGGCCGGGGTGTACGACGGGCGGGAGGTGGAGCGGGGGCTGAAGTACCTGCGGCAGTTCACCCCCGGCCGGCACTTCAACGTCCGGGAGATCCCGCCGCACCACTACTGGTACGGCCAGTACTACGCCGCCCTGGCGATGTGGACCGCCGGGGACGACTACTGGACCCCGTGGTTCCCGGCGATCCGGGACGAGCTGCTGGCGAAGTACCAGGCCGGCGGCCGCGGCTGGACCGACACCCACCACGGCCCGGTGTACGCCACCGCCATGGCCCTCATCGTCCTGCAGCTGCCGAACAACTACCTGCCGATCCTGCAGAAGTGACCGGCGGGTCGGCGCGTCGGCACCGAAACCACCGGCCACCTGCGGGGTGACACGCGCCCGGCGGACCCGGGACGTGGCGCCCCTCGCCCGCCGCCGCGGGGCGCGGCGGCGACCTCTCCCCAACGGGGAGAGGTGGGTGCACCGCGACCCCTCTCCAGGTCACCGACCCGGGCAGCTGTCGAGGCGGCCAATCACCCCCACCTCTCCCCGCCGGGGAGAGGTCGGCCCCGACTCGGTCGGGGCCGGGTGAGGGGCGACCACCTCCCTCGAAGTCCGGGCCGCCACACCGCCGCTCGGCCGACCGGTCGTCCCGGCAGGTGGTTTCCCCTCACCCGCCGCCGCGGGGCGCGGCGGCGACCTCTCCCCAACGGGGAGAGGTGAAGACACCCGTCACGCCTTCGGGTCGGTAGCCGGTGCCGCGGGCGGCGCCTCCGGCCTCGCCTTCCACCGCGAGGGCATCACCCGCCACAGGTACACCTCGATCGCCGCCGCGGCGGCCAGCACGACCACGCTCCCCCACTGCGACAGCGTCAGCCCGCCGGTGTACGACGGCTCGATCCGCAGCGACTCGTTCACGTACCGGTGGACCGCGTACCCGACCATCACCAGCACCATCAGCTGCCCGTCGTGCCGGCGGTACGGGTAGTACGCCAGCAGCAAGAACGTCAGCAGCACCATGCTGACCGTCTCGTACAGCTGCGTCGGGTACAGCCCGACCGTCTCCGGGGTGAACGGCGGGAGGTCGACCCTCTGCTTCTCCCGCTCGACCACCAGCGTCAGCCGGGCCTTCCCCTTCGGCCGCTCCCGGGCCAGCTCGTCCAGCCGGTCGGTCACCACCGCGGTGACCTCCGGGCCTACCCGCGCGAGGTCCGACCGCCCCTTGACGTACGCGGCCAGGTCGTCGAACTCGACCCGGGGCCGGCCGTCCCGCCCGACCCCGGGCCGCCCGCCCGCCGCCTGCAACGCCTCCCGCCCGGCCCGCACCGGCTCGTCGGCCCCGACCACCTCCACCAGGATCGCGTTCGGCCCGCCGTTCAGCCCGACCACCGTGTCCCCCGGCCGCACCCCGGCCCGGGCGGCCGGCGACCCTGGCTCGACCGCCGCCACCACCGTCCGCGGGTCCTCGAACGGCCCCCTCGGGCGCTCCCTGGTGGTGAACCCGGTGGTCGTCTGGAGGTGCTTCTGCTCGACCAGCGAGTCCCGGGCGTGGGCCGGCAGGAGCGGGAAGTGGGCCGCCCCGAGCGGCACGGCGCACGCCTCCTCGTTCGCCACCTGGCCCCAGCAGCAACCGTTCAGGTAGCAGCCGACCCGGCCGACCGCCAGCCCCACGGCCAGGAGAGGGGCGACCGCGTCGGCCAGCTGCCACCCGGACACCTTCGTCCGCCGCATCACGAACCAGTAGAAGAGGCCGTACCCGACCGCCCCGCCGAGGGCCGACCCGTAGAAGACGATCCCGCCCTCCCAGATCTTGAAGAACGCCCCGGCCAGGGCCCCGACCGACTTGTCCGGGAACTGGTTGGCGTACTGGATCATGTACAGGACCCGGGCCCCGACGATCCCGGACAGGAAGACGACGACCGCGAAGTCCTGGAACCGGGCCGGCTCCATCCCGATCCGCTTCGCCCGGGCCGACCCCCACACCGCCACCATGATGAAGGTGACGAACAGGGTCGCCCCGAACCCGTAGATCGGCAGCCCGTCCGGTGGGAACGTGTCCCTCAGGACCGGGATGGTGAACAGGACTTGCTGCATGAAGGTTCCCTGATCTGGTCCGTCCGAGCCGGAAGCGTGAGCGACGGCGGAGCGGAGCCGTCGCTCACGCTTCCGGCTCGGACGGTCACGGCACCGGGAGTCTGCGGGCCGGTGGGACTCGGTCCGAAGCGGACCTCGGCCCACCCTACCCTTGCCGTGTCGGGTCACGGCACCGGGAGCTTGTCCAGCACCTGCCGGACCAGGTGGTCCGGGCGGAGGTCCTCGGCCTCCGCCTCGAACGAGATCACGACCCGGTGGCGGAGCACCTCGGCGGCCGTTCCCTTCACGTCCTCCGGGGTGACGTACCCGCGGCCGGCGAGGAACGCGTGGGCCTTCGCCGCCCGGTGCAGGGCGATCACCGCCCGGGTGCTCGCCCCGAGCTGGATCAGCCCGCCCAGGTCCAACCCGTAGTCGGCCGGCCGCCGCGTCGCCCGGACCACGTCCACCACGTACCCCTTCACCTTCGGGTCGACGTATACCGCGTCCGCCGCCGCACGCAACGCCGCCAGGTCGGCCGCCGACAGGACCGGGTCGATGTCGGTCTCCGCCCCGAGCCCGCCCATCCGGTCGAGCACCGCCAGCTCGTCCGCCCGGCTCGGGTAGTCGACCACCAGCTTCAGCATGAACCGGTCGACCTGGGCCTCGGGGAGCGGGTACGTCCCCTCCTGCTCGACCGGGTTCTGCGTCGCCAGCACGAAGAACGGGCGGGGCAGGGCGAGGGTGGTGTCGCCGATCGTCACCTGCCGCTCGGCCATCGCCTCCAGCAGGGCCGACTGCACCTTCGCCGGGGCCCGGTTCACCTCGTCGGCGAGGACCACGTTGGCGAACACCGGCCCGGGCTTGACCGTGAACTCGCCGGTCCGCGGGTGGTACACCTGGGTCCCGACCACGTCCGCCGGCAGCAGGTCCGGGGTGAACTGGACCCGCTGGAACTTCAGGTGGAGGGCCCGGGCGACGGTCCGGACCGCGAGCGTCTTGGCCAGGCCCGGGACGCCCTCCAGGAGGACGTGCCCGTCGGTCAGCAGTCCGATCAGCAGCCCGTCCACGAGCTTCCGCTGGCCGATCAGGACGCCCTCGACCGCCCGGTAGAACGGGTCGAGTCGGGGGCGCAGCTGCTCGGCGGGCGGCGGCTCGGTCATGGGCTCCTCGGGGCGGACAGAACCATGATACGGACGCGGCCGGTCCGGGTGTGCGGGTCGGGCCGGGGTTGCCGGCCGGGGAATTCGGGCGGGCGGGGCGAAAACCGCTGGCGGGGGGCGGGGCGGGCGGGATAAACCTGAGGGGAAGCCCCCTCCGTCCCGCACCCCGGAGTTCCCGTGAGACACGCTGCCCGCGCCGTCGCCGCCTTCGGCCTGTTCCTCCTCATCACGACATCAGCACCGGTCACCGCCCAGCCCGCCGCGAAGAAGGTCCTCACCTTCGCCGACGAGAGCGTCTGGCGGACCGCCTCAACCCCGGTCCTGTCCCCGGACGGCACCCACCTCGCCTACAGCGTCTGGCCGGCCGACGGCGACGGCGAGTCGGTCGTCCGGCACGTCCCCAGCGGGAAGGAGTACCGGTTCCCGCGCGGCGGGGGCGCCCCGGGGGCCGAGCCGAAGTTCACCCCGGACGGCAAGCGCGTCCTCCTCCCGCTCACCCCGACCAAGGCCGAGACGGACAAGGCCAAGGCGGACAAGGTGAAGCCCGGCGAGGGGCCGCAGCCGGCGGTCGCGGTCGTCGACCTGGCGACCGGGGCCGTCGCGGACAAGTTCCCGCAGTCCGGGGCGCTGGCGGTCGGCGGCGACGGGGCCGGGTTCGTGGTCTACCGCAAGCCGGCCCGGCCGGAGCCCGGCAAGGAGAAGGACGACGGCAAAGCCACCCCGCCCGCGCCGCCGACCAAGGGGAAGTTCCCGTTCCCGACGAAGGGCGGCACCGGGACGCCGGGCGGGGCCGCGTCCGGCGGGACGACCTTCGGCACCGACCTCGTCGTCCGCGACCTGGCGACGAAGGCCGAGCGGACGCTGACCGAGGTGTCCGAGTTCAGCCTGACCCGCGACGGGAAGCAACTCGTCTACGCCGTCGCGTCGCGGAGCGAGGACCGGAACGGGGTGTTCGCCGCCGACCCGCGGTCGCCGTCGGCCGGCGGGGTGGTGAAGTCCGGGCCGGGGCGGTACTCCGGGCTGACGTGGGACGAGAAGCAGACGAAGCTGGCGTTCCTGTTCGACGACAGCGCGGTCCGGCCGCCGAACCAGGCCCCGCCGCCGCGGCCCAAGGGCGTCCCGTTCGGCACGGTCGTCCCGAGCACCACGCCCCCGCCGCCGGCCCGCTACCGGGCGTTCGTGTGGGACCGCGGGGCGAGGCCGGCCGAGCCGGCGGCGACCGTCCCGGTCGGGGCGACCGGCGGGTTCTTCGCGGTCGTCCCGGCGCTGCTGTTCGCCCCGCCGGCGGTGGCCCCGGCCGACGAGGTGCTCGGCCCGACCACGCCCGGCCAGCGGCCGGGGTGGGTGTTCGCCGGCGGGTCGCTGGCGTTCTCGGCCGACGGCTCGATGCTGTTCGTGAACACCGGCCCGAAGCGCGAGCCGGCGCCGCCGGCCGGCCCGCCGAACCCGGCCGACTTCCAGCTCGACCTGTGGCACTGGAAGGACGAGCGGCTCCAGCCGGCGCAGAAGCTCCAGGCCGAGTCCGACCGGGCGAAGACGTACTCGGCCGTCGTTCACCTGAAGGACAAGCAGTTCCGCCAACTCTCCGACGACGCGGCCACCGTCGGCCGGCCGCCGTCCGGGAGCGACTGGGCGGTCGCGTCGGACGACCGCAAGTACCGGGCGACCACCGGCTACGGCCAGCCGCAGAGCGACTACGCGGCGGTGAACGTCCGGACCGGGGAGCGGAAGCCGCTCCTGACCGGGTTCGGCGGGTACTCGACCCCGAACCCGAACCTGTCGCCGACCGGCGGGCACCTCCTCGGGTTCGACGGCAAGAACTGGTTCACCGTCGCCGTCGCCGACGGGAAGCGGGCGGACCTGACCGGGAGGCTGAAGGAGAAGTTCTTCGACGAGGAGGACGACCACCCCGGGAACCCGCGGCCGGCCGGCCAGCCGCTGTGGACCGCGGACGGGAAGTCCGTGCTCGTCAGCGACCGGTACGACTTGTGGAAGCTCGCGGCCGACGGGTCGTCCGCCGAGAACCTGACGAAGGTCGGGCGCGGGCTGGGGGTGCGGTTCACGCTGCTGACGGTGCGGGCGGCGGACGAGTTCGTGCCGTTCCGCGGGGTCGACCTGGCGAAGCCGCAGCTGCTCGGGGCGGAGAACCTCCGGACCCGCGACACCGGGTACTACCGGCTGGAGCCGGGGGCGGCGGAGGCGAAGCTCCTCATCATGGGGCCGCGGCGGTACGGCCAGCCGACGCGGGCGAAGAACGCCGACGTGTACCTCCTCACCGTGCAGACGTTCTCGGAGTACCCCGACTACTACGTCACGACGCCGGACTTCCACGAACTGAGGCGGGTGACGGACATCAACCCGCGGGTGAAGGAGTACAACTGGGGCCGGGCCGAGCTGGTCCACTACACCAGCGCCGACGGGGCGAAGCTGTCCGGGGTGCTGGTGAAGCCGGGGGACTTCGACCCGGCGAAGAAGTACCCGATGGTGGTGTACATCTACGAGCGGCTGTCCGACACGCTGCACAACTTCCGGCTGCCGGTGGTGACCCGCGGCCAGGTCATCAACCCGACGTTCTACGCCAGCAACGGGTATCTCGTGTTGATGCCGGACATCGCGTACAAGGTCGGGGCGCCGGGGCAGAGCGCCATCAAGTGCGTGTTGCCGGCGATCCAGGCGGTGGTCGATAAGGGGTGTGTTGATGAGGCGGCGATCGGCATCAACGGCCAGTCGTGGGGCGGGTACCAGATCGCGTACATGGTGACGCAGACGGACCGCTTCAAGGCGGCGGTCGCCGGCGCCCCGGTGTCGAACATGGTGAGCGCGTACGACGGCATCCGCTGGGGGTCGGGGCTGACGCGGCAGTTCCAGTACGAGTGGACGCAGAGCCGGATCGGCGGCACCCTGTGGGACGCCCCGATGAAGTTCGTGGAGAACAGCCCGGTGTTCATGGCCGACCGGGTGAGGACGCCGCTGCTGATGATCCACAACGACCAGGACGACGCGGTCCCGTGGTACCAGGGGATCGAGTATTACCTCGCGTTGCGGCGGCTCGAACGGGAGTGCTACCTGCTGAACTACAACGGGCAGCCGCACAACCTGACGAGCCGGGCCGCGGCCCGCGACTTCGCCGCCCGGATGTTCCAGTTCTTCGAGCACCACCTGAAGGGGAAGACGTCCCCGGCGTGGATGGCGAAGGGGGTGCCGTACCTCGACCGCGACAAGGACAAGGAGGAGATCAAGAAGCTGCTCGGGCCGGAGAAGAAGTAACAACCCCCCCCGGTTAGCGACGCGTCGAAGACGCGTCTTCGACGCGTCGCTAACCGGCTACAATCACCTCTCCCCTCAGCCCCACCCGCGGAGTCCCCGCCGTGCCCCGCTTCGTCGCGCTGGTCGCCGTCGCCCTGTTCGCGCCGGTCGCACCCGCCCAACCCCTCAAGACCGTCGCCGAGAAGACCGACTACGCGGCCACCTCGCGGTACGCCGACGTGGTCGCGTTTTGCGAGGCGGTGGCCAAGCGCGGCCCGGCCCGGCTGTCGTACTTCGGCACCAGCCACGAGGGCCGGAAGCTGCCGCTGCTGGTCGTCGCCGACCCGCCGGTCACCACGCCCGAGGACGCGAAGAAGGCCGGCAAGACCGTGGTGATGGCGTTCGCGAACATCCACGCCGGGGAGGTGGACGGGAAGGAGGCGCTGCTCGCCCTGGCCCGCGACCTGACCGACAAGCCCGGCCACCCGCTCCTGAAAGACCTGGCCGTCCTGCTGGTGCCGGTCCTGAACGCGGACGGGAACGAGAAGATCGACCCGAAGAACCGGCCCGGCGACAACGGCCCGGCCGACGGGGCCGGCACCCGGGCGAACGCCCAGGGCCTCGACCTGAACCGCGACTTCGTCAAGCTCGACACCCCCGAGGTGCGGGCGCTCGTCAAGCTGTTCAACACCTGGGACCCGGCCCTGGTCGTCGACTGCCACACCACCAACGGCAGCAGGCACCGCTACACCCTGACCTACGACGGCCCGCGGTATCCGTCGACCGACACGGCGCAGGCCAAGTGGGCGAACGCGACGCTGTTCCCGGCGGTCACGAAGAAGGTGAAGGCGGCAACCGGGTTCGACATCGCCCCGTACGGGAACTTCGACGCCGAGCGGAAGCGGTGGGAGACGTACCCGGCGCTGCCGCGGTACGGGGTGCAATACCTCGCCCTCCGCGGCCGGGTCGGGGTGCTGAGCGAGTCGTACGCGTACGCCCCGTTCGAGGACCGGGTCGGCGCGACCAGGGCGTTCGTGGCGGCGTGCTTCGAGGTCGCGGCCGAGAAGCGGAAGGAACTGGCCGAGGCGGTTGCGGCGCCCGTCCGGCGCGCCCTCACCACGTTCGCCGACGCCTACCCGGACAAGCTCACCATCAAGGGGTTCGAGGAGGTGGTGAAGGACGGCAAGCGGGTCGCCACGGACAAGCCGAAGGACTACGCCCTGGAGTTCCTCGGGCGGGTCGAGGTGGACGAGTGGCCGTTGCGCGCCACCGCGTACCTGTTCCCCCCGACCCCCGCCGGGGTGCGCGAGACCCTACAGCGGCACGGCGTCGTCGTCGAGGAACTGCGGGAGGACCTGGACATCGAGTTCGAGTCGTTCCTCGTGGCCGCCGTCGACCCGGCGAAGGTTGCGTACCAGAACCGGACGCAGACCACGGTTCAGGGCCAGTGGGTGATCGACCAGGGGCGGGTCCCGGCCGGCACCCTGGTGGTCCGGACGGCCCAGCCGCTCGGCCGGTTCGCCGCCTACCTGCTGGAGCCCGAAGCCGAGGACGGGCTGACCCGGTGGGGCTTCTTCGCCGCGGACCTGAAGCCGGGCGGGAAGGCCACGGTCCTGAAGTTTAGCGGGACCGTGCCGTTCGCCCACGTTGGCCCGGCCCCCGGGCTGCCCGAGGACCAGGTCACCGGCCGGCCGGTCACCGAGGCGCTTCTGGTCGGCCACGGCGGGGCGCTCACGTTCGGCCTCCAGGGCACGCCGGTCAGCGTCGGGGCGTGGCTCGACGCCGACCACTTCCTCCAGGTCAAAGACAACCGCCTCTGCCGGGTCGACGCCCGGACCGGCCTCTCGGTCTGGTTCGCCGACCCGGAGAACATCAAGAAGTCGCTGTCCGCGGTGAAGGGGCTGGAAGCCGGTGTGGCCGACCGCCTGGCGAAGTCGACGACCTTCCGGATGAGCCCGGACCACGCCGCGTTCCTGTTCACCGTCGGCCCGGACCTCGCCGTCGGGTACTTCGACGGCCGGCCGGCGGTCCGGCTCTCGAAGAGCGACGGGTTCAAGGAGTTCGCCACCTTCTCCCCGGACGGCAAGCGGGTGGCGTTCGTCCGCGGCGGCAACCTGTTCGCGGCCGACGTGGGGAAGGGCGAGGAGCAGCAGCTGACCCACGACGGCGGCGGCGACGTGCTGAACGGCAAGGCCGACTGGGTGTACGAGGAGGAGATCTTCAACCGCGACGGGCGGGCGTTCTGGTGGTCCCCGGACGGCAAGCACCTCGCCTTCCTCCGGTTCGACGACACCCCGGTCAAGCGGTTCACGATCGGCAACCCGACCGCCCCGCGCGGGCAGGTGGAGGCGTACCCGTACCCGAAGGTCGGCGACCCGAACCCGGTCGTCCGGCTCGGGGTCGTGCCGGCGGCCGGCGGGAAGCCCGTGTTCCTCGAACTCGCCGAGAAGCCGGACGAACTGATCGTCTCCCGCGTCGGCTGGCTCCCCGACTCGAAAGGCGTGTTCGCCTACGTGCAGAACCGCACCCAGACGTGGCTCGACCTCACCACCTGGCCCGCGGCCGGCGGGAAGCCGACGGTGCTGTTCCGGGAGACGACGGAGGCGTGGGTCGAGGACGCCGGCCCGCCGCGGTTCCTGGCCGACGGGTCGTTCCTGTTCCCGAGCGACCGGAGCGGGTGGCGGCACCTGTACCACTACGCCGCCGACGGCAAGTTGCTCGGCCCGGTCACCGCCGGGGAGTGGGAGGTGCGCGAGGTGCTCCGCGTCGACGCCGACAAGACCGTCTACTTCACCGCCGGGTTCACCCGCCCGACCGGGACCGACCTGTGCCGGGTGAAGGTCGGCGGGGCGGTCGAGCTGCTGACCGAGAAGGGGAAGTCGCACCGCGTCAGCCTGGCCCCGGCCGGGCCGCTGTTCGTCGACCGGTTCACCGACCCGACGACCCCGACGAAGGCGGCGCTGGTCGAGGCGGGTAAGGGGGTGGTCCGCACGCTCGACACGAACCCGGTGCGGGAGCGCGGGCAGTTCAAGTTCGGGCGGTTCGAGCGGGTGAAGATCCCGACGGCGGACGGGTTCGAACTGGAGGCGGCGGTGACGTACCCGCCGGACTTCGACCGGAAGAAGAAGTACCCGGTGTGGGTGTTCACCTACGGCGGGCCGCACGCCCCGACCGTCCGGGACGAGTACGGCGGGGGCCGGATCCTCGACAACACCCTGGCGACGAGCGGCATCATCGTCTTCCGGGTCGACCCGCGGAGCGCGAGCGGCAAGGGGGCCCGGTCCGCGTGGGCGTGCTACAAGCAACTCGGGGTGCGGGAGCTGAAGGACCTCGAAGAGGCGGTGGCGTGGCTCGGGAAGAACGAGTCCGTGGACCTGACCCGGGTCGGGATCAGCGGGCACAGCTACGGCGGGTTCATGGCCGCCTACGCCCTGACCCACTCGAAGACGTTCTCGGCCGGGATCGCGTCCGGCCCGGTGACCGACTGGGCGCTGTACGACTCGATCTACACCGAGCGGTACATGCTGACCCCGAAGGAGAACCCGGACGGGTACGCGAGGTCGAGCTGCGTGGCGGCGGCGAAGGACCTGCACGGCCGGCTGCTGGTCGTCCACGGGATGATGGACGACAACGTCCACCTGCAGAACAGCGTGCGGCTGGTGACCGCGCTGCAGGGGGCGGGGAAGGAGTTCGAGATGATGTTCTACCCGCAGGCCCGGCACGGGATCGGCGGGCCGCACTACCTGAGGCTGCAGGTCGAGTTCATCCGCCGCACGATGGGAGTCAACTGAAGAGTTTAGACAGGATAACAGGAAGGGGGGGTGGGCTACGGGTACGAACCCGCCCCGGTGTTCGTCGGAGGAGTACACCCAGTTCTCGCCGGCGACGCCCAGGGTCTGTTCCGCGACGGAGGCCGCCCGCGTGCGACCCGATTCCCCCGACGCCCCGCCCACGACGCGTTCACCCGACTGCCCCGCCGGCTCGAACCCGACCCCCAAGTCCTCTGCTCCGAAGTCCGAGCCCTGGTCGGCCGGCCCGGCGGCCGGCCGGTACTCGACGACGGCGTCTCCGACAAGCCGCACGCCCGGCACATCGGGCTGGCCGGCCCGTTCTGGTCGGGCAGGCACAACCGGGTGGTGCGGAACATCAACCTGGTCACCCTGGCCTGGACCGACGGCAACCGCGTCTACCCCACCGACTACCGGCTGGTCGGCCCGGCCGAGCGGCCCGAGCGGACCGAGAACGACCCGTTCCGGGAGCCGCCGGCCGCCGCCCACGAGCGCGGGTTCTCCCCGCCGTGCGTGGTGTTCCACGCGTGGCACTCGGGCGGGGACAACCTGAAGGCGGTCCGGGACCGCGGGTGGACGTTCCCCACCCGGGTGCGAGGCAACCGGAGGTGAACCCGGACCGCGCGGCGACCGCCCGATCCGGGAGTGCGAGGTTGCGGCGACGGGCACGGTCGTGTACCCGGAGGGGTTCGGGCTGGTCCGGGCGTTCCGCCGCCACAGACGGTGGCGCGGAGCACGGGACCACCAACGACCTGGGGATGGGAGGAGACCCGTCCGGCTTGGGCCGAGCGGGCCCGGGGGATCGAGGCGTAACACCGCGGGCTCGAGCAGTGCACGGGGGCGGGGCGCTGCCAGGTGCGGATGGGCCGGGCGCGGCGGGTCCGCATCGGGTGGCGATCCGGGCGTTCGTCCGCCTGGAGCGTCACCGGTTCACCGCCGGGGTCAACCGGGTCGAGGCCGGGCTCCGGGTCGCCCGGGGCGCCGTGTCGATATTCTTCCTCTTCACCCCATCAGTTCCGCGTCACCGTCTCGTCCAGATTGAGCACCAGGTTCGCGACCATCGTCCACGCCGCGGTCTCGTCGTCGGGGGCGAGACGCTTCGGCTTCGACTCCCCGGCGTGCACCACCTTCCTCGCGGCGTCCGGGTCGGCCCGGTACAGCTCCCGCTGCCGGGCCACCGCGGCCGACACCAGCCGCAGCTCGTCCGCGTCGGGCTTCCGCGCCAGCACCGCCCGGTACAGGAAGGTGATCCGCTCCTCGGTCGTCTGGCCCGCCGCCAGAGCCCGCTCGGCCACCGCCCGGGCGGCCTCGAAGTGCTGCACGTCGTTCATCAGCTGCAGCGCCTGCAGCGGGGTGTTCGTCCGGTCGCGTACGGCGCACAACTGCTCCCGGTTCGGGGCGTCGAAGTTCGCCAGGAACGGGTGCGGGGCGGTCCGCTTGAGGAACACGTACAGGCTCCGCCGGTACAGCGCCGCCCCGTGGTCCTGAAGGTAGTACCGGGTGTTGCTGTCCCCGTACCCGACCGGCTCCCAGATGTTCGCCGGCTGGTACGGCCGCACCCCGCGGCCGCCGACCGTCAGGTCGATCAGCCCGCCCACGAACAGGGCGTTGTCGCGCACCTGCTCGGCGTCCAGCCGGAACCGCGGGCCGCGCGCCAGGAGCCGGTTCTCGGGGTCCTTCGCCCGCTCCGCCGGGGACTGGGCGGCGGCGCGGCGGAACGCGGCGGACGTGACGAGTAGCCTCACCAGCTTCTTCGTGTCCCACCCGGAGGTGCGGTACTCGTCGGCCAGCCAGTCGAGCAGTTCGGGGTGGCTCGGCGGCTCGCCCTGTGTCCCGAAGTCGGAGCTGGTCTTGACCAGCCCGACCCCGAAGAACTGCTGCCACAGCCGGTTCGCCGCGACCCGGGCGGTCAGCGGGTTCTCGGGGGCGACGAGCCAGTTCGCCAGGTCGAGGCGGGTCGGGCTGCCGGGCTTGGCCGGCTTCAGCGGCGGGAGGACGGCCGGGACGTTCGGGACGACCTTCTCGCCGGGCTTGTCGTACTGCCCGCGGACCATCACGAAGGCGTCCCGCGGGGCGCCGTCCTGGAACACCATCGTCCCGGGGACGGCGGCGTCGGCGGCCTCGCGGTCGGCCCGGGCCCTGTCCCACTCCGCCCGCCGGGCCGCCAGGTCGTCGGTCACCGGGCGGGCGACGTGCGCGAGGTAGAACGCCCGCAGCTTCGCCACCGTCTCGGGCCGGTGCTTGACGTCCGGGCCGCCGGCGGCGACCGCGTGCAGCTCCGCGGGCAGCTCCGCCGGCCCCTTCTTGCCGAGGCCGCGCCACCAGGTCTTGCACGACGCGAGCGGGTCGGTCGCGGGGTTCACCTCGCCGCTGACGGTCACCGCGTCCCAGTACGCCACCCCGCCGTACTCCTGCAGGGCGAGGGCGGTCAGCGGTCCGTCGTCCGCCAGCCCGAAGTCGGCCGCCGGGGCACTGAGCAGGACCCACGAGCCCGGCGCCGGAAGGGCGCCCTTCCGCGTCCCCAGGCCGCCGCCGCTGTACCGCGAGTCGGCCGACGGGTCCGTCCCCCACCACACCTTCTTCCCGTTCACCACGACCGCGACCGCCAGCGGCGGGTGCCTCGGGTCGAGCCGGACCCAGGCCTCGACCGTCCCGCCCGCCGGCACCACCACCGGCTTGAGCCGGAACTGGACGCTGTCCTCGTGGAAGTACGAGTTCGCCTGCCGCAGCACCCGCCGCCCGGACTTCGCACCGAACGGCGGGTCGGCCACCCAGTCGGCGGCGTTGCGGGTGGTGTTCCGGTTCGTCGACCCGGCCGGGAAGAAGTCGTCGAACACCACGTCCGTCACCCGCCGCTTGTCCGGGGTGTCGGGGGCGTCGGCGGGGTCGGCGTACTCGGCCGCTGTCGCCGCGGCCTCGACCCGCGCCCGGGCGGCGGCCTCGGCCTTCGCCGCGGCGTCGAGCGCGGCCTTCTGGGCGGCCGTCGGGAGCTTCGCGAACGGGCCGTGGGTGCTGACGTTCCCGTCGAGCGGCGGGTCGGCGGAGCTGGAGAAGAAGGCGTAGAGCGAGTAGAAGTCCTTGGCCGAGATCGGGTCGAACTTGTGGTCGTGGCAGACGGCGCACCCGGCGGTCAGCCCGAGCCACGCCTGGGCGGCGGTCGCGGCCCGGTCGACCGCGTTCCGGTACCGCCACTCGTCCTCGATCGACCCGCCCTCGCCGGTCGACACGTTGCACCGGTTGAACCCGGTCGCGGTGAGCTGGTCCGGGGTCGGGTCGGGGAGGAGGTCGCCGGCGAGCTGCCAGACGGTGAACCGGTCGAACGGCAGGTTCTGGTTGAACGCCCGGACCACCCAGTCCCGGTACGCCCACATCTGCCGCTCGTTGTCGAGGTGCAGGCCGTGGGTGTCGGCGTACCGGGCCACGTCGAGCCAGTGGCGGGCCATCTCCTCGCCGAACCGGGGCGACGCCAGGTACCGGTCGACCATCCGCTCGTAGGCGGTCGGCGACTTGTCGGCGAGGAACTCGTCTAGCTCCTTGATGGTCGGCGGCAGGCCGGTCAGCGCGAACGCGACGCGGCGGACGAGCGTCTCGCGGTCCGCCTCCCGCGTCGGCTTCAGCCCGGCCTTCGCCATCCGCCCGGCGAGGAGGGCGTCGACCGGGTGGGCCGCGGACTTCGGTACGGCGGGGCGCGTGACGGGTTCGAACGACCAGTGCTTCTGGTACTTCGCGCCCTGCTCGATCCACTGCCGGATCGTCTCCTTCTGCGCCGCGGTGAGCTTCTTGTTGCTGTGCGGCGGGGGCATCACGAGGTCCGCGTCGGCGGACGTGATGCGGCTCCAGACCTCGCTCCCCTTCGGGTCGCCGGGCTTGATCGGCGTCACGCCGTTCCGCTCGGTGAAGGCCACGTCGGGGACATCGAGGCGGAGCCGGGCCTTGCGGGCCTTGGCGTCGAACCCGTGGCAGTTGAAGCAGGCGTCCGACAGGATCGGGCGGACGTCCCGGTTGAACTCGACGTCGGCGGCCCGGCCGGCGGCCGGGGCCGCGGCGGCGAGGAGGAGCGCGGAGAGTGATTTCATCGGGGGTGACCAGGCGGGGCGGGCAGGCGGAACCTCCACTGCACCACCGGCCCGCGGCGGTGTCAACGGGAGACCCTGTCCTGTTTCGCCGCTTGCGGCGTTGCGCGTGTTAGCTCGCAACGCCGCAAGCGGCGAAATGAGACACGACCTCCGTCCGGGTGCGTCTCACTTGGTCGTCAGCTCCAGGGTGAAGTCGTTCGTCCCGTCGCGGACGACGACCTTCAGCGGGGTGGTGGCGGCCGCCGCGTACCGCCCCGGCAGCTGGCTCTTCTCCGGGATCTCGCCGTCGTAGTACCCCTTCCCGGTCCGCACCACCGTGACCGCGTACTCCCCGGCCGGGCACCCGTCGAACTTCGCGTAGGTGGTCAGCTTGAACCGCCCGGCCGCGTCCGTCAGCCCGTCGGCGATCGGGTTGTACTTCTCGGTGTCCGGGTTGAAGAGGTGGAACGTGACCGTCGCCCCGGCCGCCGCCGCCCCGTCGTACAGGATCGCCCCGGCGGTCGGGTGGGTCGCCTTCTTCTTCACCGGCACCCCCTTCTCGTCCGAGTCCGGGACCTTCAGGTCGGCGGGGAGGAGGCCGTCGAGCAGGACGTTGGCGACGAGCGGGGCGTCCTTCTTCATCGTCACCCAGGCGACGTGGTCGAACTCCCCGTACTCGGCCCCGCGGAGCCGGCTCCCGCCGCCGGTGGTCGCCAGCTGGAAGTACTTCATCCCGTTCCGCTCGAACACCTGGTACCGGTGGACGTGGCCGCAGAAGACGGTGTACTTCCGCCCGGCCAGGGCCTTCTCGACCGCCCCCCACCCGTTCTTCTCCAGGTCCTTGGCGACCCACAGCGGCTTGTGCAGGAACACGAACGTCCACCGGGCGTCCTTGTTCGCCTCCACCGTCTTGGCCACCCACGCCTGCTGCTCCGGGTCGATGGTGCTCATCCCGTCAGGCGGGTTCTCGGAGTTCAGGCACAGGAACAGGGTGTTCTTGTAGGTGAAGTGGTAGTACCGCCTGCCGTACCGCTCGCCCCACTTCGTCACCATCATCTTGTTCGTGAGGTCGTGGTTCCCGGGGACGTAGAAGAACGGCATCTCGAACCGCTTGACGTACCCGTCGAACTCGTCCCACTCCTCCTTCACCCGGTCTTCCTTGAGGGTGTACCCCTCGATCAGGTCGCCGACCGACATGACGAACTGCGGCTGGAGCAGGTTGACCTGGCCGACGGCCCGGCTGAACACCTTCTCCCGGTGCCCGCCGGTCCGGTCGGACACGACCGCGAACTGGAACTGGTCGGCGGCGTTGTTCAGCTTGAGCGAGGTCCACGGGTTCTTGTCCCCGGCCTCGATCAGGACCGCGTTCGGGTCGGGGGCGGCCTTCTGGTCGGCGGCCGACGGGGACCGGGACAGGGCGACGACGCCGGCCATGCCGGCGGCGGTCACGAGCCCGAGGACGAACGACTTCATGGCGGCAGCTCCGGCGGGGTGGGGTCAGGGCTTGAGGTCGAAGTCGTACCGCCCGGGCGGGGCGTCGGCGGTCACCTCGACCGCGAACCCGGACTTCTCGGGGTCGGCGTACCGCGCCGGGGCGAGCCAGACCGGCGGCCGCGGCCCGCCGCCGTCCGGCACCTCCTCGAACGCGAACACGGCGACTTGATACCAGCCCGGCAGCGCCCCGGGTCGGCCGTCGGTGGCGAGGGCGTACGCCCCGTCCGCGTCCGCCCGGGCGCGGGCCTCCCGGCCGAGCGCGTTCCCCTTCTGCCGGTCCGGGACGAACTGCACCCGGGCGGCGGTCAGCGGCTCCCCGCCGACGGTCAGCCGGCCGGCGACCGGGACCAGCTCCGGCTCTCGCTGGCACCCGGCGGCGAGTAGCAGGGCGGCCGCGGCGAGGGCCGCGCGGCGGTCAGTCGGCACCGAGCACCTCCCCCCCGGTCTTGGTGGAGAACGCCCGGTACAGGTCGAGCGGGAGGGACTGGCGGACGAACCGGACCGACCCGTCGGCCAGCGCGAAGTTCAGCCCGCCGGGGTGGCGGCTGCGGAACGAGTAGCTCCACTGCCACTGCCCGTCCTCGCCGTTCGCCCGGTTCCGGAACACGTTCGGCGGGATCGCGCAGGTGCCGGTCGCGTGGTTCCCGTACGGCCACGCCAGCCACGCGCTCCACTCGGCCACGTCCTCCCCGACCAGGTAGGTGTTGCTCGTCCCGTCCGTCACCCCGGGGAGCTTGAGGGTGAACAGGACATCTGTCCGGAAGAAGATGCCGTCGCCCTTCCCGGTCCCGCCCTGGTAGAACACGTCGCACGTCCCGTCCTTGCCGGTGTTCGGGTAGTCGCCCCAGCACCAGTTCGACCCGCTCACCCCCTTGTAGTTGCTCGGCCCGCCGCGGACGGTCCCGTAGATCGTCGGGTTGGCCCGGGTGCCGCCGTGCTCCCGGGCGTTGTCCGACGGGCAGAGCAGCACCGGGACGACGGTCGCCGCCAGCGGGTTGTTGGTGATCACCGCCGAGTCGACGCCCGCCGCGCGGGACAGCGGGTCCTGCTCCAGGTACGGGAGGGTGCGGGCGACCCAGCTCCAGGCGGTGTTCGTGCAACAGCTGCCGGACCCGGCGACGTTGCGGGCCCCGGTCTGCGGGAGCTTCCCGTTCGCGTCGTGGTAGTTGTGGACGGCGACGGCGAGCTGCTTCAGGTGGTTCTGGCACTTCGCCCGGGCGGCCGCCTCCCGGGTCTTCTGCACCGCCGGCAGCAACAGGCCGACCAGCACCGCGATAATGGCGATCACGACCAGGAGCTCGATCAGCGTGAACCCGGGCCGAGGCGGGGGTCGCATGACGGGCACCGTGAAGCGTGCGAGGGATGTGGCGGCCCCGAGGTTACCCGCCCGCCCCGGCCCGCGTCAAACGGGTAACCCGAAAACCGTCCCGGCTGGCCGCCCGGCGGCCGGGCGTATGATGGGAGAATCTGGGGGGCCGACCATGTCCGTCATGCGGCTGCGGCTGGTGCTCGGGCTGATGTTCCTGGTCCTGGCGGCGGCGATCTTCACCCGGGCGTGGACGGCCCCGGACCTGGACGCCCGGTTCGACCCGGTGCGGATGAACCTCGGCGGGGTGCTGGCCCTGGTGTTCGGCGGGCTGAACCTGGCCCGGTGGTACGCCGCGTACTCGTACCGGCAGGCGCGGCGGACGCCGGTCCGCACCCCGCTGCAGCCGGACCCGTCGGCGGCCGGGCCGGAGCCGCCGAACCCGGACCTGGACTTCTCGAAACGGCCGTCCGAGCCGGACGCGTGAGCGACGGGTCTTGCCGGGCCGTCGCTCACGCGTCCGGCTCGGACGGCCACCTCACCGGCGGGAGGCCGAGCACCTCGACCGGCTGCCGCCCGGCCGCGGTCTCCGCCCCCATCCGCGTCCCCGGGTCCTGGTGCTTCCACCTCAGGTACGCCAGGGCGACCGGCGCCCCGAGCCGCGGCGAGTGACAACTCGACGTCACGACGCCGACCTCCTGCCCGTCGTGGAACAGCTTCGCCCCGGCCGGGAGCGGCCCGCCGTCCAGCACCTTCAGCCCGAGGAACGACCGCACCGCGTGCCCGGTCCGGTCGCGGGCCATCACGATCGGCTCCTGCCCCAGGAAGCAACCCTTGCCGTAGCTCACCGCCCGGGCGAACCGGCCCACCTCCATCACCGCCCGGTTCGCGTCGATGTCGACGCCGAACACCGGCGTGCCCGCCTCGACCCGCAGCGTCTCGAGCGTGTCGGCCGTGCCCGGCGTCGCCCCCGCGGCTTCGAGCTGTCGGCGGACCACCTCCGCGCGCTCCGCCCGGCAGACCAGGTCGAACCCCGGGAGGCCGAGCTGGTCGCGGCGGCGGATCGAACATGTCGCGTCGGCCCCGAGCGTCCGCTCCATGTGTGCGAACTCCGGCAGCTCCGGGACGGCCTCGCCGAGCATCTTCCCCAACACCTCCGCGGCCTTCGGGCCGGCGAGGTGGAACTGGGCGAACGCTGCGGTCTCGTCGGCGATCTCGACCTGCTCGGAGATCAGGTAGCGGTCGAGATACCGGACGAGGTCGGCGTTCCGGCCGGCGGTCGTCTCGACCCACAGGGCGTGCCGGCCGTCGGCCAGGCGGACGTGGTAGATCCACGCCGCGAACTGGACCTTCGCCCGGGCGTCGCAGAAGTACGCCTCGCACCCGCCGCCGAGCGGCAGGTCGGCGGTGTCGGCGGTGCTGAGGTTCCCGAGGAACAGCGGGGCGTCGGGGCCGGTCAGCAGGAGCTTGCCGGCGGCCGACGTGTCGAACACGGCGGCGGACGCGACGGCGGCGGCGTAGTCGGGGGACATGCCGGACCTCGTAGGGTGGGCCGAGCCGGCGCCTCGCCGGCGAGTCCCACCGGGGTTCGCGGGGCGGTGGGACTCGCCGGCGAGGCGCCGGCTCGGCCGCACCCTACCCGACGGTCACCATCATCCTGTGGGCGTCGGGGAGGAGCAGGACACGGCCGCCGCCGTCGATCAGCCGCTGCGCCTCCGACGCGGTCCGGATCGGCGTCGCGAACAGCTCCTCGACCACGTCGTCCGGGTAGCCGCTCGCCAGGTACAGGCTGTGCTTCTTCGCCGCGAACAGCCACAAGAGGCACGCCGCCCAGTCGGACGGCTTCTCCTTCGCCAGCAGCTTGCGGGCGCCGGTCGGGCCGTCGAGCGTCCGCAGCAGCCGGGCGCCGTCGCCGAGGTCCGGGCCGGCCGCCGACAGGACCGCGATCCGGCCGCCCGGGCGCACCACCCGGGCGGCACACGCGGCCGCCTTCGCCAGGTCGAGGAAGGTGTGCCGCGACGGGTCACCGGACAGGGCCGCGACGACCGTGTCCGCCTCGCCGTCAGCGACCGACCGCCAGCGGGCGTCCTGCCGCCGGACCCCCTCCGCAGCCGCGTCCGGCAGTCCGGCGACTACCGCCTCGACGGTGTCGCCGGCGCCCGCGATCGCCTGCACCAGGAACGGCATCCCGAGCAGCCGGAACACTTCGATCGCCTCGACCCGCGCCGGCCACGGGTCAGGCCCCGGTGCGTCGGTCGACGCCGGCCCAGCGAACTCGGCCCGCGTTTCTTCGTCCGAGAGTACCGGGAAGACTGCCGCCTCGGCCCCGGCGTACCCGGTCAGCGGGTCGTACCCGCGGCCGGTCACCACCACGACGAAGTCGGCGTCCACCAAGGTGCGGTTCAGGTACAGCCGGCGGCCCGCCTTCGTGGTCGCGAGGTACGCCAGCTTCTGCCGGTCGGCCGGGTCGTGGACCTCGTGGTTTGCCGGTTGCCAGTTGCCGGTTGCCGGTTGTTCACAACCCGGCGGGACGAGGACCGTCACGGCGTCGGGGTTGACGCCCCCGGAAACCAGATGGGCCAGCACTTCCGACAGGATCGTTTCGACCGCCGGGAGCGACGGGTCGAGGATGACCGTGACGCGGTCGTCCGGGGTAACGGCCCGGCGCATCGCCTCGAACCCGTGCGGGTGTTCGAGTGCGGCGCGGACCAAGTCGGCCGGGAGGGCGGTCGGGGCGGGGGCGGTGCCGCCGCGGAGGCCGACCCGGCGGTCGGCGGGGACGGTCAGCGCCCACGGGGTGTGGCCGACGATCAGCGCGTCCGGCGCGGGCATCCGTCTTCCTCCGCGGGGGCACAGGCATTATAGCCGGACCCGGCGGCCGGCGGTTTCGCCCGGGGCGGCGGACAAACCCTCCCCCCGGCCACCCCGCGTGACGTAGAATGCAACATCCGCAAGTCCGCGCGCCTCGCCCCCGGAGGTCCTTCGTGCCCGACCCGTCCCCCGTCAAGGGCCGGCTCGCCGTCGCCGGCGAGTGGTCCGCCCCGCGCGCCGACTTCGAGAGCCGCAACCCGGCCGACCTGGCCGAGGTGGTCGGGGCGTTCCCGGCCGCCCGCCCGGCCGAAGTGGCGGCCGCGGTCGACGCCGCCCGGGCCGCGTTCCCGGCGTGGCGGCGGACCAGCCGGATCCTTCGGGCCGAGTGCTTCGACCGCCTCGCCCAGCTCGTCAAGCGCGACACCGACGACCTCGCCGATCTGATGGCCCGGGAGTGCGGCAAGAACGTCACCGAGTGCCGGGCGGAGGTGGTCGAAGGCTTGCACATGATCCAGTACGTGTTCGGCTCCGGCCGGCACGGGGTGTACGGCGAGGTGGTCGCGTCCGAGATCGCCGAGAAGGACGCGTTCGTCCGCCGGAAGCCGTGGGGCGTGGTGGCCGTCATCACCCCGTGGAATTTCCCGTTCGCCGTCCCGCTCTGGATGCTCGGGCCGAGCCTGCTGGAAGGCAACACCTGCGTGTTCAAGCCGAGCGAGGACACCCCGGCCGTCGGGCAGCGGCTGGCCGAGTTGTTCGCCGAGGCCGGGTTCCCGGCCGGGACGGTGAACCTCCTGCACGGGGCCGCCGAGGTCGGCGAGGGCCTGGTCCGGAACCCGGGGGTGAACGTCGTCTGCTTCACCGGCAGCAGCGAGGTCGGGCGGCGGATCCAGGAGATCTCCGCCGCGATGCCGGACCGGACGGTCGCCGCCGAGATGGGCGGGAAGAACGCGGTCATCGTGTGCGACGACGCCCGGTTCGACCTCGCGGTGACCGCCGGCATCCTGTCGGCGTTCAAGACGACCGGGCAGCGGTGCGTGTCGGCGAGCCGCATCCTGGTGCACGAGTCGCTGATCGACCGGTACGCCAAGGCGTTCGTGGACGCGACGAAGCGGCTCCGGTTCGGCGACCCGCTCGACCCGCGGAACTTCGCCGGCCCGCTGATCCACACGGAGGCGGTGGAGAAGGTGTTGCGGTACAACGCGCTCGCCAGGAAGGAGGGGGCGAAGGTCCTGCTCGACGCCGGCGAGTTCCGGCCGGAGCCGGACCGGAACGGCTGCTTCCTGTCGCCGTTCGTGTACCGGGCGGACTGGCGGCCGGGGATTCGGTCGCTGCGCGAGGAGGTGTTCGGCCCGCACGTCGCCCTGATCCCGTTCCGGGACGACGCCGACGCGGCCCGGATCGCCAACGACACCGACTACGGGCTGTCGATGGCGGTGATCACCGAGAGCTACCGGCGGATGCGGTTCTACCGCGACGAGTGCGACTACGGGATGGGGTACGTGAACCTGCCGTGCATCGGGGCAGAGGTTCACCTGCCGTTCGGCGGGGTGAAGCGGAGCGGGAACGGGCACCCGTCGGCGGCGGCGCTGGCGGCGGCGGTCACCCACCCGACGGCGTGGACGGTGAACCACGGGACCGAGATCAAGATGGCCCAGGGGCTGGCCGCCGACATCGCCGAGGACGCGGACGTGCCGGCCATCACCGGGCCGGAGCACCGGAACGGCCCGGCCGCGACCCCGACCGGGCTGCCGGAGGCCGCCGAGGCGCCGCGGGCGTCGGCGTCCGCGGAGGAGAAGCCGTTCCAGACGCCGGAGCTGTGGGCGCTGGTGACCACCGCCCGGGTTCTGCCGACCGACCTGGTCCGGCAGGTGGCCGACTTCGCCGAGTTCGTCGGGACGCGGCACGGGAAGCCGCCGGCGGCCCGGCCGCCCGCGAAGCTCGTCGCCCCACCGCCGCCGGTCGACGACGACGAGGTCGACCTCGGGTCGGTGCCGATGGCCGAGGAAGTGGTGGACCTGAGCGGCGTGTACTACGGCACTGGCAGCATGTCCTCGATCGGGCTGATCTGAGGGTGCGGCGGAACCCGGGAGGGCGAGGCTCCTGCCGAGCCGGAGGTGGACGGCTCGGCAGGAGCCTCGCCCTCCCATTCGCCCGGCTTGACACGGCGGCCGGCCGGCGGCATACCCCCGCTCTCACGACGGTGATACCGGGCGAGGGCGTGCCGATGCCGGGGCGTGCGTGGGTGGTCGCGGCCGTCCTGGCGGCCGGGTGTCGCGGCCCGCGGTTCTACGACCCGCCGGCCGAAACCCTGCCGCCGCCCGCGGCCGTCGGCGGCACCGAGGTGGTCGTCACCGACCACCGCCCGGCGTGGGAGAAGAAGCCGTTCACCGGCAAGGCCGCGCTGTACTACCCCGGGAAGGTGCGGCCGAGCCCGTGGGAGCAGCTCGCCGCCGAGGCCGGGGCGGTCGCCGCCGAACTCCCCGACAGGCCGCACCGGGTGACGGTCGCCGTGACCTCCCTCCGGCTGGTCCGGACCGACGCGGCCGCGGTCGACGGCGAACTCCGGACGAGCACCTTCCAGCTTATGCCCGGGGTCGCCTGGACGTGGAACCTGGAGAAGGCGGAAGACCTGTACCCGGAGGCGGTGCTCGACCACCCGGACGGGGCGAGCTGTGCGGTCGAGGCGACCGTGACCGTCGAGGCCGCCGGGCGCCCGCCGCAGGTGTTCGAGGTCAAGACCATCGCGTCCGGGCCGGGGTTCACCGGCACCGCGTACACAGGCGACGTGTTCGACCAGCCGGTCCGGACCGCGGTGATCCAGTTCGGCCGCAAGTTCCGCTCCGCCGCCGGCCTCCCCGGCGGCTGACCCCTCCGCTTCCGGGAGGTGACCCACGATGACCACCTTTGCCTTCGACCACCTCCCGGTGCCGGACGTCCGCACCCCGCTCCCGGGGCCGCAGGGGGCGGAACTCCTCGCGCGCGACCTGCAGTACGTATCCCCGTCGTACACCCCGGCGTACCCGCTGTTCGTCGACCGGGCGAGCGGGTGTGTCGTCCGCGACGTGGACGGGAACCTGTTCCTCGACTTCACCGCCGGGATCGCGGTCACCAACACCGGGCACTGCCACCCGGAGGTGGTGGCGGCGATCAAGGACCAGGCCGACAAGCTGCTCCACATGAGCGGCACCGACTTCTACTACCGCCCGCAGATCGACCTCGCCGAGCGGCTGGCGAAGGTCGCCCCCGGGCCGACGCCGAAGAAGGTGTTCTTCGCGAACAGCGGGGCGGAGGCGGTCGAGGGGGCGCTGAAGCTCGCCCGGTGGCACACCCGGCGGAACCGGGCGGTCGCGTTCTTCGGGGCGTTCCACGGCCGCACCTACGGGGCGATGTCGCTGTCCGGGTCGAAGCTCGCCCACCGCCGCGGGTTCTCCCCGCTCGTCCCGGACATCCACCACGTCGAGTTCCCGCGCGGCTGCCCGCCGGAGTGCCCGGCGAACCGCGACCGTCAGGGAGCGGGTGAGGGCGGCGCACACCCGCTCCCTGACGGTCGCGGTTCGCCCGGCTGCCACCTCGCCGCCGACATCGGGGAGACGCTGTTCCGCCGGACGTGCCCGCCGGAGGAGGTGGCCGCGATCTTCGTCGAGCCGGTGCAGGGGGAGGGCGGGTATCACCCGCTGCCGCCCGGGTGCCTGCCCGCCCTCCGTGAGCTGTGTGACCGGCACGGCATCCTGCTGGTCGCCGACGAGGTGCAGTCCGGGATGGGGCGGACCGGGAAGATGTTCGCGGTCGAGCACTACGGGGTCGAGCCGGACATCATCTGCTCGGCGAAGGGGATCGCCAGCGGGATGCCGCTCGGGGCGATCATCGCCCGGGCGCGGGTCATGGACTGGCCGAGCGGCAGCCACGCGAGCACGTTCGGCGGCAACCCGGTCGCCTGCCGGGCGGCGCTGGCGACGATCGACCTGCTGGAGCGCGAGTACCTCGCGAACGCGGCGGCGCGGGGCGAGCAGCTGCGGGCCGGGCTGCGGGAGCTGGCGGCCCGGCGCCCGGAACTGACCGGGGTCCGCGGGCTGGGGCTGATGACAGCGGTCGACCTGCCGACCGGGCCGCGGCGGGACGAGGTGATCCAGGCGGCGTTCCGCCGCGGGCTCTTGTTGCTCGGGTGCGGGGAGCGGGCGGTGCGGTTCTGCCCGCCGCTGTGCGTGACCGCGGACCAGGTCGGGACGTGCCTGCGGCTCCTCGACGGGGTGCTCGGGTAGGCGAGCCGGGGGCGTATTCCTGGCCGCGAAACCCGCCGGTGCGGATTGTCGGTACGAAGACCCTCGCGCCACGAAAGGATGCCCCCGCATGTCCGCCGCGCCGGCCCTCCCCCCGGAACAGCGCCTGATGCAATTGGTGTTCGGCAAGGCCGTCACGCAGGCGGTGTCGGTCGCCGCCCGGTTCGGGGTCGCCGACCACCTCGCGGCCGGACCGAAAACGGCCGACGAACTCGCCGCCGCGACCGGCCTCCACCCCGGCCACCTGTACCGCGTGATGCGGCTGCTCGCTGGCCTTGACGTGTTCACCGCCGACGCCGACGGGCGGTTCGGCCTCAGCCCGGTCGGCGAGCTGCTGCGGACCGGCGTGCCCGGGTCGGCCCGGCCGATCGCCACCTACGTCTGCGACCCGTGGAGCTGGAAGCCGTGGGGCGACCTGGCCGGGGCGGTGAAGACCGGCGGGCCGGTGTTCGATCGGATGTTCGGCGAGGGGGTGTTCGATTACCTCGCCAAGCACCCGGACGAGGCGGCCACGTTCAACGCCGGGATGACCGGGTTCTCGCAGCAGGCGGCGGCCGCGGTCACCGCGGGGTACGACTTCTCCGGGTTCGGCACGGTGGTCGATGTCGGCGGCGGACACGGGTCGCTCCTGCTCGCGATCCTGCGGGCGAACCCGGGGGTGAAGGGGGTGGTGTTCGACGCCCCGCAGGTGGCGGCCGGGGCCGCCGACGCGATCCGGGCCGCGGGGATGGGCGACCGCTGCCGGGCCGAGGGCGGCGACTTCTTCGCGGCCGTGCCGGCCGGCGACCTGGTGGTGATGAAGAACATCATCCACGACTGGAACGACGCCAAGGCGGCGACGATCCTGCGGGCGTGCCGTGCCGCCCTGCCCGCGTCCGGCCGGCTGCTGCTGGTCGAGTTGGTCGTGCCGCCGGGATTCGCCCCGCACCTGTCGCACGTCCTCGACCTGGAGATGATGGTGCTGTGCGACGGGAAGGAGCGGACCGAGGCGGAGTACCGGGAGCTGCTCGCCGGGGCCGGGTTCCGGCTGACGCGGGTGGTCCCGACCGAGAACGGCCCGTTCTCGCTGGTCGAGGCGGTCCCGGCGTGACCGCCCAGACCGTCACCCGGCGGCGGTCGGGGGCGGCATCACCCCGTTCGCGGCGGCGGCCCACAGGGCGGCGGCCCACGCGAACTTGCACCCGACGTGCAGCGCCTGGTCGACGTGGATGCCGAACCACCGCTGGCACTTGGCGAAGTCGATCAGCCAGTGGACGGCGGTCTCGGTGGCGGCGACCGCGGCGACCGCGTCCCACCCGTACCCGAACCACCGCACCACCACCCCGACCGCCGCCCCGTGCACGAACGCGTGGGCGGACAGCCAGTAGAACCACGGGACGGACTTCGCCACCGGGTTGTCGGACCCCCGGCACTTGCAGGTGGCGATCGCCTCCGTCTGGAGGGCGTAGTCCGCCAGGGCGTGGGCGGCGACCAGGAAGAAGAGCAGCGCGAGCAGCGTCATGGGGCGACCTCGCGGGCGCGATTGTACCCGCCCGCGGCGGGGGGCGACACCCCGATTCCCGGCCTCCGCACCCCCCGGCTGACGACCACCGCCGCCGCCAGCAGCCCGCCGGACAGGTAGAACGCCGCGTCCAGGTTCCCGGTCGCGTCCCGGATCGACGCGGCCGCCTGCGGGACGAAGAACGCCAGGCCCCACCCGACGAACACCAGCCCGTAGTTCAGCCCCAGGTTCTTCGACCCGAAGTAGTCGGCGGTGACCGCCGGCATCAGGGCCAGCGTCCCCCCGTACTGCCAGAACATCACCCCGATGATGGCGAACAGCAGGCCGACGTCCTGCTGGGCGATCACCCACGGGGCGGCGAACAGGCACCCGGCCGACACCAGCCCGTTCAGGGCGTACGCGTTCAGCCGCCCGACCCGGTCCGAGTACCGCCCGGTCCCGACCCGCCCGGCCGCGTTCACGAACCCCCCGAAGGTGGCCAGCAGCCACGCGTTCTCGGCGAAGAACCCGGTCGGCCCGGCCGCCCCGGCCAGCAGCGGCTTGGCGTTGGCGATCACCAGGAGGCCGGACTGCGCCGACCCGACGAACAGGAACACCAGGGCGTAGAACTGCCACGTCCCGAGCACCTGCCGGGCGGACCAGTCGGCGGCCGCGGGCGGGGCGGCCGGGGCGTCGGCCCGCGGCGGCGGGGCCGGCGGGACGTACCCGGCCGGGGGCGGGGTGAGCAGGCACCCGGCGACGACCACCACCACCGCGAACAGGACCCCGAGGCCGACGAAGCTGCCGGTCAGCCCGTGGGCCCGGATCAGGTAGTCGGCGAGCGGGGAGATGTAGACCGCCGCCGCCCCGTACCCGGCGACCACCAGCCCGACCACCAGCCCGCGCCGGTGCGGCGGGAACCACTTCACCGCCGCCGGCGTCGCCGCCGCGTACCCGAGCCCCATCCCGATCCCGCCGAGCACCCCGAACCCGACGACCAGCCCGGTGTAGCTCTTCATCAGCCCGGCCAGGACGCACCCGGCCGCCAGGCACAGCCCGCCGGCGACCGCCCCGGCCCGTGGCCCGAACCGGTCCTGGATCCGCCCGCCCGGGATCATGAACAGGGCGAACGTCAGCCCGCAGACCGAGTACGCCCAGTTCCCTTGGGGCGGGGACAGGTACGTCCACCCGTCGTTCGGGGCCGGCATCGGGGCGCCGTACAGGGCCTTGTCCTTCGGCACCAGCGCGGCGTTCCAGACGCTCCACGCGTACAGGATGCCGAGGCACAGGTTGACGGCCGTGCCGGCGGCCGTGACCACCCACGCCCGGGCCGGGACCGTCGCCGGCGGTGTCATGTCGTCTCCCGGCGAGCCGTGACCGTCAGGGAGCGGGTGCCGCCTCACCCACACCCGCTCCCTGACGGTCGCGGTTCGCTAAATCCTCACCCCGCGGGGTGCGCGTACCCGGCCCGGTACGGCCGCTTCAGTAGCTTGTTCGCCTCGGCGTCGTTCACCACCTGGTGCTTGGCCGCGTCCCACGTCAGCGACCGGCCGAGCCGCGCCGACAGGTTCGCCAGGATGCAGCTCGCCGTCGAGATGTGCCCCTGCTCGATGTCGGCGACCGGCCTCCGCTTCTCCGCCCGGGCCTTCAGGAAGTCCCGCATGTGCTCCCGCACCGCCGACGCCACGTGCCGCTCCAGGTCCTTCTCCGTCCTGTCCTCCGGGTGCTTGTCCTCCTCGAGGAGCGGCGTCCCGCTCAGCGTCGCGGCCTTCGCCCCGGCGGGGAAGAACTCGTACTTGTGGACGCTCAGCTTGAGCGTCCCCTTGTCGCCGTAGACCGTGGCGCCCCACGGGTAGTCCGGGTCGGCCGGGGCGCCGTAGGTGCGGTGGGTCCACACCACCGGGAACTCGGGGAAGTCGAAGGTGGCGGTCTGGGTGTCGGCGATGTTCGACCGGCTCTCCTTCTGGACCAGGACGCCGCCGGTCGAGGAGACGCGGGTCGGCCAGCCGAGGCCGAACATCCACCGCACCATGTCGAGCATGTGGATGCACATGTCCCCGACGATGCCGTTGCCGTACTCGGTGAACGCGCGCCACCACCGGCGGTGCGGGAGCGGGTCGCCCTTGGGGTCCAGGAACGGCGGGGCGTCGTACGGCCGGAGCGGGGCCGGGCCGGTCCACGCGTCGTAGTCGAAGTACGCCGGCGGCCGGGTGACCGGCGGGGCGGCGTTCGCCCGCATGTGGTAGTAGCAGTACACCTCGGCCATCCCGACCGTCCCGAGGAGCCCGGCCCTCGCCACCTTCTCCCGCGCCTCCATCAGGTGCGGGGTGCTCCGCCGCTGCGTCCCGACCTGCACCACCCGGTTGTGCTTCCGGGCGGCGTCGAGCATCGCCTTCCCCTCCAGCACGTCGACGCTGATCGGCTTCTGGACGTACACGTCCGCCCCGGCCTCGACCGCCGCGATCGTCGGCAGGGCGTGCCAGTGGTCGGGGGTGGCGACCTCGACCACGTCGAGATCCTTCTCCTTCAGCATGTCCTGGTAGTTGGTGAAGGTGCGGGGCTTCTTCCCGCCCTGCCGCTCGGCGATCAGGTCGACCGCGGCGGCCAGCATGTTCTTGTCCACGTCGCACAGCGACACGACCTCGGCCGGGGCGACCTGCAGCAGCCGGCGGATGTCGAGCTTGCCGTACCAGCCGCAGCCGATCAGCCCGACGCGGACCTTCGGGTCGGGGGCGGCCGCGGCGAACAGCGGGGCGGACGCGGCGGCGGACGCGGCGAGGAAGGAGCGGCGGTCCACGGCGGGGCTCCGGGTAGAGAGGGGCTGAGGCACAGGGTAAGGGGGCGGGGGGCCGGGGGAAATGGGAAAACGGCGAGCGCGGGGCGTCGGCCCGGCGCTCGCCCCGGAACCGGCGGCGCGTTACGCTATCCGCCAACCTCCCCCGGAGCGCCGCCATGCGCCGCCTCGCCGTCCTCGCGCTACTCGCCACCTGGTCCCCCGCGGCCGCCGCCGACTACGACGTGGTCGTGTACGGCGGGACCGCGTCCGGGGCGGCGGCCGCCGTCCAGGCCGCCCGGATGGGGAAGACCGTCGTGCTGGTCGAACCCGGCCGGCACGTCGGCGGGCTCACCTCCGGCGGGCTCGGGTGGACCGACAGCGGGAACAAGGCGGTGATCGGCGGCATCTCGCGCGAGTTCTACCAGCGGGTGAAGAGGCACTACGACGACCCGAAGGCGTGGGTGCACGAGAAGCGCGACGAGTACAAGTTCTACCGCAAGGACGAGGACGCGATGTGGACGTTCGAGCCGAAGGTGGCCGAGCGGATCCTCCGCGAGCTGCTGGCCGAGGCGAAGGTGCCGGTGGTGTTCGGCGAGCGGCTCGACCGCGCCCCGGGCAAGGGGGTCAAGCTCGACGGCAAGCGGATCGTGTCGCTGACCACAGAGAGCGGGAGGGCGTTTAGTGGCAAAATGTTCATCGACGCGACTTACGAGGGCGACCTGATGGCCGCCGCCGGGGTGAGCTACGCTGTCGGCCGGGAGCCGAACAAGCAGTACGGCGAGACGCTGAACGGCGTCGCCCGGAAGTGGAACACCCACCTCCACCGGTTCACCGCGAAGGTCGACCCGTACGTCAAGCCGGGCGACCCGAAGAGCGGGCTGCTGTTCGGAATCGACCCCAACCCGCTCCCGGCCGACGGCGAGGCGGACAATCGACTCCAGGCGTACTGCTTCCGGATGTGCATGACCGACGTGGAGGCGAACCGCGTTCCGTTCGAGAAGCCGGCCGACTACGACGAGCGGTGGTACGAACTCTTGTTCCGGAACTTCGAGGCCGGCGACCTGCGGATCCCGATGAAGCCGGACCGGATGCCGAACGGGAAGACGGACACGAACAACAACTGCGCGGTGAGCACCGACTTCATCGGGCAGAACTATCGGTATCCGGCGGCGAGCTACGCCGAGCGGGAGAAGATCGTCGCCGCCCACTTGTCGTACCAGAAGGGGCTGATGTGGTCATTGCTGAACCACCCGCGGGTGCCGGAGAAGGTGCGCGGGCAGATGGCGAAGTGGGGCCTGGCGAAGGACGAGTTCACCGACACCGGGCACTGGCCGCACCAGCTCTACATCCGCGAGGCCCGGCGGCTGGTCGGCGACTACGTCCACACGGAGCTGGACTGCCGGCGGAAGCGGGAGACGCCGAAGTCGGTCGGGATGGGGTCGTACAACATGGACTCGCACAACTGCGCCCGGTACGTGACGCCGGAGGGGACGGTGCAGAACGAGGGCGACGTGCAGGAGGGGACGGGCGGGCCGTACCGGATCAGTTACGGGTCGATCGTACCGAAGGCCGGGGAGTGCCCGAACCTGCTGGTGCCGGTGTGCGTGAGTAGCTCGCACATCGCCTACGGGTCGATCCGGATGGAGCCGGTGTTCATGGTCCTCGGGCAGAGTGCCGCGACCGCCGCCGCGGTCGCCATCGACGACAAGGTCGACGTGCAGGCGGTGGACTACGAGAAGCTGCGGAAGCGGCTGGTGGCGGACAAGCAGGTGGTGGAGTACGCCGGGGCGGTGAAGGAGGGCGGGATCGACCCGAAGAAGCTGCCGGGCGTGGTGGTGGACGACGCGGACGCGGAGCTGAAGGGGTTCGCGTCGGCGAGCGGCAGCGTCGCCCCGTTCGTCGGGAGCGGCTACCGGCACGACGGGAACGCGGACCGGGGGAAGCAGACGGCGACGTTCACCCCGGACCTGCCGGCGGCGGGGTGGTACGAGGTGCGGCTGGCGTACACGGCGAACCCGAACCGGGCGTCGAACGTGGTGGTGACGGTGACGCACGCCGACGGGAGGACGGGGGTGAAGGTGGACCAGCGGAGGAAGCCGGGGGCGGACGGGCTATGGGCGTCGCTCGGGACGTTCCGGTTCGAGAAGGAAAAGCTTGGGTCGGTGACGGTGTCGAACGCGGACGCCGACGGGTACGTGGTGGTGGACGCGGTGCAGTGGCTGCCGGCGAAGGAGTAGCGGTTCCGGCGCCTCCCGGCCGCGGTTACAATGCCGGGGCCGGGCCCGAAGCTCAACGGTCGAGCAGGGTGCTCATAACACCTTGGAAGTGGGTTCGACTCCCACCGGGCCCACTGGACCGAACCCGTAACGGTCGAGAAGCTAAAGTTACCCCCGGACGGTCCGAGGCGACGGCCGAGAACACCTGAGACTGCGGCCGGTGGCTGGTCGGTTTCCTCACCGGGCTCGTTCGTGGGCGAGCGAACGGACGACGACTGGCTCGCGCTCATGGCGGCCCGCGACGGGGCCGCGGTGGCCGAGTTGCGCGACCGGCTCTGCCGCGGGTTGGTGAAGGTGCTGGCCGGGCGGACCGACCCGTCCGCCGCCGAGGATTTCGCCCAGGAGGCCACCCTCCGGGTGCTCGACCGACTGGCCGACTTCCGCGGAGAAAGCCGGTTCCTCACGTGGGCCCTGGCGGTCGCCACCCGGGTCGCGTTCTCGGAGCTGCGGAAGGCCCGGTACCGGGACGTGTCGTTGGACGCGCTGACCGCGTCCGGCGCGACTGTGCCGGAACCGGCCGCCGGGTCGGACGACGTGGCCGCGAGGCTCGACCGAACAGCGGCGATCGACACCCTCCGCCGGCTGATCGACACCACCCTGACGGACCGGCAGCGGGCGGTGATCCGCGCGGAACTCGACGGCGTCCCGCAGGCGGTCATCGCCGACCGGCTGGGGACGAGCCGGAACGCCCTCTACAAGCTCGGGCACGACGCCCGGATGAAGCTGAAGCACGGGCTGGAGGCGGCGGGAATTTCGGCGGACGAGGTAAGGGCGATGCGGGCCGGGGCGTCGAACGGGTAGGCTTCGAGGGGGAGTGCCGGATGGACCGCGCGCGGCTGACCGACGACCACCTCCGCGACCTGGCCGGCGTCCTGCTCCAGACCCGGCCGGACGAGCTGACGTGCGACGAGTGGCTCGACCGGGTCGGCGGGTACGCCGAGGCGGTCGCGGCCGGCCGGCCGGTGCCGCCCGGGTCGGAGCTGGTCGAACACCACCTGGACATCTGCCCGGAGTGCCGCGAGGAGTTCGACGCCCTCGTCGCGGCCCTCCGGGCCGGCGGCTGACGTCCGGTCACTTCCCGCCGACCGCCTTCAGCGCGTCGGCCGCCGACACCCGCCCGCCGTGCGTCGTGCTCACCTTCGCGAACGTCACCTTCCGGTCCTTGCCGACCACGAAGGTGGACGGGTACGCCGTCTCGTTCTTCGCGTCCCACCGCAGCCCGTAGGCCTTGGTGAACGCGTAGTCCGGGTCGAGCAGGACGGTGAAGTGCTCGGGGTAGTCCTTCCCCTTCACGAACTCGGCGGCCTTGTCCTTGAGCATGTCCGACGGCCCGGGGTAGACGAACACCACCTTCGCCCCGGCGGCCTTGAACCCGTCCGCCTTCGCCCGGAACCCGGCGAACTGGGTCGAGCAGATCGGGCACTGGTATCCCGGGTTCCCGCGCAGTACCACCAGCACCACCGGGCCGTCCTTCGCCAGGTCGGACAGCTTCGCCGTCTTGCCGCCGAGCACCGGCAGGTCGAAGTCCTTCGCCTCGTCGCCGACCTTCGGGCCGGGGTCGGCGGCGGCCGCGCACCCGGCGGCGCCCAGGACGCCGGCGACGGCGAGCGCGATCGAACGGAACATGGTCGTCTCCTGCGAGGGGGAACGCCGGCGGGACCGCTCCCGCCGTCAACGGGGCGATCACACCGGGGCCGGCGACTCGTGCACGCAGGCGGCCGGTTCGGGGGCGAGGTCGATCTTCGCGGCGTCCGGGCGGAACAGCAGGCCGACCGTCCAGTCGGCCATGATCCGCAGCCGCCGCTCCCACCGCGGCATCTGCAGCAGGTAGTACGTCCGCCACACCCACCACGCGGCGAACCCCCACACCTTCAGCCCCATCAGGTTCGCGATCCCGCGGCGGTGCCCCAGGGCGGCCATCGTCCCGCGGGTCTTGTACACGAACGGCCGCGGCTCCTTCCCGGCCAGCACCGCGGCGAGGTTGTCGGCCAGGTGCTTCCCCTCCCGGAGGGCGTGCTGGGCGAGCGTCGGGTACGGGTTCCCGTCCGCGTCCGGGACGGCGGCGCAGTCCCCGACCGCCCACACCCCGTCGTGCCCCGGCACCCGCATGCAGGCGTCGGTGACGACCCGCCCGGCCTTGTCCTTCGGCAGGTCGAGGGCCGCGATCACGGGGTTCGGGGCCAGCCCGGCGGCCAGCACCACGGTCGCCGCCTCGACCTCCGTCCCGTCGGTCAGCCGGACCCCGCCCGGGGTGATCTCCGCGGCCCCGACCCCGGTGCGGAGGTCCACGCCGCGCCGGCGGAACGTCTTCTCGGTGTACGCGGCCAGCCCGTCGGCCATCTCCGGCAGGAGCCGCTGGCCGCTCTGCAGTTGCACCAGCCGCAGCTCGTCCCGGCGGAGCCGCGGGTACGACCGGAGCAGGTGCCCGGTGAACTCGGTCAGCTCGCCGACCAGCTCGGTCCCGACCAGCCCGCCGCCGATCACGACGAACGTGAGCTGCGCCCACCGGCGGGCGGGGTCGGTCTCGGCGTCGGCCCGCTCGAACGCCTCGATCACCCGGTTCCGCACCCGGACCGCGTCGTGGACCGTCTTGAAGGTGAGGGCGTGCTCGCTGCCGGGGGTGCGGGCGGTGTTGGTCACCGCCCCGAGGGCGAGGACGAGGTGGTCGTACGGGAGGGTGTACATGTCCCCGGCCCGGGACTCGGCGTACACCTCCCGGCGCTCGAAGTCGACCCGCTCGACGGTCGCGTTCACGAAGTCGGTGCAGCACAGGAGCGGGCGGATCGGGTTGACCGCGTGCCGGAACTCGATCACCCCGCTGGCGGCCTCGAACAGCAGCGGGGTCATGACGAAGTAGTTGTCCCGGCTGACCAGGGTGACCTCCGCCGTCCGCCCCTTCACCGCCGGCCCGAGCCGGCGGGACGCGTACACCCCGCCGAACCCGCCGCCCAGGATCAGCACCCGCTTCAGCCCCTTGCCCGGTGACCCGCGCTCCATCTCGCCCCTCCTCGTGAACGCCCCGCGGCGGTGCCGCACGGCCGGTTGACGCGGCGGGGCGGCCGGGCCTTACCTCGTCCGGGTCATCCGGACCTCGTACTCGCGGTCCACGTACCCCCACTCCGGGTTGACGGCCGGGTCACGGAGCTTCGCCAGCAGGGCGTCGAACGCCGGCTCGTGGGCCCGCTCGAACTCGAAGTAGGTGAGGAAGTCGTGGTCCGGGGTCTCGACGGCGTACCGGGTGTGGTAGAGCTTGCGGTAGACGCGGTCGGCGTACCCGGCCCCGATGGCGGTGTGCCCCGGGTGCCCGGCCCGCTCCCGGAAGTGGGCCGCCCGTTCGTCCTGCGGCAGCGCCCACCACGCCGCCGACTTGCGGACCGGGATGAGCACGGCGACGGTGTCCGGTCCCGCCGGCGGCGGGGGCCGTGACCCGGCCAGCGCCTCGCGGTCCGCCCGGCTCGTGTAGTCGTGGTGCCGCACCACCCCGCGGAACAGCGGGGCCGGGTCGCCGGCCGGCCAGGCGGCGTTCACCTCCACCCGCACCAGGGTCGCCCCAGGTTCGACCGCCACTCCCGGGGTGCCGCGGACCGGCGCCACCCGATCGACCCGGTACTCCCAGGTGGTGTGCGGCCGCCCGGCGAGCCGCTCCCCGACGGCCGCCCCGTGCCGGCCGTCGAACACGTACATCCACATCCAGGCGGAGTCGGGGACGGCGGCGGGGGTCATCGGGCGGGCCTCCGGGTCGGCCGGGGCGACCGGCGGCGGGGTCCGCGACCCGCACCCGACGACCGCCACGCAACCCAACAGCATGATCGAGCGCATCGCCCCCTCCGAGGCCGCGAGTTTCGAGGGCGTCTGGAAGGTAGCAGGCACACTCCGTGTGCCGCCCGCTGGCTGGCGGCACACGGAGTGTGCCTGCTACTCTCGGACGCCCTGTCAGTCCGACAGGGCGCTCACCCGCCGGTCGCGGTAGTGCCGCCGGACGAGCCGCAGCAGCTCGACCACCCCGACCGGGCGGTGCCCGCGGGCGCGGTTCATCGCCCCGATCCGGAACGCCAGCGCCCACTGCCGGAACAGCGTCCGGTACGCCCGCCACAGCGGCCACGACGGGTCGTACAGGTTGGTCGACTCGGACGTCGCCCCGTTCAGCTCGATCACCGAGAACCCGCAGCCGGCCCGGAACTCGTCCGGGTCGGCGTACCGCACGTCGAACCGGCCGAAGAAGAACCCGTCGAACGGGCGGACGGTCTCGTCGATCGCGGCTTCGAGGTCCGGCGTGAGCAGGTGCCCGCCGTCGCGGAACAGCGTCCCCTGGCAGTGGTTCCCGGCGGTCGCCAGCGGGAACCGCTCGCCGGCGGGGAGCACGATGTCGCCCGTCGCCGCGTGCCGGGCCAGGAACACGCCCTCCTGCATCCGGTACCGGGGGTGGGCGCGGACCAGTTCGGCGAGCGTGGACCGGCCGTCGCCGACGACGACCGGGAAGACCTTGTCGGTGATCGAGAACACCCGGCCGCGGGCCTCGCCCGGCAGCCGGTAGTAGAAGACGCCGGCCTCGAACGGCCCGGGGTGGTACGGCTGCACGACCACCGCGCCCGGGTTCTCCGCCAGGTACTTCTCCACGTCCGCCCGGTCGTGGGCCTTCCGCACCCCGGCCCCGCGCTCCCCGGCGTCCGGCTTCAGGATCACCGGGAACGACCCGATCGCCCCGAGGGCGAGTCGGACCCGCACGGAGTGCGGGCCGGACGGGACGAGCACGGTCGGCAGGACCCGCCGCGGGTCGAGGCGGGCGAGGATGTCGGCCTTCGACTCGCCGACCACCCCGCCGGCCGGGATGCCGGGGTTCGCCGCGGTCCAGACGGTGAAGCTGCGGTACCGGGCGGCGAGCCAGGCCCACCACGGGACGACCGGCAGGTAGAACACCCACGCCGGCCAGAACTCCCACCGCCACGCCCGCGACAGTCCGGCCCGCCGGCGGCACCGCCCGGTCCGGCAGAACAGCTGCGGGGTGACCTTCACGGCGAGGAACCCGGCCGCGGCGACCGCCGGGATCGCCCACGCCCCGGCGCCGAGGGCGCGGGTCAGCGGGCCGGTGACCGCGTCGCCGAAGAGCGCGACGGACAGCACCACCAGCGGCACCCACATCAGGGCCGCGACCACCGCCCACAGGAGGAACCGGCCGGCGGGCACCCCGGTCAGCCCGGCCGCGAAGAACACCGCCACCCGGGTGCCGGGCAGGAACCGCGAGAGGACCGCGGTCGCCGGCCCGTGGCGGTCGAGCCACCGCCGGATCTCGTCGCGCCGATGTTCCGGCACCGCCCGCGCCAGCCGGCCGCCGAGGCCGGTCCGCGCGCCCCACCGGCCGAGCGCGAAGACGCCGAAGTCGCCGGCCAGGATTCCGACCAGGCAGCCGGCCAGCGCGACCCACGGGTCGACCCCGCCGGCCCCGACCAGCACCCCGGCCGCCACGCACGCCAGGTCCTCGGACGCGAGCGTCGCCGCCGCCAGCCCGGCCGCCGTCAGCGCCTCGGGTGTCACGGCCGCACCTCCGCGGCGAGCGGCAGTTCACACACCGTGTCGGCGGCCGGCGCGTCCGGGGCGTCGGCGTGGTAGGCGAACCGGACGCCGGCAGGGCCGACTTCGACCACCGCGTGGCTGACCGTCCGGGCCGTCGCGCGGGACATGTTCACGCTCACCTCCGGGCGGTCCGGCCAGCGGTGCCGGTGGAACGCGTCCTGGGCGGCCGGCCAACCCGCCGGCGGACCGGCGGTGAGCGCCCGGAACAGTCCGGTCCGCGGCCCGGTCACGAGGTGGTCGCCCAGCCCGGAGGACGTGAACACCGCGGGCGCCCCGCCGAGCAGCCGCGAATCGATCTCCGCCGTTCGGCCGTCCCAGACCAGGCTCGCGATCACCTCACGCCCGACCGCGACCAGCCGGAACGGGGCGAACGCCTCCAGTTCGAGTTCCTGCTCCGCCGCGGACACGGCGTCCCCCGGCGACCCGGTGGCGAGCAGTGCGGGGATGATCGTCCCGCGGCTGACCGTCCCGACTCGGGACGCACCCGGCGGGTTCCCGTTCAACACGGCGAGCACCAGCCCGGCGTCGGTGGCCGCCAGCCAGGTGCCGCCGGACGCCGGGTCGGTCGGGTACACGGCCGCCCGGGCGCCCGCCCGGACGACGGCCGGCGGCGCGGCCGCGGGGCGGGTGCGGGCCTCGTCCCGGTTGAACGCCACCCGCACCCCGCCGGCGGCCGGGACGGCGGTCAGCGTGCACACGGCTGACCCCTCTGGTGGGCGATGGTGGCCGGGGCGTACCCGAACCCCGGGGGGACGGCCGCCCCGACGGCGGCCGCGATCACCGCGATCAGGGCGTTGTGGTGGGTGGTGTGGCTGACGACGAACGCCAGCTCCCGCTCCGGGGTGGTGAGCAGCTCGACCGGGGTGCGGTCGGCGGCCGGGAGCACGGCCAGCCGCACCGCCCCCGGCAGCTCGCACCAGGCGACCCGGCCCAGGGCGAGTTCGAGCCGGCGGACCGCGGCCAGCCCGGCCTGCCGGTCGGACTCGACGGCCGTCCCCCGCTCCCGCCGGTCGTAGTCCACCGCCCCGCCGGGGAGCCCGGCCAGCAGGGCGGCCACGTGGTCCAGGTTGTGCCGGACGTGCCCGCCGATGCTGCTGGCCAGCGCCCCGCCGGGCCTCCGGGTGTACTGCTCGTCCGACATCCCGGCGATCAGGTCGTGGACCTGCCGGAGGGCGGCCCCGAGGGCCGCGACCAGTTCGTCCGCCGCCGAGCCGCTCCGCCCGACCCGGAGGGCGTCGTCCGCCGTCATCATGGGGACTGCGCTCCGGTCAGCGGGTGGCGGGGGCGGCCGGCCGCGGGGCGAAGAACCCGCCGACGACCGGCAGTTCCCGCCGGCGGACGGCAAGGACGACGAGCGACCCGGCCGCGACCGCCACGGCCAGGCCGAACAGCAGCCCGCCGTCGCCCTCGCCGGTCGTCGGGTCCTTGACCTCGATGCCGAGGGCGGTGAGGTGGGTGAAGAGGGCCCCGCCGATCAGCCCGAGGGCGAGGGCCGCCCCGACCGCCGCACGGCGGGGGATCAGCAGCAGCACGGCGGCGACCAGTTCGAGGGCGCCGACTGCGGTCGCGGCCGGGCGGCCGCCGCGGCCCTCGAAGATGTACGCCGTCTCCGGGGCGTAGGTGAACTTGAAGAACAGCGTCTGGAACAGGATGACGGCCACGACGACCTGCGCGACCCACGCCGCGACGGTCGCGGCCCGGGGGCGTCCCGACACGGTTCCGGCCCGCGGTTCCATCTGATCGACCTCCGGGAATGTCGGCCGACGCCGGTCGGCCACGGCGGTGAGTCGCCGCGGCCGGGCCGGGCCTTACCCCGCCGCGCGCCGTTTTCCCGATTTCTCCAGGTCGACGGCGTCGACCCGCCAGACCCGGCCCTACCGCCGGAAGGAGCTGAAGTCGTCCTCCCACCGGGGCACCAGGGTGAGGACGAGCCGGTACACCCGGTGCTGGTTGGCCAGGAAGAGGCGCAGGAACGGCTCGTGCGACTCGGGACCTATACTGGGTATTCCCCGGTTGGCGGTGAACCCCCGCGGATCCGAGCGATCCCGGGTGATGAATGTTGACCCCCGCGCGGGCGGTCGGTACGCTCCAACCACCGGAAAATGGAGCGGTTCGGAGCGTCTTCCGGGGTTCCTCGGCCGCGGCTCATCGCAGACGGTAAGCCGGTTCGACTCCGGCCGGGCCCGCCCGGTCAACAACCTCCCCGCCCGGCGGACCTGGTCCCGCCGCGAGGCCCCGCGATGCTCCCCGCCCGGTTCGAGTCCGCCGCCGACCTCGAGGACGCGATGACGGCCCCGTCCCCGGAGCTGGCCGCCGACCTCGCCCGCGCCCCGGGCGACATCCTCGTCCTCGGGGTCGCCGGGAAGATGGGGCCGACCCTCGCCAGCCTGGCCCGCCGGGCCGCCCCCGACCGCCGCGTCATCGGCGCCGCCCGGTTCTCCGACCCCGCCGTCCGCGCCCGCCTCGACGCGGCCGGGGTCGAGACGATCGCATGCGACCTCCTCGACCGGCGGGCGGTGGCCGCCCTGCCGCGGGCCCCGAACGTCGTCTTCATGGCCGGGATGAAGTTCGGGGCGACCGGGAACGAGCCGCTCACCTGGGCGGTGAACACCTACGCCCCGGCGGTCGTCGCCGAGACCTTCGCCGCGTCCCGCATCGTCGCCTTCTCCACCGGGTGCGTCTACCCGTTCGTCCCGGTCGCCGGCGGCGGGGCGACCGAGGACACCCCGGTCGGGCCGCCGGCCGGCGACTACGCCCACTCGTGCGTCGGCCGGGAGCGGATGTTCGAGCACTTCTCTCGCACCCACGGTACCACGGGCCGGCTCGTCCGGCTGAACTACGCCGTCGACCTCCGGTACGGCGTCCTCCACGACGTGGCCGGGAGGGTGCTCCGCGGGGACCCGATCGACCTGACGACCGGCCACGTGAACGTGATCTGGCAGGGGGACGCGAACGCGGCCGCCCTCCGCTGCCTGGCCCGGGTCACCACCCCCACCACCCCGCTGAACGTGACCGGCCCGGAGGTCGTCAGCGTCCGCCGGCTGGCCGAGACGTTCGGCCGGCTGCTCGGCCGGGAGCCGCGGTTCGTCGGGGCCGAGGGGGCGACCGCCTGGCTGAGCGACGCGGGGCGGATGAACGCCGAGCTGGGGCCCCCGCGGGTGCCGCTGCCGCGGATGGTGGAGTGGACGGCCGACTGGGTGGCGAACGGCCGCGGGAGCCTCGGCAAGCCGACGCACTACGAGGTGCGGGATGGGCGGTACTGACCGGCCGCTCGGCCCGGCCGACGCCGACGGCCTGACGCCGCTGGTCGAGGAGGCCGGGTGGAACCAGACGCCGGCCGACTGGCGGCTGATCCTCGGGGCGGGTCGCGGGGTCGGGGCGGTCGGCCCGGACGGGCGGGTGGTCGGCACCGCGGCCGGGCTGCCGCTCGGCGGCGCGACCTGGGTGTGCATGGTGTTGGTGTCGGCCGCACACCGCGGGCGGGGCGTCGCGACCCGGCTGACGCGGGCGGTGCTCGACGCGGCCGGCGGCCCCGCCGCGCTCGACGCGACCGAGTTCGGCCGGCCGGTCTACCACCGGCTCGGGTTCCGCGACCTGTACCCGCTGACGCGGTGGCGGCTCGACCCCGTCGCACAACCGTCCTCGGTTGTGCGCCAGGGGGCACAACCGAGGACGGTTGTGCGACGGGCCGGAGACCTGCCGGCCGTGGTCGCGTTCGACCAGGCCCGGACCGGGCTGGACCGGACGCCGATCCTCGCCGACCTGGTGGCCCGCGCCCCGGAGTTGGCGTTCGCGGCCGAGGCCGGCCGGCGGGTGACGGGGTTCGTCCTCGGCCGGCCCGGTCGGGTGGCGACGCAAGTCGGGCCGGTCGTGGCCGACGACCCGGACACCGCGCTCGGGTTGTTGCGGCGGGCGGTGACGGCGGTCCGCGGGCCGGTGTTCGTCGACGTGCCGGACGCCCACACCGGGATGGCCGGGTGGCTGGCGGCGCACGGCGGGACGCGGCAGCGGAACTTCGTCCGGATGGCGCTCGGTGATGTCGGAACGCTCGCCGATCCCAGCTTGGTGTCGGCGGTGGCCGGCCCCGACCTCGGGTGAGGAGCCGCCGCAGATGACTCAGAAACGGTTCCGGAAAACGGTGGGAGGGCGAGGCTCCCGCCGAGCCGGAGGTCGGCGGCCCGGCGGGAGCCTCGCCCTCCCACGCCACCTCTCAACGGGTACTCACGGCCCGTCGCCGGCCGGGACCACGAGATCGGCCCGCTCCCGGCAGCCGTCGGCCAGGATCGCGTCCGCGTTCCGCCGGTCGTTCGTCTCCGCCCGGCGACGCGCCTCCGCGGCGGTCGCGGCCAGGCCGCAGGCGAAGTGCCGGTCGGCCACCCGCCGCACCGCCACCTCCGGCGGACAGTCCAGGAACACTGTGAAATCGAACAGGTCGGCGAGACGCCAGTCGCGGAGGAGGAGGTACAGCCCTTCGACGACCACCAGCGGGGTTCCCGGCGTGACCACCACCGCCCCGGGTACCGGGTCGCCGGCGGCGTGGTCGAAGCCCGGGAACGTGCCCGACCCGGTCGCCCGCAGCCGGACCAGGTTGGCCCGCAGGGCGGCCGGGTCGAACGTATCCGGGGCGCCGCGGCGGATCATTTGATCGGCGGTGAGCACGGCCCGCGGCAGGTGGTAGCCGTCCATCGGCACAACGACTGCCCCGGCCGCCCGGGCGGCGACCGCGGCCGCGACGGTGCTCTTCCCCGCCCCCGGTACGCCGGCGACGGCGACCAGCCAAGCGGCCGGGGTGCGGCCGCGGACGGCGGCGAGGACGGCGTCGGCCGGGCTCACGGCGACTTCACCACCTCCAGCTTGACCTCGCGGAATCGCACCTCGGTCGGCCCGCCGCTGTGCAGCTGCAGCCCGACCACCCCGCGGCGGGCGAGCTTGTCGTCCGTATAGTCCGTACACAGGTTGCCGTTGATCCACACCCGCACCCGCGGCCCGACCGCCTCGACCACGTACTCGTTCCACCCGCCTGGCCTCACGAACTTCTCGCCGCCGTCCTTCGCCAGCAGCCCGCGGCCGCTCTCCTCGTACAGCTTCCCCCACCACCCGGCCCCGATGTCCGCCTGCGGGCCGCGCATCTCGCCGCCGGCGATCGGCACACTCCGGAACTGGATCCCGCTGTTCCCCGCGTCCGGCGTCAGCTTCACCTTCAGCGACAGCTTGAAGTCCTCGACCGCCGTCTGCGACACCAGGAAGGCGTTCGCCTTCAGGCCCGTCGCGGTCTTCCCGACGATCTCGCCGTTGTCCACCTTCCACAGTGCGGGGTCGCCGTCCCAGCCCGCCAGGTCCTTGCCGTTGAAGAAGTCCTTGGCGTTGTCGGCGGTCGCCAGCTGCGGCACCTGGCCCGGCGTCTGGAGGTACGCGACCAGCGCCCGGAACTCGGCCTCGGTCACCTGCTTCAGGATGTCGTCCGGCATCATCGACAGCTCCGACGGCTTGCGACTGGCGACATCCGCGACCGGGATCGTCAGCGTCTCCCGGTCGGTGACCACCGTCAGCACCCCGTTCGCCTCGCCCTTGACGATGCCGATCACGCTCCGCTCGTCGGCCAGCACGAGCCGCGTGGCGGCGTACTCCTTCGGGATGACGGCGCTCGGGTCGAGGATGTTCTCCAGCAGGTAGTCGACGCTGCCGCGGTTCGCCCCGGTGATCTCCGGCCCGACCTTCCCGCCGACGCCGTACAGGGTGTGGCAGTTCAGGCACGTCCGGGCGAACACCGCCCGGCCGAGGTTCACGTCGCCGGGCGGGGCGGTCGACGCGGTCAGCAGCTTCCGCCACTTGGCGATGAGGGCCTTCCGCTCGGCGGGCGTGTCGCGGACGGTGCCCCACAGGTCGGCGACCTGCTTGTCGAGCGCCGCGTCCTCGAACGCCCGGAGTTGCCGCACCACCTCGGCCGGCACGTCGGCCGGCGGCACCTTCTTCGCCGCGACGGCGTCCATCAGCTCCCGGGCGTACCCGACCCGTGCGGCGAGGGTGGAGACGGCGTCGCGCTTCTCGGCCGGGGTGAAGGTGCCGTAGGCCGCGAGGATGACGGCGGGGGTCTTCGGGTGGTCGAACACGGCCAGGGCGCGGACCGCGGCGGCCCGCACGTCCTTGTCGGCGACGGCGGCGTGGAGCAGCGGCACCGTCCCGGCGTCGCGGGCGTCGGCCAGCGCGGCGACGGCCGCGAGGCGGGCGGCGGTGTCGGCCTTGGCGTCGGCGAGGACCTTGCGGAGGGTGGCGAGGGCGTTCTTGTCGCCGAACACGGCGGCGAGGGCCATCGTCTCGTTCCGCACGGCCGCGTCCGGCGACTTCATGAGCGCCGCGAACGCCGCGTCCCACCCGGCCGGCATCGGCACCTGCCGCTTGCCGCGCGCCGCCTCCTGCAGCCCGCGCAAATACGCGACCCGCTGCTCGTCCGTCTTCGTTTCACTGATCGACTTGGTGAGGAGGCCGAGCGCCTCGGGCGTGCCGAGCGCCCCGACCCGCCGGGCCGCACTCTGGAACACGAACGGGATCTTGCCGTCGGACGCGAGCTTCAGCCCTTTCGCCGAGTCGGCGGCGACGAGCGGTTCGAGGGCGTACCAGTACAGGTACGGCAGGTTGTGGTCGGCCGCGTCAGCCCCGGCCCCGATGAGCCGATCCAGGTAGATCCGCCGCATGTCTCGCTCGTCCTCGTCTCCGGCCGGCGTGCGGGTCAGTCGTGAAACGATGTGGCGGCGCAAGACCGGGTCTTCCGTGGACAGCCCCATGAAGAAGCTCGTCCCGCACGGCACGGGTTCGTACTTGCCGTCACCCCAGACCGTGTGGAACCAGCCGCGGACGTGCGGGGACTTGTCGGACATCAACTTCGCGCCGACTTCCGGCGGCAGGTGGCTCACCGCGTGGAGGGTCCACAGCGCCCGCAGCCGGACACCCTCGTCCGTATGCCCGGTCGCCATCTTGACGAGGTCCGCATGCGCCTCCGCACCCGCCTTCGGGTCGCGGCTGACGCGCTCCTGCATCACCCGCCGTGCCGTCCGGGCGTACCAGTCGTTCGGGTGCTCCTGGTACTTCACCAACTCGGCCCACGTCGCCTTCGACAGGTCCACGCCCTTCACCGGCTTCGCGTCCTTGTGGCTGATCTTGTAGATCCGGCCGTTCGTCCGGTCCCACTTCTCCGGCTCCTTCAGGTGGCAGACCTGCTTGTCGTACCAGTCGATCAGGTACACGTTCCCGTCCGGGCCGCTCTTGATCGCGATCGGGATCGACCACTTGTCGTGCGTCAGGAGGAAGTCCGGGTTGCGGTCCGCGACGTAGCCACTTCCTTTCGGTGTAAGCACGTCCACGTTGATGCGGTGGCCGTGCAGGTTCCCCATGAACAGCTTGCCGTGGTACTCCTTCGGCCACGTCCCGCCCTGGTAGCACATCAGCCCGCAGTGGGCGTGCCCGCCGCCGGCCGAGTCGCTGCGGTTGTTCCCGCCGTGCGGCGTCGCCCCGACGTAGTGCCGGTGGACCGCGATCGTCTTGATGTCGTCGAACGTGTACGGGTTGAAGTGCGACCCCGCCTGGCGGTGGTACCGGCCGCCCTGGACGATGTGCCACATGTGCGGGATCACGCACGCCTCGGCGAAGAAGTCGCCGTTCGCGTTGTAGTCGAGGCCCCACGGGTTGCTCGTCCCGTGCGCGAACACCTCGAAGACGTGCCGCGTCGGGTGGTACCGCCACACCCCGGCGTTGATCTTCTGCCGCTTCTCGTCCGGGTCGCCCGGCTTGCCGACCACGCTATTCGTGAACACCCCGTGGCAGCCGTACAGCCAACCGTCCGGCCCCCAGATGAAGCTGTTCAGCGTCTCGTGCGTGTCCTGGTAGCCCCAGCCGTCGAGCAGGACCTTCACTTCGCCGGCCTTGTCCGTCTTCTCGTCGTGCGGGACGAACAGGAGGTACGGGGCGGCCCCGACCCACACCCCGCCGAACCCGACCTCGATCCCGCTCGCCAGGTTCAGCCCCTCCAGGAACACGGTCCGCTTGTCGAACCGGCCGTCCCCGTCGGCGTCCTCGAAGATCACGATCTTGTCGCCGAGTTGGCGGTCCTTCTCCGGGAGCACGGGGCCGGGGTGCGGGTGCCGCCGCGGGTACGTGTAGGCTTCGAGTACCCACAGCCGGCCGCGGTGGTCGAGGCAGAACCCGATCGGCTGGTGGACGTCCGGCTCGCCGGCGAACAACGTCACCGAGAACCCGTCGGGCACGGTCATCGCCTTCGCCGCGTCCGCCGGCTTCAGCCCGGCGTGCTTGTACGTGTCGACCGGGGCCGGCGGCTCGGCCTTCGGCCGCGGCGGCACGTTGGGCTTCTGCTCGTGGAACCGGAAGTCGTCGAAGTTGACGTGGCCCCAGTGCCCGGTGTGCTTGTCGACGAGGCGGACGAAGATCTCGCGGCCCTTCCACTTCGCCAGGTCGACCACGACCCGCCGCAGGTCCTCCTCCTCGACCCCCGGCGTACTGAAGACCACGTCCTTGCCGCAGACGATCTCGACGAACGTCTCCTTCGCGTGCGGGCCGCCGCCGACCAGGAAGCTGGCCCACGGGTGCGTCACCGTGAACGGTACGCTGGTGAGGGTGCCGGTCGGCTTGTCGCCGAGCTTCTCGAACCCGCCGACCCAGTACTCGCCCTGGTGCCGGCTCCGCATGTCCTTCCGCCGCGGGAAGACCGTGTCTCCCTTGACCGGCTGGCCCTTGAACGCCTCGCCGTCGAGGGTCCAGTCCTTCAGGGTGCCGGCCTCGAAGTCGAGGTTGAGCGGCTTCCCGTCGGCCCCGACCGGCAGGACGCCGGGGTCGGGGGCGGGTTGGGCCGGGGCGAGGAGCGCGACGGAGAGGAGCAGCGGGGTCATGCCTGGCTCCGCGGGAAGGGTCACCAGAAGACGTTTGGACAGGATAACAGGATGGAAAGGATCAAGAAGCCAACAGAGACCACGTCTTCTGGCTTCTGATCCTGTTCATCCTGTTATCCTGTCAAAACTCCGCCCCGACGCCAGTCGCCGCCGGCACCCTACTTCGGGGCGAACTTCGGCGGGAGCGGGGTCTTGTCCCCGAGCAGGGCGAGCACCACCATCGCCGTCCCGTACCCGGCCGACCGCGGGAACACCCGGTCGTTCCAGGTGCCGTCCTTCTCGCGCGTCCGCAGCACCACCTCCAGCAGCTTGTCCCGCTCGGCCGCCCGGTCCTTCTCCGGCAGCATCTGGATCGCCTGGGCGGCGTACCGGTGGCCGTAGAAGAAGTAGTACGGGGCGATCGAGTACGGGCCGACGTGGGTGCCCTTCTGCTGGTGCCGCTTCTTCAGCTCGTCCCAGTTCGTGTGGAAGTTCCCCAGTGCCGCCTTCGGGGCATCGGCGGACCCGCCGCCGAGCAGGATCAGTGTCACCTCGCAGGCGGTCGACCGGGCGGCCGACCCGGGGAGCCCGTCGCGCGTCTTCCCGCCGGTCGCGTCCCCGGAGTAGGCGAACGCCCCGTCGCCCGCCCGGCTCTTCTCCAGCGCCGCCCGGGCGCGCGCGAACACCCCGTCCGGCACCTTCTCGCCCTGGCCCTTGGCCGTGAGCAGCGCCTGGACGACCGGGGCGGTGACGAACGGCGCCTGCTGCCGGCGGGTGGCGTAGTTCCACCCGCCGCCGGGGATTTCTTCCGTCACCAGCGTCTCGACCAGCTTCACGACCCAGGCGTCGACCGCCTTCGCGTGGTCGCCGGCCGCCTTCGCCGCCCGCAGGAAGCAGAAGAACTCCAGGGCGGTGGCGTGGCCCCAGACCCGCACGTCGTACGCCTCCTCCTTGCTCGGGGCCATCTTCGGGTCGTCGAGGTGCTTGAGCACGAACGGGACCGCCTTGGCGACCGCGGCCTTCGCCGCCGCGTCGTCCGGGGCGGCGTGGAGGAGCGTCCCGGCGGCCAGCGCCGTCCCGCCGATCCGGTATCCGACCGGGATGTCGCCGCCGACGCGGTACACCCCCTCGTACACCCACGCCCCGTCCTTCTCTTGCAGCTCCACGAGTCGGGTGATCGCGGTCTTCAGGACCTCGTCGCGGAACGGGGCGGCCGGCTTGTCCCGGGCGCCGACCGGGTGCGCGAGCAGGACGGCGAGGCCGGCACACAGCACGACGGTTCGCACGGCGGGACCCTCCGGGGAAGACGTGTCGGGCGGCCGGATGATACCCCGCCGGTCGGCCCGTCCGCAAGGACGAGGTCCGGCCGGTCGGTACATTACCCCCGCCAACGGGGGGGTCGCACCGTGTACCGCGTCTGCCTGGCCGCACTGCTCGTCTGCCACGCCGCGCCGGCGGCCGACCCCGTCGCGTGGGCCGAGGTCCGGGTCGTCGACGCGGCCACCGGCCGCGGCGTCCCGCTGGTCGAGCTGGAGACGGTCAACGGCCTCCGGTTCGTCACCGACAACGCCGGCCGGGTCGCGTTCCACGAGCCGGGGCTGATGGGCCGCCCGGTGTACTTCGCCGTCCGCAGCCACGGGTACGAGGCCGCGAAGGACGGGTTCGGGTTCGCCGGGGCGAAGGTCACCCCGCGTGCGGGTGCGCCGGTCGAGATCAAGGTGACGCGGCGGAACGTCGCCGAGCGGCTGTGCCGGCTGACCGGGGAGGGGCTGTACCGCGACTCGGTACTGCTCGGCCACAAGACGCCGCTGCCGGACCCGCTGAACCCCGGGCGGGTCGGCGGGCAGGACTCGGTCCAGGCGGCGGTCCACCGCGGCAAGGTGTACTGGTTCTGGGGCGACACCCACCGGATGGACTACCCGCTCGGGCTGTTCCGCATGGCCGGGGCGACCACCCCGGTCCCCGACCCGAAGGACCCGAAGTCGGACCCGGCCGGCGGGGTCGCGTTCGACTACTTCACCGACCCGAAGACCGGGTTCACCCGGGCGATGATGCCGCTCCCGGAGCGGCCGCAGGGGGTCGTGTGGGTGAGCGCCGTCTTCGTCGTCCCGGACGGGAAGGGGGTCGACCGCCTGGCCGGGCACTACTCGCGGCGGAAGGGGCTGGCGGAGGAGTACGAGCAGGGCGTCGCGGTGTTCGACGACGACAAGGCGGTGTTCGGGGTGGCGAAGCAGCTGCCGCTGGCCGAGACGTGGCGGCGGCCGGCCGGGCACCCGATCGTCCACGAGGACGGCGGGACGAAGTGGCTCCTGTTCGGCAGCCCGACGCCGAACGTCCGCGTCCCGGCGACGCTGGCGGACGTGCTCGACCCCGCCAAGTACGAGGCGTTCACCTGTGCCGACGGCCCCGGGGCGGGGCCGCGCCTCGGGGCCGACGGCACGCCGGCGTGGCGGTGGCAGAAAGAGCTGCCGCCGACCGACTCGAAGACCGAGGCCGCCTGGGTGAAGGACGGGAAGCTGAAGGCGGAGCACGCCCGGTTCTGCCCGGCCGACGCCGCGACCCCGGCCGACCGGGTGGTGCTGCACAGCGGGACGGTGCGGTGGAACGCCCACCGCAAGCGGTGGGTGCTGCTCGCCGGGCAGGTCGGGGGGAAGCCGTCGTTCCTGGGCGAGGTGTGGTACGCCGAGGCGGCCGCCCCGACCGGCCCGTTCCGGGCGGCGGTGAAGGCGGCGACGCACGACCGGCAGACGTTCTACAACGTCTGCCACCACGCCTTCCTGGACCGGGACGGCGGGCGGACGGTCCACTTCGAGGGGACGTACACGAACGAGTTTTCCGGCAACCCGGACAAGACCCCGCGGTACAACTACAACCAGGTGCTGTACCGCCTCGACCTCGACGCCCCCGCCCTGAAGCCGGCGCGGTCAGATTGACGGCCCGTTCGTAGGGTGCCGTCGAGGGCCGCGCTTCGCGGCCCGACGACGCACCGGCGCCGCATGGTGCGTCGTCGCCGGGCGAAGCGCCCGGCTCGACCGCACCCTACGATGTCAGGGCGCCCCGGCGACCTCACCTCACCTCTTCCCCGGAGCCTCTGTGACCCGCCTCCTCCCCGCGCTGCCGCTCCTGTTCCTCACCGCCGCCCCGGCCACCGCCGCCGACGCCAAGCCGAACGTCGTCGTCTTCCTCGCCGACGACCTCGGGTGGGGCGACCTCGGGTGCTACGGCCACCCGAAGATCCAGACCCCGCACCTCGACGCGTTCGCCAAACAGGGCGTCCGGCTGACGCAGTGCTACTCGGCGAGTGCCGTCTGCTCGCCGTCCCGGTCGGCGATCCTGACCGGCCGGACCCCGCACCGCAACGGCGTCTACACCTGGATCGCCGCCGGGGCCGAGGTCCATCTGCGGACGACCGAGATCACCCTGCCGAAGCTCCTCAAGGAGGCCGGGTACGCGACCTGCCACGTCGGCAAGTGGCACCTGAACGGG
>PNKH01000038.1 GCA_013822345.1 Isosphaera sp.
CAGCGCCGCCACCGGCTGGACCGCGTGAGCCCGGCGGATCACCGGCACGCCCGCCTCGGACAGGCCGAAGTGCTTGACCTTCCCCGCCCGGATCAGCTCCTTCACCGCGCCCGCCACGTCCTCGATCGGTACGCTCCGGTCCACCCGGTGCTGGTACAGCAGGTCGATGCGGTCGGTTCGCAGCCGCTTGAGCGACGCGTCCACCATCCCCCGGATGCGCTCCGGCCGGCTGTTCAGGACGCCCGGCTCCTGCTTCCCGTCCTTGTAGCCGAACCCGAACTTGGTGGCGATCACCACCCGGTCGCGGACCGGGGCGAGGGCCTCGCCGACCAGCTCCTCGTTCGTGAACGGCCCGTACACCTCGGCGGTGTCGAAGAACGTCACCCCGAGATCGACGGCCGTGCGGATGAGGGCGATACCCGCTTCCCGCTCGACCGCCGGGCCGAGGCCGAAGCTCAGGCCCATGCACCCGAGCCCGAGGGCCGACACCTCGAGGCCACTGGTTCCGAGTTTGCGCGCCTGCATGTTGTCACTCCGATGAAGCCGACGGGCGAACCACGTCGTATCTGATCCAAAGGGTTTCGCCCCGCCGCTCGACCGACGCGAGCCGCAGCGGGAACAACCCCTCTCCCGCGAGCCCGTCGAACACTGCTGGCACCCCCGTCCGGCCGTCGATACCGGGGACGAGCAGCAGGCTGACCTCGTCCACCAGCCCGGCCCGGAGGAACGCCCCGTTGATGCGCCCGCCGCCCTCCAGCAGCAGCCGGCGGATGCCGAAGTGCTCGCCGAGCGCGTCGGCCGCCCGCTGCAAATCGACCTCGGACGCGCCGGCCACGACGTAGGAGATGTGCCCCTCCCGCAGCGCCGCCAGGTACTCGTCGGTCGCCCGCTCGCTGACGACGCAGATCAGGTGGTCGCCGTCGAGGTCGCCCCCGGACCAGCGGAGCTTGCCCGTGGTGTCGACGGCGACGGCGTAGGACTCGGCCCGCCGCGCGACGTGTACCGGTTGAGGCCCGGCCGGCGGACCTTGCCGCGAGTCGGACGCCCCGTCGGCGAAGTGCTGCTCCATCGTCGTGCGGCCGCAGACCCAGGCGTCCCCTTCGAGCGCCCGGCCCGTGGCCTCGTAGTCGCCCGCGTTCGCGGCGGACGTGACGGCCGAGTCAATCCGGCCGTCGATCGACGCCATCATGTGGCAGATGACGTGTGGCCTGTTCATCGCTGCCCCCGTTACTCGGCCCTGAGCGACGCCATGTCGATCGAGAAGCGGTACTTTACGTCACTCTTGAGCATCCGCTCGTAAGCCTCGTTGATCTTCTGGATCGGGATCACCTCGACGTCGGAGGTGATGTTGTGCTGTCCGCAGAAGTCGAGCATCTCCTGCGTCTGCGCGATCCCGCCGATCATCGACCCGCCGAGCGTCTTGTTCCCGAAGAACAGGGCGAACGCGGACACGGGCAGCGGCTTCTCCGGCGCGCCGACCAAGGTGAGGTTGCCGCCGGTCTTGACCAGGTTCAGGTACGCGTTGATGTCGTGGTCGGCCGACACGCAGTCCAGGATCATGTCGAAGGACCCGGCGTGCGTCTTCATCTCGTCGGCGTTCTTCGACACCACCACCTCGTCCGCGCCCAGCCGAAGCGCGTCTTCCGTCTTGCCCGGCGACGTGGTGAACACGACCACGCGGGCGCCCATCGCGTGGGCCAGCTTGACGCCCATGTGCCCGAGGCCGCCCAGGCCGACGACGCCCACCTTCTTCCCCGGCCCGACGCCGTTGCGCTTCAGCGGCGAGTAGGTGGTGATGCCGGCGCACAGCAGCGGGGCCGCGCCGGCGAGGTCGAGGTTGGCGGGGATGCGGAGGACCATGTCCTCCTCCACCACGACCGAGTCCGAGTACCCGCCGTAGGTGACCGGGGCCGTCCCGTGCCTGTCCGGGCTGTTGTAGGTGAAGGTGGCGTTGGGGCAGAACTGCTCCAGCCCGCCCTGGCAGTTCGGGCAGGTGTGGTCGGACCCGACCAGGCACCCGACCCCGACCACGTCGCCGGCCTTGAACTTCGTGACGCCGGAGCCCACCCGGGTGACCCGGCCGACGATCTCGTGCCCGGGGACGCACGGGTAAGCGGTCGGCATCACGCTGTGCCACTCGTCCCGGGCGGTGTGCAGGTCGGAGTGGCAGACGCCGCAGAACAGGATGTCGATCCGCACGTCCGTGTCGGTTACGTCCCGGCGGGGGATGGTCGTCCCGGCCAGTGCGGCCGTGGGACTGGTGCAGGCGTAGGCTTTGGCTTTGAACATGAGCGTTAGGGTCTCCGTTGAGTGGGCGTGTCAGTGCACCGGGGCCCCGACGGCGCCCCTGGGTTCGCGACGGTTCCTGCTGCTGTCACTGGATCGTCTGGCCGCCGTCGGCGACCAGGGCGTGCCCGACGACGAACCCGGCCAAGGGCGAGCAGAGCCAGAGGACGGTGGCGGCGATCTCCTCGGGGGTGCCCATCCGCCCGATCGGCTCCTCCGCGACCACCTTGGCGCGGCCCCCGGCCGTGCCCCCGGTGAACCGGTCCATCATCGGGGTGGCGATGTACCCGGGGCAGACCGCGTTGACCCGGAGGTTCTGGGCGGCGTAGTCGAGGGCGGCCGCGCGGGTCAGACCGATCACCCCGTGCTTGGCGGCGGTGTACGCCGGGCTGCCCTTGATGCCGATCACCCCGGCCCCCGAGGACGTGTTCACGATCGCCCCGCCGCCCTGCCTCAGGATGAGCGGGATCTCGTGCTTCATGCACAGGAACACGCCGCGGAGGTTAACGTCGATGATCCGCTCCCACTCGTCCTCGTCGTAGTCCGCGGTCGGGGCCGGCTTCTTCGGCTCGATGCCGGCGTTGTTGAACGCGAAGTCCAGCCGCCCGAACGCCTCGATCCCCTTCGCCAGGGCCGCCTTCACGTCCTCGCCCTTCGTCACGTCGCACCGCACGGCGATCGCCCGCCCGCCCTGCTCCTCGATCAGGCGGACCGTCTCCCGGCCCCCCGGCTCGGACACGTCGGCGGCCACCACGCTCGCCCCCTCGCGGGCGAACGCCAGCGCTGCGGCCCGCCCGATGCCGCTGCCGCCGCCGGTCACGAACGCCACCTTCCCGGCAAATCCGCTCTTCTCACTCATCGCTTGCTCCAGTTGTGAGTTCCCACTTCCAGGCAGTTGTTAGCACCGACGCGACTCACGCCCGCGCCCGCCTGTCTGGACCGCCACGTCCGTCACTCCAGCCCGAACGTCACCTTCACACTGCCCGCGCCGACTGCGGCTTCCAGCCCCTCCGGGTCGTCGATCCTTCCGAGCCGCGTGTAGCGGTAGGTGGTCGGGAAGATCTTGTAGAAGAGGACCAGCGTGTCGACCTGCCACAGCATGAGGTCGCCGTTCTGGATTGTTCCGGGGTTCGCGGCGTCGGTCGGTAAGCGGGCGGGCAGCGCGGCGTACTTCTCGTTCCCGTTCAGCTCGGCCATGTCGACCGTTAGCGGGAGCATCGCTTTCAGTTTCGCCGCCGCCGGGTTGTCGTCGAGCGTGGCGGTGAACGCCTTGGAGCCGATCGTCACCTTCATTTTCTTGCTCACTGGTCGATCGGTCGCGGGTGGGGTCGGTTGCACGCGCGTGTCGCAGGACGAAAGCCCGACCAGCAGGCAGACCGTAAGGCGGGTGACGCGCCGCAACGCCCCGTTCGAGTGACTCGGCATGGTCCAGATCTCCGTCCGTTTGAGCCTGGCGACGTCTCACCCCTTGTACTGCTCGTCGGTGACGTGCTCCATCCAGTCGACCACCTTGCCGTCGAGCTCTTCCTGAATCGCGATGTGCGTCATGGCGGTGGTCGGACCGGCCCCGTGCCAGTGCTTCTCGCCCGGCGGGAACCAGACCACGTCGCCGGGGCGGATCTCCTCGACCGGCCCGCCCGACCGCTGCACCCGGCCGACGCCGGACACGACGACCAGCGTCTGCCCGAGCGGGTGCGTGTGCCACGCCGTCCGCGCCCCCGGCTCGAACGTCACGCTGGCACCCGCGCCCCGGGCCGGGGCGGGCGCTTTGAACAGCGGGTCGATGCGGACGCTGCCGGTGAACCACTCCGCCGGCCCCTTACCGGACGGCTGCGACCCGGCTCGCTTGATCTCCATGGCAGACCCCTGTGGTACTTCGGTGTTCGTTCGCCGCCGGCACCCTGCTAGCGGCCACGCGAGCACGGCCGCCCACGCGCCCGCCAGGAACGAGCGGCGTGCGGGGAGCGAGAGGTTCGCCGTGGCCCCGTCGGCAGTCACTGGTGTTTTCATAGCGCCCTCCGCGGTCGTAACCCCGGCACCAGCAGACGCAGTTGCCGGGCCGTGGACCAAACATTCATTTCAGATTGCCCTGGAAGAAGGCCGTGAGCTTGTCGAACGGGATCAGCGTCACGCGGTCGTAGAGATCCACGTGCCCCGCGCCCTTCACCCACACGAGTTCCTTGGGCTCGGCGGCCCGCTTGTACGCGTCCTCGCTGAACTCCTTGGAGTGCGCCTGGTCGCCGGTGACGAACAGCAGCGGCCGCGGGGAGATGGTCTCGATGTCGTCGAACGGGTAGAAGTTCATGAACTTCACGTTGCTCGACAGCGTCGGGTGCGTGGTCAGCTCCGGCGACGAGCCCTTCGGGGTGAACTCGCCCCGCGGGGTGCGGTAGAAGTCGTAGAACTCGCGCTGGATCGGGTGCGTGTCCGCGGTCAACTCGTGCACGGTCCCGCCGGTGTACTTCGTCTTCCCGCCCTCGAACTCCGCGTACCGCTGCTCGGCCGCCTCCTCGATCACCTTCTTCCGCTGCTCCAAGGTCAGGGACTTGTTGAGCGCGTGCCGGCTGGCGGCCCCCATGTCGTACATGCTGACCGTCGCGACCGCCCGGATGCGCGGGTCGATCTTGGCCGCGCTGATGACGAAGCTGCCGCTCCCGCAGATGCCGATGGCACCGATGCGATTCCGGTCGACGAACGGCCGGGTGCCGAGGTAATCGACCGCGGCGCTGAACGTCTCGGCGTACACGTCCGGGGCGACGGCGTTCCGCGGCTCGCCCTCGCTCTCGCCCCAGAAGGACAGGTCGACGGACAGGGCGGCGAACCCCTGCTCGGCCATCTTCGTGGCGTACAGGTCCGCGCCCTGCTCCTTGACCGCCCCCATCGGGTGCCCGACGACGATCGCGGGGAGCTTCGCGTCCTTGTTCGCACCTTTCGGGAGGAAGAGGTGCCCGGCCACGGTCATCCGGTACTGGTTCTTGAACGTGACCTTCTCCTTGGTCACCTTGTCGCTCTTGTAGAAGTTGTCGGCTCCGTCTGGCACGGCGGGGGCTCCTTTCGTCGGTTGGCTGGCGGGCGATGGCGGTGGGGAGGCGGTTGCATCCGTGAACAGCATCGCGCAGACCGTCAGGGCTGCGGTGACGCCCAGCGGAATCTCGAACTTCGTTGCCGTCGTCATGTCGCACCTTTCGCGGGTGGTGAACCGTTCCGGCCGACCGGCTGTGACTGAGGGGCGGTCGGTCAACAAACGCATGGTAAGGGCCGTTGCCCGGCGGGCGGTATCACGATCCTCCCGGACTTTAGCCCGATCCTCCACGGCTTTGTCGGACCCCGTGCCCGTCGGGGTTCGGAGCGGGTAAACTGGAAGAGGAAGTGGAAAACAATTGGGGGGCCGCACGTGGCGACGAAAGACGTACCAGCACTGGCGGAAGCGGTCGAGCGGCACACCGGGGCCGACGGCGACTTTGAGACCGCGGTGCCGGGCCTCTGGCTGTACCGTTCCTCTACGCCCTCGGAGGAACACGCCGTCGTGTACGTGCCGTCCCTGTGCGTGGTGGCGCAGGGTGCAAAAGAAGTGGTCGTCGGGGGCGACACGTACCGCTACGACCCGGCCCAGTCGCTCCTCGTCTCGGTCGACATGCCGGCGCTGACCCGCGTGGCCGACGCCGCCCCCGGCCGACCGTGTTTGGCGGCACGCATCCCGATCGACCCGGCCGTCGTGGGCGAACTGCTCGCCGACGGCACGACGCACCCGCCCGGGCCGCCGACCCGGGGGATCGGGGTCATCGAGCTGGAGTCGCGCCTGCTCGACGCCGTCTGCCGGCTCCTGGAGCTGCTCGACACCCCGCACGAGATCGGCGCGATCGCCCCGCTCGTGTTGCGGGAGATCACCTTCCGCCTGCTCACCGGCCCGGAGGGGGCGCGGCTCCGGCAGATCGCGTCCGCGGGTGCGCCGGCCCAGCGGATCGCACGGGCCATCCGGTGGCTGCGCGATCACTTCGCCGAGCCGCTGAGCGTGGAGGAGCTGGCGAAGCACGTGGGCATGAGCCCGTCGGCGTTCCACCTGCACTTCAAGAGCGTCACCGCACTGAGCCCGCTCCAGTACCAGAAGCGGCTGCGGCTCCAGGAGGCCCGGCGGCTGATGGCGGCGGAGGGCCTCGACGCCGGAGAGACGGCGTTCCGCGTCGGGTACGAGAGCCCGTCACAGTTCGGCCGGGAGTACCTGCGGATGTTCGGCGCGTCGCCCAAGCGGGACGTGGCGACCCTCAAGGCCCAGCCGACGGCGTGATCTTCTCTGCGATCGGATCCCCGTGCGCGGATCGCCCCTGCGGCAGTCTGCCGCGGTGACCGACCGCACCGAGAGATCCACACCAACGGCACCTTCAACGACCAGACCGGGACCGGCGGCTGGACGGCGGTCGCCCGAACGTCGTCGGGGCACCAGGAGGGAACGTCGAGCTACGAGTTGGAGTTGCGGGCGCGGGTCGAGGCGGTGAAGAAGGCGGAAGGCTCCTGCGCGGTCGTTTCCGACCACCGAGGGGATCGGCGGGATCGCCCGGCGCGGCATGACTCCGCGGATGTGCAAGCCGCTCTGCGAGGAACTCTACGCGGCCGCGGCGGGCAAGGACGTGCAGTTCAATTGGCGGAAGCGCGATCAGTCGCTCGGGTCGCGTCTGGCCCACCAACGTGCACGGGAAGCGGCGCGGAGGCGATGGGAGCAGCGGTCGAGGTGATCGACGCGCAACTATCGATCCTTTCACGGAACGTTTCCGCCACCAACTCTTCGACATCGATGCTACGTGCTGTTGCATCGTTCACGGCGAACCGCGAATGGGTTTATTCATCGAGCTAGATAGCTCCCAGCAAATGCGGAAGTGTTGCTGGGGCCGTGGACTTGCGGAGGACCGTAGCCGAGCTTAGGTTGCCGACGGGGGTTCATCGAACGGCTGGGGGTTACCCGATGGACAAGCGATTGGAGCGGAACAAGCAGGCGGTGATGGCGTTCTACGACCTGATGTTCAACCGGTGCCAGCCCGCCGAGGCGGTGGAGCGGTACGCCGGGGCGACCTACACCCAGCACAACCCGGTCGTGCCCGACGGGAGGGACGGGTTCGTCGCCTACTTCGAGCGGATGGCGAGGGAGTACCCGGGCAAGCGGGTCCGGTTCGTCCGTGCCATCGCCGAGGGCGATTACGTCGTCCTCCACACGCACCAGGTGTGGCCCGGCGGCCCCGACTGGGCGGGCATCGACATCTTCCGGCTCGACGAGGCCGGCAAGGTCGTCGAGCACTGGGACGTGTTGCAGACGGTGCCGGAACAGGCGGCCAACAACAACGGCATGTTCTGAACCGCCCGCCACCACTTCCGCATCTGCTGGGAGCTATCTAGACCATCGGAAGGTCGCGCCTTCAGGAATAAACGATCGCCGCTCCTGCGAACCTGAACGCAGTCTTGGTAGTCTGAACCAAGACGCCCTGAACCCCAAGCAGTTGAGCCTCGTTCCTCACCAGCCATGCGCCCCGATAACAAATACGACCGAATTCGTCGCGTGGAGAGTTCGCGGGCGCGCGTCCATCTGACGGCGGACCTCGGCTGGTTGGGCGGTTTTCCCGTTCGCCAGGTGCCGGAAGGAATCGTCTGGCGGCAATGCACTCCGGGCCAGAATCCACTCGGCACGGAAATCCTGGTGGATCGCGAAACAATCCGGCGCGCCGAGTTCACGCTCAACAGGCTTGAGCACGAGTACAGCCAGGTCCTTGCGGATGTGGTCCGTGAGTCCGCTCAGTGGGCCGGGCGCGTCCATCGCCTGCTCGAGCGTTTCAAGGCCGCCATCCACTCGGGCGAGCCGTTGCCGGCACGCCTCCCGGAAACGATCGACGCACAGCCCGCAAGCGTGCGGAACATGCGCCGCGACCTCTTGCGCCGGCATCCCGCCCTGGAACCGCTCGACGGTGCTTTTTCCTGGCGTCTCCATCTGGAGCCGTCGGCCGTCCGATCGACCGTGGTTTGGCTGGCCGGCAATGCCCGCGATATCCTTGGCCTGTTGGCAAACGACTCGTCGCTTCGCCCGGAGGAGAAATGGGCCTGGGCGATGTCGTTGTGGCACATGGCCCATCAACACGGTGCGGAACGAACTGCCAGGCTGATCCGCTACCTGGGTGACCCCCGCTTATCCGAGACGCCATTTGCCCGAGACGAGTACACCCAGTTCTTGCAACTCTGGGCGCGCCGGCTGAGCCGGTTCCAGCCGGACCAACAGCCCGATCCGATGCCGGAACTACCGACGGCCACGCTCGCCGATCAGGTCCACCGCGTGGCCATCTGGATTGCGCGGCAGCCGAAGGCAACGCAAGCGCAGGCGCTCGACTTGTTCAACCTGCTTGTCGACGACACATTGCTCGACGCCTGGCACACCTTCGCCGACCGCGTCGAAGCGGCCGTCGCGCTCGCCCGACGCATGACGGGCGCATCGACCGCCGGGCAATTCGAACCGCGGGCAACGAAAACTCATGCCGCGTTCTTCAACGACCTTGCTCGGAAGGAAGTGCCCGACGCTCGACTCCGGGAGTTGCCCGGCACGCTCGAATCGCTGTGCACGCCGGCCATGCGTCAGGTGCGCGAGGAACTGCTCCGGACGTTGCCGTGTATCCCGCCCGACAGTGGTGCCGAACGGGTGCGCCAGGATTTCTGCGACGCCGTTTTGGCTCGCGCGTCGTACCTGCCGGGGCCCCGGGTCGCGACCGCCCTGGGCATGTTCCGCCAGTACCTGGCGGGCGGCGATGCGCACAAGCTCCTGGACCCGTGGCCGGGTAGCCGGTATCGGTTCTCGGCCATTTTTACCGCCGGCGACAACGGACCGGGGCACGCTCGGGGTTTCTTCGCCGCCCTGCGTTCGCTCATCGAACAGGACACGCGGCTCACTGCCGGGGATGTCGACAATGTCGAGAGCCTCGCCGATGAACTGCCGGATGTCACGGACGTGATCGCGTGTTTCCTGGCGCTGAAGGCTGCCGGGTTGGACAACCAGTCCGTCGCGTCGGACTCGATTCGATGTGCGTATCGCCTGCGCGGCCACGGTGTCGACTTCGGCGCGTGCGTCGTTGGTCTCGAAAAGATGGACACGGAATCGTCGGCGCCCGTCATTCGAATCGTGGACGCCTTGCACGCGGCCGGGCAACTCGGCATTGCCGCCCACCTGGTTCGGCACGGGGAGTATGGCCCGCTCATCGCGGCGGGCCGACGACTGGAGGTCCTTCGCGGCCTGATCGACCCGGGACCAGCGCCAGACGTTGCCGCCGTGCCGCAACCCGCACCCGAATGGCTCCACCGCTACCCGCTCGCGCTGCACGAGGCACTCACGCGCCTGGCCGCCGTGACGGCCGACGCGGAGCCGGTCGCCCAGCGCGTGCTGGCAAAGGACTTGCCGCCGCCCGAGGCGGTCGCGAGCGAGATCGCGGCTCTGCAGGAGTTACTGCGGACCCGACCGGGCAACACGCATCTCGAAAGCCGCCTCGCGAATCGCCTGGCGTGCCCATCGAGTGGATCGGCCATCTCGCCGGCACGACTGGACAATCTGCGGACCCGCCTCGAATTGAACGCGTCGCGTTTGTGGATTGAAAACTGGCTCCGGCAGACGGAAGAGCAAGTTCATGCGAAGTTACGCACACTGCTCGGCGGCGCGAACATTCCCGATTGGGTCTGGAATGAGGCCAACTTGCGTCTGGTGTCGGCCATCAGCACCCTCGAGGGGCGTGTTCGCGAACTGGGCTTACAGTTAATCCGACGCCGCTGCGGGCCCCCGCCCTGGGACTTTCACGCGGAGCCGGCCAACCAGGAATTTCTCGCGCGGCTCCGCGAACGCGGCGTCGATCCCGGTCCGCTGGTCGACCCCCCGGCGGACATTTCAATTGCGGATGCGAAGGGACGCCGCTACCAGTTGGGCTTCGAACGCGACCCCCTCGAAGTGCTGCGCATGGGCGAGCCGTTCGACACGTGCCTGAGTCCGGATGGCGGCAATTTTTTCTCGGCGATCGTGAACGCGGTCGACATCAACAAGCGCGTGATCTACGCGCGAGACGCCGAAGGAACGATCGTCGGCCGCTGCCTGCTCGCGGTGACCGATCTGGGCCGACTGCTGACCTTTCGCGTCTATAGCAACATCAAGGACCTCGACCTGCGGGCCGCCGTGAGCCGATTCGTTGACGCCCTGGCCCGGTCGATGGGAACGTACGTCGCCAAGCGCGGGACGGTGCCCACGCTCGTCGCCCCGAAATGGTACGACGACGGCCCGCAGGACTTGGGCTCACAGTTCGACTTCTTGACCCCGGGTTCGCCATTCCGCGAGGCGCTGGCCACGCTGCCGTTGCCCGACTTGCTGCCCGCCATTCGCGCTGCGTTCGCGCCGCTGCCGCCGGATGACATGATGCTGGCGCTCGTGCTGGAGCTGGAGGAATTCGACCGACGACCCGAGCTGATCCTGCCGCTGATCCCCATGCTCGAGTCGGCACCGCACCTTCCCGAGACGCTCCGCTGGCGCGCCGCGGCGCGAGCGCACGAGGCGGGCCGTTCGGATTTCGCCGCCCGTGTGCTCAGCGGCCGCAAATTAACGCGCCTTGTGCAAGCGATCGAGCGCCACGGCGTCTGCCCGTGCTGCTCGGAGCCGGCCCTGCGGACCCTGGCCGAACTGGACCCGACGACCGCCCTGAGGGCGCTCCGACTGACACGTGAGAAAGGCGTTCGCAGCGACGAAGCGGAAGACGACGGCCGGCGCCGCCACCTGCTCGCGGCGGCCCACAGCCGCCTGGGGCGCGATGCACTGGCGGGGCGCTTGCGTCGTTCCAAGGCGGACAGCGCCTAGGAGTGCATCCGCCAAGTCGCCGAGAAGTCATCGCCTCGGAAGGCGAAGAGCATCATTGACTTGCGTCGAAGCGTTTGCCGCCACACTTGGCGGATGCACCATTTAGTCACGAGACCAATTCTCGCAATTGCCCATACCACTTGGAGCCTCGCATTCCGTTCCGAACTGGCCCGATGACACGGTGACCAGCGCTGCAAAGTGGCGAGTCGGCAAACGTGAGGTGCGCGATTCAGCAAAGCGCCAACCGCATTGACTCTTCTTCGTGCGTGTAGCCCTCGTGATCGACACGGGCACGTAGTCCACAAAGAAAGCCGCTCTTCAGTCGTAGTTCTTGCCTGCTCGGGTCCGACACACCGAGAGGTCCTTCTCCCCCTCAACACCCCCGCTGCCCCGGCGCCCGGTCGAACTTGCACGCTTTGCATTCCCCGGCCGCGGTCGCCTGCTCGAACGCCGCCCGGAACGGCTCCGGAGCTTGGGCGCCGGACAGGGCGATGGCATCGTTAATGACGAAGAACGGCACACCGGAGACGCCGAGCCGCTGGCCGGTCATCTCCCGTTCGCGGACCTCGGCCGCACCGCGGTCGCCCGCGAGCAGTTCGTCCACGTCAGCTCGACCGATCCCGCCCTCGACCGCCACTGCCGCAAGCACAGCACGGTCGGACAAGTCTCGGCCTTCGGTGAAGTACGCCTTGAAGAGTGCCTCCACCACGGCGTCCTGCACGCCCTTCTCGTCTGCCAGCCAGATGAGCCGGTGCGCGTCGAACGTGTTCGGGGTGCGGGCCATCTTCTCGGCGTGGAACGCTAGGCCCTCGCCGGAGAACGCCCGGCCGACCTGAGCGTCCAGTTCGAGCGACCGCTCCCAGCTCCCGAACTTCTTGATCCGGTACGCCCGCCGCTCGGCACCCTCCGGAGGCATGCTCGGGTTCAATTCGAACGGGTGCCAGCGGACCGTCGCGGTCCGGCCCGTCAGCGCGATGCCCTTCTCCAGACGTCGCTTCCCGATGTAGCACCACGGGCAGATCACGTCCGAGTACACGTCGATGGTAATCATCGCTGTCTCCTCTCCCTGCCGCCGTTACGTGCTGGGTGCCGCCGCGAGGTATTCTTCCGTCGAGACCAGCTTGGCGTAGCCGAACTGGAGGGCGGCCATGAACGCGGCGTGCACTTGCGAGGCGGGGACGACCGCGCCCTCGAACTCCTGGTCGCGCGTGGCGCAGGCGTCGTGAACGACGACGCACTTATACCCGAGGTCGCTCGCGGCCCGCGTACCCGCGTCCACGCACATGTGGCTCATCGCCCCGCAGATCACCACCTCCTCGACTCCCTGCCGGTCCAGAATCTCCTTCAGGTCCGTCTCGCGGAACGAGTTGACGTGGTGCTTCAGGACGACGGGCTCGCCGTCGAGGCACTTCACCTTCGGGTGGATCTGCGCCCCGGCCGACCCGGGGGTGAAGAACGGGGAGTCGGCGGAGGGGAACTCGTGCCGCACGTGGACGACCAGATCGCCGACGACCCGTGCCTTCGCCAGCAACTTCGCCGCGTTGTCGGCGGCCACTTCGATCCCGCTCAGCGTCCACTTCCCGCCGGGGAAGTAGTCGTTCTGGACGTCGATCAGAACCAGTGCTCGCTTCGGCATGTTCGCCTTTCCTGCTGTGACGGCGGCTCGGACGTCTCGTGGGCCGGTCACGTGTAGCCCGTGTTTCGGACGCGAGTTATTATACTTCCATCACAATGCGCGGCCTACCGAGACGATGATGGACGCCCGACTCCGAACACTTCTGGCCGCTTTCGCCCGAGCCGGGGAGCCCGAGCCTGCCGACCTCGTTTCCGCGCTGCAGCGACTGCCGGAACCCGGTGCCCGGCCGTCACCATGGGGAGCCTGGACGCTGATCGGGCTGGCCCGTCACCGGGGGCGGCAACTCTGGGTCGCCGACATCATCCGCACCCGGCTGCGGGGCACGCCGTCGGATCTCGCGGCCGTCGGAGCACTGGGGACCCCGAGGGCGTTCCGCAACTCGGGCCCGTGCCGGGGATGCCCGAGTGGGAGTACTACTTCCACGGGTGTGGGTGCTGCATTACCCACAAGGTCGACGGCGACCGGATCGGTGTCGACTTCTTCGGCGACGCAGCTGAGTACTTCGACAGCTACTTTTACAAGAACTACCTCGACTCCCTCCGGTCGCCCGAGCCTCCCGAGCAACGGTTGCGGGAACTGCACCCGGCGGCCCGAGCCGTCACCCTCGCCATCGCCGACTGCTTACGGCCGGGGCGTTGACGCCGCTGGAAGGCCGCGACTCCCACCCCTACCGCCTCGCCGATGAGGTAATTGCCGCACTCGACGCGATCGACACCTTCTGTTCCGCGTGGGCTGACGCGAGCCGACGCCTCTGGTTGGCGGCCTTGATCGGGGACTGGCTGGCGGCGGACGAGTGCGCCGCGGGGAGCCCGGAACTGACCGCCTTCACCGGCCCACGGGCCGAACGGTGCCGGGAGCTCTGGTGGCAGCGGCTGCGCCGGAATCTCGATGTGTCCTTCACGGGAGCCGACGCTCTGCAGGCGCTCGCCGACCTGAAGGCGCCGGACCTCGACCTGCGGTTGCAAGATGCTCTCGGTGGTCCGCCGAGCGGGACGATTTCGGCGGCCCTGGACGTGATCGGGGAAGCTGGACGAGCCCCGCTGGTGCGACCGCCTCTATGAGGTATTCTCCTGAGTCGATCCGGCGGCCCAAGCCCCGCAGCCGCACATCTGGATGACCGCGCTCAAGTTTCTGCTCCGCCACGGCCACCGCAAGGCGGAGATGATCGCCGCGTTGACCCGAGCCGACCGGACGGAAATCGGCGAGGCGGCCGATCGGCTCGATCTTCCACTCTCGCCACTTCCACGAGTCGCTTTCCTTCGCGCATCGCTCGCCGTCGTACAGGCGTGGCAAGTGAAACAGCTCGCGCTTCTTCTTGATCAGCGTCTGCATGCTCATGCCCGGGTCGCACCAGGTCACGAACCCTTTGGTCGCGATGTAACCGTTCATCTCCCAGACGAGGCGCGGCTGACTCGCGCTGATTTTGCTACGCTCACGGTATGGCCGCACCGGTTTGCCCAGGATGCCACGAGCGGGACGCCCGCATCGCCGAGTTGGAGGCGAGACTCCTCGCCCTCGAAGGGCAACTGCGTGACCTGACCGACCGGATCAACCCACCCCCGCCACGGACTCCGACCCCGCAACCGCCCGCACCCGGCAAGACGCCGACCGGCAAGAAGCCGGGTGGGCAGCCCGGCCACCCGCCCCACCCGAAGATCCACGTGCCCCCCGAACGGGTCGACGTGGTCGTCCCGTTCATTCCCGGCCGGTGCCGGTCCTGCCAGACGCCACTGCCGCAGACGGCCGGTCCGGGCGACCCCGCCCCGACCCGGCACCAGGTGGCCGAGTTGCCCGCCGTGGCGGCCCAGATCACCGAGTACCAGGGCCACTACCGGACCTGCCCGTGCTGCGAGCAGGTGACCCACGCCCCGATCCCCGCCCACCTCCGCGCACACAGCGTCGGGCCGCAACTGGCGGCCACCCTGTCGTACCTCGCCGGGTGCCACGGCGTCAGTAAGCGGGGCGTCGAGGAGATCGCCGGGGCGGTGTTCGACGCCCCGGTCGGACTGGGGACGGTGGCCAACCTGGAGCAGGAGATGAGCCGGGCGTTGATCTCGGCCCACCAGGAGGCCCGGGCCGCGATCGCCGCCGCGGCGGTCAAGCACGTCGATGAGACGGGGTGGAAGCAGGCCGGGAAGAAGCGGTGGCTGTGGGCCGCCGCGACGGCCCGGGTGGCGGCCTTCGTCATCCACCCCCGGCGGAACGTGGTGGCGCTGAAGCAACTCGTCGGGGAGAACACGACCGGGATCCTGTGTAGCGACCGGTGGTGCGTGTACGACGAGTGGCCGGTGCTGCGGCGGCAGGTGTGCTGGGCTCACTTGAAGCGGAACTGGGAGAAGCAGGCCGAGCGGGGCGGGAAGGCGGCGGTCGTCGGTCGGGCGTGCCTGGGCGTCGAGCGGCGGGCGTTCGAGTTGTGGTACCTGTTCCGGGGCGGGCGCTGCACCCGCGGGGAGATGGACGAGCGGATGGTGCCGCTGATCCTGGAGTTGTTGGAGGTCCTCCGGGCCGGTCGCCGCAGCCGCGACCGCAAGCTGTCGCGCTTCTGCGCCCGGATCCTGGGCGTGTACGCGGCCCTGTGGACGTTCGTCGTGGCGGAGGGCGTGGAGCCGACGAACAACCACGCCGAGCGGGTGCAGCGGCGGGCGGTGCTGTGGCGGCGGCGTTCGTTCGGCTGCCACAGCGCGGCCGGGTGCCGGTTCGTGGAGCGGGTGCTGACGGCCGTGCAGACCCTGCGGCTTCAGAATCGCTCCGTGCTGGAGTTCCTGTACAAGACCGTCCAGGCGCATCGCGGTGGGCTCCAAGCCCCACGCCTGATCGAGGCCGGATGAACGGTTACGTCGCGATCGGCGGGGGTGGCGGTTCGTACGGGCCGGGGAGCGAGAACATCGCGTGAACGTCTTGCGGGGAGAGGACGCCCTTCGGCAGCGGTTCCGCCTTGGGCTTCTTCGGGGTTCGCGTCTTCGCCATGACAGGTCTCCGGTGGGTGAAATGAACCGGAGCGACAGTTCCACAGTTCCACCGGAGGCGCAACTACCCGCGAGCAATCTGTCAGCTTGGCACTAAGTGTGGCAGCCGCAGCCGATCTGACAGCCGTATGGGAGTGGCGGTATGTGTAGAGGGTGTGAAGACAAATCCGAAGTGCTTTGCCAAACGTAACTTACGAAAAATCCGCGGACGAGTGCCCAGAACGGCACCCGACGTGCGTATAATGGCCGCAACACGGTCTACCGCTTGCGCAGTATCCTTATTGGTACTACGGCAGAGATATAGGACGAGTTCATCGCGGCAACAATTAATTCCGCGAAACCGGCCCAATCGTGTTCCGGGGCACAGTTGCGCCCGCCCCGGCCGACGGCGTGACGGAGTACCCGACGAGCCCGGCCGCCCCACCTCTCAGGCGACCCGCCCGCCCCTCCCATTCACCCCGCCCAGTCTGCGAGTTCATCCGTAACGCCGGACCACGGGTCCGCGCGGCCAGCCGCTGTTGAGGCTCAGGGGACCCCGTTGATGACTTTCCCGTTCTCGCCCTACGACTTTTTCGGCTACTTGGTCGGTGGGTTCCTGGTCATCCTGTCGGTCGAGCGCGCGACAGGGGAACACTGGGTTTACGACCAAGATCTGAAGATCACCACCGCCGCGTTCTGGGTCGGCGGCGCATACATCATCGGCCACATCGTCGCCAACATCTCCTCCTTCTTCATCGAGCACAAACTCGTCCGCGGCGTCATCGGCTGCCCCGAAGACCTGCTGTTCACCGACGAGCCGAAGGCACCGGACCGCCCGCCGCTGAAGGCGCGTCTGGGGATGAAGGATTGGTGGCTCAGTTGGTTCAACCCGCGGGCGTGGTACCGCTGGGCGTTTCCGGTCGGGTGGCGGCGCGGGGTGTTCCCGATCTACTTCAAGCCGCTGCCGAAGGAAACCCGCGAGCGCGTGATCAAGCGGTCGACCAAGGAGGGCTTCGACAAGCCCGGCCGCGCCCTGTTCTACCACTGCCACGCGATCGTCAAGCGGGACAAGACCGCGTTCGACAGGATGACGTCCTTCATCAACGTCTACGGGCTCTGCCGCAACGTCTGCATGGCCGGGCTGGTCGCCGCCGTGGCACTCGTCTGCGGGGCCTGCCAGGACCTGCGCGTGGTCGGGTGGCACATCGAGGGCGAGCCGAACCGGCCGCTGCTCTGGTGGGCGGCGGCCGCGGTCGCGGTGTCGGTCGGGATGCTGTACCGCTACCTGAAGTTCTTCCGCCACTACACGTCGGAGATGTTCGTGTCCTTCGCCGAGCCGGGCGAACAGCCGAAGCCGGTCGCCGATCAACCCAAGCAACCCTGAGGATTCTGTCGATGCCGAGGGTCCATTTCCTGAACGTCAACGACGGCGATTGCTCGATCATCGAGCATCTCTCCGGTCACGTTACCGTGATTGACGTAAGCGCCGCGAAGAAGCCCGCCGAGAAGGTCGCGGCCGCCACGGCCAATTACAGCATGCTGGAGTCCATCCTTAAGTCGTTCAGCGAGCACTCGAAGACGGCCGGCGTGTACGGCAACTTCAACCGCAGCGAGTACCCCGATGACCCCATCGCGTACCTGAAGGACCGGGGCCTCACGTCCGTCTTCCGGTTCATCTCCACCCACCCGGACATGGACCACCTCGACGGCATCAAGCCGTTCTTCGAGGCGTTCAGCCCCACGAACTTTTGGGACACGGACAACACCAAGGAGCTGGGGGAGTTCACCGAAGGGCGGTACGACCCTGCCGACTGGGAGTTCTACACGTCCTTGCGGGACGGGAAACCGACGAACAACCCGAAGCGGTTGGTGCTGCATTCCGGCGCGGCGGGAAAGTACTTCAACCAGGACGAGAAGGGCGAGGGCGGCGGGGACGGCCTGCAGATCCTCGCCCCGACCCCGGAACTGGTGACGGCCGCGAACGAGGCGGGCGACTGGAATGATTCGTCGTACGTGGTGTTGTACAGGACGGGCAACAAGCGAATCCTCTTCAGCGGCGACTCCCACGACGAAACCTGGGAACACATCCTCGACAAGTGGGAGAAGCAGGTGACCGGCGTGGACGTGCTCATCGCGCCGCACCACGGACGGGACTCGGGTCGCGACTACGAGTTCCTGGACATCGTGAAGCCGCGGCTGACGTTGTTCGGCAACGCCCCGTCCGAGCACCTGGCCTACGACGAGTGGAACAGCCGCGACCTGCTGTTCGTCACCAACAACCAAGCGGGCACCGTCATCCTGAACGTCGCGGACAACAACCTCGACGTCTTCGTCAACCATAAGCCGTTCGCGGAGTCGTTCGTCAAGGACAGGGACTACGAGACGTACTACGACGCGAACTCCCGGGGCTGGTTCATCGGCCGGCTGAAGTGAATCCCGCGATCAAGACGCTCCCGAGGACCGTGAGCGGGCCGAACATGGCCCGCCCGCCAACCCAAGCAACACCGAGGCCCAAGACTGCGATGCAAGGCTACCTCCAGAAGAAATTCACGCGGTTCCGTGCCTACCAGCTCGGCAACGCCGGGTCGTCGTTCTCGTACTTCGACAGCAAGACGTTCACGCTGATCGAGGCGCGGCTCACGGACCTAAGTCGGCCCCACGTCGCCAAGGAAATGGAGATCTGCAACGTCTCCCGCATCGGGTGTCTGCACATCACGAGCTGGGACACCGACCACAGCAAGGAGTCCGAACTCAAAGAGATTCTGGACACGTACTACCCGGAGAAGATCGAGTACCCCGGCTACGAGCCGAAGTCGGAGACCGCCATCAAGTGCCGCGATCTGATCATTGCCTACCGCAACAAGCTGAAGGCCATTAACCGGCCGGCGGTGGTGCGGAGCATCGACCCCCCGTACGTCAAATCCCTGTCCCCGTCCGACCGCCTCGGGTACCGGGACGTCGTGTACCACCCGAAGTACCTGTCCGAGAAGTCGAACGACAACTCGACGGTCAAGCTGTTCCGCACCGGGTGCTTCAACGTCGCCAGCCTGGGGGACGTCGAGAACCCGATGATCGGGGCGTACCTACGGGGATGCCCGCTCTTCAAGAGCGAGGTGGACGTGCTGATTCTCGCGCACCACGGCGCCGACAACGGCTTCACGACGGGCAAGTTCCTGAAGGCCGTGAAGCCGAAGATGGCGATCTGCTCGTCGAACTACGACAACATGTACGACCACCCCCGTGACGAGATTCGCGAGTTGCTCTACGAGAACGACATTCCGCTGTACACGACCAAGACCGGCGACGTCGCGGTGCAATCAACCGGCATCCACACGCACGCCTTCAAGCTGATCAACCTCAAGGCGGATTCGACGGAAATCTCCAGCGAAGAAGACTTCGTGTCGAAGAAGTCGGAGAAGTTGAGCCACAACCTGGACACGATCAAGAACAGGTACGCGCCTCACCGGTGGTGGCTGCCGAAGAGGTAATCTGACACGGCAACGTCCGAATCGTGGAGAACAGTTCGCCGATCTCGAGGCTCCCGATCGTCCGAGGGTCGGACACGGACGACAGCGCGTACTCCATCCGTACCGCGTTGACGTACATCTTCGCCATCAGGGAGTTCCTCGTGGACAATTTTCAGATGGACTCCGAGATCGACAAGCGGTGGTCGGAGCTGGAGGCTTTGAACAAGATCAGAAACTGCCTCGCGCACGACCGGGGGATACTCGGGGAGCAACGCGCCGTCACAAGGGGTATACTGCTGGCCGACCTCAGTTCGGCAGGGCGGGCGTAGTGTTTCGCATCCGGCACGCGCGCTCCTTCGGGGCCGCCCCGGTTCGGAGGAACTATTGCGTGGGTGGACGTACCGACAGCGACGGTGAGCCGCGCCTGTTCTTCACCTCCCCTTGGGATCCGGTGGTCGTGCGCCGCGGCGACGCGCTCGGGCTGCGTGGAATCGCGGACCAGTTCGCCGATGCCGTCGCGCCACATCTGAGTAACCGGGTGAGGGACGGGCGCTGGGTGACGATTTTGGCGTGGTGCCTCGCGCGCTCCCAGGAGGTCTTCCATGCCAGCGGAGGGCGCGGCGTTGCGAGCCGCACGCAACAACTCGAACGCTACGCGTGGTTGCGGCCGCTCGAACTGATGTGGGTGGCGCGCACGATCGCGCTCGCCGACGACTGGCGCGACCGCTCCCTCCCCGGGCAGAGGAGCGTGCGCTACTGGTACCGGGCGCACGCGGACGACGGGCAGCCCGGCGAGTGGTTCGGGATGTCGGCGGACCAGTTCCGCGCCTACCGGCAGACCGGCGTGTACGGCGGGTACCGCGTCGCGTTCCGCAAGTGGCCGAACATGACGGTCCTGGGCGACGGGTGGACGCCGGGAACGGCCGTGAACGAACTGGCGCGGTGGCTCGACGGCAGGCTCGGGGAGGCGAACGTGCCGTGGCCGCTCCACGTCGGCGATGGCGAAGACGATAGCGTGTCCACGCGCAGCGCCAAGCTCGCCCGCGGTGAGGAACACCGGTGGTGGTTGCGGAAGTGGACGGCGTTCGACGAGGGCGGCCGTTCGGCCGACGCGGACACGCTGCCGCGCCGGAAGGGGGACGCGCGCGTGCTCGCGGAGGTCGATCTCCTCAAACCGCTCGTGTTCGGCGACGACGCGTTCGGGAAACGGCGGAGTGCGGTGGCCCGCGAGGTGGCGGCCGCGCCCGCGACGGATCACCCCGGAATCTGCGAACACCTCGGCAGCGCGTTCTCGAGCGATCCGACCATCTCCCTGTTGCCACGTTTCTCCCGGCTCGCCGATGCCGGGATGGCGGCCATGGACCTCGTCTCGGGGGCGCTGCGAGGAAACAGTCACGTGACGCTCGCCGATGTGGCGGCGCTGCCGGCCGCGGGCGCTGTGTGCGAGGAACTTGACGCCGCGGCCCGCGCGTGGCAGGCGGGGGCCGGAATGTCGATCCGGCACATCGAGACCGCGCACCGCTTCGCCGGGGCGATCCCGGGCGCGCGACCGGCCGAGTGCCTGCGCGCGCTCCTTCAGCACCACGAGGTGTACGGCGGCGGGCTGCGCTGGTTCGTCCTGCGCGACAACCGGATCGAGCCACGGACGCCGCCGTACGGCGGCGGCTCGCGCTACCGGTTCCGCCTGTGGTCGCTGTGCCGCCTCGGCACGCAGTGCGGGGTCCTCTCCGCCATGCCGCCCGCGATCCGCAGTGAGGACGAATTCGATGACGGCGAACCTACGGAGGCCGCCAATGGGTGACACCGGGTTCGGCTGGGCCCCGCTGCTCGACTCCGCCGCCCCCGACGGGTGCTGGCTGAAAGCCGCCCTGTTCACCACGTACGACCGCGCGGACGGGCACGTGCTCGCCGAGCACCTCTTGCCGCATCTGCTGAAACTGGGCCGCGAACCCGACGGCGACGGGGCAGAGCGGCAGTACTTTCTGCTCGAACTGGACCGGCGCCTCAAGCAACTCCACGACAAACTCGTGGTGGTGTCATCCACGGCCCGCGAGGAGCCCGCCGACCCTGACGAGACCGCGGGCGACGCATACGGCTGGATCTGGCGGTCGATCCGGCCGCTGACCGTCGGGAGCCGGCAGAGGGCCGTGCAGCACGCGAAGCTCTGGATGCTCCACTGGGGGGCCGAGGAACCGGACGGGGCCGAACGCCTCGAACTCGTGATCTCGTCGGCGAACCTGACCCGGTCCGCGTTCCGGGGGCAGTTGCAGGCGGCGTGGCGGGTGTGCCTCGAACTCCACGACCGGCCGTCGGAGGCGCGGCGCGCGGCGTGGGGCGTCCTGCCCGCGTTCCTGCGCGAGTTGTCCGCTTCTGCCGGGGCTCCGGCGCACCTCGACCCCTTCGTCGAGTTACTCGCGCGGGCCGATCCCCCCGAAGGCGTCACCTTCGTTGCCAGCGTACCGGGGACGCACTCCCATCAGGTACTGCGGACGACCCCGTGGGGCGCGGCGGGCCTGCGCAAGATCGTCCCCCCGGGCCGGGCGTCGGTCCGCGTTTCGGTTCTCAGCCCCTTCCTCGGGACGTGGGACGCGGCCGGTCTTCGGGGGTGGTGCGAGAGGCTGGAGTCCGCGCCCGATCATTTTGAACTCGTCTGGATCGACAAGAACCATCCGTGGGCCCGGCCCGGTCGGTGGCTTGCTCCCAGGGAGACCCTCGAGGCCCTCGCCGGGGCGGGAGCGTCACTCCTCCGGCTCCGCTACGAGGCCGGCGCGTCCGAAGGGACCGACCTCTTCCACGAGGAGCACCGCCCGACCGACGACCGCTGGAGTCACGCGAAGGTCTACGGCATTCGCCGGGGCACATCGCGCCGCGTGCTGGTGACCTCGGCCAACTTTAGCGCCGCCGCTTGGGGGCGGGCCACGCGCGACGGGCTCGTCATCGAGAACTTCGAACTGGGCGTGTGCGCCCAGGGAGGCACGTGGCCCTTCGGGAACCTCGAAGAGTTCGAGGACGTGACGACAGCGGCGTCTGTTACGGAACTGCCCGCACGCGGCTCGGTGCTGATCCAGTGGGCACGTGCGGTCTGGGACGGCGATGAGGTCGCCGTCGAGTGCCGCTGCGCGGGGGATCGGGACGTCGCCGGTTCCGTCCGCGGCGGAGACGCGTGGGTGCCCGTGAGCAACTGGACAATCTCCGGCGGCCCGGTCCACTCCGCCCGGGTCCCGTGGGCGGACGCGAAGACACCACCCGCCTTCGTTCAACTGACCTGTGACGACGAGACGGTGTGCGTGCCGATTTTCGACACCCGGCCGGCGCCCCAGCGTGAAACCGCCACCCCGCCGGAAGTGGACGGGAACGTCGTGCAGGCGATGCGCGACGAGCTGCTCTTCGAGCAGTACGGCGGCCGGGTCGCCGATGACGATCCGCTCACGGCCCCCGAAAGCGAGGAGCCGACGGGCGTGGGATCGGACCCAGACCCGGACTCGGAAGAGGAGTGTGAGGGTGGCGGACGCGCGGACAGTTACGCGGTCCCGGCGTTCGCACTGGCGCGGCGGCACCTCGCCGTGATCGACAACTGGTGGGTCCGGGTGACGGGCGCCGCGAAGCGCGGCGGGCAGTTCGAGCGGGACGTCCTGCGCCGGGACGGTGAGCTGCTGATCGAGGCGTTTCGGCGGCAGGCCGGACGGGACGCGCGGAAAGAATCGGCGCGGGCGCTGGGCGCCACCCTCGCTGTCGAGGAACTGACCGTTCGGCTCAAACACTTCCCGGAGGCGTGATGCTCGCGACCGAACCGCTCGGCCTCTCGGCCAACCAGTGGCAGTTCCTCTCGAAACCCGACGCGTACGTCGAGGCGAGCACCCGTTCCGGCCGCGAGCTCGTTCTCGAGAGTACGCGGCGGCAGTTCCTGACCGCGGCCGATATCCTCTCCCGCCTCAACGGGAGTAACGGAGCCGAGCGCCGCCGCGGACTGCTGCTCGCCGACGACGTGGGACTCGGCAAGACGACGGTGGCCGCGCTGGTCGCCTGGGTCGTCGCGTCCGCCGGTGAGCGGCGCGGGATCCGCATCCTCGCCCCCAACGACGTGATGGTGCGGCGCTGGGAGGAGGAACTTCTCTCCCACGTCGAGCCGCTCCAGAAGTGCGCGCAACATCTGGAGGTACGGGCCAACCTTGTGAAGGCCCGACGGCTCAATCGCCTCTCCGCGGGGACCATCCAGGTCGTCAAGCACTCCTACGCGTCATCGGACTTCAATCTGGCCTGCGACCTCCTCGTCGTCGACGAGGCGCACCGCGCCAAGGGCGAGGGGACCGCGTTCAGCAGGGCCCTAAAGCGGCAGAAGAAGCACGCCCGGCGGGTGCTGATCCTCACGGCGACGCCGTTTAGCATCAGGCTCGAAGAGCTGATCCGCATGCTGACCCTGATCGGGGCCGAGTCGGCGGGCGGTGCGGTCCGAACGTTCAGTCGCGCCCTCGACGACCTGTACACGGGAAACACGACGCGGAAACAGGAAGACGTGGCCACGCGCCTCGCCACGAAGGCCCGAGCGGCGGTCGAGGCGCTCGCCGGTTTCGTGATCCGGCACGGCATCGACGACCTGCCGGCGGAGCAGGCGTCGTTCGGCGCCCGGGCGGACTGGACCGTCCCGGTGCCCGCGGCGAACCTGCAGGAAGTGGAACTCATGGTGCGGATGGACCGGGCGCTCCGCGTGGCGCGGAGCGACGGGTCGGAGTCGCTGCGGGCGACGAACGATCCGCGGTTCCACGTCGGCTGGCGCCACTTCGATGAGGTGAGGGAGAAACTGAAGAGCCGAACTCCGCAACTGGCCGAACCGGCGAGGGCCGTCGTGGAGGGCCAGCTCGCCGCGATGAGGCAGCTCCGCGCCAGGGTCGGGGTCCACTCCAAGATGGCCGCCACCGGCGCGGTCGTCAAAACGGCGGTCGAGCGGGGGGACAAGGTGATCCTCTTCTGCCACCACCACGCGACGGCGCAGGAGCTGACCGTCCACCTGGCCTCGGTGTTGCCGAAGGTCACGCCGCCGAGTCGGCCGGGAGTACGCGACTGGCGAAAGGCCTGGGAGCGGATCCTCGCGCCTGCCGGGAGTCTGGACGAGGAGTCACTGCGCAACACGTTCATTGACTGGCTTTGTGGCGACCTGATCCGGGCGCGGACGGGGAACTGGTTCGGTGCCGCCGAGCTTGCGGGTGACGGGCTGGTGGCCGCGCTGGAGGCGACGCCCGCGCGCCACCGCTTGAACACGGAGACCATCGCCGCAGCCGCGCAGCGCCTCTACCGCACCCTGCTCGGTTCCAAGTCGAGCCGGGCGATCTTGCAGGCGGCGCTCGACCGGCCGGAGGTTCTGCCGGGGGGAGAGGGCGGTTCACTCGTACTGGGCGTTTGCGACCCGAGTGAGGCCGAGGCCGAGGAGTCGCTGTTCATCCACAACCAGCAGCCCGACACCGTGATCTCGGTGTTCAACAGCCCGTTCGGTCCGGACGTGCTGGTCGTCACCGACAAGCTCTCGGAGGGCATCGACCTGCACCGCTACTGCCGGTGCCTGATCCACTACGAACTCGACCCCAGCCCGATCCGGACGGTCCAGCGGAACGGTCGCTTGCGCCGCGTCAGCAGCTGGGCCTCCATCATTCGAGAGCCTATCCTGTACGCCTACCCGGCCTTCCGCGGTACCCGGGATCACCGGCTCGTGCAGATCATGAAGCAGCGCGTGGACAGTTTCTCTCTCCTCCTGGGCGGAGTGCAGGACTTTGAGATCGATGACGTCGGAGAGGCAGACGAGAAGTGGCGAAACGAGGTGGTCGCAACTGCCAAGGCTCGCTTGACCGAGGCGGGCGGACTGCTACGTGCAAAAGAACCGAAAGCACTGTAGGCTGGCTCCGGCGAGTCTTCAGAGTGCCACCCGCTCTCCTGCCCCCATCCGTGAGGTGGCGGCTGGAGTGACGGGACTGTGCTGCGGCAATCAGGAACTGACGCCAACATGCCATCACGTCGGTGAACGTGCGGCAGTGATCGATGCCTATCCAGGGCGCCGTACGCTGCTGGCCACACGCGGTCTCGCCGCCTTCAGGGCATCGACCGCCGGAGGCCGCAAGGGCTGTGGCGGGCCGGGTGATAATCGACCCGCCACAGCGTTCGGTCAACGCGCGTTGGGCCGCTCCGGCTGTGGGAGGAACCGTCGGATCTCGCCGGTGGCCCGCTGGTGGGCGAGAAGCATCTCGGCCACGAGCGCACGGAGTCGCGCGTTTTCGGCGGCGAGATCGACCCGTGGTTGCCCCGCCGACACCGCGTCTTCCGGGCCGTTCGACGGGGCCGGATCGACGCCGGCCTCCGTCAAAAGCCGTTCGAGTGCTGGGTCTACCGGTGGCAGTGGAAGGCCGTCGGTCCCGCGGTTGCCTGCCGCAAGCCAACTCGCCCACACGCGGCGGAACACCCACAGCGGGTGGTCCGCGTTGGGGCATAGTTCCAGTGTCCGCTGCAGGTCGATGTAGCCCGGGGTGCCGGCGAGCGTGGGGTCGCACGCCGCGACCCGGGCGAGCAGCTCCTCGGCCGAGTCGCGGAGCTCGGACGCGGCGATGTCCGACAGGTGGTAGTAGTCGACCGCCTCGGCGTCGTCCTCGCGGAACTGGCGGACCAGTTCGGCGGCCCGGGCCAGCACCGCGCTCACCGCGCCGTGGCCGTCAGCGCCTTCGGCCGGGGGATGGGTTCCCGCCGGGGATGGGAAGAACGCCAGGTCCTCGGCGCGATCCTCCCACTCCTCGAGAAAGGAATTGACCTCGGCCAAGAGTTCGGTGGAGTTGCGGGGTGCCGGGTCGCCCGGCAGGTCCGGTGTGTCGCCCGCGGTGGTTGCCGTCTCGTTGATCTCGTTCATGGTTCCGCTGCCTCGTGTGGTTTCGGGTCCGGGGGTCACGCCCCTCACTCGATACCCCGCCCGATGTTGCTGGGCGGAGCGCGGACGCCGAGCCGGAGCCGTCGCAGACGGGAACAAGGTGAAAGGGCGATTCGGAAGAAAGGACGGCCGGCGGCGTATCGGCCCGGTGTTCGAGCTAACCAACGCGGTGGGAAGTGGGGCTGAGGATATGGCACGCTACAAACGGAGCGGATGACCTTCGAGAACGGGCGCGAGATGAGGACCGCGAGCCCGAGCAAGCCCAGTTGGCGCGTCAGGCGTGCGCCTGGGCGGGCTTCGGGCGCGACCGCCGACCGTTTGCCCGCCCGGAGGTCGCGCCTCCCATAAGCGCGTGTGAAGGATCGTCTGCTCCGTGCAGACATGCGGACCGTACCGGGGGCGGTTAAACCTACGAAGTAGTCCGGCGGCCGAATCACCCTCGCAACCAGTTGATGTACTCCTCCCCGAGCAGGAGCGTGAGTGCGGAGACCAGCCCGAGGAGGCCGCAGGCGAGCAGGATCCCGTTCTGGAACGGGGCGGCGAACTCGACCGCTGCGACCCACCCCGCCACGGCGAGTACCAGCCCGAGCGGGGCGAGGACGAATCGGATCAGCGCGGTGCCGGATTCGCCTCCGGACCGCGCGTACGCGGCCCCGCGCCTCGCCGGGGGCGGGCGGCTGTTGTCGAGGGCCGTGAACGGGTTCTCGGGGGCGCCGGGCGGCCGCGGCAGGCTGCACCCGGTATCGTGCTCGTCGGGAGCGGTCAGATCCGGAAAGCCGCCCCCGGCGGATTCGGGACGCGGGACGAAGGGGTCGCCCCGGATCGCCGCGAGGCGGGCCTGGAGCTCGTCGTTGCGGTACAGCGGGTGGGCGAGGACGGCCTCGAGGACGCCCAGTTCGGTGTCCTTCGACGCGTCGTTGGGCCGCAGTAGCGCCTCTTCGTACAGCCACTCGTAGAAGCCGCAGCTCGCGGTGAACGCCCTCATCGCCGGCGTCCCGGTCGTCCGGTCGAGACCCAAGGGGGCCAGTTCGGCGGAAACTGCCACACCGGGCTCTACCCCCCGACGGACGTGGGCGACGCACAACCCGACGAACTGCTCGGCGTCGGCCCGCGCCTCGTCCGTGTACATCATCCCGTACCCGAGGGCGGCGAACTTGGCCCGCATCTTGGGGTTGTCGAGGTTCCCGAGCAGCTTCAGTTCACTGACCATCTTCCCGGAGCACTCCGGGCAGCGAACCGGTCCATCGACCTCGTAGTCGGCGACCGTTCGTTTCGCGTCGCACGTGGATCGGAGGCACACGAAATCTCTTCGCAGTGTGGTGACCCGGCGCTTACGCGGGGTGGTCGGTCGGACCGCAGCGGGGACGGGAGCCACGGGCGCGGGATGGGGGATCGAGAACGCCCGACCGCAGTGCGGGCAGTTGACCGTCGACCCGCGCTGCGAGACGTGGTAAGACACGCCCCCGTGGCAGTGGGGGCAGTGGATGACGCCGGTCATGAATCACCTCGTGATCGTCTGCACCTGCATTGCCGCCGTCAACGGCCGCCTCCGGCGCCGCTGGTCGGTGGGCTCGCGGCAGCGCAGACTGACTTGGGGAAAGTAACACACTTCGTCTGTAGAAGAAACTCACTTCGTCTATGAACTGTTCCAGTCCGGGGGCCCCTCGCGTGAACTGAGGGCCTATGCCGACCCGTTCGAAGAAGCGCCCGGAGATCGTCCGGCAGTTCGCCGCAAAGTTGAAGGAGCTGCGCGCCTCGCGCGGGATGACCCAGGCCGACCTGGCCCAGAAGGCCGACATCGCGCCGACCTACGTGTCCGAGCTGGAGAACGCGGACTCGACGCCGGGCCTCGACCTGATCGGCCGCCTCGCCGGTGCCCTCGGCGTCGATCCGGCCGAGCTGCTCCCGGCGAAGGGGGCCGACCCGCTGCCCGCGCTGAAGGAGCAGGCCCGGAAGCTCGTCGAGAAGCTGATGACGAGCGGGGACAGGGAGACGTTCCTCAAGCTGAATCCGCTGCTGGCCCTCCTGGCGGAGGAGCGGTCCCGGCGCGGGTGACGTCCGGGCGGGCGTGGGCACGGCCGGCCCGCGGCGCCTGGAGCCCCAGCCGGCGGGCGAAGCTGGTGACGGAGTCCACGGACCGGGCCAGTGCTCGCGCCACCCAGCGCCCGCCCCGGTCCCCGTAATGGCGGGAGAGCAGCTCGATCTCGGCCCTCGACCACACGCGCTCCCTCACGCCGCGGTTCCGCATCCCGGGTTCTCCGTCGCTTGTGGGGTGGGCGGGGCCGAAAACTCACTTCCCTCTCCGCTCCGCATCGTGCGTTTTCTCTCCGCCCCTACGATTTTGCCCCGATGTCGTTCGGGTCCGTGAACTCATCGGCCGGCCTGCGGTTCCCGTCGTGGGACGGCTCAGAAGTACCCGAGGTGGAACGCGGGGCGGAGCCGCTCCGTCTTGGTGATGAAGTACCGCTGGAGGTGATTCAACCGCCGGCCCATGAGCCCGGCGACCACGAACAGTTGCTCCCAGAACACGTGCCGCACGCGCGACGCGTACTCGGGTTTCACCAGCCGGAAGAACCCCTCGAAGGTCGCGTTCTCCGTCCCGAGCCGGGTCAGGTTGCACAGGTACGCGGCCGTGGTCGGGCCATCCAGCTTGGCCATGTACTCGGCGAACCGCAGGTTTCGGAACAACTGGTACGCGACCGGGTTCGCCGCCTCGACCTTCGCGTCGTCGAGCATCACCAGGGCCGGGTCGCGGTAGATCGACGTCAACTCGTCGAGCGTGAGCGACTGGGCGTCCTTCCGCGGCCCGCGGGCGTACACCGGGTTCGGGCTGGTGAACTTCGCCTCACAGAGCAACAGCCACTTCCCGGGCAGGTGCAACGCGATGTCGGGCTCGGTCGCCGGTCGCTTCACCGGGAGGCGGGTCTCGAACCGCTCGCGGGCGGCGATGAGCAGGTCCCACGGCTCGAGGTCGTCGGTGAGTTCGATCCCCCAGAGGAACAGTCGCGGCTGCGTCGTGACCTCGGTCCCGGTGAGGAGGCTCGCCACCAGACCCAGGGCGCCGGCCTCCTGGAAGGAGCGGAACACGTTGTAGGTGATTGCGTCCTCGCCCCGCTCGTTCCCGAACCGGCCCGACTCGAACTTGAACGGGTGCTTCATGATCCCCCCGGCCAGCAGCTTCGGCGAGACGATGATGTTGCGCTTCGGGTCGCGGTACGAGTAGGTCCCGCTGGCGTGGCAGTGGATGCCGTGGTCGGGACAGAGTTCGCCGCCGAAGCCCCGGCTCGGCGGGAGCAGCATCCGCCGACAGCCGCGGACGAAGCAGCGGACGCGCTCGGGCATTCCGCGGTCGATCACGACTTGCGGGTCGACGTCGAACACGCCGTACGGGAGTGCGGAGAACAGCGGCGTCGGCGGGCTCGTCGGGAGCGGTGGTCCGGCGGGCGTCTTCTTCTTCATGTGTGACCTCTCGGTGGGGTGACGGAAACGGAACGAGCCCGGAACGTCCGGGCTCGGGGGCGGGGCGGCGGAATTCTCTCCCCCGCGTTTCCCTGGGGAAAAATGGGGCGGTGTGAGCCGGCGGGGCGGCGATCGCGTTTTTTGAACCTTCCGGGAGGGCGGATCGGAGACCCCGTGCGGCCGATCGGGCTCGTTGCCGCCCTCGTTTCGGGGGCACGCGAATCCGGCCGACTTGGTCTTCTCCATTGCACGGCGCCCCCGCCGGGTCGCGGCGGGGGCTCCAGCGTCCGTCCGTCAGGCGATGCCCAACTCCTCCAAGGAGAGGCCCTTCGTCTTGCCCTTCCGCTTCCCGCCGTCGTCGGCCGGCTTCGCGGGGGCGTCCTCGGTCATCAGCCGGAGGAAGATGCTGGTCTGCTCGGGCGGGATCGAGGTCGGCAGGTGCGCCGCGGCGGTGCCGTACCCGTGGGTCCAGTTGCAGCACAGCTCCTTCGCCAGCACCATCGAGAACTCCTCCGGGTGGTCGGGCGGGGCGTACGTCTCGCCGGGCCGGCGGAACGCCTTGACGTACTCGGCGTACACCTCCTCCGGCGTCACCGTCCGGTCCTTGCCGCGCTTCTTCAGCGCCTCGTTGATCTCGTCGGCCTTGTGCTTGAAGAACGCCTGCGGGTCCACCGGGACGACGCGCTTGCGGTCGTGGTGGTCCCCGCCGGAGATGTGGAAGAACCAGAGGCCGCCGTGGTCGAGGACCGGGGTGCCCTCGGCGTCGCGGACGGGGCTGCCGTGCGGGTCGGACTTGGCGATCTGGCACTGGCGGTTCAGGGTGCGGCTGCGGTACGACTTCATCGCGGACTCCTGCAGGGTCAGCACGAGAGGGCGGCTGACTTCGCCCGTGTGGGTGCCGGCCCGTCGAGCGCGTTGCCCGCGGCCGGCACCCAGAAGACCCGCCCGAAAAAATTGCGGGTAAGGCGGTATCGCGTCGGGGTCGCGGCAGGCCCCGTCCGATCACCCGCAATCGCCACAGGAACCGCCCGCTTGCCACTGTGTGGGGTTGTCCCGTTGTTCTTCCAGGGCCGAGATGATGCCCCACAGCCGGGCTTCGGTGAGCGTCCATCCTTCGTCCGCGAACCCGCCGACGAGTTCGAACTTGAGCCGCTGGTAGACGAGCAGAGCCCGGTCGTCGTCCTTGAGGACATCGGCCGCGAGTGCGAGAGCGAGTTGGGCCGGCCCGCTGCCCGGGTACCCCCACTCGAATCCGGTGGGCGAATGTGACCGCAGGTCGAGACGCGGGTTGAGTGGGCGGGGTGGTTTGTCCTTTTCGATGACGTTGACGACGGCATCGCCGTGTCCGTTGCCGTCGTGGTTGGTTCGGAATCCGACGTAGCTCTTCATGGCTGCTCCTTTCGTGGAAAGAGTTCGCGAACTTCTCGGGGACGTGGACGCGGTGCTGCCGGGGTTCGCTGTGGGAACCCTGTGCGTGCCGCACGGAATCGTGACGAAGGTGTCGAGCCGAGGTGACGAACGTGGCTCAAACTTCTGGTGAACATCCCGCCGGTGTCGTGTCGCTTCGTGACGACTTCGCTCGATCAGTCCTCGTCGGGAAGCAGCACGGTGATGACCGGTTCGCCTTCGTCCCCGGGGTGGCACAGGGCTTTCAGCTTCACCGGCCGTGGCCCGGTGTTGTCGTTGCGAATGAGGACGGTGTAGAGGAGGAAATCGCCCTCGGGCGAGCGGGCGATGGCGAACCGCAGCATCCACAGGACGTCCCAGGCCCGGCCGCGTTCGTCCTGGCCGATCACCCCGTCGGGAACGCGGATGTGTCGCTCAAAAACGGCGCGGGTCACCGCCGTCGGGTACGTGATCCCCGCCTCCTTCGCGGTGGCGGTCACGTCCACCAGCACGCCGTCGGCAACGGCCTGGGCACGGGTGTACCGGTGGATCAGTTCGGCTTCCTCGAACATGGCACCTCCTGGTTGTCGGGTGGTTCGTCGGCCGGGTTGTCGAGCAGGGCGATCGAACGGGTGTCGTCGCGACTGTCTTGAGGGGATTCGGCGTTCACGGCGTTCACTTCCCCCGCGGCGTAAAGATCGCCGAGAGCCCGACGCCCGGCGATTCCCACCCGTCCGAGACCGTCCCGATGTCCAGCCCGAAGGGGCTGAACGGGCCGACGATCACCCGCTTACTGGAAGGCAAGACGTCCAGGCACCGCCAGCGATCCATCTCGAATCGCCCGCCCGTGGCGAGGAAGTGCAGGACCAGGAACGTCACGAGTTCCCGCGCGGCGGCGGGCGTGTCGGCGTTGGTGAGCCGCGCCTGCTGCTCGGCGAATGGCTTGGCGGGATCGATCCGGTGTTGTGCGGGTGGTGAAGGAACGTGAAGCGGCAGACGCGGAGTTGGGCGAACGAGGACGATGAACCGCCCTCGTCGCGCTGGAACCTTCGTTACTCGGATCACTCGAATTCGTGGGCACGAAGGGGTGGCGTCAGTCGACTCGCCACCCGGCCCCGACGAGTTCTTCCGCGGTGTCGTACACCTCTCGCGGGAGTGCGAGGAGCTGCTCGACGGTGTCGGGCAGCACGAACAGGCACGTCAGAAAGACGGTCGCCGAGTAGCCGGTCCGATCGACCGCCCCTCGCGCGTCGAACAACATGCCCAACTCGGTGCCGCCGGGGGTCCGGCGGACCAGGGGGAGAAACGGCCACGCCGGCCACAGGGCCGGCGTGGTGACGAACAGCAGTTGCCGGGCGTACTCCCCCGGCCGGAGCGTGGCGGTCGCCATCGTCGTTCTCCTCTCGTCGTGGGGTGAGTCAGACCAGTGCGGGGGTCGCGGCGAGTTCGGCCACTTTCGCCCGCAGCTCGTCCTGGGCGGCGGCCACCGCCCGGTCGAGCCGGGCCTTCTCCTCCGCGAGCAGTTCAGCGTACCCCTCGACCTTGAGGCGGGTGGCCCGGATCCGCTCGGCCGCCCGGCGCAACGTGTCCTCGCGCGTGTCCCGGCCGAACTGGGCCACCGCCTGGTGGTGCTCCTCGATCAGGGCGGCCAGCCCGCACGCCACCGCCTCCTTGACGCTCCGGTCACCGGCCGCGGTGCCGGCCGGGACCGGGAACCGGAGCAGTTGCCCGTTGAGGCGCCCCAGGAGCCCCTGCACCCGGTCCACGAACGGGGCGTGACCGGCCGGGCAGAAGTACGCCCCGCCCTGCGGCCGGATCGGGAACAGGTCGGCGCTCCGCTCGAACAGCTTCTGCACCACCCGGGTCAGGTCCGCGCCGGTGCGGACGGCGATGCACCGGTCGAGTTCCTCCTGGGCGAGGGTGGCCAGGCCGGGCAGCTCGCAGGTCACTTTCCCGGTCTTCTTATCGAGGGTGAGCATGGTCTCGAGCTCGTACTCGTACCGGTCGCCGTCGCGGCTCTCGGCGGTGAACTGGAACTCGACGCACGCGTCGTCCTCCGCCACCTGGCGAATGATCCGGGCGTCGGACAGCTTCTTGCAGGCGCGGGTGAACGCGTGGCGGGGCGCCAGCTCGCGGGCCACGGACTCGTCGAGGCCGGCGTCCGTCAGCGCGGCGATCAGGTCGGCGTGCCGGACGGTCGCGCCGCCGCAGGTCCAGGTGATGACCTCGCCGAGCAGCGGGGTGCCGGGGGCGACGGGGAAGCGGTCGGTCAGGGTCGCGGTCACGGGGAACTCCTTCGCAACAGGGGTGAAACGAACCGGCCCGGCACAACTCCTCCCACCTTGGGAGGGATCGCACCGGGCCGCGGGGTGACGGACGACGGACTACAGGGACAGCACCCGCCCTGCCGCGTCGCCGGCGGGGTCGAGCGAGCGGACGGTGTGGACCTCGTCGCTCAGGTCCTTCAGGTCGCCGGCCGACGCGGCGAGTACGAGCGAGACGACGCGGGCCCGGGCCGACGCCTTCCACCGGAGGAACGCGTCCTTCAGTGGGGCGGGGACGCGCGCCTGGGCGTCGGTCACGAACACCACGTCCGTGATCCCGGGCGGGGCCCCGATCTCGCGGAACATGCGGGGCAGTTCCTTGACGGGCAGATCGAGGTCGGACCCGCGGCCGATGAACGCCGCCAGCCAGTCGCACAGGGCCGATTCGTTCCAGCGCCCCGGCGGCAGCGCGAGGAGCCGCTCGCCGGAGTCGCCGCTGTAGGCGATCAGGCCGCACCACCGCCGCTGCGCGCGGGCGACCCAGGCGAGTGCGAGGGCCAGCGCCTTGGCGGTGTGGGCCTTCGGGCCCTCCATGCTCCCCGACTCGTCCACGACGCAGACGACCGGCCCCTTGCCCGCGGGCCCGGTCGCGTGGTACTCCCGGCACAGCGCCTCGCGCTCGGCGATCCGCCGGAGCGTGTCCAGTTCCAGTTCGGGGACCGTGAGTTTGGCGAGTTCGACCGGGAGCAGGCGGCCGACGTCGCCGCCGGGTTCGACCCCGACCACGTCGTCCAGCCCGTGGGTGGCTTTCAGCCGCTGCTTCGACTGGGCCACTCGCCGGAACCGGCCGGCGAGGTCGCAAATGCGCCGCAACCCCGGGTCGTTGCGCACCCGCTTGAACAGCGCGGCGACGGCCCGCGGGTCGTTCGCGCCCGGCGATCCCGGGCCAATCCCGAGGGCGGACGCCGCCTCGTGGAGTTCGCCCACCTCTTTACCGGCCTCCGCGACCGCGCGGCCCACGGCCCGCAGGGTGGCCATCTCCCGGCCGGTCGGATCACCGGTGCTCGCCCCCTCGTCCCGCGCGAGTTTCGCGAACTGCTCGGCGAGGTGGACGGCGGCGATCGCGGCCGCGGTGTCGTCGAGCCGGGTGGCGGTGTGCAGCGAGCGGTAGTCGGGGGTGTCGAGCAGCTGCCCGATGTACTCCCGGCGGAGCGGGTCGGCGCACGCGCCGTCGAGGAGCCGCGGCTCGGGCTCGAAGGCGGCGGCGAAAAAGTCGGCGGCCGCGAACGCGTCGGTGCCGGCGGCCCGCAGCCGGTCGCTCTCGGCGGCGAGGTCGCGCCCCCGGCGCAGCCCCCACGCGTCCACGTCGAGGGCGGTCGGACTCGTCACGCCCGGCGGCTCCCGGTCCGGCGTGACGGGCGGCGGTTCGTCCGGGGGGCGGGGCGGCCTCGCGCCCAGGTCGAGCAGTTTCAATAGTTCGTCCGGATCCATGGGTCCTCCGCGGGTGTGTCGGAAAAGAACGACCGGCGGCCGTCGATCCCCGATGGGTTGACGGCCGCCGGTCGCGTCGGGTGTGCGGCGCTCAGACCGCTTCGATGCTGGCGAGCTTGAGCTTCCGGAGCTGATCCTTCAGGTACGCTCGCGCCTTCTCCAGCCGACCGTTGCCGCGCAGGCCGGCGAGTTGCCGGTCGATCTCGGCAAGTTTCGCCGCCGCTTTCGCCGCGTCGGCGAGGTTGCGCACGTCGCACCCGGCGATGACCTGCTCGGTCTCAAGCAGGAGCTGCGTGACCCGCATCCCGACCGGGTTGGCGACCTTCGCGATCACCTGGGCGGCCTTCTGCGGCTGCTCGGCCGGGTCCTCCCACAGACAGTGCTGGGCTACCTCGAGATGTTCGGGCAGCACCTCGTCGGCCCCGCACAGGTAGGCGAACGCCTGCACCACGCCGACGGTCTTGAACTGGCGCCGGTCGCCCGGCTGGATCCCCTCCTTCGCGAGTTCGCGGAGGATCGTCTCCAGCGCCTCCTTCGCCCCGGCCGACCACGGCAGCGCCAGGGCCGTGCGGCGTGCCGCTTCGACCTCGGCCGGGGTGATCGTGGTGGCGAGCCTCGGGGTGTGGTCGCGCGTCCAGAGGAGCTTCTGCCGCCCGGCCTGCGAGCGGATCGGGGCCACCGCCCGCCGCAGGGTGAACCGGTCGAACAGGGCCGACAGTTCCTTGCCGGTGTCGGGCGACGGCCACTCGTTCGAGGCGCCGACGCACAGTTTCAGCGGCACCTTCCGGACGACCCCGTCCCCGGCGTCGTAGACGCGCTCGTTCAGAATCTTCAGCAGGGTGTTGAGGATCGCGCTCGACGCCTTGAAGCACTCGTCCACGAAGGCGAAGTCGGCCTCCGGCAACTTGCCGGCCGTCACCCGGACGTAGCGGTCCTCCTTGAGGGCGGCGAGGCTGACCGGGCCGCACACCTCCTCGGGGGTGGTGAACTTCGTGAGCAGGATCGAGAACTTCGTGCCGCCGGTCCAGGCCAGCAGCGAGTCGAGCAGGAGCGACTTGCCGCAGCCGGGCGGGCCGACGAGCAAGACGTGCTCGTGGGCGACGAGGGCGGTGAGGGCGAGGTCCACCTCCTCGTCGCGCTCGATGAGGGCGGACGACAGCTCCTTGCGGGCCGCGGCGAACTTGTCGCACACGGGGTCACTCTCGGGACGGACCAGTTTCATCTGAGGTCTCCTCGGGTTCGGGGCTCGGTGGTTCGGGATCGGGCACGATGTCGAACAGGGTGAGCTGTCGGGGCGGCCGCGGCAGGTCGAGGAACTCGCGCCCCTTCGCGGCGCGCCAGAACCGGCCGGGGTCGATCCGGAAGCAGAGGCGGATCATCCGCGTCTGGTCGGGCGTCAGGGTCTTTAGAAAGTCCGTCTTCGTCGAGCGGCTGGCCCGGGTGACGAGCGGGCGGTAGCCCCTGCCCAGGATCCGCTTGAGGGCCCGGCGCTGCTCGACCCGGCGGTTGTACGGGCTCGCGGGCTTGTAGCAGTACAGGATGCGGTACGGGTGGACGGGGTCGTCGCGGGCGAGCGGGGCGACGCCGAGGAACCGCCCCCAGTTCTTGTGTTTGGCCGCGGAATGAGCTTCCCCGGTGGTGGCGATGACGGTGACGTACTCCCACTCGTTGCGGCAGACGGGGCACCGGCGCATCGCGTCCTCGGTCCAGACGCGACCGAGTGCGGGGTCGGCCATGAAGTCGCGAATGTCGTCGTTGACCAGAGCGGCCGCCGCCAGTGACTGGCGGTCGGCGGGAATCGGTTCGGGTTTCACGGTGCCTCCGGTGGGTACTGCCGGGTCAGCACGGCGCAACGGCGACGGTCCCGGCCGGGATCGCCGTGATGGTGAACCCGTGCTTCCGCTGGGCCCGCGCGGACATCACGTCGCGCGCGGACTCACCACCGGCCAGCCGCTGGCTCTTGCGGGCGTGCGCGACCGCGAGATCGGCCAGTTCCGGGGCGGTGACGGCGGGGCATCCCCCGCGCTCGATCGCCGCGAGGAACAACGCCCAGCTCGCGGCGACGATCTCCTGGGCGGAGTCGGCCCGACGGTGGGGGCAGCGGACGCGCCGGACGGCGGCCGCGGCGCGGCGCTCGACCTCGGGGACGAGGGTCAGGAACCGCTCGTGAAGTGCGTGAACGAACTCGGCTGTTGGTGCTTGCATGGGATTCTCGCTGTGTAGATGGGTGCCAGCGGCGAGCGCAGTTGCTCGACCGCCGGATGCGAGAACCCGGACGAAAAAATTTAGGCTGGCGAGGGCACCACGAGGCAGCTACGTACCCAGTGTTGGGACGCGCGGGAGGAGGCGGAATCGGTGTTGGGGGATGCTGCATCGGTAGGGCAGGTGTTTCCTGCGCCTGCATAGGAGATCATGTGACTTACACCTGGTAATCAGCGGCGCGTCGGGATTCTTCCGCCGAGTTGGCGACTGACGGTTGCTAGAACGATAGAGGATTCGCCCGGTTCGTGTGGGGCGCCTCGTCATGTTGCCATCCGCTCTCCTGTCGCACATCATTGAAGCACCGCTCACGCGACCGATCTGCTCTCGGATCGCGTTCACAGCCACTACCGCCACGTTCTGGCCGATCTCCCGATCTGTGGGCGTCAACTCGCCCTCGTCTTGCACCTCCGCAAGTTCCTTCGCCCCAGCGGGGGTTGCCCGCGCCTCATCTTCTGCGAACGTGTTCACGACCTGGCTCTGGCTCATGCCCGGTACACCACGCGGTTGGTTCATCTCCAACGCACGATCGGGCTGACCCTCGGTGGCGCACCCGGCTCGCGACTGGCGGCGGAACTGGCCGTGCCGACCAGCGGCGACACGCTCCTGCGGCGTGCGAAGGCCAGCTAAAGCGAAGGTTGCGCGCTACCGACACAGACGAACTCGGCGCTCCCTCCCGGCTGCGCAGATGCCGAGACGGGAGCGTAATGAGCTGCTCGAAGTCCGTCGTGCCGCTGTTCACTACACCGCGATGGCTGGGCGACGAATCATCTCGAACGGGTTGAACGCTGTCGATGGAACTCCCGGGTACTGCGCGGTCAGGGCCACCAGCGCTGCCTGATACTCGGGGTGATCGTCGCCCCAGAGGGGGTGACGCTCGACCAGTAGCCGGCGGCGGGTGGGTTGCGCGTGGTGCCGATAGTAAGCTCGCAACACCCCGGCGGCGACCGGAGGGCCGTAGCCAAGGCCGGTCATCGCAGCGGGGACCGACGCCCCGGGTAATGCGGGATCGACGAGGCGGCGCCACGGATTCTCGAAGCGGCCGAGCGGGGAATGGAGGTCGGGCGTGCGACCGAGGCGTGCGATGGCTGCCATGTCTAGAGCGAGACGCCAGTCGAGGAGGCCATGGTACGGGGTGTTGGCGAAGTCGCGGAGGCACAGGTTGCACGAGGTGTCGCACTCGTGGGCATGAGCGCCGAGCCAGTGGGCCGCGATCGAGTCTGCTTCGTCCGGATCGGTTTGAGCCAGCAACCGGGTGAACTCCGCCGGACGGGCGAGGAACGTGCAGTAGCCCGCCCCGTTTTCCAACCGGTCGCACAGGAACGCCTGCCCGGCCGGTACCCGGAGCACTCCACCGTCCGGTCCGGGAATCTCGCGCGGCCACGTCCTGAACCCCGCTTCTAGTTCTTGCGGATCAACGTCGAGCAGTTCGGTGGCGGCGACCCGTAGCATGAATGCGAATGAGTACCATGCCGCCCGCCCAACCGGTGTGTCCGGGCGAAGCCGCACGCCTCCGGGCAGAGTGTGCAGATCCACGATGAGACTGTCGGTACGCCGACGGGCAAGGAGGGCCACACGGTACTCCGCCCCCACGCCACCCAGAAAGCCCGGGCGGTCCGCGGCGGGCAGGCCGATGTAGGCCCCTTGAATTGGTTGGTTGTCGTGCGTCAATTGCTGGAATAGGAATCCCTGTTCACCACCGTCATCGTTGAACGTGATGATTTCGCGCTGCGACAAGACACCAATCGTGGAGTTCGCGATGTGGTCCGGCGGGCGGTCGGGCGCGTATTCCTGGCTCAGGCTCGGGCGGCTGGTCCTTGAGCTATACTCGATCGAACCGTCATAATCCGCGGGGAGAAAGGTGGTAAAGAACCCGCGCGGCTCGCGGGCGTCGATCACCTGCATCTGAATCGCCTGGCAGACGGGACAAGCCTCCTCGGGCCGGGGCTGGGCTGACGGGACGAGGTTGTCCGGGCGCTGGTCGATCACGCGGCAGTTAAGACAGTACCGGACCGGGCGCGGGTTCGGGTCGGGCAGCGGGGGTGAGAAGCCGGGCTGGTACTGCACCTCGGTCCCCGCCGGGCGCGGGGCGAACACCCCGGCAGCGGTGTGGACGAGTTTGTCACGGACCAGTTCGGCGCCGGGCGCGAACTGAGAGATCGCAATGTCTAAATCTCTGTCCACCGTACCGGACGGCGGCCACGGATACGGGCGTCTCGGCTGATTGGTGTACATGAGCCGCGTCCGGGTCGGGAAGCCGAACATCGGTAGCAGCCCCGCCGTCGCCAACCTCTCACTCAGGTGCTCTTGGGTGTACCGGTTGTCACCGGCCACGTCGGTGATTGCCGGGACGAGATGAGCACGCAGGCGAGTGAGTTGCCCTTGGACGAATGCGTTCGCCCCGGGTTCGCCCTGCCGCCACGGCGTCTGAATTCGGAGGATGTCGATGACGCGGAGGATCGCGGCCTCGTTCGCAGTGTCGATGAGCCACGCCTGAACGGCGGCTTGCCGTGCAGGGAGGAGCCAATCGGTGTACGTGCCGAACTCTCCGTGGACGCTGTCAGTGGGCGCGTCGTCGCCTGCCGGGAAACAGGCGCGGAACGCCTGCCTGAGGACTTCTTTGTTAATGACCCGGAGGAGGATCGTCTCGCTCCGCGGATCGACGTAGGGTAGTGGCGGACGGTCTCCGGTGATCGCCTCGGGCCGCTGATAGTAGAAGTCGTCGTGGCTCCGACCCCGACAGAACGTCACCGCGAGCGCGAGGCCCGCCCCACGCCGTCCGGCCCGCCCGACGCGCTGCTGGTAGTTGAACCGGCGGGGCGGCATGTTCGCCATCATCACGGCCTGGAGACCGCCGATGTCCACGCCGGCCTCCATCGTCGTCGTGACACTCAGGAGATCAACGCCGAGCGGTCGGGGCGCTTCGCCGTCGATGAACACTTCCTGGAACCAGCGCTGCCGGCGCGGGCGGTCGTCGGCGTCGGTCTGGCCCGTCAATTCCTCGCAGTGGAGCCGGAAGGAGCCACCCGAGCGTTCGGACAGGTACACATAGTAATCGAACGTGGTACGAGACTGGCTCGCGGCGAGTGGGCGGCCGCAGTCGGGGCACCGCCCAGCGGCCCTGTGAAAGTAGAAGGCGTTGCACCTCGGGCAGCGGAACCCCGGGCGGCTGTCCGTGCCAGCGATCATCGGCGGCGGTTCGCGTAGGAGCAGTCGCTGCGGATTCAGGTGGGCTCCGTACTGGGCGGTGGTCAGCAGGCCACCTTCGGTCAGCCGGTTCACGAGCGGCGCGATGATGTTCGCCTGGTCGAGTTGCAGCCATTCATTTAAGTAGCGGCGCACGTAGGCCGGGAGTTGGGCGTTATTACCTTCGCGGTAAAACTGCGAGAAGATGTGGGCACGCCGCATCCCGAGCAGCCGGATGACGGCGTGGATGATCTCGCGTTCCTGCTCGCTGTAGACGTCGGCGGTGTCGAACGTCACCAGCCCCTGGGCGAGGCCCTCGGCGGTACGCGCGCGGTGCGGAAAGAGCGCGTACATCACCTCGCCGATCAGCCTCCCGTCGATCGCATCGAGCATTCGCCCGGCGGAGTCGGGGAGCGGCACGATGGGGACCGGGACATCCGGCCCCCAGTTGAACGCCTCGTGCCAAGGCTGGTAGCGGTTCTGGGCGTCCTGGAACCGGGCGACACGGCGGTCATGCCCGGCAGGGGGCATGCCGTGGCGGAGCAAGGCCGCGCCGATCTCCGCAGCGAGAGCGGGAAGCGGGACGAGTGCTGGGTACCGCCGCAGCAGGGTGACTACCTGCTGTCGCTGCGCCTGGTCGGCGGGCGGCATGCCGAACCCCATGTTCATCAGCTCCAGCGCCGTTGATGGATAGCGGTTCTGGAACTGGTTGGCGAGTGCCTGCTCGTCGGGCTGTAGTGGGGCGTCGAGCGCTTGCGCGAGCACGGGGTTGATGGCCGTGACCTGTTGGCGGAGCGCCGGTAGCACTGTCGCCCGCTGCCGCAGGAAGGCTTCGAGTTCACGCCAAGTGCGTCGGCGAACTTCCAGCAACAGCAGCCGTACCATGTCGCGGTAATGGTCCTGCTCCATCCCGGCGGCCAGGCGGGCCGCGTCCTGCCGGCTGTCCGAGAAGATCACCAGCTTTCGGCTCGGACGCCTCTCGGTGAATGCGGGCATCTCGCGCAGCGTGGCACTGGCGATCACCTGACAGGCACGCTGGAAGCCGGTACGGTGTTCGCGGAGCGGGCGCGGGACGCGGTCCCTGTTGCGGTAATCGACCCCACAGCACGGGCAGATGTTGGGCCAGGCGTCGGCGTCCGGGTGTTCGCCCGCGATCTGGAACAACCACCCGTCCACGAGTTGCCCGTCCCCAGGCCCCGCAACCTGCGTGCTGATGCGCCCGGTCGTGACGTCGACGCGAGCTTGCCGCCACGACTTGGTCAGGCCTTCGTGCGTGTAGGTGTGCTGCTGGTTGTTGTTCAGCGGCACCGGGCCGCGATCCCACGGCGACGGCCAGAAAAAGGCGTACGTGCCGTGCCTCCGGGCGGAAGACTGGTCCGGCAGCGCGTCCAGGTCGGGCATGTCGGCGGTAAGGAACTGTTGCGCGGCGTTGCCCTGACCTGTGCGGCTTCGGTAGCCCCCGAGCAGAACGTCACCGCATACCTCGCACACGACCAGGTCGAGTACGCGGCTGCCGCAACCGCACGTGAGTTGGTGCGTGGCGTGGAGCGTGCCGATGCGGACCGCCTGTCCGGCGGTGCCCTCTGCATCACGCAAGTCGGTCCTTCGCCCGGGTGCCGTGCATTGTGGGTTACAGCACGCCCAGAGGTTTTGAAGGTTGTGCAGGAACAGGTGCCCGCGGACGGGCTGGGGCGATCCTCCGGTCGCTGGGTCCTGGCTCAGCGACAGCGCGAGGAGGTAGCCGCGCATCTCTTCCGACGTCTGACCCCCCGGTCGAGGCACGTTCCCGAACAGCATCTCGTCCAATCGGCGGATGGGGGCAGCACGCGCCACCCGCTCGCCGCGTACCTGTTCGCTGTACGCGGCGCACGCATCGACCAGCGCGTGGTGCGCCCGCTGTTGGAGAAGGGCGTCGCCGAGACGGGTCCGTGGCGAGGTTTCCGTACCCGTGTAGCCCAGCGCGTCTGACAGGGCGGGTGCGGCGGCGATCACCACAGCGTCGTTGGGTTGCGGTGCCGTCATCGGGATGGCGTTCAGGATGTCCGGCTGGACGGCTCGCGCGAAGCGGGCGAACGCGGGCCCGAACGCGGACATCATCAGGCGTGGGGCGTCGGTCGGCAGTTCCTGGCGACCGTCAATGGGAGCACCGAATCGGTCCCGACCGAAGAACTCGCGGAGGTACTCGCGGGATTCGGGGCTTTCGTCGATGCTGGCTGTGGTCGTCAGGATGCCGAGCTGGGGGGAGTTGATGTCGAGCCCGAGGCGCTCGAACAGCAGACGGAGGATGTAGGAAACTTCCGTTCCCGGGGTTCCGCGATAGGAGTGAAGTTCGTCCACGACCAGGAAGAACCGCCGCTCCGGGCGGTCCGCCTGGCCGCGCCGGTACGGGTCGTTCGCGAGCCAGCGGCGGGTCGCTTCGAACATGTCCGATTCGAGGGACCGCATCAGCATGATGTTTAGCATGCTGTAATTGGTGATCAGGATGTCCGGCGGGGTCGACTGCATGTCCCACCGCGACCACATCTCGCCGCCGTTGGGCTGCTGGAAGTAGTAGCGCAGGTCCCGGCTGAGCTGCGGGTTGTCGGCGAGCTGCCGGTCGATCTGGCCGGATTCGGCAGCCATCTCCCGCAAGCGGATGCGGAGCCGTCGCAGCGCGTTGTCGTTCACCCGCAGTCGGCCCGCGTCGTCCCGGATCATGTACCGGCCGGATACGGGCGTTTCTCCGGTGTACCGTCCGAACAGTATGCGGTTCCGGCCGCGGTAGCCGTCGAGCCAGTTGCGAACGGCCTCGCTGTCGAGCGTCTTGCGAAGCCGGCGGAGTTGGTCCTCAACCAAGGCGTTGAGCGGGTAGAGAACGATTGCCCGGATCGCGTGTCGGTCGTTGGTCTGAGCCCACTGCGGCACCCGGGGACCGTCACCGGCGTACCAGTGCCTACTCGAGTCTGGCGCCGCCTGAGGTGCCCACCCAGCCGATTCACCGGCCAGTTGGGCCAACAGCGGGAGTAGGAAACACTCAGTCTTGCCTGACCCGGTGCCGGTGGTCACGACGATGTCGCTGCGATCAACGATCGCGCGGCGCAAGGCTTCTACTTGGTGCCGGTAGAGCCGGACGTTGGCAGGGAACAACTCCCGGCCGAGGAACTCCAGGTCGCGGTACCCTGCCGGCAGTTGTCGGCTCGCCTCCGCGAGGGTCAGTGCACTCCGTTCATAAACGGTAATCGGTTCGAGCAGTGGTTCCTGTCCGAGAATGCCCGGCAGCGTGCCACCGTCGCCCCCAGCCGTGCGAGCGAGGAGGTCTCCGCGCTCCAGGGCGAGTGCTTCCGAGCGCAGGGGGAAGGCGCTTTCCACGTACTGCTGGTAGATGTGCCGAATCCGTTTAGCACCGCCGATGAGATCAGACATGGGTAGGCGATTCCTCTCGGAAGTAAACACCGAGCTTCCGGGACAGCGTCCGGGCGATATCGGTGGGGACGTCAGGGTAGATCAGCAGCCCAGAGCCTCGGACGGGCAACAACCCGGAGCTGAGGACCAAGGCCCGCTCGTGGAGCGTCGGCCACCGGTGTTCGGACGGAATGGCAAGGCAAACCCTGTCGCCAAGGGGCGCTAGTCCTTAAACAAGCGAATCGAATCTGATCTCGATGGGACATCCGTGTTCAGAACCGTGCGAACGTGATCGCGGGACGGTGCCATCGGCGGCCCGTCTGTTGTGATCGCAGCTCTCGTTGTTCACGCTCACCTGCTTTCTGCGAACTCGCTCTCGGTGTCTTCACGGATCGGGACTTCCAGATCCCGACTTCGGTTCGTGGTTCTCACTGACGCAGCAGCGACACCAGACGAAAGAACGTCAGCAGGTGCGGGTTCCAGCCCAACACACGCAGCACCAGACGACGACCCGTCTTGATCACCTCACACGGGATCGTCACAAACGCACTCACGAATGCCTTGAACTCCAATCGCAGCACACGACGTTTCTCCTCGCGGTGGTCTTCCTCCCAGCGACCCGACGACACCGGCAACAGCAATGCCCACCACGCCTTCAAGTTCCACGCCAGTGCTGTCATCACCATCCAAGCCCCGTTGCTCTCCAATGTGTTCACCGGAGCTTGCAGCGCACCAACACCATCATGCAACTGGGCCAGCAAGTTCTCCTGGTTGCAACGATCGTTCGCCTCGAACACGATCTCCGCTGCCGTCGCTTTCCGATCGTTGGTGATGTAAAAGAAGTGACGCACCTCCGGGAAGAGTACCTGCTCTCCCTTCTCCTTCGAGATGTGTTTGCGGATCACAACCATGCGGTACGTGTTCGCACACGCACTCGGTCGATAATCGAACTCGGCCACCTCCTCCGACTTCAACCGCAGGACATCGAACTTGCGTTCGCGGACGATCCGGTCTTTCACCTTGTCGGGACGCTGTCGAGGTTGCGTTTTCACTTCGTATCGGGCCGGGCGATCCAAAGGCTTCCAGGCCGTGGCAGGCAAGCCTTCCGCGAGATCCTTCATGTTCGGCATGGCATCGTAACCGAAGATGAAATACACGCCCGGCAACTCGTGCCAGCGGTCGAGGTGCTGAGTCTGGGAGAAGTCGGTGTCACCCCGCAGGACCGTGCGACGAAACCCAGATCGCAAGCACAGCCAGATCGCCTGATCGACCTGTCCGCTGGCTTGGTCATGTGAGGGACGGTTGCCCGAGCGATTCAACAGACGCAACACTTCGCCAGTCTCGGCCAAGCTGATGATGAGCGGGTGGTAGCCCCAGGTGCCGTCGTAAGCGATGTCCATGCCTGCCTTGCACTCACCGTTGGTTCCGACCAGTGTGCCGTCCATGTCGATGGTGGCCCGGTTGAAGAACGATCGGGGTTGCCTGGCCCAAACTTTGCGTCTGGTCTCGTCGATGGCGGTCTGGAGAGCGTCGATGTGCGTTTGGCGGAATCGTCGGCAGAAGTCGCCAGCGGTGGTGGGATCGGGGATGCGGCGTGCCCCGAGAGCATCGAGGAAGGCTTCATCGTTGCGGCGCAATTCGATGTCTTGAAGGCAGGTGCCGTGGCACAGTGCGTTGTACGCGATGTTGAGGACGTGGTCGGACTCGTGATAGGGCAGATGAACTTTCAAGAGGTGAAGGCGTTGGTCGATCGCCTGTGGCAATCCGAGTTGGTGGGCGAGCATGTGGATGACCCCGATGCCGCCGTGAGCGATGGCTCGGCGCCGGTGCGAGACGTCGTAGTCAATGGGCCGAGCGGAGAGGACGGGTCGAAACGTGGCGGTGTCGCGTGTGTTGTCGAGTCGTCGCTGGATTCGGGACTTGCGTGTGCGGAACCAGGAGCGGAAAGTCGGTTTCACTCGAAATCCTTGGTTGGGTCTGGCGGTGTGGGATGCGTCTACATCCACAAACCCCAGAAACCGCTGAGGATTTCGAGCTTTTTTGGGATCACGTCAAAAGATCAGCCTGAGATCACGCTTGGTTTAGGGCTAGTCTCGCCTGCGGGCATCGCCCCAGTAGAGGGAGAGCCAGGAAGCGGAGCGTTTGCCAGTCGCCGCGGTAGATTTGATGGCCCGAAGGCCGGGTCGGGTCGATGTACGCCAGAACCATGCGGGGCGGGTTACTGTCGTACTCCAGCCTATAAAGGCCGGGCTGACCGATCACCCCGTCGAAGCGGAGACGCAGGTGCTGCGGCCCCGCTGGGAGGAATTGATTCCCGTCGAAGTAGAACGCGCGGTCCGGCGGCGGAAGGTGCGGCAGGGGTGGGAGCAGTTGGTCGAGTAGGTCGGTCGGCCTCGGTAGCAGCCGCGCCAGCCGTGTCGTCACGTCTCCGCCACAACTCAGATGGTTCCAGTCCGGCTGCGGACCGATAGGGCGAAGAGCCTGACAGTCCGAACCATCCGGCATCTCCAGCGTCCACCGCGGTGGGCCGCTGCTGTCGGCCTGCGGTTCTTCGTTCACCCGCCACCCGCTCGGAATCTGTCCCCGCAGGGATTGCACGCGACCGCCGCACCATATGAGCCGGACCGGGGCAGAGGGCGACGCCACGATCACGGGCGGGGCCACCTGCCATCGCGTGCCGTCGTGTGATCGCTCGATATGGCCCAGAAGGAGCAAGTTCTGAAGGAGCGCCCGCGCCCGCTGCGGGTCCGCCGCCGCCCGAATTTGAACGGCGACCCGTGCAAACACTTCCCAGCGCCCCGAACCTGATGCGGTGAGCCACGCCAACAGTTCTGCTTGTCGCTGATCCGCGTGCTCGCTGCCGTGTGTCACAGGCAGAACATCGGGCAGCACGTCGAACGGTTCACCGACTTCGAGCGGCGCGTCGGGTCGTGCAATGGGGGGAGGAGGTGGATCGAATAGGCCCCCGGCTTGGCCCTCCGGAAAGACGGTGACTTTCTTGCCGCGTGTCCTGAGACCGAGCCTCCACCCGCGCTGGAAGATGCGCAATCCGACGCTATTCGCGGTGTGGGCGTCCGGGACGTCGAGCAGGACGCCAAGGTACTTGGTGCGCGGGGAGAACCGCCAGCGGACGACCTCAGAGTCGGTCGGCTGGATCGCGGTGCCCATGATGCAAAGCACCGTGCGCATGTCGGTGATCAGAAGTTCCTGGCAGGCGAAGAAGCACATGGGCGGCTCGGGTCACTGGGCGTTGGGAGAAGGCAGCCAGCCACCGATCAACTCGAAAGTTGCCGTCCGTGTGCTCATCGTCTCGTGTGGCGGGGTCGGGGTGAGGGCCGACCAAGCGGCGATCCGGAAGGCTCGCGTCGCAACAGGTTCGTCGTTCTCTGACACCTCGGTCGCGGTCACCGGGGGAACGGGACGCGGCCAGACTTCGATGAAGTAATCCCCGGTCAAGATGTCGCCAGGGAAGTTCAGAGGTTGATTGACTCTCACGATCGCAGGGTTGACGGTGACGGAGCGGCCCCGCACCACACGCCAGACGGCATCATCCCCGAGCCCGCGTACCGTAACTTGGGGCGGCTGACCGTACAGCCACACGTTCTCGTTAGGGATGCTCAAGCCACCGGAGAGGGAGATCGTAACCCGCGCCGCCCGTGGCGTGAGGGCGGCGAGGAGACGTCGGCACGTGACTGGGCACACCACCCCGACCCACTCACCCCCGTGTACCCGGAAATCCCCGTACTCGAGCCATTGCTCGCCTCCGAGTTCGAGTCGAGCCGGGGCGCTGAACTCCGCCAGCCCCATCCGGCAGAGGAGATCGAGCAGTGGCTGGTGAGACCGGTCCGCGAGGAGGGTGAACGGAACGCCCGGCTCCGGGTTTCCCCAACTCGCCACCTCGGACGAATACTCGACGTCGGGGTCGCCCACCAAAATCCAGAAATCGCGCCGTGGCAGTTCGAGCGTCTCGACGACCCCTGCGGCCCCCTCAAGTCGCCACACTTGCCGCGCGAGACTCGCCACCGGCGTCCTGAGCGGCTGGTACCACCCCGGCCTGTGGGGGCTGAGGGGTTCCGACGTTCCGTCCGCGTGGCGAACCTCCAGCGGGCACTCCTGCCAGTGGCGCGGCGTGCGTGGGTACACCCAGTAACGCACTTCGCCCGTGAGTTCTTCGGTGCGGTACAGACCTGCTTGTATCCGCAGTGCATCCCCTGCGGACGTCTCCGTGCGCTGGTCCGTGACGGTCTGATGCACGGCAAATGCGGCGTCCGCTACGGCGTCGAACAGCCGAGGATCGGTGGCCTCGCTATCGAGCCGAGACCGCAAGAAGCCGGGTGCTGCCTCCGCGAGTCCGGGCAACTCTAACGCGAGGCCTTCCCGGTCGAGTTCCCTCAACTCCGTCCAGCGAGACCGAAACAGGTCGGCCAACCCCTGACGGTCCACTTCACGCAAGATGGCCTGCGAGACCGGGTAGCGGATGCACCGCCACCCCCCACGCCCCGTCGCTGCGGTGGTGGCGAAACCGCGCGCGGCGAGCCACCAATTCCACTCCCGCCACAGTTCCTCATCGGGGTAATCGTCGCCGTCCTTCGGAAGGCCGAGTTGTTCCCGCCATTCGGGATTCTGGACCCTCGCGGGGCATATCCGGAACAGTTCGGCGAGGTGCCTGAAATACTCGAGGTTCGCCGTCGGGTCACTCATCCGGTGGGCGGCGAGAACCATCGCCGCGAGAAATCCTGCGGACCGCGGCAACCCATCAGCAAACGCGCCCAGAAAGCGGGACGGTCGGAGTCGCGTGCCGTCGCCGAGACCACCCTGTTCGCTCACGGCCTCAAGAAAGTCGTCGATCACCTCCGCCCTCGTCGCCGTGCCGCCCGCAAGAAATCGTTGCCAGATCAGCTCAAGGGCGGATTCGTCGATGCTGAGGTAGATAGGCGACCCGCGGGCGCGGCCGGCGACGGTGTACCGCACGATGGCCGCGGACCAGTCGATGTATCTCGGGTGGTCATTCATGGGCGCGCCTGCGGCAGAACATAGTTGCGTCGGTTCAAAGGCGGATCACCAGTCAAGCTATCACCAATGCCTGATGATCGCAAACGATCAGGCTACGTTCGGGTCTAAAGGCTGCGTGTTCGTAGCCACGCGACGCTCGACGAAGTCGGGAAACTGGTCCGCCAAGTGCCGGAGTGCGTCGAGCAGTGGGCCGGGGGTGTCGGATACCTGAAGCACGAGGGTGTCAATCGTCCGTGACAACGCGATCAACAGCCATCGGCCTGCGTACCTCGCCGGGGCGGCAGGATCGTCGGAGAGCGGAGTGTCGGGGCGAGCGGCGTTCGCACCTTCCGACAACTTGTAACGGTAGAATTCGTCGAACCCGAGCGCCAGCACGGTCCATCCTTCGAGACCGCGGCATGAGTCGTACTGGACCACCCGGAGCGACTGGGTTGATACGGGGTAGGTGCGCCGGACCGCCGGGTTCACGCCGTCCCACACGTCCTGCCCGACAGCGGCGAAGCGCTGGGCTGGCGTGGACCGCTTTTCGCCCTGGCTGTCGACGAAGGTCATTGCCGGTGGGACGCAGGCGAGCATGTCGATCGGCTGGTTGCCGGCGGTGGCGTTGTCGGCGAGCAGGCGGGTGTGCAGGTTCGGATCGGCGAAGTAGTCTCCTTCGAGGATGAGGACGCGGCCGCCCGTGGCCTGCTCTTCCGGCACGAAGGCCGCGCCGGGCGCATTGAGCAGGAACGCAAGTTCGTTCGCGAACCGAACGAGGTTCTGCTTCATCCGAAGGCAGTTGACGCGCTGGATCGTGACTCGGTTCGCGCGCGTGATCCCTTCTTGCCAATTGCAGGCCGATTGGGTGCGGACGAGTTGCTCCGGCCCTTCCGCCAGTACGGTCGCTGACGGCGGGAATAGTCGCCGAAGGAGGTCGCGCTCTGCGGGCGGCCAATCCTGCGCTTCATCAACGAAGACGTGGTCCCACGCGATTTCCTCCGGGTAGCGGGCTTTGAGTTGCGCGTAGTCGGCGGCGGTGAGCGTACCTTGCGCGAAGTGCCCCGATATCTCGGTTACCATCGCGTCGTGCCGCTCGTCGGGCGGCACCTCCGGCAGGGACAGGCCGAGCAGGCCGAACAACGTCCCGAGATAACTGTGAATGGTGAGAACGCGGAGCGAAGGTCGGTCGGCGGCGTCGGCTACACCGAGCAGGGCGAGGAGCCGCTGGAGATCGGCGACCAAGGCCAGGTTGTACGTGAGCAGTAGGACACGGTCCCCCTGTTCGACCGCACGCCACGCGAGCTGCAACAGGAGCATGGTCTTGCCTGTGCCGCCTTGCCCGCGGAAGGCCACCTGCTTCCGGCCGACATCCTCGATCCACGCGTCAGCGACCGCGCGGCGCGTTATCAGGTCCATCCTCATCCTGTCGAGCCGAGTCGGCTCGATCAGTTGGGTGAGCCTCGCCACCACCCGGTCGAATTCCTTCGCGGCCCCGCCCGGCCAAGCCCGCAGAACCCAGCCGCCCGGTTCGCGCCAAGGCGGTGAAAGCTGTGCGACCACGTTCAGCATCAGTTCCCAATTCGGGTCCGCGCCGATCAAATTGTGCGGGCGGTTGGGAAGGTCCGCGCGGTCGATTTGCCGGAACCAGATGAGGTTGGTGACCCACGGAGGATCCCCCCTCCTGAGGCCCAGGTAGTTTCTCAGGGAGTGCAACTGTTGGTCGTTCTGGTCGGTAGCGGAACTCCACACCCCTTTGTATGTGACCTTGGCGTGCGTGCCCTCGAACCGCACCCCGCCCGGCTCATGGTCTTTTATTTCGATAACGAGGCACAGGGAATCGACGCGGACGTCGTCCGGGAGGTGGTGGCTTCCTCCGATGGCGAATTCAAGAAACGGATGATAGATGCCGCGGTCCTCCGGAACAGAGGCGAGCAGCACGATGTCGAGGTCGCGGGCGCGGACCTGGTTGTAGCACTTCACTCCGGCTACGATTTCAAACTCGGCGCGCGGGTCCGTTTCGGCCCAAGGCCATTGTGCCACAATGATATCGCGGAGCTGCCGGGCCGCTTCGGCCTCGGCACCATCCACGCTTCCGTGTATTCGGATCATCTGGTCGCCCCGTGGAGTGGAACCCCAACGCCTCAGGCCTTGCGATCCTGTGTGGGGGCAGGTTTATCGGTCCACTCGACACGAACCCTGATCTGACCGGTAGCTATCAACTCCGCTAAACCGGCGATATCGCCGGCGTGTTCCGGTCGGTCCAGCACGAATTCCCCACGCGACGCTGCGGCAGTCAGGAAGCCACGGCGCGCCGTGAGGAGCAGCTCACCCATGTGCGTCAAGGCAGCGAAGTTCGGGGACGGCTTGAGCGCCTCGACTGCGCGGGTCAACTGATCGGCGACATCCGCCCACCGCTGAGACTTGCGGGTGGGGTGCTGCCACGGTTGCCCGGCCTTCGACCGGTCCGTGAGCCGCGTGCGGGCGGCAGCGAAGCAATCACTCGCCCACGCATAGAGTTTCTCGGAGTGCGGCTCGCCGTCGATCTCGGGTTGTGAGCCGGTCAGGAACTCGCCGAAACGTGAACGTAGGGTCTCGGCTTCGCGGAGATAGGCTCGCACTCGACTGAAAAGGATTCCGTGGGCTTGGCGCTCTACTTCCCCCAGTCGGGTTGCGACGTCCTGGTGGGCGAATACCGGCTCCCAGCTCTCGGTGGCCAGTTGCTCACGCAGGTCGGCCATCATCTCGGCGATTGTCCGTGCGAGGCCCGGATCGGAGCCCCCGATCTTCGCCCCCATCTCCTGGATGGCTGCGATTCGCTCGTTCAGCGCCTGCCACTGGCGGAGGTGTCCGGCTTGGGTCCGGAACTCAGCACACCTGGCACCCACCCCGTCCCAAACCCGCTCCAGCGCGGATGCGCGTTTCCGCCACGCAGCGACCCAGTCCTCTCGGTTCTCTGCGGCTTCGCCCAGTTCGGCTGTGATCTTGTCGAGTTCGCGGGTCAGAGACTTGAGGATTGCCTCCCGCGACCGAAGCAACAGTTTTCCGATGCCCCTGAGGTGGGTGCTGACACACGACTCAGCCCACTCGGTTGGTACTATCTCAGCTTTGACCAATCCCGTCGAATCACGGAACTTTGTCTGACGAGCGGTGATTTCCCCGAGCACCCGCTGAACAGTCGTCGCGAGGCGTTCCTTGAGGACATCCGCGTATGCCCAGAGTGCGGGAGTGGCCTCGGATGCCGGTGCGGAAGGGATGTCCGAAACCCCGATCCGGCGGAGGCGCTCCAGCAGCGATTCGATTTCGGCATTCGCCTCGTCTTGGCCGGCCCGTTCACGCCCGACGGGCCGCACACCCCCTGCGACGGCCGCGAGAAGCCCGCGATCCGTGAGCAGGCCCACGAGACTGTCGGCCTCGCTTGGCAGGTATCCGGCGTGGCGCATCACCTCATGGACCGCAGAGACTGGCACCGCCCGCTTGCGCCCGGCCTTGGTCACGTACTCGTGAAGAATCGCCTCACCTGGGTGGCACGCGAAGTGGATCGAGAAGGAATCCGCAGTTCCGGCGGTCTCCACCAACGGCCCGAGCAGGCGTAGTTGGCTGTCCCAGGCCGCCACACTTTTCTGCTCGAATAGCGTCCGCGCCAACTCGGCCTTGGTGCCGGTGACCGCCACCTCACCCCGGCGCTGTACGTCCGTTAAGTAATTCAGCCGCAGGGCATTGCGGTAGGCCTTGAGCGGTTCGGTCCAGTTGTGGTGCTTGATCAGGGTGCGGTATCCGGGGGACTTCTTACGGCAGGCCGCCGTGAAAAGGGCTCGGACCAGCTCGGGTCCGCGCTGTTGGACACTCACCTTCGGCAGCAGGTTCACCATCCCCTGAAGGATTTCCCTCTCAACGAACTCCATCGTGACATCGATGAAGGAAGCCGGTCCCGACGACGCTCCCGTATTTTCTGGCTCGGCGATCGACGACAGGTCGTGAATAGCGTTGATGACGGTGAGGGCCTTAAAGGGCTCCGGCTGGATGTACTTCTTAAACCGATCGAGTTCCGCCGGCACCACGCCCGCAAGTGGGCGGAGGAGCGGCATGGTGAAGGTCACTCGCGGCACCGGGTTCTGGAAGTCCGGAGTCGCTGACGCCTCCGCACCCAGTTCCCCCGCACAGGTGAAGGCGAGGGCGAGGTCCACATCCGCAGGCCAGTCCGTCGGGGCTGCTGGCCCGATCCACAGGGCCACATCGCGAGACGGGTAGTCTTCGTCGAACGTTCCTCGCAGGTACCGCCACCCCGTCAGTGCCGTCTCAACGTCGCCCGACGTTCGCTCCCAGTGCGCGTCGGACCCGGGTGCCTCCGGGAAAAGGCGGCTCCCGAGTACCCGCCACACCATGTCTGGGGCGTGGGCGAGGAGGGCGTCCAAGGCGGGGAGGGTTTCCCACGCCCGGGCTACCACCTGTTCCCAATCGATAACCGGCCGGCGGATCTGTTGAAGGCGCTCCAGTGCTAACCCGTCAGGGAGTTCGACGAGCAGGGGCGCGAACAGTTGCGAACGGACTTTTGCGAGCCGTGCGGCGGAACCGGCGGCTTCTTCGGCGACCGCCTTGGGGCATCCGCGGGGAAACGCCGCCAGCCTTCGGACGACCGCCACCCGAACGGGGTCCGCGCGGAGCCAGTCGTCCTTGAGGAGTTCGGTCAGGGTCCTCTGGACCTGCGCGCCCTCGCCGAAGTACCGCATGACGCCGCTCTGGACGTCGACAACGAGTTCGTCGAGGCCGTACGCGGTGTGACTTGAGCGGTAGTGCTCGATGGCACGGCAGAACACGTCCACTACCGTCCGGGGGCCGTTCGCAAGGTCCGGGCGCTCGACGAACTGACCGAGCGACAGCAGGACGTACGGGTCGATGGCACCCGGGTCCGTAACGCGCCCGTCACCGGAAGTAAGCCGCCCCCAAAGCCAGGCAGGGAACTCACTGGTGTAGACGTCTGTGAGCTGGAGTGCGGGGCCACTTTCCCGAATTCGATGTAGCAGGTCCGCGGCCCATCGGGCGAGCCGGGCTTCTAGCATGGCGTCGAAGCAGACGATAACGCCGCAGGGGGATTGCTCCGTACGCATCCCCCACACGAACTCGCGGAACTGGGTGATCGCCCGCGTGTCGAGCGGCCCGAGGAGCTGCTGTAGTTCGTCCAGAATCAGCACCAGGCCGCCGGACACTTCGGCGACGATCTTTCCTAATTCGGACAGCAACTCGACCAGCCGGTGGCACTGGCTGTCGATGGCGATCTGTCCCGCACGCACCTTGTCCTGGAGCATGCGGCGAACGGTCCGACCGGGGATCTTGTACCGCTCCGCGTCGGTCTTGGCGGCATCGTCCAGCCCCCGGTCCCAGATGCGCCGCACGGCGCGCTCGATGCGGCCTGCGACCTTCGGGTGCTGGGCCGAAGCGATGGCGACGACGCCGCGGGCGAGTTCGTCGAAGTTGGAACACGACAAAGGGGGGATTGCTGTGAACCCCTCCTGCCGGGCGTGTCGCCACGCGGCGACGCCGGCCGCCGTTTTGCCGTACCCGTACGGGCCGGAGATGCTCGCCCAGCGGGTTCGGCCGGATCGGATGTGCGCCAGCAGCCCGTCGGTCAGCTCCTGGACGCGCGGGGACAACCACAGGCGGGTCGCCAGGAGGTCGTAGTGGCGCACGGTGCCGTCCGCGTCCAGGGCCGCCTTGTGACCGCTGACGGTGTCACAGACGGGCAAGAGGACGGGAGCCGCAGGGGCGACGGCACGCTGCCGCCGGCTACTGGGTGTCGAGTTGCCCATGCACGATCCATTCGAGAAAGGGGTCCACAGAGGAGCGGTATGCGATCCGCTTCCCGTTACCGAGTAGATGGAACTCTGCCCCGGGGGCGAGCGATTCTTCGAGCACCCGCCGAAGCTCCGCCGGGGGAATGAGGAGAGCGTCGGCGAGCAGTTCTGCGGATTCGCCGGTAAGACTCGCTTCACCTTCACCGTGGCGGCACAGCGCGGCCGCTTGGAACCGAACACAGGTGAGGCCGGGACTCGGGGTTGCTGGACTGTGGAGCCGACCCGTAATCGGTTCGAGAAGTGGCGGCGACTGGGCGCGGAGCCACGCGGTGACGCCGTTAACGCTCGACCGGCTGAACGAAACCCGTTCGGCGTTAAACCGCCCGGCCGCACCCGTCACGCTGAGGACCACCGCATCGGACTCGATACCGAGCGGCCCTGCCGTTCGGATCGCCCGGCAGACCTGTCGGTAGCTCCAAGCGGGCGTTGCAATGGCCGCCTGCCCGGACCAGAGCCACGTCCACGAGTAAAGGCAATGCACCCCGGCGAAAAAGCCCTGGGGGTAGCGCCCGGCTGACCCCGAAAGGGCGATTCCTGCGCCGCTGAGAGCCAGCTTGTTGCCAGCGATCCGCACCAGCCCGATCTCCTCCATCGAGCGGAGTAACTTGCGAAGGTCGGCCCGTTTGGCGAGCGGCGAAGCCAGTACTTGAGCCGCTTTCTCAATCCTGTCCACCTCGACGCCTTCGGTCCCGAACGCGGCGAGCAACTGGAACGCCGCCCACCCGAGGTCCGGGGTGAAGTCGTGGCGTGTGTGAAAGGTGTGTTCCACGGCTTATTCCCCCACCGCAGTGGGGAGGGCCGCACCGTTGATCGAGTCCGACATCTCCTTGAAGACGATCGCGTTGTGCAGCATCCGCGCGTACCGGTCATCGCGGATCTGTGAGAAGTCCCGGCAGAACGGGCACTCGTGCCCGGTCTCGGCGCAGGCCGTATAGAACGCGGCCGCCGTTAACCCGGTGCCGCAACTCAGCGCTGACGCCCCGTGGGTGACGTTCCGGCGGGAGCGGAACGGGAGGTACACGTTCCCGTACCCGGCTGTCCGCATCCACCCGGAGCTGTCGAAGCTGCTGGCCAGGTAATTCGGGAAATCGGCGAGCAGAGCGGGGGAGCTGACACCGAACAAGTGGAAATTGGTGAGGACGTCGGTCTCACCTCGGACGTAAGCACCAGCGAGGAGTTCACGGAGAAACTCCAGCCGCCCGGCCGCCTGGGCAGTGAGCAGGTTGATCTCCGAGTTCGTTCCCCCGGTGTCGAAACTGCCAAAACCGAGATGCGGAACGCCCGCGTCCTGGTAAGCCGTCAGGCACCTCTTGAGGTGGTCGGGCTGGTGCCCCTGAAGAACCCCGAGCGCTTTGGGCTGAAGCTCCGCGGGCATTCGGCGGAAGAACTTCACTCCCTCGGCTGCGGTCACGTGGACGCGCTCGTCCACTTCGGATGGGGTGTTCTTGGACGTGGGGACAAAGTCGGGAAGGACATAGGCGGCACCCCAGTCGTTGCTCTGGTAGTAGGCGAGCAGCTTGGGGAACAGTTCGTCGTAGGTCACTTTCCCCTGCTGGACGAAGAAGCCGCCGGAATCGAACATGACCTCGACACCCCACTCGTCGTGCAGATGTCGCACGTAGTGGTGGGTCCGGCTGTCGCAGAACAAGGGGGTGAAGATGCACCGATCGAACGGACGCCCCTCACCGCCTTCCTCCTCCCAGAGGCGGATGAGGTTCTTCAAGTCGTTCGCTGCGTTCGAGAGCGCCGCGACGAACGTCATGGGCCGGAGTGGAAGAATCGGGACGTGCCACTCGATCAGCGGGCGAGCGCGACCCGGGTTCGTGCGGCGACTCGCTTGCGAGAAGCCGGCGGCGCGGTAGAACTCGTTGGCGGGCAATTCGGCCGGGCACGATAACCGAAGCAAGCGTATCCCGTCGGTCCGGCACACGTCCAAAACCGTACGAATCAACCGTGCACCGACGCCACGTCGCCGGCAGGCGGGGTCAGTGGCAATTTCGTAGATGGTCGCGGCACGGTCGCGGCGCTTGTGAAAGCGGACGAAGCCGACAACGCGGGCACCGATCCGGGCGACCAGCAGTTCGCCTCGGTCACGGCTTTCGAGATAGGACTGCCGGGTGTGGAAGCCGAGTTCGTCGCGGTGCGAGTCCGCGAGACGCTTCACCGAATCTATAAGCCCGTCACTGTCGGCAGCGGCGATCTTTAAGGTCGACATAAACCGGTCCCGGCTTGTGGTGGTCGGTGACCGGTGATCATCGCGTGATCCCCGGCGGATTATGCGTGTACCCGATCAGCGGCAGTACGGCCTCCTGGCCCACTCTTGCCTCGTGGTGGCAACAAACTCGCTGGCTCAACACCCACGACCGAGGCAACCAGAAAGAGGGTGTGCAGTGCGATCTTTTGTCTGCCCTTCTCGATGTTGGTCACGCTCGTTCGGCTTAATTCCACCTGATCGGCGAGGGCATCCTGTGTGATCCCGGCCGCCTCTCGGGCCACTCGGACCAGCCGACCGACCTCGGCGTAAAACTCTTCGCGATCGTTCAACGGCCTGCCCCCTAGGTATGTGGGTGGGGCGCGGGAATCGGTTTTGCCATACCTTACCCTCTCCAGTCGCCACGTCAACCACGCAAACGGTTTGTGCGGCAAACGTGGACCGGCCGTGCAGGATTTCCCGATAGAACTGGCCCACGCTGACCCTTTTCAGCGAGATCGAGCGGACACGGGTGGGTTGGCCGCGGGTCTGGAGGGAGCGGACTTCACGCACCCATGCAGCCGCGCCCGCTTGTTGCAGTTCAGGGACAGGCAGTTCCGACGCAGGCAGCACGTGCATTCCGTGACGCACCTCCTGTCTCCAGTTCAGCGCGATCGAGTCAGTAGCGCGATGTCAGTTGCCCGAACCAAAAGTCCCCTGCCGCTGCCTGCCTGCTCTGATGCCAGTTGTGTTGCAAGTAGAGCATCAAAAGAGACTTGCGTCGATTAATGCAGCGAAATTCGGCACTTTTGGCCTTCATTCTCGACGGCAGACCTTGACCTGACTGCCAGAAAAGTTATAGTTCTGTTATGGGGCAGTCCGATACCACCCGACGAATTCGGATCTGCCGCCCTGCGTTCCAGGACCTGCACCATTTGGTGATGCCCCGACTGGCAGGCAGAGCCCAGCTTCGACGCCAAGCGATCAAGCTTCAGTTCTGGCAGCGATCCGACACGATGGTGGCTGACCTCGGGTGCCGTCGGCTAGCGGGCGAAACGCTGTACGCTCTTGATCTGACGGATGGTTACGGCTTGGCAGATGGATTTCAGATCATTTTCTGCGAAGTGCCGAACTCCGGTCTCGATGGAACGATCTGTGTTTTGGCTGTGATGCGTGCCGATGAGCAACTGACGGCTACAACCCTCGAAGTCCTTCGGGGGCGCGAGCGGATCGCCCGCGAGCGGCTGTCGGTTGACTCGTATCCGGAACCGTAACCGCCCGGATGGAGAATGACCATGACTGAAACCTTCCTACTTAATGATCCTCAGGCGGTGACCCGGCTCGACTCCGTGGCGTGCATCTTCGCGTGGGCGCGGTCGATGCCCGTGCCGGATCGGAAGAGGTTTCTAGGTGCCTTGGTCGAGTGTAGCGATGAGGTGCAGCAGGTCGTCGTCTCGCTGCTCAGCATAGTGAAGGACCCAGACACCGCGCCGGCTGATCGGAATCGAGCGTTGATGACCATCGCTGACGCACTTGCCCTCAACCCGTGCGAAGAGGACGGGCAGTACGGCCAGGATTTGGTCGCGTCGGAGCCATACGGTGTAGCCAGAAGCGCATCGCTGGCGCGTGAAGTACGGAAGATGAACGCGCAGGAGCAAACGTTCGCCGAGCGACTCAAGGAGCTGATGGCCACGAAGCAGATATCCCAGCAGGAGCTCGCAGAGCGTGTCGGTTGTTCCCAGCCGGCAATCTCCCAGATGCTTACCCGCAAGTGCCGCCCTCAGAAGAAGACCATCCTGAGGCTGGCGGAGGCTCTCAGCGTGCTTCCCCGCGAACTCTGGCCCGACATCGACGTGGCTGACATGCTCGATGCCGTCGCCAGCTTCCAGCAGGATGACTACACGATGACGGCTGCGGAGGCTACCGCGCTCGCCGATACGACTAAGAAAAATCGGCCCAAGATCCGGGCGAAGTCACTCCCGACCCGCCCATAATCAGGGGGGCGGATGACGCCACATCCTCATCAACTGTACGCGATCCCGTTCACGGAAGCCGACCAAGAGCGCTTGGTCGGCTTTTCGTGTGGTGAGGCGTTGTGGTCACGGCACGTCGGCGAGTGGCTTCTCGGATCAGACGTGCTCGATTCGATGAAAAGAGGGACTCGCGTCTGGTTGTTCGAGACTGCGGCAAAGGAAGTCGTGGGGTTTGGCTCCCTCGGCACGTCGAAGTGGAACTGGCCCCCTCCCGACGGAGCGAAAGCGATGATCGCGTTGATCCCCATGCTGGGAATTGGGGAGCGGTTTCATGGACAACCACCGGACCCGGAGTGGCGGTATTCACGACAGATCATGGGGCATCTGATCGCTGAAGCACAGGAGCTGGCTCGCGTTGGACGGGAGGCTGAAGCTGATGAGCCGCAGTGGCTCGTGCTAATGGTACACCGCGAAAACGCGAGAGCTATTCAATACTACGAGCGATGCGGGTTCGAGTTGATTCCCTGCGTCGAGCGGCGAAACAACCACGTGGTGATGAAGCTTTGGATCGGCGAATAATGGCAAGGTCAGTCGTCCGCCATACGGGGCGGTGCCACGATGACGGAGGTGGAGGAGTGCCTCGCGAACCCGAAACTGGTGCCCCTCGGTGCGGTGAGTCGGGCTGGCAGGTGGTCGCGTACTTCAGCCAGATGACGTGACGACGGGCGATCGTGGTAGCGGCGGGCGGCTTCGGTCGTCCGCTGCTTTCGTTTGGTGAGTTCTCACGCCCCAACCCCGCGGGCAGAATGACGTGCGACGTCAGGACAGCTTTTGGATGAGCGGCTCCCCGGACACGGTGCGCCGCTGACTGGAACGGTTCGCGGCGGAGAACCAGCAGGTGATAAGGCCGCGCGGACCGCGATGCGGAAAGCGAGGTCCGCATGATCCGGACGTTCTACCCCGCTTCCCGTTGGCACGCTGCCGCGTGAAGTGGTCGTCATTGATCAGTCGATTGCGACCTCGACCAAGAAGTAGCGGGTGCGGTTGTCGACATCTTGGGGCACGGACTGGAACCGCGGACGCACGTTGAGCTCGGTGTAGAACGGATCCGGTGTCTCGCCCTCGGCAACTTCGTGCTGCCGCCAGTGGCGGTTCGAAAGCGCGTCTTCCGGTTCCGGCGGGTAATCCGCGATCAGATCCTCGACGTACTCCGGTTCCTGCCCTTCGAAGCCGACGAGTTCAACCGACACACCGAAGTTGCCCCCGCCATCCACCACCGTCGCCAGCGCCAGCTCATCGGCTGGCTCTCCAGCCTCCACGCGCACCACCGCTTTTTTGAAGACACGGCCCTGGTGAAGCCAACGGTCGATTTTCACGGGCGGTTCCCCTTCGTCGAAATCGGGATGAGCTGGCGTCAGCGAGCCGATCTGGCGGTTGGCCGCCACCACGACGGCCGCGGAGCGAGGTCGGCAGACCCAAAGAATACGCTAACTTTCCCCCGAAGCCGAGTCAAATTGCCATTCGAGGAGTTCTGCGCCAGTCACTCGCCTCGGGCCGCAAATCGTGGACGGCTCTCCGAGGGAGACGTCTGCGACCCGAGGGGCTGGGAGGTCGACGCCCTGTTCCGGCCGGAGTCGCGCGCGGCGTACCGGCGGCTGCTCGCCCAGGGGTGGACGGACGCGCTGCAGCACCTGAACCCGGGCGAGCAGGTCTTCACGTTCTGGGACTACACCAGCGGGGCGTTGCGGCGGAACGCCGGCTTGCGGATCGACCACCTGCTGCTCAACCCAGCCGCCGCTCGGCGACTGGCCGCGGCCGGGGTCGATCGGGACGTCCGCGGGTGGGAGAAGACGAGCGACCACGCGCCGACGTGGGTCGAACTGCGTGGCGGGTAGGCGTCACAGGGGTGAGTTGGCGGAACCCGTTGGCGAGCACTTCGGGCAGTACCACGGCGCGGGTCCGAACACCGGCCGCGGGCTCCGCTTCCGGCACCGGGCACAGAGGTAGCGTTTGCCGCGCTCGGCGGTCTTCGGGCGGACCTTCTTCCCGCTTCTGTCGATTCTTTCACCCATCACCGCTCCCTCGATCGGCTCGACCTCGCGCGTAAAATGGCGCATGAACGCGCTATTTTACCCCACGATCGACCCGGGTGAAGTCCCGGCCATCCCCGGCCCGCGGTATCTGCCGGGATACGTCACCGAGGGCGAGAGTCAGGTGTACGTCCCGGTGGCTGGGTTGTAGACGCCCCCACCGTGGGGGCTCCACTGCGGGCCGATGAGGGCGCCGGGTGGGAGGCCCAGGTGGGTTTCCCACTCCTCGCGGGTCCTGTCCATGCGGACGCCCCCGGGGGTCAGGACGTAGTAGATATCTCCGGCCGGAGATCTTCCGCCGGTCGAGTACGTAATGAGGTGGCGGAGGATCGCCTCCAGGCGGGGGGTCTCGGGCTGCGACGCGATCTTGATGTGCCTGAAACGGCTGTACAAGTGGCTGTAGGTCACGCCGATGAGCTCGGCCCACTGCTGGAGGGTCTTGGCCAGACCGAACGCGGTGATTTCCGCCCGGTAAGGGCGGCGTGGAGCCAGTACGTTCACGAAGTCAGGGGCTGGCTCAGGGATTGGCTCGGTGCCGAGAATCTTGTTCAGGTCGAGAGTTACGGTTGACATGGGGTTCTCCTTGTGTGTGGTTAAGTCTTCAAGAGGGCGAGGAAGAGCCGTCGCACCTCGCAGATGAGTGCTTTCTTTTCCTTCTCGTAGCACGGGACCGCGAAGTCATAATCATCCAGCCGGACGCACAGTTCGGTCAACTCGTCCGGAGACAGAGATTGGGCCAGGAAGGTCTTGGCGTGTCTCTGGATCCGAAACTCCATGACCTCTTGGGAGACGCGGTCCTTCGGAACCTTGGCGAAGCGTCCGTATTGGGCGAGGTCTTGGAGTATGGTAATTCC
>PNKH01000039.1 GCA_013822345.1 Isosphaera sp.
AAGTTCAACGACCCGGCCCAGCCGCAGCCGGGCGACCACGGGTACGACCACTGGATGGCCACCCAGAACAACGCCGGGCCGAGCCACAAGGACCCGACCAACTTCGTCCGCAACGGCAAGCCGGTCGGCAAGCTGGAGGGCTTCTCCGCCCCGCTCGTCGTCGGCGAGGCGGTCGACTGGCTGGCGAACAAGCGGGACAAGTCGAAGCCGTTCTTCCTGGCCGTGTGGACGCACGAGCCGCACCTGCCGATCGAGACCGACCCGCGGTTCCAGAAGCCGTACGAGGGGATGCCGGAGGACTTCCGCCAGCACCACGGCAACGTCACGCAGCTCGACCACGCGTTCGGCACCCTGATGAAGGCGCTCGACGACCAGAATCTGGCCGACACCACGTTCGTGTTCTTCACCGCCGACAACGGCCCGGAGGGCAACGGCGAATCCGGTCGGACCCGCGGCAGTACCGGCGGGCTGCGCGGGCGGAAGCGGTCGATGTACGAGGGCGGGATCCGCGTCCCGGGGCTCGTCCGCTGGCCGGGCCACGTCAAGCCGGGCACCACGGTCGACGCCCCGGTGATCGGGTCCGACCTCTTCCCGACGGTCCTCGGGATGTGCGGCGTGAAGCCGCCGGCCGACCGCGTCATCGACGGCGCGGACGTGCTGCCGGTGCTGACCGGGAAGGCCGCGGCGGCCGACCGGAAGGTGCCGCTGTACTGGCGGCTGCGGATGGCCCCGCCGAAGGAAAACCTCCACCTGGCGATGCGGGACGGGGACTGGAAGCTGCTCGCGTCGGAGGACTTCACCCACTTCGAACTCTACAACCTGAAGGCCGACCCGCAGGAGAAGACGGACCTGAAGGGGAAGGAGCCGGAGCGGTTCGTGGCGATGCGGAAGCGGCTGGAGGCGCTGAACGCCGAGGTGGAGAAGGAGGGGCCGGACTGGTGGAAGCGGCTCAGCCCGAACGGCGGCGGGCCGCCGAAGAAGTAGGGTGGGCCGAGCCCGGCTTTGCGGGCGAGTCCCACCTTGCCACTACACGACGACACGACCGTCCGGAACCTTCCCCCGCCGCGCGGGTTTGTAACCCACACCCTCTTCCGGAGCACCGCATGCCAGCCGCACGCCTCGCCGTCATCTCCGCCGCCCTCGCCGCCGGCCTGACGGCCGCCGCCGACCCGCCGTCCCCGGCTGTCCGGATGGCCGCGCCCGGGAAACTGCTGTTCGACGACCCGCTGACCGGCCCGCTCGGTAAGGACTGGAAGGTCGGCAAGGGGAAGTGGGAGGCGGTCGACGGCGCGGTCCGCGGGGCGGAGGTGAAGGCCGACATGCACGGGGCGGTCGCCCGCCACGAGCTGAAGGCGCGGGACGCGGTGGTCGCGTTCTCGTTCAAGCTGGACGGCGCGAAGGTCATCAGCCTGAGCCTGAACGGGGCGAAGGGGCACGTCAGCCGGGTCCGGGTGACCCCGACCGGGGTCACCGTCCAGAAGGACGACCAGGACGGGAAGAACGGGCCCGACACCGCCGCCGTCCTCGACACCGTCTCCACACCGGTGAAGGCAGGCGAGTGGCACACGCTGGTGGTCGAGCTGCGCGGCCCGGACATCCTCGCCACCCTCGACGGCACCCACACCGCCTACGGCTCCCACCCGGCGATCGACGCCGACAAGGCGAACTTCGGGCTGACGGTGGCCGGGGAGAGCGCGTCGTTCAAGGGGCTGAAGGCGTGGGAGGTCGCCGGCCCGACGAAGGACTGGGACGCGACCAGGGCGAAGCTGCTGGAAGCCCGGAAGAAGTGAGCCTGTGGTCCGGGCGAACCCGGAGCGTCAGCGACGGGGTGGCGTCCCCAACCACCCCGTCGCTGACGCTCCGGGTTCGCCCGCTTCCGACTTCGTCGTTGCCCCCGTCCGCGCGGCCGGCGATACTACCCCCGGCCCACCCCACCTTTCCCACCGGAGCCCCCATGACCCGCCTCGCGTCCGCCGCCGTCCTCGGCCTGGTCCTGTCCGCCGCCGGCGGCCAGGAGCCGAAGGACAACCCGGCCGTCAAGCCGCTCAACCGCGACAACCCCCGCCACAAGCAGTTCCTCGAGATCGTGAAGAAGGGCGAGGGGGACGTGATCTTCCTCGGCGACTCGATCACCCAGGGCTGGGAGGGGGGCGGGAAGAAGGCGTGGGCCGACACCTTCGCCCCGATGAAGGCCGTTAACCTCGGGATCAGCGGGGACCAGACCGGGCACGTCCTGTGGCGGATCACCGAGGGGAAGGAGATCGAGCCGCTGAAGCCGAAGGCGGCGGTCATCATGATCGGCACGAACAACACCGGGGCGCACTCGGCCGAGCAGATCGCCGGCGGGATCAAGGCGATCGTCGAGGAGCTGCGGAAGCAGAAGCCGGAGATGAAGATCCTGGTGCTCGGCGTGTTCCCGCGGGCCGGCGGGATCAAGAAGGAGGACGCGGCCGCCCCGGCCGACAAGCTGAACCCGAAGATCAAGGAGATCAACGCCATCATCTCGAAGCTGGCGGACGGGAAGCACGTCTTCTACAAGGACATCGGGGAGAAGTTCCTGACCAAGGACGGGGCGCTGGAGCGGAAGGTGATGCCGGACCTCCTGCACCTGAGCGCGGAGGGATACCAGATCTGGGCCGACGCCATCAAGGCCGACGTGGCGAAGCTCGTGAAGTGACGTGTCCGGTGGGGCAGGCATTCCTGCCTGCCGTCGTTGCTTGGCAGGCAGGAATGCCTGCCCCACCGGGGTGTAATGTTAGCGCGCCGGGTGCAGCACCAGGTCGAACGTCGGCCGCGACTTCCCGTCCCGGAACGTCACCCCGGCCTTCGAGAACGCGATCCGGTCCGGGTGGCGCGGGTCGCGCTCCCACCGGCACGACACGGCGACGATCCCGTGCTCGGACAGCGGCTTCACCTCGCCGGGGTCGCTGATCCCGTTCCCGTTCACGTCGTGCCACAGGGCCAGCCCGGCGAGTTCCGCCCCGGTCAGCTTCCCGTCGCCGTCGTCGTCGAGGGCCGCGAGGGCGTCGTACCCGGTCTCCCAGAACAGCCAGAACGTGACACCGCCGAAGAGTTGCAGGGCGGAGGTGACCTTTCCGGACTGCTTCGGGTCGTGGACGAGCCACGCGGCGTCGCGGGTCACCCACGTCCAGTCCTTCCGCAGGCCGGTGCCGTCGGCGTCGAACGCGACGGCCGCGGACCGGTCCTCCAGGTCGGCGGCGGTGAGGCCGGCGCGGAGCGGGACCGCGACCGGGGTGACCGGGCGGGGCAACTTCTTGAGCTTCGCCGCCCGCTCGGTCAGGGACGCGATCTCGGCCTTGTCCTTGTCGGCGTCGAGCAGTGGGATTAGATACCCGGCCCCCTCGGCGGTGACGGTGTGCCCGCCCGGGGTGAGCGACCTCAGGTCCTTCTCCGCCTGCCACCCCTTCTCGACCACCTTCCGGAGGGCGGCAACGGCGTCCGCCTTCCGGTCCGCCTGCGCCAGCAGCCACCCCCGGCCGAGCTGGGCCGTCGGGTCGTCCGGGGCCAGCTCGACCGCCTTCTCGTACAGCCGCAGCGCCTCGTCGAGGTGCCCCTTCGCGGCCTTCAGCCGCTCCTTGTCGTCCGTCTTCTCGACCCGGGTGAACGGGACGTACCCCGGGGCGTACCCGGTCCACGGCCCGTCCGGGTACTTCTTGTTCACCGGCAGCTCGGCGGCCCGGAGGGAGTACGCCATCGCGTGGACCCGGGCCAGGTTCAGCACCGCCTTCGCGTCCCGCGGGTTCTTGTCGACGGCCTCCTTCAGGTTCTTGGCCAGCCGCTCGACCGGCACCTTCTCCAACTCGACCGGCGGGTACTCGGCCGGGGCCGGGCCGGCGGTCAGGGCGAACAGGCCGGCCGCCAGGATCGGCGCGACGCGCGACGGGGACATGAACACCTCCGGGGTTCGGGAGACCGGATGATACCCCGGCGGGGCTGCCCGTGTACACTGTCCGGCGGCCCCCGTTACACCCGGAGCCTCCCCGATGACCCCGACCCGCCGTCAATTCTTGGCCGCGTCCGCCGCCCTCGCCGTCCCGCCCGGCCTCGCCGCTGGCATCGACCCGGTGAAGCGGCCGGGCGACAAGCCGGACCTGAAGCTCAGCCTCGCCGCGTACAGCTTCCGCCAGGCGCTCGACCTGAAGAAGCCGACGATGACCCTGTTCGAGTTCATCGACCTCGCCGCCGGCCTGCCGCTCGACGCGGTCGAGCTGACGTCGTACTACTGGGCCGAGCAGACGGACGCCTACGCCGAGAAGCTGCGGGACCACGCGGCGAAGAAGAAGCTCGCGGTGTCCGGGGTGCCGGTCGGGAACAACTTCTGCCTGCGGGACGACGAGAAGCGGAAGGCGGAGGTGCAGAGGGTGAAGGACTGGACGGCCCGGGCGGCGAAGGCCGGGGCGAAGACGGTGCGCGTCTTCGCCGGGAACCTGGAGAAGGGCGACACCCTGGCCGACGCCCAGAGGCGGGTGGTGGCGGCGCTGGAGGAGTGCTGCCCGGTGGCGGAGAAGCTCGGGGTGGTGCTGGCGATGGAGAACCACGGCGGGATCACCGACACCCCCGAGCACCTGCTCGACCTGGTCAAGCCGGTGAAGAGCCCGGCCCTCGGGGTGAACATCGACACCGGGAACTTCCGCACCGCCGACCCGTACGCGGACATCGCGAAGATCGCGCCGTACGGGGTGGTGGCGCAGGTGAAGACGGAGGTGTCGCCGGGCGGGAAGAAGCAGGACGCGGACCTGGCCCGGGTGGTGAAGATCCTCAAGGACGCGAACTTCCACGGGTACGTGGCGCTCGAGTACGAGGCGGCCGAGGACCCGAAGGTCGCGGTGCCCAGGCACGTCAAGGAGCTGCGGAAGCTGATCGGGTGACGGCCCCGTCCGAGCCGGAAGCGTGAGCGACGGTCTCCGCAGACCCGTCGCTCACGCTTCCGGCTCGGACGGTCACCACCGCACCCCGAGACGGTTCCGGAGTCGCGGGGCGGTGGTCGTGGTGGCGACCGTCCGCACGGCGGTCCCGCCGGCCGTCGGGTTCGCGGACCGGATGACGTGCTGCGTGTTCGTCCCGCCGGTCGCGTTCGGGGTCACCACCGTCCCGTCGAAGTGCTTCTGCCCGGTCACGCTGTCGACCCAGGCGTACCCCTGCTTGTACCCGACGATCTGGCCGCCCGGCCCGTACACCGGGTGGCTCTCCCAGTGCAGCGACCCGTTCGCCTTGCTCGCCGTCCGCCACGGGCTGAACGCGCTGTCGTAGACCGTGGCCCCGGCGGTGTTCACCCCGCCCCACGGGGTCACCCCGGTGACCTGCGTCGGGCTGACGTACACGGGGTACGACGGGGTGTACGGGTACGGGTAGTAAGGGTACGGGTTGTACACCGGGGTGTACGGGTAGACCGGCCGGGGGGTGAACGGGTTCGGCAGCCCGGGGATGAACCCCGACGGGCGGTACGCCGGCATCACCCGGACGCCGGGCTGGGCGGCGGCCGGGGCGGCCGCGAGCAGGACGGCGGACAGGGCGAGGGCGTGACGTGTCATGTCGCGTCTCCGGAGGGGAGGGTTCGTCCGTCGGTTTAGCTTTCGAGTCCCAACTCGGCGAGGATCAGGTCCTTCACGGCGGTCATCGGGACGCTGTCCCCGGGCTTCGGGCCGTGGCCGATCAGGACCGGCCGGTCGAGGTTCCCGGCGGCCGCCAGGCCGTGACTGCCGCGGACGATTCCGGGGTCGAGCGGGACCACGTCCATCGTCATCCGGAACCCGAGCTTCTTCTGGACGAGCCGCCGCGCCGCGTGGAGCTTCGGGAACCACAGCTTCGGGTCGAAGAAGAGTTCGCACGGGTCGAACCCGGGCTTGTGGTGGATGGCGACGGCCCGGGCGTAGTCCGGGGCGCGGCGGTCGTCGAGCCAGAACGGGTACGCGAACCAGGCGTCGGGGTCGGCGAGCAGGACCACGTCCCCCGCGCGCGAGTGGGCGAGCCGGACTTCCGCCCGCTGGTCCCCGCACAGCACCCGGGCGACGCCGGGCAACGGAGCCAGGGTGTCGCGGACGTAGAGCACGTCGTCCGGGTTGCGGACGTAGACGTGGGCGAGCTGGTGGTCGCAGACGGCGAACGCGCGCGACCCGTACGGGTCGAGCTGCTCGCCGAACGGCCCGTCCCGCACCTCCAGGAACCCGCGCTGCCGCAGCGCCCGGTTCGGCAGCACCGGCTTCGACACGTCGCAGTGCCCGTACTCGCTCACCACCCACACCCGCGCCCCGAGTTCGTCCGCCGCGTCGAGGAGCGGGGCGGCCGCGTCGTCGAGCTCCTTCACGCACCGCGGCATGTCGGTGCCGGCCGGGCCGAACCGCTGCGGGTCGTAGTCCAGGTGCGGCAGGTAGACGAGGGTGAGGTCGGGCTTGCGGTCGCGGACCACCTGCGCCGCCGCAGCGGCGATCCACTCGGTGCTCGCCTTCCCGGCCATCGGCCCCCAGAACGCCGGGAATGGGAACGGCCCGAGCTTCCGCTCCAGCTCGTCCGGCAAACGGGTCGGGGTGCCGGCGACCCCGAACGCCTTGTTCCCGTCGACCGCGTAGTGCGGCTTCGGGGTGACCGAGATGTCGACCGCGGCCCCCTGGTTGAACCACCAGAACAGCTTCGCGGAGGTGAACGGGATGCGGCGGTCGCGGGCCCGCTGGCGGGCCGTCTCGTAGAACGGCTCGCCGGCGATCAGACGGTTGCACTGCTGCCAGAACCGGACCTCGTTCGTCGACTTGTAGAGCCACCCGTTGGCGACGACCCCGTGCTCGTCCGGCATCTTCCCGGTGAGGAGCGTCGCCTGGGCGGTGCAGGTGACGGCCGGCAGCACCTCGGGCATGTCGGCGACCCACCCGGCGTCGGCGACGGCCTTGAGCCGCGGGGCGTGCTGGAGCAGGCGGGGCGTGAGCCCGACGGCGTTGATCAGTACGACGGGTTGCATACCCCTATCATTAGTGACCACACACCGATTAGCGACGCATCGAAGATGCGTGCGGAGCGACCCATGCAGACACGGCGGCTCGGGAACTCGGACCTGCACATCACCCCGGTCGGGTTCGGGGCGTGGGCGATCGGCGGCGGCGGGTGGGCGTTCGCCTGGGGCGCCCAGGACGACGCCGACAGCGTCGCCGCGATCCGCGAGGCGATCGACCTCGGGGTGAACTGGATCGACACCGCCGCCGTCTACGGCCTCGGCCACTCCGAGGAGGTGGTGGCGAAGGCGCTGGCGGGGGTGGCGAACCGGCCGTACGTGTTCACGAAGTGCGCCCGGGTGTGGGACGCGGACCGGCAGATCGGGAAGTCGCTCAAGGCGGACAGCATCCGCCGGGAGTGCGAGGCGAGCCTGCGGCGGCTCAAGGTGGACGTGATCGACCTGTACCAGGTCCACTGGCCGGAGCCGGACGAGGACATCGAGGAGGGGTGGCAGACCGTCCTGAGGCTCCGCGACGAGGGGAAGGTGCGGTGGGTCGGGGTGTCGAACTTCTCGGCCGAGCAGATGGCGAGGGTGGCCAAGTTCGGCCCGATCACGTCGCTGCAGCCGCCGTACTCGATGGTCCGCCCGGAGGTGGAGGAGTCGATCCTGCCGTACTGCGAGGCGAACGGGATCGGGGTGATCGCGTACTCGCCGATGGCGAGCGGGCTCTTGACCGGGGCGATGACCCGGGAGCGGGTGGCGGCGATGCCGGCGGACGACTGGCGGAAGGAGAAGAACCGGCACTACCAGGAGCCGCTGCTGACGCGGAACCTGAACCTGGTCGAGCTGCTGCGGGCGGTGGGCGGCCGGCACGGGAGGTCGCCGGGCGAGGTGGCGGTGGCGTGGGTGCTGCGGCACCCGGCGGTGACGGCGGCGATCGTCGGGGCGCGGCGGCCGGGGCAGCTGCGGGAGCTGGTCGGGGCGGCGGACTGGCGGTTGAGGCCCACCGAGGTCGATGAGATAGGGGCGTTCCTGGCGGCGAACCCGGGGTGAGGCGCAGGAGGCGGGTCATGCAGTACGTTGTGAGCGTCGCGGAGGCTCAGGAGCACTTCCCCGAGCTGATCGCCCGCATCGCGGCCGGGGATCGGTTCGTGATCGCCCGGGACGGCAAGTCGGTGGCGACCGTCGGCGGCCCGCCGATGTTCCCGACGACGCCGGAGGAGATCGCCGCCGGGGATGCGGCCAGGGTGGAGTTCATCCGCAGCGTCGTCGAGGGGCATGAGCGGGACGGAAACCCGCTGCCGGCCGACCACCCGCTGCGCGAGATCCTCGCCCGGGGGACCACGCTGTGATCGGCCCGTGGGTCATCCCCTCGTCACCGCCGCCGGGCGGTTTCGTGATGGACGCGACGGTCCCAGCGGCGTGGCTGTTCACCACTACCGGCTCGGCATACACGTCCGGGGTCCTCGGCCGGATTCAAGCCCTGGGGTCGTGCGTGCCGGGGTGGTGGACTCTCGACCTCGTGGCTGCGCTACGGGCGGGCGAACGACAGGGATTACGGTCGGCCGCCGAGGTCGATCGGTTTCTGTCGCCGTTGCCCCAGTTCCGCATCTACGTCGAGGACGACACACCGGCGCTGGCCTGGCCGGACATCATTTCTGTGAGCCGCCGCCAGAGGGTGTCGGTGGAGCGCGCCGCGTACCTCGAACTCGCCCTGCGGCTGAGCCTCCCCCTCGCCACCAACGACCCCGCCCTCACCCGCGCCGCCGCGGCCGCCGGCGCCCCGCTCTTCACCCCGTGACCCGCACCCCAGGTGACCCGTGCTCCGCCGGCTCTTCCTCCTCGCCGTCTTGCTCACCCCGGCCCCGGCCGCCGCGCAGACGCCCCCGCCGCCGAAGCTCGACCCGGCGGCCGCCGAGCTCCGCGACTACGTCCGGGCGAACTACACCAAGTTCGAGTACCAGGTCCCGATGCGCGACGGGGTCAGGCTGTTCACCGCCGTCTACGTCCCGAAGGACGACTCGACGACCTACCCGATCCTCCTCATGCGGACGCCGTACGGCTGCCAGCCGTACGGCGTCGATAAGTACCCGGACTCGCTGCGGCCCGGCGAGCGGTACGCCAAGGGCGGGTACATCTTCGTCTACCAGGACGTCCGCGGGCGGTGGGCGTCGGAGGGCGAGTTCGTCAACGTCCGCCCGCACCACCCGGCCAAGAAGGACAAGGAGATCGACGAGAGCAGCGACACGTTCGACACCGTCGAGTGGCTGCTGAAGCACGTCAAGGGGCACAACGGGAAGGTCGGCCAGTGGGGCATCTCGTACCCCGGGTTCTACGCCGTCTGCGGGATGATCGACGCCCACCCGGCGATGAAAGCCGTGTCCCCGCAGGCCCCGGTCATGGACTGGTTCGTCGGCGACGACTTCCACCACAACGGCTGCCTGTTCCTCCCGCACTGCTTCAACTTCATGGCCGGGTTCGGCAAGGCCCGCCCCGAGCCGACCAAGAAGTTCGGCCGGCCGGCGTTCGAGCACGGCACCCCCGACGGGTATCAGTTCTTCCTCGACATGGGGCCGCTCCGGAACGCCGACGCGAAGCACTACAAGGGCGAGATCGCGTTCTGGAACGAGGTGATGGCGCACCCGAACTACGACGACTTCTGGAAGGCCCGCAACCTCCGGCAGCACGTCAAGAACGTGAAGCCGGCCGTCATGACCGTCGGCGGGTGGTTCGACGCCGAGAACCTGTTCGGGGCGCTCGAGACGTTCAAGGCGGCCGAGGCGAACGCCCCCCCGAGGCACAACCACCTGGTGATGGGGCCGTGGGTCCACGGCGGGTGGAGCCGGCAGGACGGCGACAAGCTCGGAGACGTGAGCTTTGCCGCCAAGACCGGCCCGTTCTACCGCGACGCGATCGAGTTCCCCTTCTTCGAGCACCACCTGAAGGGGGTCGGCGAGGCGAAGCACCCGAAGGCGTGGGTGTTCGAGACCGGCACCAACCGGTGGCGGAAGTTCGACGCCTGGCCGCCGAAGGAGACACGCTCCGAACCCCTCGCGCTTCGCGCGGACGGGAGGCTGAGCCGGTTCGTGCGGTTATCCACCCCCGTCCAGGAAAAGGTGGAACCCGCCTTCGACGAGTTCGTCTCCGACCCCGCCCGGCCGGTCCCGTACCTGAACAAGACGACGATCGGGATGGCCCAGGAGTACATGACCGCCGACCAGCGGTTCGCGGCACAGCGGCCGGACGTGCTCGTCTACCGGACCGCCCCGCTGACCGCGGACCTGACCGTCGCCGGCCCGGTCGAGGTGGAGTTGTACGTCTCGACCACCGGGACCGACGCCGACTGGGTGGTGAAGCTGATCGACGTGTACCCGGACGACGCGTCCGACCCGGACCCGAACCCGGCCGGGGTGCGGATGGGCGGGTATCAGCAGCTCGTCCGCGGCGAGCCGTTCCGCGGCAAGTTCCGCGACGGGTTCGAGAAGCCGGAGCCGTTCAAGCCCGGCGAGGTGGTGAAGGTCAAGTTCGCGATGCCGGACGTGCTCCACACGTTCCGCCCCGGCCACCGGCTGATGGTGCAGGTGCAGTCGACCTGGTTCCCGCTGGTGGACCGCAACCCGCAGACGTTCTGCGACATCAACCGGGCCGACGAGAAGGCGTTCACGAAGCAGACGCACCGCGTCTACCGCGACGCCGACCGCCCGTCGAAGGTGACACTCCGGGTGCTGGAGTAAGCGCGTGTTCGAAGGCCGGGGGCGGGTGTTCACGTAGCACACGCGTCCTCGCTTGTGCCGCTCCCAGCGGGGCACAAGCGAGAACGCGTGTGCTACGAGATGAGCCGCTTGTCGGATTAAGTAGAATCTGTGAAGAATCCGTGTTGAAAGCGGGTGGGAAAGGAGTAAGGTTGAGTTCCGGAGTGGTGATCCGTTCGGTGGGGGTCGTCGAGTCCGAGGGCACTTGAGTGGAACCAGTCGTCGAATCGGTCGGGGCGGGGAGTCGGTCGTCCGCCGAGGCGGGGCTCTCGATCCTGGCCGTCGCCGGGGCGGTGGCCGGGGCGGTGGCCGGGGCCGGGCTGGGGGGCGCCGACCCGGCCCTGACCGGGAGCCTGGGCACGATGCTCGGCAGCGGACTGGCCGCCGCCGGGTGGGGGGTGGTCGGCCGGGCCGCGCGGCGGGCGCCGGCGGCCGCGGGCACGGGGGGCACGGGGATGGACGACCGGCGGTGGTTCGCCGAGCTGGAGGGGGTGGACGCGGACTTCCGGCGGATGGCCGCGGAGGTCGAGGGGGCGCTGGCCGGGGCGGTCCGGGCGGTCCTCGACCGGGACCCGGAGTCGGCCGCCCGGGTGCTCGACCGGGAGCCGGAGGTCGACGAGATGGAGTGCCGGATCGAGGACCGGTGCTACCGCATCCTGCTCCTGTTCCACCCGGTCGCCCGGGACCTCCGGCAGGTGACCGCGGTGTCCCGGATGACGGCCGAGCTGGAGCGGATCGGGGACATCGCGGCCCGGGTGGCCGGGCGGGCGTCGGCCCTGGCCGCGCTGCCGCCCCGCCCGCTCCCGGCCGGGCTGGCCCCGCTCGCCGGGGCGGCCGCCGGCCTGGTCCACGCGGCCGTCGACTCGTACCACCGCCGGGACCCGGCCGCGGCCCGCGGGGTGTGCCGGGCCCGGAACGAGGTGGTCGGGCTCGGGGAGGCGGTGGCCGGCGAGGTGGTGGCGGCGATGAAGGCGGACCCGGCGGCGGTCGAGCCGGGGCTGAACCTGCTGGCCGTCGCCCAGGGGCTGCGGCGGGTGGCCGAGCGGGCCACCAACCTGGCCGAGGACGCCGTCTTCCTGGCCGAGGGCCGGAGCATCCGCCACCACTGGGACACCGGGTGCCTCGCCCGGGCCGAGTAGCCGTCTCCCGGTTCGTCCAACCCTCCCCCGCCCGCCGGACCGGACGCCGGCGGGCGGGGGTCGTGTCACCCCGCGGCCGCCCTGGTCTTGGCCAGTCCGGTCTTCGCCACCGCGAGCGGGTCCTGCTTCCAGTACTCGCGGTTGAACAACTCCAGCGACACGTACCCGGCGTAGTTCATCGCCCGCAGGGCCGCGAACACCTCCTTCAGCGGGGCGACCCCGTCCCCGGGGTAGACCCGGTCGGCGTCCACGATCTTCTCCCGCTCGATCTTCGGGTAGTCGTTCAGGTGGAAGATGCCGACCGCCCGCCCGGCCAGCAGCCCGAGGCCGGCGAAGTCCGACCCGCCCTTGTACAGGTGGTACACGTCCGGGAGGATCGCGCCCGTCCCGTCCCCGCACTCGGCCGCGACGCACAGCGCCTCGCCGAGCCGCCGGAGCGTCTTCGAGTGGCCCCACAGCTCGACCAGCGGGGTGACGCCCATCGTCTTGCCGAGGTCGAGCAGGGCCCGGTAGCGGTCGGCCGCGGCGACGAGGTCGAGCACCGGCTGGCTGAACTTCGGGTCGTCGCGCTTGCTCCCGCCGCCGGTCGCCCCGACCGGCGGGGCGGCGACCCGCGGGCTGCCGATCTCGGCCGCCCAGCCCATGTCCCGCTTCGCGACCTCCAGCCCCTTCTTCCGCCGCTCCGGGTCCTCGACCACCCACTCGGCGAACCCGATCACGTCGGCCACCTTCAGCCCGGCGTCGGCGACCCGCTTGCGGATGTCCTTGGTGGTGCCGCCGGCCTTCAGGTGCTCGTCGATCTCGCTCACCCACGGCTCGATCGCGTCGTACCCGGCCTTGGCGGCGATGTCGATGAGTTCGGCCAGCGGGCGCGGCTTCCCCCACTGGCCCTCGGGGAGCCGGACGGTGCTGGTGTTCAGGCAGAACCCGAACGCCGGCTTGGGCGGATCGGCCGAGCCGGACGCGTCAGCGACGGTCGCCCCGGCGGCGGCGACCCCGGCGAGCCAGGTGCGGCGGGAGACGGGCTCGGTGGACATGGTCTTCCCCGTGGAGGCGGTGCCGCCCGGGCGAACCCCGACCGTCAGGGAGGGGGTGACGTCCCCGTCCCGGGGTGTCGCCCCATCTCGGGGCGACGTCACCCCCTCCCTGACGGTCGGGGTTCGCCGGACACAGCCTGGGATGTTACCCGAACAGGGCCGCCTCCGCCACCAGCCCGGGGCCGAACCCGAGGGCGACGCACGGCCGCGCGGCGCCCGCCCGGCGGAGCCGGTCGAGGACGAACAGGACGGTCGGGCTGGACATGTTCCCGAAGTCGGCCAGCACCCCGCGGGACGCGGCCAGGGCGTCGGCCGGTAGGCCCAACCCCTCGCCGACCGCGGCCAGCACCTTCGGCCCGCCGGGGTGGACCGCCCAGCTCCCGACCGCGGAGAGTGACAGTCCGTTGTCACCGAGCCACGCGTCGAGCCACGGGCGGAGGCGGGCGGCGATCAGCCCGGGGACGCGGCGGGACAGCGTCATCTCGAACCCGTGGTCGCCGACCGCCCACGCCATGTCCGCGGCCGAGTCGGGGATCAGGCACGACCCGGACGCGAGCAGGTGCCAGGGGAACGTCCCGCCGTCTCCCGTGGGCGAGGCACTCCTGCCCCGCTCGGTCGAGTGCGAGGCGGGAGTGCCTCGCCCGCCGGCGCCGGCGACCGCGGCCGCCCCGTCGGCGAAGATGGCGTTGGCGACCAGCCGGTCGGCGGCGCTGCCGTAGTAGTAGTGGAGGCTGCACAGCTCGACGGCGCACAGCAGCACCCGGGCGGCCGGGTCGGCGGCGGCGAACGCGTTGGCCACCCGCAGCCCGTTCAGCGCCCCGTGGCAGCCCATGAACCCGACGTGCGTCCGCTCGACCGTCGGCCGCAGGCCGAGGCCGGTGATGAGGGCGAGGTCGACGCCCGGGGCGGCGAACCCGGTGCACGACACCGTCACCAGGTGGGTGACCGATTCCGGGGCGAACCCGGCCTCGGCGAGCGCCGGCCGGGCGGCCCGCAGGGCGAGCGGCCCGGCCTCCTCGGCGTACACCCGCATCCGCTCGGCGGTCGTCGGCCCGACCCCGTCGTTGGCGGCGGTCGGGAGGAACGGCGACCCGGTCTCGGCGGTGCCGCGGAGCACGTCCCGCACGACCGGCCCGCCGATCACCTGGTGCCGCCGGCCGATCCCGCTCCCGGCGTACACCGGCCCGAGCCACGTCGAGGTCCGCACGTCCGGCCCGGCGAGGCGGCGGGCGACCCCCAGCCCGTCCTCGGGGGTGAGGTGGTCCGGCGGGTGGGCGGTGCCGAGGCCGAGGACGGCGAAGCTCATGCGCGGGCCACGCGGGGCAGGGGGGACATCTGGTTCAGGGCGGACACCACCGGCCGGGCGGCGGCCGGGAACAGGCTCAAGGCGCGGATCGCGACTCCGGTCAGGGTCGGCGACCGGAGGACCCGCGACACCGCCCGGCAGACGCGCTGCCGGCGGCCGACCACCCGGCGGTGGGTCGCTTCCCACTCGGCGGCGAGGGCGTCGTCCCACCGGTCAACGGCGCGGGCGGCGATCGGGGCGAGCGCGGCGGCGGATGTCACCGCCCACGCCATCCCCTCGCCGGTGAACGGCTCGACGTAACCCGCGGCATCGCCGACGACGAACGTGCGGTGTCCGGCGAGGCGCGTCGGCCGGCGGGTCAGGGCGGGGGTCCCCTTCCACGGGGCGGCCGCGAAGCCGTCGGGGACCGGCCACCCGACCTCGCGCAGAATCGTCTCGGCCGCCGGGCCGGGTCCGCCTTCCGCCCGCACGAAGGCGACGTCGAACGCGGCGGCCACGTCGAGCCGGCCGTCCTCGACCCGGACCAGGCCGACGTACCCGCCGCGGCCGGTCGCCATGTGGATCGTGCCCGGGGCGTAGAACACCGGGGCGTCGGCCGGTAGAACAACGCCGGCACCGATCCGGGATCCGGGTTCCGCGTCTCCGTTGGTGAGGCCCGACCCCTGGACGAGAAGGCGGGTCGCAACGGGCTCGCCGCCGAGCGTTACCGAGCGAGAGTCGCCTTTCCCCTCACCCGCCGCTCCGCGGCGACCTCTCCCCGCCGGGGAGAGGTGGGGGCCGCCGGCCCCCTCGTCAGCTTTGCGGGTCGGCAACGCTCGGAGGGGCGGCTTGAGCCACACCTCTCCCCGGCGGGGAGAGGTCGCCGGCGCTTCGCCGGCGGGTGAGGGGGAACCACCTTCAGACCCCACCAACCCGCCGACCGACTCCGCGGGCGTCCACTTCGCCACCACGCCCGGCCGGAACTCGACCCCCGCACTCACCGCCGCCTCGGCCAACCGGGTGTCGAGCGCCGTCCGCGACAGGGCCACCCCGCCCGGCAGCGGCAGCGTCGCCCGCCGCCGGCCGGCCGCGACCGACACCCGGTCGAGCGGCACCGCCCCGCGCAGGACGTGCCCCAACCCGAGGCGCGCCAGCGTGCCGACCGCGGCCCTGTTCAGGCAGCACCCGCACACCTTCGACCGCGGGAACGCGGCCTTGTCGACCAGCAAGACCCGGCACCCGCGGCGGGCCAACTCCCGCGCCGCGACCGACCCCGCCGGCCCGGCCCCGACGACGACCGCGTCCCACGTCATCGCCGCTCCCACGTCAGCAGGAACCGGGCCGGGAACCGCCGCCGCACCGCCGCCCCGGTCAGCCCCGCCGCCCCGGCCACGGCCAGCGCCTCCGCCGGGGTGAACGCCGACCGCACCGACGCCGGGCCGTCGAACCGGACGACCGGGGAGCGGGTGAGCAAACGGCACGCCGCCCACACCCCGCAGTAGTTGAACCGCGACCGGGCCAGGTCGTTCACCAGCACCAGCTCGCCGGCCGCAGCCCGCATCCGGGACAGGAGTGACACCGCGTCGTCACCGGCCAGGTGGTGGAGGAACAGCGAGCAGGTGACGGCGTCGAACCCGGCGGGGAGCGGGTCGCGGAGGGCGTCGTGTACGAAGAACCGCCCGGACGGGCACGCCGCCACCGCGGCCGCCACCGCGGTCGGGCTGAGGTCGCACCCGGCGACCTCGAGCCGCACCCCGGCCCGGGCCGCCTTCTGCAGGAGGGCGGCCGGCACGTCCCCGCTCCCGGTCGCCACGTCGAGCAGCCGGACCGGCCGGCCGAGCCGCGCGGCCAGCCGCCGGACCGGCGGCCACAGCACCCCGGCCGACCAACTCCACCGGTTCAGCCGGGCCAGCCCGGCGAGGGCCCGGCGGTGCGCCTCCGGGTCGAGGTCGGGGTCGTCCATCAGTTCGGGGACGCGGTCGCGGGTGCGGAGGCGGGAGAGGAACACCGGCGGGCTCCGCACGGGGCGTCGGCGGTACCATTGTAGGTGCGGCGGAAGTCGCCCGCCCAACCGCCCCCGAGGCGCCCATGACCGAGCACGAGTTCGGCGTCCCGTTCCCCGGCACCGTCCTCGACCCGTCGCGGTGGGCGCGGACCGCCCTGAAGGCGATGCCGGACGGGCACCTGAACTGGCGCGAGCTGTTCGGCCGCGACGCCCCGGTGGTACTCGACCTCGGGTGCGGCAACGGCCGCTACCTGATCGCGTCCGCCCTCGCCCGCCCGGACCACGACCACCTCGGGGTCGATGTCCTCCCGGTCGTCATCCGGTACGCCCGGAAGCGCGGCAACCAGCGCGGCCTGTCGAACCTCCGGTTCGCGGTCCTCGGCGGGCGCGAACTCATGGAGCGGCACGTCCCGCCGCACTCCGTCGCCGAGGTCCACTGCTACCACCCGCAGCCGTACTACGACCCGGCGAAGGTCCACCTCCGGCTCGTCACCCCGGCGTTCCTCGCCCTGGTCCACCGGGCGCTCGCCCCCGGCGGGTTGTTCGTGATCCAGACCGACAACCCCGGCTACTGGCGGTACGTCCGGGAGGTGGTGCCGGTGTTCTTCGAGTTCGCGGAGGTGGACGGGCGGTGGCCGGACGCGCCGAAGGGCCGGACCCGGCGGGAGATCGTCGCCCGGAAGAAGAAGCTGCCGGTGTTCCGCGGGGAGGGAACGGCGAAGGCGGGGTTGGGCGAGGAGGAGGCGGTGCGGCGGGCGGAGGAGCTGCCGCCGCCCACGTTCGACGCCGACCGCCGGCTCCGCGACCTCGACCGGCTGGCGTAGCCGCGGCCGTCCGAGCCGGAAGCGTGAGCGACGGATTACGTTGCCCGTCGCTCACGCTTCCGGCTCGGACGGCGTCACTTCTTCTCCGCGTGCCCGCCGAACTCCAACCGCATCGCCGACAGGAGCTTGTCCGCGAAGTCCGCTTCCCCGCGGGACGAGAACCGCTCGTACAGCGCCGCCGTCAGGACGTGGGCCGGGACGCCCTCGTCGACCGCCGCCGCGATCGTCCACCGCCCCTCCCCGGAGTCTGACACCCGGCCGGCGAAGTCGGTCAGGTCCGGGTTCTTCGCCAGGGCGTGGGCGGTCAGGTCGAGCAGCCAGGACGCGATCACGCTCCCGCGCCGCCACACCTCGGCGACGTCGGCGACGTTCAGGTCGTACCGGTAGTGCTCCGGGTTGCGGAGCGGGGTGGTCTCGGCGTCGGCGGTCCGCTTCGCCTTCCCGACGTTCGCGTGCCGGAGGATGTTCAGCCCCTCCGCGTAGGCCGCCATCACCCCGTACTCGATCCCGTTGTGCACCATCTTGACGAAGTGCCCGGCCCCGGCCGGCCCGCAGTGCAGATACCCGTGCTCGGCGGTCCCGCCGCGGCCGGCCCGGTCCGGGGTCGGCGGGGCCGACTCCTTCGGCGGGGCCAGGGTGGCGAACACCGGGTCGAGCCGCTTCACCGCCGGCCCGTCCCCGCCGATCATCATGCAGTACCCGCGGGTCAGCCCGAACACCCCGCCGCTGGTCCCGACGTCGAGGTAGTGGAGCCCCTTCGCGGCCAGGTCGCCCGCCCGGCGGATGTCGTCGACGTAGTACGAGTTCCCGCCGTCGATGACGGCGTCGTCCTTGTCCAGCAGCGGGACGAGGTCGGCGAGGGTGGCGTCGACCAGCGCGGCCGGGATCATCAGCCACGCCGCCCGCGGCTTCGTCAGCTTCGATACGAAGTCGGCGAGCGACCCCGCCCCGACCGCCCCGGTCTCCTTCGCCAGCGCCGCGACCGCCTCCGGGCTGACATCGTACACGACGCACTGGTGCCCGCCGCGGGTCAGCCGGCGGACCATGTTCGCCCCCATCCGCCCGAGCCCGATCATCCCCAGCTGCATGGCCGCCTCCCGGGTGTTGTCTTGTAGGGTGGGCCGAGCCCCGCGCTTCGCGGGGCGAGTCCCACCACCGCCTACGCCCGGTGGGACTCGCGGGCGAAGCGCCCGCTCGGCCCACCCTACCGCCCCCGCTACGACCGGCCGCGGGCCTTCCGGTACCGCCGGATCAGGGCGTTGGTGGACGAGTCGTGCTTCAGGTCCGGGGCGGCCGCGGCCTCCAGCTCCGGGACGATCCGCCCGGCCAGCACCTTCCCCAGCTCGACGCCCCACTGGTCGAACGAGTCGAGTTCCCACACCACCCCCTGGACGTACACGCTGTGCTCGTACAGGGCGACCAGCTTCCCGAGCGCCGCCGGGTCGAGCTTGTCGAGCAGCAGCACGTTCGAGGGCCGGTTCCCCGGGAACGTCTTGTGGGCCACCAGGTCGGCGGGGGCGCCCTCCGCCCGCACCTCGTCCGCCGACTTCCCGAACGCCAGCGCCTCCGCCTGCGCGAACACGTTCGCCATGAGCAGGTCGTGGTGCCGGCCGACCGGGTTGAGGGTCGTCGTGAACCCGAGGAAGTCGCACGGGATCAGGTGCGTCCCCTGGTGGATGAGCTGGTAGAAGCTGTGCTGCCCGTTGGTGCCCGGCTCGCCCCAGTACACCGGCCCGGTCGCGTAGTCGACCTCCGCCCCGGCCAGCGTCACCCGCTTCCCGTTCGACTCCATCGTCAGCTGCTGGAGGTACGCCGGGAACCGCTTCAGGTACTGGTCGTACGGCAGCACCGCGACCGACTGCGACCCGAAGAAGTCCGCGTACCACACCGTCAGCAGGCCCATCAGCACCGGCAGGTTCTTGTCGAACGGGGCCGTGCGGAAGTGCCCGTCCATCGCGTGGAAGCCGGCGAGCATGCCGCGGAAGTGCTCCGGCCCGACGGCGAGCATCGTCGACAGGCCGATCGCCGAGTCCATCGAGTACCGCCCGCCGACCCAGTCCCAGAACCCGAACATGTTGGCGGTGTCGATCCCGAACGCGGTCACCTCCTTCGCGTTCGTCGACACGGCGACGAAGTGCTTCGCCACCGCCGCCGGGTCCTTCAGTGTCCCGAGCGACCAGTCCCGGGCGGTCCGGGCGTTGGTCATCGTCTCCTGCGTCGTGAACGTCTTCGACGAGATGACGAACAGGGTGCGGGCCGGGTCGAGGTCGCGGGTCGCCTCGGCGAAGTCGGTCCCGTCGACGTTCGACACGAACCGGAACGTGCGGGTCCGGTCGGAGTAGTGCCGCAGGGCTTCGTAGGCCATCACCGGGCCGAGGTCCGACCCGCCGATCCCGACGTTCACCACCGCGGTGATCGGCTGCCCGGTGTGCCCCTTCCACTCCCCGGAGCGGACGCGGTCGGCGAACGCCGACATCCGGTCGAGCACCTGGTGGACCTCGGGCACGACGTTCGCCCCGTCCACGGTGACCGTGGCGCCCTTCGGGGCACGGAGGGCGGTGTGCAGGACGGCCCGGTTCTCGGTCGTGTTGATCTTGTCCCCGCGGAACATCGCGTCGATCCGGTCGCGCAGCCGGCACTCGTCGGCGAGCCTCAGGAGCAGCTTCAGCGTCTCGTCGGTGGCGCGGTTCTTCGAGTAGTCGAGGAACACGCCGGCGCCCTCGGCGGTCAGCCGCTCGCCGCGGCCGGGGTCGGCGGCGAACAGGTCGCGGAGGTGCCGGTCGCGGACCGCCGGGAGGTGCGCCTGCAATGCCTTCCACGCCGGGAGCGTGGTCAGCCGGGGCGAGTCGGGCATGGTGAGGCTCCTGGGGAAAGTTCTTGTAGGGTGGGCCGAGTCTTCGAGTCCCACCACCCGAACGGGAAATCGAATCGGTGGGACTCGAAGACTCGGCCCACCCTACAAATCGGGTGGCGGTCAGCCGCGGACGGTGACCCCGCCGGCCGGGTTCGGGGTCACGACGGTCGGGTTCATGCCGACGAACAGTCCGGTCCCGACTACCCCGGGAATGGCCCGGATCGCCGCGTCGAGGCCGGCGGGGTCGGCGAGCGGGCCGACCGCCAGGTCGAGGACGTGGTTGCCGTTGTCGGTGACGAACGGCCGGCCGGCGTGCTCGCGGACCTTGGACGGGTATCCGAGGGCGGCGAGGCGGCGGGCGCACGCCCCGGCCGCGAACGGTACCACCTCGACCGGCAGCCGGCCGCGGGTGCCGAGCACCGGGACCAGCTTCTCGGGGCCGACCAGGACGACGAACCGGCGGGCGGCGGCGGCCACCACCTTCTCGCGGAGCAGCGCCCCGCCGTACCCTTTGATCAGGTTCCCGGCCGGGTCGACCTCGTCCGCCCCGTCCACCGCCACGTCGATCTCGGCGACCTCGTCGAACGTCAGGAGCGGGATGCCGAGCCGGCGGGCGGTGGCGGCGGACTCCTCCGAGGTCGGCACCCCGCGGACCCGCAGCCCGGCCGCGACCCTCGCCCCGAGGGCGTCGAGGAAGGCGGCGGCGGCGCGGCCGGTGCCGAGGCCGACGACCGCCCCGTCCGGCACGAGGGTGAGTGCGTGGGCGGCGACCGGGCCGAGGTCGGGCGGGGTCATGAGGGGGTTTCCCCGGACGGGAGAGTTCCGTCCGGAGATTCTAGCGACTTTTCGGGAGGGGTTGCGTCCGTCCGAGCCGGAAGCGTGAGCGACGGTCTTCGCCAACCCGTCGCTCACGCTTCCGGCTCGGACGGAGGAATCACGCCGGGGCCAGTTCAAGGCTCAGCTTCCGCGCCTGGTCGGCCAGCTTCCGCACGTCCTGGGTGATCCGCATCGAGCAGAACTTCGGCCCGCACATGCTGCAGAACTTCGCGCTCTTGAACACCTCCTGCGGGAGCGTCTCGTCGTGCATCCGCCGGGCCGTCTCCGGGTCGAGGCTCAGGTCGAACTGCCGCTCCCAGTCGAACTCGAACCGGGCCTTCGACAACTGGTCGTCGCGGACCCGGGCGTTCCGCCGGCCGCGGGCGATGTCCCCGGCGTGGGCCGCGATCTTGTACGCCACCACCCCCTGCCGCACGTCGTCGGCGTTCGGCAGCCCGAGGTGCTCCTTCGGGGTGACGTAGCAGAGCATGCTCGCCCCGGCCTCGGCCGCCAGCGCCGCCCCGATCGCGCTGGTGATGTGGTCGTACCCCGGGGCGACGTCCGTCACCAGCGGGCCGAGGACGTAGAACGGGGCGTCGTGGCAGAGTTCGCGTTCCTTCTCGACGTTCATCTTCACCAGGTGCAGCGGGATGTGCCCCGGCCCCTCGATCATCACCTGGCACCCGTGCTCCCACGCCTTCAGGGTCAGCTCGCCGAGCGTCTTGAGTTCGGCGAACTGGGCCCGGTCGTTGGCGTCGGCGAGGCTGCCGGGGCGGAGGCCGTCGCCGAGCGAGAACGTCACGTCGTAGGCCCGCATGATGTCGCACAACTCGCCGAAGTGCGTGTACCACGGGTTCTGCTGGTGGTGTGCGACCATCCACGCGGCCATCAGCGACCCGCCCCGGCTGACGATCCCGGTCACCCGGTCCGATGTCAGCGCGACGTACTCGAGCAGCACGCCGGCGTGGATCGTCATGTAGTCGACGCCCTGCTTCGCCTGGTGCTCGACCATGTCGAGCAGCATCCGCGGGGTGATGTCCCGCGGGTCCTTGACCTGCTGGATGATCTGGTACGCCGGGACCGTCCCGATCGGGACCGGCGAGGCGTCGATGATCGCCTGCCGGATGCCGTCGATGTTCCCGCCGGTGGACAGGTCCATCACCGTGTCCGCCCCGAGCTTCACCGCGGTGTGCAGCTTCTCCAGCTCGTCCCCGACCTTCCCGGTGACGGCCGAGTTGCCGATGTTCGCGTTGATCTTGCACCGGGCGGCGACGCCGATCCCCATCGGTTCCAGCCGCTTCCCGAGGTGGACGGTGTTCGCCGGGATGACCATCCGCCCGCGGGCCACCTCGGCGCGGACCAGTTCGGGGTTGAGGTCCTCGCGGGCGGCGACGAACGCCATCTGCGGCGTGACGGTGCCCTTCCGGGCGGCTTCGAGCTGGGTCATGGGAGGTCGGTGATCGGAGATCGGGGTCGCCTCCCTCGACGGCATGACCCGTCCAGGTTCGAAGGGTTTACTCTCAGCAGGCCCGTCCGGGGCCGGCACCCCTAGCGACGGGGGTAGTCTACGCCCCGGGCCGGGCGGCCGGCAACGCGGGACGGGTCTGCTCCCGTAGCACACCCGTCCTCGGTTGTGCCGCGCTGACGGGGGCACAACCGAGGACGGCTGTGCTACGACCGACTGTCCGGTTACCATCACCCTCACCGTTCCATCGGATAGAGGCCCGCGGTGCGGCCCGCGGCCCGGTGCCAGGAGTCCGGCGATGCCCGACAGCTCGGCCACCCTCCCGGCGGTCTGCCCCGACCCGACCACCCTCCACCGGTACTCCCGCGGGGAGCTGTCCGCGACCGAGGCCGGCACCGTCGAGGGGCACGTCGGGTCGTGCCCGGCCTGCCGCCAGGCGCTGGACGCGCCCGCGGGCGGCGGCACCAGCCTCGGCGGGCTCCTCGTCCGCGACGGGTCCGGGTCGGAGGTCGACCTCCTCCCGACCCGGCCGGACGGGGAGCCCGCGGCCGCCGGCGGGGACCCGCCGGACCTGCCGGGGTACGAGACGGTCGGGCGGGCCGGGGCCGGCGGGATGGGCGAGGTGTGGCGGGTCAAGGACCTGCAGCTCGACCGGGTGCTGGCGGTCAAGGTGCTGCACGGGAAGAAGGGGGACGACCCGCGGTGGGTCCGGCGGTTCGAGGAGGAGGCCCGGATCACCGCCCGGCTCACCCACCCGTACGTCGTCCCGGTCCACGCCATGGGCCGGCTCGCGGACGGCCGGCCGTACTACACGATGAAGCTGGTCGAGGGGCGGACGCTCGCGTCCCTGGCGGAGGGCGGGCCGCAGGCCGGGCCGCGGCGGGCCGGGCTGGTCCGGGTGTTCGGCCAGGTCTGCCAGGGGGTGGCGTTCGCCCACTCGGTCGGGGTGATCCACCGGGACCTGAAGCCGGCGAACGTCATGGTCGGGGCCCACGGCGAGGTCCAGGTCATGGACTGGGGGCTCGCCAAGTCGCTCGACGGCCCGCAAGCCGACCCGGGGGCGGGGCCGTCCGGGGGCGGGTCGGGCGACGCCGGGCCGGACGACCAGACCCGCCCGGGGAGCGTGCTCGGGACGTACGCGTACATGCCCCCGGAGCAGGCCCGCGGGTGGGTCGACCGGGTCGACCGGCGGGCCGACGTGTTCGGGCTCGGGGCCATCCTCTGCCAGATCCTGACCGGGCAGCCGCCGTACAGCGCCCCGACCGGGGCCGGGGCCCGGCTCCTGGCCGAGACCGCCCGGCTCGGCCCGGCCCGGGACCGGCTGCGGGCGTCCGGGGCCGACCCGGAGCTGGTCCGGCTGGCCGAGTGGTGCCTCGCCCCGGAGCCGGCCGGCCGCCCGGCCGACGCCGGGGTGGTGGCCGAGGCCGTCGCCGCGTACCTCGCCGACCTCCAGCAGCGGGCCGAGCGGGAGCGGCTGGAGGCGGAGCGGGAGAAGGTGTGGACGGCGGCCCGCCGGCGGCGGCGGCTCTGGATCTTCTCCGGCCTCCTCTTGGCCGTGCTGGCCGCGGTCGCCACGTGGGGCGTCCCGGCCTACCTGGAGCGTGCCGAGCAGCAGCGGCTGGAGGGGTGGGCCGACTGGGCCGGCGGGTACCACCCGAGCTACCGCGTGACGGCGACGTACCGGCTGCCGGACCGGAAGTGCCTACTCACCGTCGCCCGCCCCTCCCCGGCCCCCGGGGACCCCGACCCGGGCCAGGTCGTCACCGCCCTCTTCCACCGCGCCGAACAGGACCGCCTGCTCGACCGGGTGTACGGCCTGGACCTCTCCAACCTGAGCCTGGGCCGCGTCCCGCCGGAGGTGTTCATCCTCCCCGAGTTGGCCGAACTCCGGCTCGGCGGGAACGAACTGAAGGAACTGCCGGCGGACGTGGCCCGGCTCGCCCGCCTGAGCAAACTGGTCCTCGCGCAGAACGACCTGACCGACCTCCCGCGGGAGGTCGAGGGGCTCGCCGCCCTGACCGAGCTAGACCTGGCGGACAACGGGTTCAAGGCCGTCCCGCCGCAGGTGTACCGGCTGACCGGCCTCACCTCCCTGGTGCTGAAGCGGAACGACATGGACGACTACGACCTCCCGCCCGAGATCGGCCGGCTGGGGAAGCTGTCCACCCTCGACCTGGCCCGGACGAACCTGCGGCGGCTCCCGCCGGAGGTCGGGGGCCTCGGCCACCTCACCCGGCTGCACGTCTCGCGGAACAAGCTGACGGAGCTGCCGCCGGAGATCGGCCGGCTCGGCAACCTCGCGTCCCTCCACCTGTCGAACAACAAGCTCGCCCGGCTCCCGCCCGAGGTCGGGCAGCTCGCCGGCCTCGCCGAGCTGTACGCGGCGGAGTGCGGGCTGGCGGACCTCCCGCCGGAGGTCGGCCGGCTGCGGAACCTGACCACCGCCCACCTGTCGGGGAACCGGCTGACCGCGGTCCCCGAGTGGTTCGTCGGGCTGCCGAAGCTGCGGATGCTGGATCTCCTGAACAACCCGGGCCTGACCGAGGTCCCGCCCGCCCTGGCGGACGCCTACCGGCGGCAGAAGACGGCGGTCCCGGTCGGCACCGGGCCGGCGCCGGCCGGCGTGCACGTCCACGGCAGCGGCAAGGGCGGCGGGAAGTGACGGGTCGGTCCGAGCCCGAGCGCGAGCGAGGGTCCACGTTCGACCCTCGCTCGCGCTCGGGCTCGGACCTGGGTGCCGACCGTCAGAAGTCCGGTAGCACCAGGCCGTCGTTCCGGACGCACAGGGTCCGCAGGGTTGGTTGCGGGATCGTGTCCCGGACGAACCGGACGGACCCGTCGGCCAGGGCGAAGTTCGCCCCGCCCGGGTGCTGGCTGCCGAACGCGTTCATCCGCGTCTCGTGCAGCGGCAGGAACGCCGGGTAGGTGGTCGGCGGGTTGGCCGGGAGGCGGTAGTTGAGTGGGGCGTAGGCGCTGAGCATCACGTCCCCGGCGGCTTGCCGCCCGGTCGAGTTCGCCCACAGCCCGACCAGCCCGAGCGGGTTGAGCATCTGGAACCCGCCGGGCGGCCCGGTCCCGGTCGGCGGGGGTACCAGCCCGACCGACCCCTCGTGGTTCCGGTCGACGTGCGTCCGCTCCCCGAACAGGGCGGTGTTGCTCGCCCCGTCGGTGGCGTCGACCAGGCGGACCGGGCGGGCGTTCGGGACCGGCTCGGCGGCCGGGCCGCAGACGAAGAACATCCCGTCGTTGGCCGCGTCCCGCGGGTCGTAGCTGCGGCTCCCGCCGTTCCCCCCGTAGCTGCCGACCCCGTACCACCGGTTGCCCCCGGCGTCGACCGGGTTCGCCCCGATCCGGTCGGACGGGCAGAGGAGCCCCTTCAGCACGGCGGCCGTCCGCGACGCCTGGCCGCCGGTCGTGTTGTTGAGCGGGTCGGCGTGGTCCCAGGTCCCGGTCAGCGGCTCCTGCTCCAGGTACGGGCCGAGGTGGACGAACAGCGGCACCCCGCGGGTCCGGGGCGCCATCATGAACGGCGTCTGGAACACCCCGGGCGGGAGCCGACCCATCGACTCGTCGTGGTGGTGGGCGGCGAGGGCGAGCTGCTTGAGTTGGTTCGCGCACTTCGCCCGCGCCGCCGACTCCCGGACCGCTTGGACGGCCGGCAGCAGCAGGCCGATGAGGACGGCGATGATGGCGACGACCACGAGGAGTTCGATGAGGGTGAAGGCGGGGCGGCGGGTCATGGGTGCGGCCCTCGGGGGGTGCTTCACAGTTCTCAACGTACACCCCACTCACGTCCGGACAAGAATTCGCACCGGCCCGGGCGTCCCCGCCCGACCGGGTCGTCGTCCGCCGCGATCCGCCCGCGGCCCGGAAACGCCCCGGGGATCGTCGGCGGGAAGAATCTCGGGAAAAGCAGACTGACAGGTCACGGTCGGGCCGTTACAGTGTGCGTACCCCGTTGTGCCTGGCGTCCGCCGACGCACCCCGGCCACGCCCCCCGTCTCACGGTGCCCCAATGGCCCAGTTGACGCAACCGGTCGAGCCGTTCGGCGAGGTCAACGTCCACCCGCAGAAGGACGGGTCGGTCGACATCGTCGCCACCATCCTGATGGTCCCGGAGATCGAGGGCGCCCGGACCGGGCTGGCCCTGGACGCGTCCATCTCGATGAAGAACCTGTACGGCATCTCCCGGGTGGTCGGCGGCGGGATCTTCTCCAAGGCGGCCGCCGGCGGCCCGCCGAACCTGGTCGAGCCGGTCGCCCGGACCATGGCCGCGTACCTCGCCCAGTTCTCGGCCACCGCCAAGTGCGACCTCGTGTACTGGGCGTGCAACCTCCCGCCGGCCCAGGCGGCCGGCAACCCGGACCTCGCCGGGGCCGGGGTCGAGCCGATCGGGTCGGTGTCCGCGGACGAGGCGGAGACGGTGTCGATCGCCGGCCCGAAGCGGCTCCCGTGGGGCGGCGGGACCAAGCTGCTGCCGCCGGTCAAGCACTTCGTCGACTCGGCGTTCAAGGACGCCCCGTGGGCCATCTGCGTGTTCGTCACCGACGGGGTGATCGAGGACCTCGCGGCGGTCAAGGCGTACTGCCTGAACTTCGGCAAGCAGATCGCCTCCGGCCAGCGGAAGTTCATCAAGCTCGTCCTGATCGGGGTCGGCGAGCAGGTGGACGAGTCGCAGATGGAGGAGCTGGACGACATGTTCGAGGGGTCCGGGCTGAGGGACCCGGACGGGAACGAGATCGACCTGTGGGACCACAAGCTCGCGTCGGAGATGCGGAAGATCGAGGAGATCTTCGCCGAGGTGGTGTCCGACTCGACGGTGGTGGCCGCCACCGGGAAGGTGGTCAACCAGGCCGGGGCGGTCGCCAAGGAGTACCCGGACGGGCTCCCGGCCCTCCTGCGGTTCAAGCTCCCGCCCGGGTCGACCGCGTTCACCGTCGAGTTCCCCGGCGGGTCGGTCACCCAGGACATCACCGACGGGCTGAACCGGCCCTGACCCCGAACCCCGGCCGCCCGTGTCCGCACCCCGCCAGCTCCCGAGCGCGATCGTCGCCCCCGAGTTCGGGGAGGTGAACGTCCACGACACCGCCGCCGGGCGGGAGGTGTTGTTCACCGTCCTGATGGAGCCGCAGGGGGTGGAGGCGGAGGGGTGGCAGACCGGGGTCGCCCTGGACGCCAGCGCGTCGATGAAGAACTGGTACGGCCGGGTGCTGGTCGGGAAGGTGCCGAAGGACGTGACCGCCGAGTACGAGCGGAACGGGTGGGTGACCGGGCGGGTCGAGGACGGGAAGCGGGTGAACGTGTTCAAGCCGGAGGCGTACCGGGACGCGGTCGCCCGCGGGTTCATGAAGTTCACCGACAACATCGTCCAGGGGCCGGCCCGGGAGTTCACCGCGTACCTGGCCGGGAACCTGGACGCGGACGGCGGGACCACCGTCGTCTACTGGGCGTGCGGCGACGGGTCGGGGTACGAGGTGCTCGGCGACTTCACCGCCGACCAGTGCAAGGACCTGGCGGTGACCGGCCCGGCCGGGCAGCCGTTCGGCACCGGCACCCGGCTGACCCCGGTCGTCCGGTACTTCTGCGACCGGTTCGCCGACGCCCGCCGCGGCATGTACCTGTTCCTGACCGACGGCAAGCTGGACGACCTGGCCGAGGTGAAGGCGTTCACCCGGGAGCTGTGCCGGGAGGTCGAGGCCGGGCGGCGGAACGCGGTGAAGTGCGTCCTGATCGGGGTGGGGTCGGCGGTCGACGAGGCACAGATGGCGGAACTGGACGACCTGGACACCGGGACCGGGGTGGACGTCTGGGACCACAAGATCCACCGGGACATGCGCGGGCTGGCGGAGATCTTCGCCGAGGTGGTGGACGAGCACACGGTGGTCGCCCCGACCGGGGCCCTGTACGACGCCGACGGGAACCTGGCCCGGCGGTTCACCGACGGGGTCCCGGCCCGGGTCGCGGCCACCCTCCCGGCCGGCTGCCCGTGGTTCGAACTGGAGGTCGGGGGGCAGCGGGTCCGGCAGCCCCTCGACCCGCGGTGACGGCCCGACTTCGACCCTAACCTCCCGAGGTGTCCCGTGGGCTTCTGGAACCGGATGTTCGGCGGCGGCTCGTCGTCCCCCAAGGCTGAGAAGGGGGGCGTCAGCCACCAGCTCCCGAGCTCGATGGTGGCGTCCGAGTTCGGGGAGGTGAACGTCCGCCGGGTGGGGTCCGAGGTGGAGGTGGTGTTCACCGTCCTGATGGAGCCGCAGGGGGTGGAGGCCGAAGGCTGGCAGACCGGGGTCGCCCTGGACGCCAGCGCGTCGATGGAGCCGGTGTACGGCCGCGGGCTGGAGCCCGGGCCGAAGGGCCCGCCGTCGGACAAGGTGTGGCAGGACTACATCCGCCGCGGGCTGGTGCAGGTGTTCGAGCACCAGGGCCAGCACTACCCGATCCCGTCCGACGCGTGCAAGGAGGACCTGGTCGAGAAGGGGTACTTCGTCTGGTCGAAGAACACGATCGAGCCGGTCGCCCGGGAGTTCACCGCGTACCTGGCCGGGAACCTGGACGCGGACGGCGGGACCACCGTCATCTACTGGGCGTGCGGGGACGGGACGGTGGTCGAGGAGGTCGGGGACCTGACCGCCGCCGAGTGCAAGACGGCCAGCTTCCCCGGCCCGCGGCGGGCGTCGTTCGGCCAGGGGACGTTCCTGGCCCCGGCCATGCAGCACTTCGTCGACAAGTTCCCGGACGCGGCGAACGGGATGTACCTGTTCGTCACCGACGGGGAGCTGAACGACCTGGACGCGGTCAAGGCGTACACCAAGAAGCTGTGCCGGGACATCGCGGCCAAGCGGCGGAACCCGGTGAAGTGCGTCCTGATCGGGATCGGTGACAACATCAACGAGGAGCAGATGGAGGAGCTGGACGACCTGGAGAGCGGGACCGACGTGGACATCTGGGACCACAAGATCGCGAAGGAGATGCGCGTCCTGACCGAGATCTTCGCGGAGGTGGTCGGGGAGAACACGATCGTCGCCCCGACCGCCAAGCTGTACGACGCGACCGGGGCGGTGATCAAGCACTTCACCGACGGGATGCCGGCCCGGGTGACGTTCCGGATGCCGGCCAGCTCGCAGACGTTCGAGCTGGAGGTCGGCGACCAGCGCGTGAAGCAAAGCGTGGTTCTGCCGAAGAAGTAAGTACAGACCGCCCCGGTTAGCGACGCGTCGCAGACGCGTCCGCGATGGGAGCCCGGACGCGTCTGCGACGCGTCGCTAACCGGGGCTTGGTGTTCGGAGGTTTCGGTGTACCACCGCCGGCTGCCGGTGTACCTGCTGCTCGACTGCTCGGAGTCCCTGGCCGGGGAGCCGATCGAGGCCGTCGCGCAGGGCGTCGCGGCCCTGCTCGGCGACCTCCGCGGCGACCCGCAGGCGCTGGAGACGGTCCACCTGGCGGTGATCACGTTCGCCACCCGGGCCGAACTGGCGGTCCCGCTGACCGAGTTGCTCCAGTTCCAGCCGCCGAAGCTCCGGCTCGGGTCCGGGACGGCCCTCGGGGCGGCCCTCCGGCTGCTGGTGAAGTGCCTCGACCGGGACGTGGTCCGGTCGTCCGCGACGCAGAAGGGCGACTGGAAGCCGGTCGTCCTGATCCTGACCGACGGGGAGCCGACCGACGAGTGGGAGCCGGCCGCGGACAAGGTCAAGGCGGACATCAGCGGAAAGCGGGCGAACGTGGTGGCGGTCGCCTGCGGGCCGGACGCCGCCGCCGACAAGCTCCGGCTGATCACCGACACCGTGCTGCGGGCGGCCGACCTCCAGCCGGGCACCCTGGGGGCGCTGTTCAAGTGGGTGTCGGCGTCCGTCGCGGCGGCGAGCGTCCGGCCGGACGCGACCGGGCTGCCGCCGCTGCCGGCCGGGGCGGTGGAGGCGACGACCCCGGGGGCCGGGCCGCGGCCGGACCCGGAGCGGTACGTGTTCCTGCACGCCCGGTGCGGGAAGAGCGGGCGGTTCTACCTGATGCGGTACGAGAAGCAAAGGCGGGGGTACGACGCGGTGGCCGCCCACCTGGCCGACGACTTCGACCTGGACGGGGTCGGGGGCGGCGGCCCGGCGGTGGCGGTGGACCGGCTCGGCCCGCCGCCGGCCTGCCCGGCGTGCGGGAACGACGCGGTGTCGTTCTGCGAGTGCGGGCGGCTGTTCTGCTCCCCGCCGCTGACCCGGCCGATGACCCTGGCCTGCCCGTGGTGCCGGAAGCAGGCCGACTACGCCCCCGGCGGCGGGTTCGACGTGACCCGCGGCCTCGGGTAGGAGGCGCCGATGAGCAGTTACCTCCGCCGGCTCCCGGTGTACCTGGTGCTGGACGTGTCCGAGTCGATGGCCGGGCCGGCGATCGACGCGGTGAACCGCGGGGTGCGGACCCTGGTCGACTCCCTGAAGGGGAACCCGCAGGCCCTGGAGACCGCGTACCTGAGCGTCATCACCTTCGCCCGGAAGGCCGAGCAGGTGGTCCCGCTCACCGAGCTGATGCGGTTCGCCCCGCCGCCGCTGTCGGTCCGGTCCGGCAGCGCCCTCGGGGCGGCGATGCGGCTCCTCCGCGACTGCATCCGCCGGGAGGTGACGCAGACCACGGCGACCACCAAGGGCGACTACAAGCCGCTCGTCTTCCTGCTGACCGACGGCCAGCCGACCGACGACTGGGAGGCGGCCGCCCGGGAGCTGAAGATGGCGAACCCGCGGGTGGCGAACGTGTACGCCATCGGGTGCGGGCCGGACGTCGACCCGGACAGCCTGCGGGAGGTGTCGGACATCGTGCTGATGATGAACGACCTGAGTCCGGAGGGGTTCAAGAAGTTCTTCGTCTGGCTGTCCGCGTCGGTGCAGACGGCGAGCGTGAAGATGGAGCGGGCGACTGGCCCGATCGAGATGCCGCCGCTGCCGGCCGGGGTGCGGGTGCCGGACGAGCGGGAGGAGTTCGACCCGACGCCCCGCCAGGTGTTCCTGCACGCCCGCTGCCAGACGACGAAGAAGCCGTTCCTGATGCGGTTCGGCCGGCGGCCGTGGGACGGGCGGTACGAGGCGATCGCGTCACACCCGCTGGACGTGCTCGAGTCGGACGCCGGGGACTTCCTCCCGCCGATCAACACCAGCATGCTGGACGGGTGCCCGCCGTGCCCGCACTGCGAGAACCCGGCGGCCGGGGCGTGCCCGTGCGGGACGCTGTTCTGCAACGCGGTCAACCCGAAGGGGCCGGTCGTCTGCCCGACGTGCCGGGCCCAGCTGACGGCCGGCGGCGGCGGGTCGTTCGACATCCGCCGGTCGATGGGCTGACCGGAACGGTTTCACGACCGGAAGCCCCGGTTCGAGTCGCCGCTCGGGGCGTTGCGGGCCGCCCCGCCCGCATCGCCGCGAGCGGCGGACAAGAAGTTCCCGAACACCCCGGAGGAGACCCATGCCCGAGTTCACCGGCCGCCGGCTCCCGATCTACCTCGTGTTGGACTGCTCCGGGTCGATGTCCGGGGAGCCGATCGAGGCCGTCCGACAGGGGGTCCGGGCCCTGCTCGCGGACCTCCGCGGCGACCCGCAGGCGCTGGAGACGGCGTTCCTGTCGGTCATCACGTTCGACAGCGGGGCCCGCCAGGTCAGCCCGCTCACCGAGCTGATGTCGTTCCAGGAGCCGACCCTGGAGGCGTCCGGGAGCACCGCCCTCGGCGAGGCCCTGAAACTGCTGGAGCTGGCGGTCGACAAGGAGGTGCGGAAGGCGACCCCGACCCAGAAGGGGGACTGGCGGCCGCTCGTGTTCCTGATGACCGACGGGCAGCCGACCGACGCCTGGGAGGCGGCGGCCGACGCGGTCAAGCTGCGGAAGCTCGGGAACGTGATCGCGTGCGCCGCCGGGCCGGGGGCGGACGTGAACCCGCTGAAGCGGGTCACCGAGGTGGTGGTGAAGCTCGACAACCTCCAGCCGGACACCCTGAAGCAGTTCTTCCGGTGGGTGTCGGACTCGATCAAGACGACCTCGGCGAGCGTCGCCCAGGTGGCCGCCGACGGGCCGATCGACCTGCCGCCGCCGCCGCCGAAGATCACCATCGTCCCGTAGCCCCGGACCCCCGCCCCCCATGCTGACCCCACTGGACCAGGCCGAGCTGGCCGCCGCCCTCCGGGCGGCCCTCGGCCTCCAGGCAAGGGACCCGGCGAAGGAACTGCCGGCCCAGGTCGTCCGCCGCCTGCTCCCGGACCCGCACGTCCGGGAGCGGGTCCAGGCGGCCGTCGCCCGGCGGCTCGCGGCCATGCTCCTGATGGCCGCCCGGGACCGGCTCGGGCTGCCGACCGGGGCGGTCGACCTGACGCCCCACCGGTCCCTGTGGGAGGCGTTCGTCACCTGGGCGGGCGGGGCGAACGGGGCGTGGGAGCGGGAGGTGTACGGGGCGGTGATGGACGCGGTCGGCGACGGGCTCGCGCCGAAGCCGGCGGCGGCCGCCGCGCCGGCCACGGCCCCGGCCCCGGTTGCGGCGTCCCCGCCGGCGCGCGGGCGGGGCCCGGTCCGCGTCTCGCCGTCCGGCCAGCCGCAGAACCTGGCGGATAAACTGTACAAGGGGCCGGCGGCGCAGGCCGCGCCGCCGCGGCCCGACCCGCCCCCGCCGCAGGACCTCGCGAAGAAGCTGTACAAGGGGCCGGCGGCGCAGGCCGGGCCCGAACCGCCGAAGCCGACCGGCCTCCACCCGGACGCGGGGAAGTCGCCACCCAACGCCCTCAGCCCGAACCCGGCCGGTCTGCCCGAGAAGGCCAAGGAGTACATGACCCCGCCGCCCGACCCCGCCCCGGCCGCCGATCCGCCCCCCGCCGACCCGGCCCCGCCGCCGGCCGTCACCGGGCCGGTATGGCGGTACATCCCGCCGCCGGACGACATCCCGGACCCGCACGCCGAGTCCGACGCCTGCGAGGCGGCCGACCCGCCGGCCGGGTTCCGCCTGTTCGGGGCCCGGGTCCGCGGGAAGAAGCACAAGCACGACGGCACCCACTGCGACGACTGGTTCGAGTTCGACCGGGCCGGCGACTGGACGGTGGTCGCCGTCGCCGACGGGGCCGGGTCGAAGAAGTTCTCCCGAGTCGGGGCGAAGGCCGCGTGCGAGGCGGCCGTCCGGGTGCTGGCCGAAGAGTTGCCGGCGGTCGAGATGGAGGCCGACCGGCTGGCCGACGGGTGGACGGCCGGCCTCGACCGGCCCGAGCCGGCCCTGGCCTTCGCCGACCCCGGGATCGACGCGGTCCGCCAGCTCCTGCACGCCGCGGTCAACCGGGCGTACGAGGCGGTGGTGGCGGCCGCCGCCCGGCGGGCCGCGGACCCGGACCACGCCAAGGTCCTCGGCCGCCCGCTCGACATCGGCGACCTGTCCTGCACCCTCCTGCTCGCCGCCCACCGGCCGGTCCGGATCGACGGGAAGGACGCCGACTTCGTCCTCGCCTGCCAGGTCGGGGACGGGCTGGTCGGGGTGGTCGACGGGAACGGCGACGCCCACCCGCTCGGGTCGGCCGACAGCGGCGGGTTCTCCGGCGAGACCGAGTTCCTGACCTCAGACGGGAAGCGCGACGCCGCCTACCTCGACCGCAAAGTGGCCGCTTTCATCGGCCCGGTCGGGGCGCTCTTGGTCATGACCGACGGGGTCGCCGACGACTACTTCCCGGCCCCGGCCGAACTCGGCCGGCTGTGGGCCGACCTCCTCGCCAACGGCATCCCGGACGGGGCCGCCCCCGGCCAGGCGGCCGACGACGGGGACGAGGTCGAGGTGGTCGGGCCGGACCCGCGGCAGAAGGTGAAGCTGCGGTCGGCGGCGGCCGTCGCCGGGCGGCTCGGGACGACGGTCGGGGAGCTGTTGAAGGACCCGGCCGCGCTCCGCGGGCTGGGCGTCCCCGGGGACACGCCCGCGGACCGGCTGCGGCTGTGGCTGGACGCGTACGTCGTGCGCGGGTCGTTCGACGACCGGACCCTGGTCGTCCTCCACCGGGAGGGGGCGCCGTGAGCAAGCGGTCGGGCCAGACCAAGGACGGCCGGACGGTCGAGTACGTCGAGGTCCCGGACCCGCCGATGGGCGGGATGAAGAAGGTCTACTTCAGCCCGGACCGGTCGTACGTCGTCGCCTTCTTCCACGACCCGCAGGCGGCCGCGGACGCGAACCGGCACGCCCGCCTCGACGCCGTCCTCGGGCGGTTCAACCCGACCACCGACCCGGAGGCCGGGGAGTACTGGAAGAAGCTGTTCTGCTGGCCGACCGGGGTGCTGAACCGCCCGACCCTCGGGGTGGTCGCCCCGGCCTACCCGCCCGGGTACTTCTTCGAGACCGGCCCGTTCAAGGGGAAGGAGAAGAAGGGGAAGTGGTTCTCCAGCCCGAAGCTCCGCTCGTACCTGCCGGAGGCGGAGCGCGGCGACTGGCGGAACTACTTCCAGATCTGCATCCTGATCAGCCGGGCGGTCCGCCGCCTCCACCAGGCCGGGCTCGCCCACTCCGACCTGTCGTGCAACAACGTCCTGATCGACCCGTCCCGCGGGCTGAGCGTGGTCATCGACATCGACTCGCTCGTCGTCCCCGGGATGTTCCCGCCGGACGTCCTCGGCACCCCCGGGTACATCGCCCCGGAGGTGCTGGGCACCACCCACCTGCCGGTCCGCGACCCGAAGCGCGTCCACCCGAGCGCCCGCACCGACCAGCACGCCCTGGCCGTGCTGATCTACGAGTACCTCCTGTTCCGCCACCCGCTCCGCGGGCCGAAGATCTACTCCGCCGCCTCGGCCGAGGAGGACGAGCACCTCGGGCTCGGCGCGAAGGCGACGTTCGTCGAGCACCCGACCGACCGCTCGAACCGCCCGCCGGACCTCCGGCCGACGGTCGCCGACCTCGGCCCGCAGCTGGCCGACCTGTTCGGGCGGTCGTTCGTCGCCGGGCTCCACGCCCCGGACAAGCGGCCGGGGGCCATCGAATGGGAGCGCGGCCTCGTGAAGACGTGGGACCTGCTCCACCCGTGCCTCGGGCCGAAGTGCCCGAGCAAGTGGTTCGTCCTGCACGGGACGACCGCCGGGCCGTGCCCGTTCTGCGGGGCGAAGCCGCCCGGCCCGGTCCCGGTGCTGCGGCTGCGGAAGGAGGTCCGGCCGGGGCAGTGGCTGCCGGACGCGAACCTCGTCGTCCACGACGCCGGGCTCGGGCTGTTCGACTGGCACGTCCTGGCCAACGTGTTCCCCGGCGAGCGGGCCGACCGCACCCGCCGCGGGTACTTCGCCCGCCACCAGGGGAAGTGGCTCCTGGTGAACGAGGGCCTTGCGTCGCTTACCTCCCCGGCCGGCAGCCCCGTCCCGCCGGGGGCGGCGGTCGAGCTGAAGCCGGGGGCGGCGTTCCGGCTCAGCAAGGAGCCGAACGGCCGGCTCGCCGTCCCCGACTTCCTCCCGGGCTGACCGCACATGACCCCGAACCCCGACCAGGCCCGGGCCGACCTCCAGCACCTCCTCGACGGGGCGGCCGACGGGGATGTCGTCCGGATCGACCCGCCGCGGGAGCGGCCGGGGCCGGTGGTGGTGCGGTCGGGGGTGACGGTCGAGGGGGCGGGGTGCACGGTGTGGGGGCAGACCGGGCCGGTGGTGATCGTCCGCGGGCCGAACGCGGTCCTGAAGGACCTGCGGATCGAGCACACCGCCGACGGGGCGGACGCCGGGCCGGCCCCCGGGGTGGCGCTGTGGGTCGAGGGGGCCGGGCTCGGGCTAGAGAACGTGACCGTCCGTGGGGCGGTGGTCGGGCTGGCGGCCGAGGCCGGCGAGTGGCGGTACCCGCACCAGTTGAACCTCGGCGGGCTGGCCGCCGGGATGCCGCACGACCTGCGGCTGCGGGTCGCGGTCCCGGTCCCGTGCCAGCTCACGTCCGAGGTCGCCGGGGTGGTGCTGGAGCCGCGGACGCTCGGGCCCGGGTGCCACGAGGTGCGGCTGCGGGCCGAGGCGATGCTGCGGGACACGCTGGTGTTCGGGACGATCGGGATCAAGACCGCGTTCCTGCGGCGGGAGATCGTGCTGAACGCCCACTTCCTGTCCCCGGCCGACGGCCTGCCCGACCCGGCCCGCGGCCAGGGCCGGGTGGTGTGGGAGCCGCCGGACTGGGCCGGCCTGGTCGCGGCCGGCCCGCCGGCCGTCGCCGCCGCGCCGTCGGTGCTGCCGACCCCGGCGATCCCGAACCCGCCGCCGCGGGCCGTCCCGGACATCCCGCCGCCGCCGGAGGCGCGACCCGCGGCGGCTGCCCCACCGCCGCCCGCCGTGAGCCCTCCGCCAGCGCCGGTGCCGCCGCCGGTCGTCGCCGCGCCGCGGGCCCCGGCGTCGCCGCCCCCGCCGCCGACGATGCGGCCGACCAAGACCATCAAGGGGCCGCTCCTGGGGTCGCTGTTCACCTCGCCGCCGGTGAAGAGCCCGCCGGTCGCGGCGTCGCCCCCGCCGCCGGAATCGCCCCCGCCGGCCGCCCCGAAGCCGCTCAAGAAGCCGGGCCTGACGCTCGGCGGGGCGTTCGCGCCGAAGCCGCCGGCCCCGGCGGCGCCGCCGGTCGCCCCGCCGCCACCGCCGCCGCCGGACGACCCGGGGCTGAACTTCGACTTCGACACCAGCAGCCCCGGCGACCAGGTTGACCTGGAGTTGGAGGCGCCGCCGGCCCCGCCGGCCCCGCCGCCGCCGGCCGGACCGCCGAAGATGCGGTTCCGCCCGTCGAGCGGGTCGCCGCTGTTCGGCCCGAAGCCGCCGACCGACCCGCCCGCCTGACGGCCGGGCCCGACCAGCCCGCGGCGCGAGCAAGGGCTCCGGCCCCCGCCCTTGCTCGCGCCGCGGGCTCGTAAAATACGCCCCACCGACCCGTCCGCCCGGAGTGCCCCGCCGATGTCCGACCCCGCCCCGGCCTACCGCGGCCTGACCGCCGACGAGGTCGCCCTGAGCCGGCAGAAGCACGGCGCCAACGTCCTCACCCCGCCGCCGCGCGACCCGTGGTGGAAGCAGTACCTGGAGAAGTTCGACGACCCGGTCATCCGCATCCTGATGATCGCCGCCGCCATCGCCATCGCGGTCGGGGCGATCGACGGCCATTACGTCGAGGGCGTCGGGATCATCGTCGCCATCCTCCTCGCCACCTTCCTCGCGTTCTGGAACGAGTACCGGGCGAACAAGGAGTTCGACATCCTGAACAAGACGAACGACGACGTGGCGGTGAAGGTGCTCCGCGGCGTCGGGTACACCGCCGTCCCGCGGCGGGACGTGGTCGTCGGGGACGTGGTCCAGGTCGAGGTCGGGGAGGAGGTGCCGGCCGACGGGCGGGTGCTGGAGGCGGTCGCGTTCCAGGTGAACGAGGCGAAGCTGACCGGGGAGGCCCGGCCGGCCGACAAGGTGCCCGGCGGCCCGGCCCCGGCCGGCGGCCCGGCCCACGGCACCGCGTACGGCCCCGGCACCCTGCTCCGCGGCACCACCGTCGTCGACGGGTACGGGGTGTACGAGGTGACCGCCGTCGGCGACGGGACGGAGATCGGCCGGACGCTGCGGGAGTCGATCGAGGACACCGGCGACCAGAGCACCCTGGACAAGCAGCTGGCCGGGCTGAGCAAGGTGATCGGGGTCGTCGGGTTCGCGGTCGCCGTCCTGACGTTCGCCGCCCTGGTCGGCCAGGCCGTCCTGAAGGGCCGACTCACCCTGTCCACCGGGGAGTGGCTGTTCGCGGCGGCGCTGGCGGTCGGGGTCGGGATCGCCCTGGTCCGGGTGTGGCTGCCGATCGTCTACGACGCCCTGGAGCTGGCCGGGCGCGAGGCCGAGCCGCCGAGCTGGCTGGAGGCCGAGGGGGCGATGCCGTGGCTGAAGTCGGTCGCCCTCGGGGCGGCGGCGTTCGCCGCGGTCGTCGGGATCGGGATCGCGGCCGGGGTGATCGGGACCGAACCGGCGAAGTGGCTCCCGGCGGAGGCGGGGCGGGCGTTCCTGCTGTACTTCATGATCGCGGTGACGATCATCGTGGTCGCCGTCCCGGAGGGGCTGGCGATGAGCGTCACCCTGAGCCTCGCGTACTCGATGCGGAAGATGACCGCGGCCAACACCCTGGTCCGGCGGATGGACGCGTGCGAGACGATCGGGGCGGTGACGGTCATCTGCTCGGACAAGACCGGGACGCTCACCCGGAACGAGATGCGGGTCCACGAGGGGGAGTTCGCCGGGGCCGCCGGCCCGGGGCTACCGGCCGACCCGGGGGTGCGCGAGTTGGTCGTCGAGGCGGTCGCGGCGAACACCACCGCCCACCTGAGCCACGAGCCGGGGGCGCCGGCCGCGGCCGTCGGGAACCCGACCGAGGGGGCCCTGCTGTTGTGGCTGGACGCGGCCGGGGCGGACTACATCGTCGCCCGGAAGGGGTTCGGCACGAAGACCCAGTGGACGTTCACCACCGAGCGGAAGTTCATGGGGACGTACGGCCGGTCGGCGGCCCTGGGGCGGGACGTGCTGCACGTCAAGGGGGCGCCGGAGATCGTGCTCGGGCGGTGTACCGCGGTGCACACCCCGGCCGGCCCGCGGCCGCTGACCGACGCGGACCGGCAGGCGGTCGGGGCGGCGCTGCACGGGTACCAGGGGCGGGGGATGCGGACGCTCGGGTTCGCGTACCACGCGGCCCCGCCGGCGGCCGACCACTCGACCCCGGTCGAGGACCTGGCGGTCGGGATGGTGTGGCTCGGGTTCGCGGCGATCGCCGACCCGGTGCGGGACGAGGTGCCGGCGGCGGTGGCGGCGTGCGCGCGGGCCGGGGTGGGGGTGAAGGTGGTGACCGGGGACAACCCGGAGACGGCCCGGGAGGTGGCCCGGCAGATCGGGCTGGTCGGCCCGGCCGACCCGGCCGGGGCGTACCTGACCGGGCCGGAGTTCGGCAAGCTGGACGACGCGGCGGCGGCCGCCGCCGCCCCGGGGCTGAAGGTGCTGTCGCGGGCCCGGCCGGCGGACAAGCTGCGGCTGGTGAACCTCCTGAAGGAGCAGGGGGAGGTGGTGGCAGTCACCGGCGACGGGGTGAACGACGGGCCGGCGCTGAACCACGCGGACGTCGGGCTGGCGATGGGGAAGACCGGGACGTCGGTGGCGAAGGAGGCGAGCGACGTGGTGCTCCTGGACGACTCGTTCGGGAGCATCACGACGGCGATCCGGTGGGGCCGCGGGCTGTACGAGAACATCCAGCGGTTCATCCTGTTCCAGCTGACGATCAACGTGGCGGCGCTCGGCCTGGCCCTGCTCGGGCCGTTCATCGGGTTCGAGCTGCCGCTGACGGTCATGCAGATGCTGTGGGTGAACCTGATCATGGACACGTTCGCGGCGCTGGCCCTGGCGACCGAGCCGCCGGCGGCCGGGGTGCTGTCGCGGCCGCCGCGGGACCCGCGGGCGTTCATCGTGACGCGGAAGATGGCGGTGAACATCTTCGCGACCGCCGGCGTGTTCCTGGCGGTGCTGATCGGGCTCTTGATGTACCTGGAGCGGGTCGGCGAGCCGGCGCGGTCGGACGCCCCGAACCGGGGCGGGACGATCCTGTTCACGGTGTTCGTGATGCTGCAGTTCTGGAACCTGTTCAACGCGAAGATGATGAACCGGTCCGGGTCGGTGTTCCCGACGCTCCGTGACAACCCGAGCTTCCTGCTGATCGCGATCGCGATCTTCGCCGGCCAGGTGTTGCTGGTGCAGTTCGGCGGGGCGGCGTTCCGGACGGTGCCGCTCGACCTGACGGACTGGCTGGTCGTGGTCGGCGGGACGTCGGTGGTGCTCTGGATCGGGGAGCTGATCCGGCTGACCGCCGGCCGCGACGCGTAGCGTCCGCCGCTTGCGGCGCTGCAGGCGCCACCGCCCGCAACGCCGCAAGCGGTGACCCGAACGCGCTCTACTGGCCCCCCGCCGTCGCCGTCTGCCAGGCGAGCCGCAGCCCCGCGTCGGCCCGCACGTGCCCGGCCAGGGTCCTGGGCCGCAGGCCGGGGTCGACCTCGCACGCCCGGCACAACTCCTCGGGGTCGAGCCGCTCGGCCAGGAGGAACGCCAGCAGCGCCGGCCGCATCACGTCGTAGTCGGCCCGGGTGTCACGGGCGAGGAAGTCGTGGGCGAGCCCGCGGACCACCTCCGGCGGGTACGCGACCGGGTCGACCGCGACCCCGGCGAGGAGACGGGCGAGCCCCTCCAGTACCCGACGGTTCCCGGCCGGCCGGGTCGCGGCGTCGAACGCGCGGAGCGTCTCGGGCGGGTCGGCAGCCGCCCACGCCGCGGCCCGGCGGACCGCCTGCCGCCACTCCTCCGCCCCGGCCCAGGCCAGCCGCACCGCGTCCCGGACCAGCGGCGGCACCCACAGCGTATCCCCCCACACCCGGGCCGCCGCCTCGCGCTCCTCCAGCAGGTCGAACGCCCACCCCTCACGCAGCTCCAGGTGCCGCAGCCCGGTCAGGAGCTGCCGGCACCGTCCGGACAGCGGGTGTGACACCTCGAACGCGGCGTGCCCGGCGACCGCGACGAGGTAGGACAGCCAGTCCCGCTCCGGCAGCCCGCCAGCCCGGCCGGCGACCGCGGCCAGGTCGTCCTCCACCACCATCCACGCCCGCCCGGCGGCCGCCGGCCCGAGCCGCCGCCAGGCGATCTGAAGGACGGCGTGGGACGACGCGTCCGCCGCCTCCGTCAGCCGGCGGTACGGGCCGTGGAGGGCCCGGTCCGGGTCGGCCGCGACCTCCCGCCGGTACAGTTCGGCCGCCGGGCCGGAGAGCCGGCCGCGGGTCAGAGCCGCGGCCAGCCAGTCGTGCCGGGTGCGGTCCGGGTCGAGCCCCGGGCGGACCGCCAACAGCCAGTACAGCCGCAGCGCCGGGCCGGGGTCGTCGGGCCGGGCCTGGCCCAGCTCGACCAGCCGGGAGTACGCCGCCGCCGGGTCGGTGGCGGCGAGCGCCCAGACCGCGTCCTGCGGGTCGGCCGGAGCCGCCGGCCGGGGGGCCGGTTCGTCCCCGGACTGTACGGTGACGGTGAACGCCGGCGGGGTCCACCCGCCCCACCGCGTCATCTCCAGGGCCTGCTCGTACGCCTCGCGGACCCGGCGGAACTGCTCGGGGGCGTGCTCCGGCTTGAACCGGCGGATCAGCCGGGTGTACGCCCGGCGGATGTCCGCCTCGGCCACGCCCGGCTCGACGCCGAGCACCCGGAACGGGTCGGCCGGCCACTGCCGCGGGTCGTCGGGGAGGTGGTCGGCCACGGGGCACCGGTCAGGGGTTCGCCTTGGGGCCGACGAAGGCCGCCACTTCGCCGGGCCGGCCGTACTTCACCCAGGCGTCGTACAGCCCCGGCTTGGCGCCGCCGGCTCGCTCGTACAGCCGGCACTCTTCGATCACCTTCGGCCCGAAGATCCGCTCCCAGTGGACCGGGGCGTTCGGTACGAGTCCGGTCGCCCCGTCCGGTCTGCCCTTCTCCAACCAGAGCTGATACGACGGCGGGGCCGGCCCCTGTGGGTTGTCGGCGTACTCGCGGAACAACTCGACTTGGGCCTTGTGGAACAGGGGTGACGTGCGGGGGGTGGTTTGTGGGATGAGCGGCTGGGGGCTGTACGGCCGGTACTCGGGCGGCGGGAGCGGGGCGCGGGACGGCGACGACCGGTCCGACAGCCCGCCGCCGCACAGCTTCACGATCACCCCGAACCCGACGATCAACAGCCAGTACACCGGCAGGCCGAAGCCGGCCCCCTCGGTCTTGGCACGGGAGGGCTGCGACCCGCCGCCCGCCGGGGACCATGCCGACGGCTCGGGCCACTCCGGAGTCACCGGCTCCATCAGCGGCAAGGCCTCCGCCGCCGCGGCGAAGGCGGCCGCGTCGAACGCCGGCGAAAGCCGGGCGGCGAGGACCGGGTCGAGGCCGACCAGGTCCGGGCGGAGGTGGGCCAGCTCCTTCGTTCCGGCGACGAGGTCGGCGTGCCGGCCGGCGTTCGCCAGCAGCCACCCGTTCCGCCGCACCGCCCGCTCCCGCGGCGGCAGAACGAACAACTCCTTGACCAGCGCCGCGACCTCCTCGGCCGCCGGGCCCGGAGGGACCGGGTCGGGATCGACATCGAGCCCCGGTTGCAGGTCGAGCAGCCGGGCCGACACGGGGCCGTCCCCGACGCCGGCGCGGAGGGCGTCCCACGCGGTCCGGCGGGCGGCCGGGGCGACCGACCAGAACTCCCGCGCGAACGCCTCGACCTCCGCGGCCGCCCCGTCGTCCTCGTCGGGGTCGGCCGGGACGGTGGCGCCGGCGAGGGCGTTGACCGCCGCGACCCGCGCCGGGGCCGGGACGAACCCGGCCGCCGGCAGCCCGGCCAGGAACGCCGCCGCGGCCTCGGCCGCCGTCGCCCCGGGCGGCAGCCCGAGCGCCTCCGCCGCCCGCTCACGGGTGGTCATTCGTCACCCCCGTCGCCGGCCGGGTCGTGCAGCGATAGGAACTGTTCCAGCGCCGCCCGGTGGCGGGCGATCGCCTCCTTGTCCCGCCCCTCCAGCGCCGCCTCGAACCCGTCGAGGAGCAGCCCCAGTGCCTGCCGCAGGTCGGCCGCCAGCTCCTTGTACGCCCGCTCCGCCCGGTGCAGGGCGAGCCGGTTCGCCTCCTCGTCCCGCGGGTGGGCCTTCAGCTTGTCCATGTCCCGGACCGCCCGCCGGATCTGCTCCTCGGTCATCCCCCGGGCGTGCCGGGCGATGACGTGGGTGACCGTCCGCCGGGTGGCGACCACCGTCGCCTCCACCTCCAGCACCCCGTTCAGGTCGTAGGTGAACCGGATGTCCACCTCCTGCCCGGCCGGCCCGGGCGGGATCCCCTTCACCTCGAACTCCCCGAGCGGCAGGTTCTCCTCCGCCCGTCGGGCCTCCCCCTGGTAGACGCGGACGACGATCACCGTCTGGTTCGGGACCATCGTCGAGTACCGCTTCACCCGGCTCACCGGGATGGTGGTGTTCCGGTCGATGACCGGGTCGAAGTACCCCTCCCGCATGTCCCCGCCGAACTGCTTGGCGACCGCCACCCCGAGGGTGAACGGGGCCACGTCGGTGACCACCAGGTCCTCGACCGCCGCCGACCGGCCGACCAGCCCGGCCTGGACGGCGGCCCCGAGGGCGACCACCTCGTCCGGGTTCAGCCGCCGCCGCGGCTCCTTCCCGAGCACCTCCGCCACCCGCCGGACGACCAGCGGCATCCGGGTCGCCCCGCCGACGAGGATCACCTCGTCGAGCTGGGCGGGGGTGAGCTTGGCGTCCCCGAGCACCCGCCGGATCGGCAGCTCGACCCGGGCGAGGACCGGCGATACCCACTTCTCGAGTTGCTCGCGGGTGACGGTCACCTCGGCGGACCCCGGCCCGTACTCGCCGGCGTCGTCGGGCACCCGCACGGCCGCCGACTCCTCCCGGCTGAGCAGGCACTTCGCCCGCTCGCACTGCTGGATCAGCCGGGAGACGAGCTTCGGGGTGCGGGCCTCGGCCCGCTCGAACGCGACGCCGCGGGTCTCCAGGACGCGGGCCGCGACCGCCCGGGTGAAGTCTTCGCCGCCGAGGGCGCTCTCCCCGGCCGACGCCCGGACCTCCAGCGTCCCCTCGAACAGCTCGACCACGGACACGTCGAAGGTGCCGCCGCCGAGGTCGAACACGAGGAGCTTCTTGTCGCCCTCGTCGTGGAATCCGTAGGCGATGGCGGCGGCGGTCGGCTCGTTCAGGATCCGCTCGACGGCCAGCCCGGCGATCCGCCCGGCGGCGATGGTGGCCTTCCGCTGGCGGTCGTTGAAGTACGCCGGGACGGTGATCACGGCCCGGGTGACCGGCCGCTTGAAGTAGGCGTCGGCGTCCGCCTTCAGGGACCGGAGGACGAGGCCGGAGAGTTCCTCGGGGGAGTAGGTACGGCCGGCGACGGTGGTGGGGTGGTCGGTCCCCATGTACCGCTTGAACAGGGAGGCGCAGCGGTCCGGGCGGAGGACGCGGAGCTCGCGGGCGGCGGCCCCGACCAGGACGGCCCCGGACTCGTCCACCCCGACGACGGACGGGGTCAGGCGGCCGCCGACGGCGTTCGGGATGAGGACCGGGCCGTCCGGGCCGAGGAAGGCGACGGCCGAGTTGGTGGTGCCGAGGTCGATGCCGATGACGGGGTCGGTGTCCATGCGGGGCGGCGCGGGGACGAGGGGCGGAGCGGGGTCGGGGTCGGCCGGTCGCGCCGGCGCGGCTCCGGTGATTCTAGTGACCCCCCCTCCCGCCGGGCGGTTCGGCCGGCGGGCATTTTCCCCCCACCCCCCGGCCGGCGGGGATCCGCCGGTCGGGGCGGCCGCGTCGGTCAGATGACGCCGAGGTCGCCGAACACGTCGTCGTCGCTGGTGGACGCGTCGTTGGCGAACACCGACGTGCCGAAGGCGTCCGCGATCCCGCCCGGCGAGACGTACACGCCGCCGCCCAGCCCCGACCCGGCGGTGCCCCCGGCCGTCGCCGCCCCGCCCTCGGCCCGGTTGAACGCGACGACGCCGGTGTTCAGCGACAGGGCGGTCGACCCGAAGGCGGGGCTGATCGCCTGGCCGTTGTAGACCCCGCCGCCCAGGCCGTTGCCGGACGCGCCGCCGACGCTCACCCCGCCGGCGGCACGGTTCAGGGCGACCAGCGTGCGGGCGACCTCCATCGTCCCGCCGTTGTCGTTGGCGAGGCCGCCGCCGAGGCCGTTGCCGGCGATCACCCCGGCCCCGCCGACGGCCTCGTTGCCGACGACCGTGCTGTCGATCACCCGCATCACGGCGCGGAGGGTGCTCGGCGGGGTGCCGAACGGGGCCTTCAGGTTGGCGATGGCCCCGCCGCGGCCGAACTGCGACGGGCCGCCCGCCCCGCCAGCCCCGCCGACGGCCTGGTTGCCCGTGAACGTGGAACGCCGGACGGTGAACGTCGAGTCCCCGCTTAGCGCGGACTGGGCGATCGCCCCGCCGGACGCGCCGCCGCCGCCGAGCTGGACGCTCGCCCCGCCGACCGCCCGGTTGCCGCGGAACAGGCTGTCGCTGACGGTGAACGTACCCGCGTCGTTCATGACGGCCCCGCCCAGGCCGTTGGCGCGGGACGTGGCCCCGACCCCGGCCGTCCCGCCGACGGCCTGGTTGTCCAGGAAGGTGCTCCGGGTGACGGCGGCCGTCGCCGGCACAGCCGCCGTCCCGATCGAGAAGATGGCCCCGCCCAGGGCGGCCCCGGCCGGCAGGCCGGGGGTGGTCGCGGTGGCGGGGATGCCGTCCCCGCCGGTGGCCCGGTTGCCGACGAACAGGGTGTCCCGAACCGTCAGCGTGCCGGCGTTGAAGACGCCGCCGCCGAAGGCGTCCACGGGGGGGCCGAAGCCGGCCACGCCGACGACCTCGTTGTCGGACACGACTGCGCGGGACAGGGTCAGGGTGCCGTCGTTGCGGATGCCGCCGCCCCGCAGCAGGGCGTTCCCGCGGGTGATGGTCAGCCCGTCGATGGCGACGACCGCCCCGGCGTCGATCCGGAACACCCGGCTGGTGTCGTTCCCGCTGACCGCCACCCGGCCGGCCCCGGGGCCGTCGATCCGCACGTCGTCGGTGATCGCCAACTCCCCGCTCGTCAGGGTGACGGTACCGCGGGCCGCGGGGGCGAACCGGATGACGTCGGCCCCGGGGGTGTCGTTGGCGGCCGCGATCGCCGCCCGCAGCGACCCGAGGCCGGCGTCGGCGAGGGTGCGGACCGTGAACGTGGCCGGGACGGTCCGGCCCTCCAGCCGCTCGACCCGGAGCGGGGCCGGGCGGGGTGCGGGGGCGCCCGGGCGATGGGCGGAGCGGGCGGGCCGCAGCCAGGATGGCAGACGCATCGGAAGGACTCCACGGGTGGTGTGGCCTGCGATCGGGCGATGGGGCACCGGTCCCGGCGCGCAGGCCGTGCGCCAGGTGGTGCCGGGCCGGAGGGGCTTGCCTGGCGGTCAGGCCCCCCACCGGCCGCTCTGCGTTTCCGCCCGCGTCGGTTACGGCTGAAGGGCCGTCCCGAGGCGGTCGGCGAAGGCGAACAGGTCGAGGAGGCCCACCCGGTCGTCGCCGTCGACATCCAGGTACGCCAGATAGCCCGGGTCGCCGGCCCGGCGGCCGAAGGTGGTCAAGAACCGACCCAGGTCGCGGAGGTCCACGTCCCGGTCGCCGTCCCCGTCCCCGTACAGCCGGAAGAAGGCGTCGGAGCGGTCCCCGCCGGCGGTCCCGTCCCCGTCCCCGTCGAGTTCCTGCCCCAGCAGGTCCTCGGTGCGATCGCCCCGGACGGTCAGGGCGTAGTTCCCGTCCGCCAGCGACCCGCCGACGACCCCGGGGCCGGTGAAGGTGAGGACGGCGACCGTCCGGCCGTCGAGGACGGAGGCGGCGACGGCCAGGGCGACCGGCGCCCCGTCGCGGCGGCGCAGCTCGAAACTCCCGGGGCCGATCGTCACCTGGCGGTCGAAGGTGACGGTGAGGCTCTGGACCGCCGACCGCTGGGCCGACCCGTCGTTGACGACCACGCTCTCGACCCGCGCCGCCGGCGGGTTCGCCCGGGCCGAGTCCCCGCGGCTGGCGACCAGCACCCGCAGCCGGTCGGACAGTGCCTGGAGGCGGGCCGGGTCGGTGTCCGCGGCCAGGTTCCGCAGCTGGAACGGGTCGGTCCGCAGGTCGTACATCTCCCGGAACCCGTCGGCGTACTCCACGTACACCTCGTGCCGGGTGTGCAGGGCGAAGCCCGGCGCGCCGGGCTGCATCGGCGGGTTGCGGTAGATCTCCACGAGGAAGTCGGACCGCCACTGGTTCGGCGGCACGTCCCCGGCGAACAGCGGGGCCAGCGACCGCCCGTCCGTCTCCCGGCCGGCGGGCGCCGCCGCCAGTTCGGCCACGGTCGGGGCGAAGTCGATGTTCGTCACGAGGTGGTCGACGGTGACCCCGGCCCGGACGCCCGGGCCGCGGACCACCAGCGGCACCCGGATCGACTCCTCGTAGACTTCCCCCTTCCCCTGGAGGATGCGGTGCTGGCCGAGGAAGTACCCGTTGTCGGAGGTGAAGACGACGTAGGTGTTCTCCAGCTCGCCGCGGGCGGCGAGCGCCTCGACGATCGACGCGACCCCCTCGTCGAGCGCCTGCAGGGACTCCAGCCGGGCCTGGTACTGCCGGTCGATCGCGGCGACCTGGGCGGGCGTGAGCGGCGGCAGGTTGCGGAGGTGCGGCGGCTTGTCGGACACGTCCGCCTCGTCGAACGACGGCGGGCGCGGCGCCTGAACCCCGGCGAATGTGCCGAGGTGGCGCGGGGCGGGGATCGGCGGCCCGTTGGGGGTGCCCTGGGCGTGCGGGGCGCTGGGGGCGAAGAGGGCGAAGAACGGCTGGTCGTCGTTCAGCTCGGCCCGGTCGAGGAACGAGACGACCCGGGCGGCCAGCACGTCCGTGGAGTAGTCCTCCGGCCGGTCCCCGAAGCGGATCACCGTGCCGTTGTCGTTGACGCCGTAGTTGTAGTACCCCGGGGCGCCGCCGTAGGTGCCGAACCAGTCGTCCCACCCGGGCGGGACGTAGGTCGAGTCCTCCGGGTACCCGACCAGGTACTTGCCGACGCGCCCGGTGAGGTAGCCGGCGTCCTGCAGCCAGGTGGCGAGGGTGTTCTCGTCGCCGAGCGTGGCCGGGTCGCCGTCGGTCCGCAGGTCCACGAACTTCTGGAAGCCCCCCTGCGGCGGGACGTTGTGGAGGATCTGGTGGTTGTGGGAGTACTGCCCGGTCAGGATCGACACGTTCGACGGGCAGCACAGGGGGTTGGTGACGTACGCGCTGGTGAAGGTCGTCCCCTGGTCGGCCAGCAGCGCCTGCAGCCGCGGCATGGACCGGACGCTCTCGGCGTCCAGGTCGTCGGCCAGGATGAAGACGAAGTTCGGCCGTGCGGTCGGCACGAGCCGGCTCTCGAGTTGCTCGATACCGAGGCGGGTGCGCGTCGTCACGTTCGTCTCCTTCACGGGTGTGGTCTGCGCGGGTCAACGACGGCCCGGCGGCGCGCAGGCCGTGCGGGGCCGGGCCGGTGGGGTTGCCTGGCGGCGAGGCCCCACCGGCCGCCTTCGTTCAACGGGCCGTCACGTCACGACAGGTTCCCGGCCGACGCGCCCTTCCCGGGCGCCGTCCTCCGCCGCCGGCGGTAGCCGAGCAGGACAAGGGCGGCGGTCCCGCACAGGGCGAGCGACGCCGGCTCGGGGACGGCGGCTTGCACCGGCGAGTTGCCGTCGTCCGGGGCGAGGTCGGAGATCTGCACGTTCAGCCCCACGCCGTTCCGCGGCCAGATGTTGTACGTCCACGCCTCCGGCGGCCGGGTCGCCATGGGGAGCAGCACGCTCAGGGGCACCTGGACGGTGAACTCGTTCCCGACGATGGTGATGTCGGCCGGGCTCAGCGGGGTCGACACGCCGGCCACGATGTTGTTGAACAGGCCGGTGCCGTCCGGGTTGATGCGCACGACGGAGTCGAACAGGACGTTCGGCCCGACGACGGGCGGGGCGGCGGGCGACAGGGTGAACCGGGGCGTGCCCAGGCCGCGGTCCAGCCCGATCAGGTACAGCCCGCCGACCGCCTGCGTGTCCGCGATCGCCCCGGCCATCCGGCCGAAGATGACCAACCGGTCCCCGACCAGGGTGACCTCGTGGGCTACCACGTCCAGGCCCGGGAGTTGCGGCCCGGTGTACGTGGGGAGGAAGTCCCCGACCGGGTCGAGGATCAGGACCGCGCGGGCGGGACTGGGCGGCCCGGCGAGCAGCAAGGCGGCGGCGAGCAGTGCCCCGGCCGGGGCAACCCGCCGCGAGGGGCGGAACGAGCGCGGTGACATGTCAGCCCTCCCACGGGGTGGTCTGCGATAAGAAAACGACGGCCCCGGCGGCGCGCAGACCGTGTGCGCCGAGGCGGCGGGGACTTACCCCCATCCGGAGTTCACGGGACTGGCGACCTCACCCGGGTGACGTGACGGCCCGGGTCGTCACTTCTCCTTCTCTTCGACGCCCAGCAGCCGGGCGGCCTCCTCACGGAGGAAGCCCAACTCGTCCGCCGCGGGCTTGCTCTTCTCCACCCAAGGCAGGGCCCGCTCGTACCACCGCCGGGCCTCCGGCTTGTCGCCGAGCTGCCAGTGGGTCATGGCCAGGAAGAACTGGGCCTGGCCCCCCCCGCCGCCGGGCCGGGTCACCGCCTCGTCCAGCGCCTTCACCGCCTCCTTCCAGCGGCCGGCGCGGTACCGCGCCGCCCCCAGCGTCGTCCAGTGCTCCCCCTGCCGCGGGGCCAGCTCGACCGCCTGCTCGGCCAGCTCCAGGGCCAGGGCCGGGGCGCGGAACCCCGGGGCGTTGGCCAGGAACCACGCCAGGGTGTCCAGGGCGGCCGGGTCGCCGCCGGCGCGCTTGACGGCCTCGCGGACGTGCCCGCGGACCGCCCGGTCGTACCCGCCGGCCGCCTCCCCGCGCTTCGCCTCCGGAAGCCCGGCGTCCGCCCGCGCCAGGTCGGCGCACCGGAGCAGCACCTTCACCGCCCGGAAGTGCTCCTCCCAGTTGTCCGGGTAGAGGCGCGGCGGCTCGGCCGCCGCCCGCGCCGCCGCCGCGTGGTCGCCCAGCGCCAGGTGGGCGTCGGTCAGGTTCCGGTAGTGGTTCCGGAGGAACGCCCGGTACCGCGGGCTCCCCGGGTCGGACTGACCGGCCGCCTTCTGAACGGTCACGGCCTCCTCCAGCAGCCGGGCGGCCTCCGCCGGCTTCCCCCGGCGGGTCAGCAGCATCGCGAAGTTGTTCAGGACGGCCCCGAGCTGGCTCCGGTCCGCCGGCCCGGCCGCCGGCCCGCTCGCGCGCTTCCGCCACAGCGCGGCGGCCCGGCCGAACGCCTCCTCCGCCTCGTCCGGCTGGTTGGCCGCCTCGAGCTGGCCGGCCAGCTCGAACTGGCACTGCGCGTCCTCCGGGATCAGCCGGGCGGCCCCCCGGTAGGCGGCGACGGCCTCGCGCGGGTTCCGCTTCGCCGCCCACGCCCGGGCCAGCCCGACGTGCGCCTCGACGAGGTCCGGCTTCCGGCGGATGGCGTCCCCGTAGGCGGTGACGGCCTCGTCGTACTGCCGCACGGCCGCGAGGGTGTTGCCGAGCTTGCAGTGACCCGTCGCGACACCCGGGGCCAGGCGGATCGCCTCGCGCAGGACGACGACGGCGGCGGCGTAGTCCCTCTTCCCGAACAGGGCCGTGCCCAGGTTCTCGTGGGCTAGGGCGTCGTCCGGCTCCAGGAGCACGGCCCGCTCGAACGCCCGGATCGCGCCCTCGTAGTCCCGCTGGTGGTCGCACAGGACGATGCCCAGCGAGAGGTGAAAGGCGGCCGACCCGGGCCGGAGGCGGACGGCCTCCCGGTGGTGGCGGACGGCCTCGTCCACGTCGCCCGCTTCGACGAGGGCGGTGCCCAGGTTGTGGTGCGCCTGGGCGTAGTCCGGCCGGAGGCGGACGGCCTCCCGGTACGCGGCGGCGGCGCCCGCCCACTGCCGCTCGGCACCCAGCGCGTCGCCGAGGGTGGCGTGGGCGTCGGCCAGGGCCGGGTCGAGGCCGATGGCGTCCCGGAGGGCCGTCACCGCCTCGTCCGTCAGCCCCCCACCCAGCAGGGTCGCGCCGAGGTCCAGCAGCGTCTGGGCGTGGGGCGGCCGGCGGCGGAAGGCGTCGAGGTAGACCTCCCGCGCGTCGTCGGCCCCCAACTCGCGCAGGGCCGTCGCCAGGTTCATCAGCGTCGAGAAGTCGTGCGGGCGGAGGCGGCGGGCTTCCCGCAGGACCGGGACGGCCTCGGTCGTCCGATCCAGCTGCCGCAGCGCCGACCCCAGGTTGAGGTGGGCGGTGGCGCTCCCGGGGTCGAGGGCGACGGCGTGCCGCAGCACGGCGACGGCCTCCTCGAACCGCTTCAGCTTGACCAGGGTGACGCCGTGGTTGCTGTACGCCACGCTTTGCCCGGGGCTGACCCGGATGGCCTCCCGGCCGGCGGCCAACGACTCCTCGTACCGCCCCCGGTCGTCGAGCACCTCCGCGAGCACGTGGTGCGCGAGGTAGGCGTCCGGGTGGGTCTCGACGACCCGCCGGCAGGCGGCGGCGGCTTCGTCGAGGTCGCCGCCGTCTCGCAGCGCCCCGGCCAGGCCGAGCTGGGCGAGGAGGTTCCGCGGGCGGACGGCGAGGGCGGCGGAGTAGAGGCAGGCCGCCTCGCGCGGGTTCCCCCTTCCCGCCGGCCCGCGCAGGGCCTGCGCGAGGCGGACGTTGAACCAGAACTCGCCGGGCTGCCGGCCCTGCGCCTTCCGGAGGAATGCCACCGTGGGCTCCGCCGCCCCGGCGTTCTGTAGCGCTTCGGCCAGGAGCAACTGGCTCGCCACCGGCAGGGCGAGGGCGGCGTCCTCCCCGGCCAACTCCTCCAGGGCGGCCCGGTCCTTCTTCGCCAGGGCGTCCCGGACCCGCTCGCGCCACGGGTCGGGGTCGGCGGCCCGGGCGACCGCGAGCAGGTGCTTCCAGCCGTCGTCCGCCGGCCGCGCCCCGCGCCGCCAGACGACCCAGTCGTCCAGCGCCGCCGCCGCCTCGACGGCGGCCCCGCGCTCCCGGATCCGCCGGCCCGCCTCCGCGGCGTCGAGCTGTCCGACGGGCACCCCGTACTCGTCGAACGCCCGGGTCAGCTCCGCGTCGACGTCCACGTCCTCCAGTTGCTGCCACCGCCCGGCGGCGACCGGCCCTCTCCCGCCGTACACCCGCTCCCCGACGAAGTACTCCCGGATCATCCCCTTCCGCTGGTGGACCGCCTCGATCCGGACGAGCAGGTCCAGGTCGCGCTGGCGGTCGCGCACCCGGTCGCGGAGGTCGTCGGCCGCCTCGCCGGCGGCCAGCGCCGCCTCGGCCCGCCGCGCCGCCTCCACCGCCTGGGCGAGGCGCCGCGCCGCCTGGTGCTCCCGCGACTCGTCCAGGGCGGCGAGCACGGCGCCGGCGGTCCGGGCCCGGCCGTCGGCCCGCTCCCGCAGCCGCCACCCGACCAGCCCGGCCGCGGTGCCGACCGTGGTCAGCACCGCAGCGGCGACCACCGCCGCGAGCCACACGGCCGCCCGGTTCCGCCGGACGAACTTCCGCACCCGGTACGCGACCGCCGGCGGCCGCGCCAGGACCGGCTCGTCGGCCAGATACCGCTGCACGTCGGCGGCCAGCGCCGCGGCCGTCTCGTACCGCCGGTTCCGGTCCTTCTCCAGCGCCTTCATCACGATCCAGTCGAGGTCCCCGCGGACCGCCGCCGACAGCCGCCGCGGCTCCGTCCCGCGGTTCGCCGACGCGGTCGCCGCGGCCGGCCCGAGGGTCGACAGCCGGGTGCTCGGCTTGGGCGGCTCCTCCTCCCGGATGATCCGCCGGATCTCGTCGTACCCGACCCCCCGGAACCGGGCCGGGTCGAACGGGGTTGTCCCGGTCAGCAGCTCGTACAGGAGCACCCCGAGGGAGTAGATGTCGCTCCGGGTGTCGGCGTCCAGCCCGCTCCCCCCGGCCTGTTCCGGGGACATGTACAGCGGGGTCCCGATCATCTGGGCGAACCCGGTGAACACCGTCTTGTCCGTCAAGTCCTGCCCGACGGCCTTCGCCACCCCGAAGTCGATCACCTTGACCACCGGGGTCACGTCGTGCACCGTCACCAGGACGTTGTTCGGCTTGATGTCCCGGTGGATGACCCCCTTCTGGTGGGCGTGCTGGACCGCCGCGCAGACCTGGAGGAACAGCCCGAGCCGGTCCCGGGGCGTCAGCCGCTCCCGGTCGCAGAAGTCGGTCACCGGCACCCCGCGGACCAGCTCCATCACGAAGTACGGGCGGCCGGCGGCGGTCGCCCCGCCGTCCAGGACGGTGGCGATGTTCGGGTGGTCCATCAGGGCCAGGGCCTGCCGCTCGGCCTCGAACCGGGCGACCACCTGGCGGGTGTCCATCCCGGGCTTGAGCACCTTCAGGGCGACCCGCCGGCGGACCGGGGCGGTCTGCTCGGCCAGGAACACCACCCCGAACCCGCCCTCCCCGATCCGCTCCAGCAGCTTGTACGGCCCGACCGCCGACCCGGGGGGGTCGGCCGGGGACAGGTCGACCGTGTCGGGCGGGCGGGTGTGGATGCTCCCCATCCCCAGGTGGGCGCGGAGCAACTCCTCGACCCGGGCCCGCACCTCCGTGCGCCCGCCGCACGCCGCGTCCAGGAACTCGGGCCACCCGCCGGGCGGGTGGTCGAGGGCGGCCAGGAACAGCGACCGGGCCTGGTCTTCGAACGCGGTCATGGGGGCCTCGGCGGCGCGGTGCCGCTACCGGACAGTGCGCCGCGGGCGGGCGGAGTTTCTCACGGCGTGCGGGAAAAACCGGCCGGCCGCTACCGGGTGCTCGTCAGCTCGGCGTGCAGCCACGCCCGGGCGTACGCCCAGTGCCGGTACGCGGTCGCGGGGGAGATGTCCAGGACCGCGGCGGCCCGGTCGAGGGCGAGGCCGGCGAAGTACCGGAGCTTGACGAGCTCGCCGGCGAGCGGGTGGAGTTCGGCCAGCCGGCCGAGGGCGTCGTCGAGGGCGGCGAGCTGGTCGGGGGTGACGGAGGTGGCCGGGTCGAGGTCCTCGAAGTCGACCCGGTGCCAGTCCCCGCCGCGCTTCTCCCGCCCCTTCCCGCGGGCGGCCTCGACCAGGATGCGGCGCATGGCCTCGGCGGCGGCGGCGAAGAAGTGGCCGCGGCCGTTCCACCCGTCCGGCTGCCCGCCGGCGAGCCGGAGGTACGCCTCGTGGACCAGGGCGGTGGCCTGGAGGGTCTGGCCCGGCTTCTCCGCGGCCACCCGGGCGGCGGCCAGCTTCCGCAGCTCGTCGTACACGAGCGGCAGCAGCTCGGCCGCCGCCTGAGGGTCGCCGGCCGCGGCGGCGTCCAGGGTGCGGGTGAGGTCGGGCATAGCCCGAGGATACCCTGACCCCGGCGGCGGGGCAAGGACGGGACCCGCTGGGTCAGGGCCGTTCGGTGTGGGGGGTGGGGTCGGTTTCACCCGCTCCCGGGCGGTCGCGGGTCGCCCCGGCGCACGGCGAACCGCGACCGTCCGGGAGCGGGTGCGACGCCGCCCAGACCCACACACCGAACGGCCCTGCCCGCCGGGTCGTGCGTCAGTTCGGCCCCCGCCGGCTCCGCTTCCAGGCCGATCCGGGGCGAACTGACGCACGACCCCGGCTCCCGGCCGAGGAGCCGGCGGGCCCGTGAGATGCCCAGCCCGTAGCGGTCCGCCGCCCGTCGGTGTACACCCCGGCGGTCCGCAGGAGCACGACCGGGGTGCCGCCCCGCTCCCGGCGGATCAGCCCCTCCGTCCGGACCTTCGGCGCCGGGTAGTACCAGGTCGCCTCGACCGGGGAGTCCTCCGTGATCCTCTCCCCCGGGTTGCCCGGCTTGTGCACCAGCATGGTGCTGGAGAAGACAAACAGCTCGCCCCGGAAGTCCCGCAGCCCCCGCCCGGTCCCGCGGACGGTGACCTCCCCGTACTTGTCGCTCGGCTCCCCCTCGAAGTCGGAGTACGCGGCCAGGTGGACGACCGACGCGATCCGGTCCCCGTGCCGCTCCCGGAGCCGCCGCAGCCCGTCCCGGACGCTGTCGTCCGAGGCCACGTCCAGCTCGATGCAGTCGGCGCGGGCCGGCGGGTGCGGCTCGCCCGGCCGGTCGAACCCGACCTCCTCGTACTCCGGGTCGAGCCGGGCCGCCAGGGCGGCCCCGATCAGCCCGCTGCTCCCGGTGATGACCACCGTCTCGCGCCCGCCGCTCATCGTCGCGCCCTCCCGAAGGGTGGTGTGGGGTCGGCCGCCCCGAGCCGGACCCCGAGTCGGGGAACCGGGCCGCCGGGCCGGGGGTCGCCCGGCGGGGCCGGCACCCCGGGCGGTCTCGGGTCGGGGACCGGGAGCGGGGGCACCGGGTCCGGGACGGGCGGGAAGTCGGGCCCGGGTGGGGCGGTCGGTGGTGAGGGCACGGCCGGTCCTACGGAGAATGCGGGTGGTCACGCGGCGACCGCCGCGGACCCGGCGAGCAGTTCCCGGACCACTTCGTCTGGGGTCCGGGTGAAGTCCTCGTACCGCGCCCCGAGGGCCAGGAACGGCTCCGGCTCCCCGGGCGCGGACGGCGCCGTCCGCGAGGCCCACGAGCCGGCAGACGGCCTCGACCGTGGCCCGCATCGTCAACCCGGTGGCCGGCCCGTCGCCCGCCAAGGCCACGACCTTCCCCCGGACATCGGCCGAGGCCCGGCCCAGAGGCATTCTTCGCCCCCGGCCCGCGCGGTGATTGATTACCTGACGACTCCTTCCTCAGAACCCGACAGGGCGGCCCCGGCCCGCCGGTGACAATAGCTACGGGCCGCGGCACGACGGCGCGGGCTCGACCACCCGCGGCCCGTCGTGAGGAGTCTGCCCATGCCTGCCGAACGCCCCGCGAACTCGAGCGACCTGGTCATGACCCAGGCGGACCTGCCCCCGGGGGTCGACGTCCCGGAGCCGGAGCAGCGCGCGATCGCCGCCCGGAGGGCCCCCGCGGACGGCGAGCCGTCGGTCGAGGTCGTCCGCCGGATCCGGCAGCTCGCCGACCGGGTCGGCGAGATCGACAAGCTCCGGGAGCTGGTCGACGAGCTGGCACAGATCCCCCGCTGAGCGGCCGCCGGCGGACGGCCGGGACCGGCGGCACCCGGGTCGAGCGCGCCACCCACCAGGCCTGCCGGAACACGCTCGCCCGCCGGGGCGGACGGGACGGGTAACCGCAAACGGCAGGCCGGGGCACCGTCCCGGGGTGCGAACGGCCAGGGGGATGACGGCCCGGAACAGCGCCTTCGGCTGACCGCCGGGGGCGCACCACGGGGGCGGGGATGAGTGCGGGGGTGCCGCCGCGGACGCGGGGGGAGACCGAGGTCCGGGCCCAGCGGCCGCCGGCCGCCCGGGCGGTGGTGCTCCCGCCCCAGCGGCTCGTCCACGACGTGACCCCCGGCGGGGTCGCCCTACTGCTGGCCGCAGTGGCCGCCCTCGTCTGGGCGAACTCCGCCTGGGGGGAGGCGTACGTCCGGGCGTGGGAGACCCCGCTGGCCGTCGAGCTGGGGTCGTACCGGTTCGGGATGACGGTGCACCACTGGGTGAACGACGGGCTGATGGCGGTGTTCTTCTTCGCCGTCGCCCTGGAGGTCAAGCGGGAGGCGCTGGAAGGCCACCTGCCCCGGGTGCGGACCGCGGCCCTCCCGGTGGCGGCCGCGGTCGGCGGGATGGCCGTCACGGCCGGGCTGTGCCTGGCGGCCGCTGGCGGGTAGGCGGTCCCGGTGGCCACCGACATCGCCTTCAAGGTCGCGATCCTGGCCGCCTCGGTGGCGGCCGGGGCGGCCGGGTACCCCGTCCTCCGGGCCGTACTCCCCCGGCCCGCCGGGACCGCCGAACCCCGATGACCTGAATCCGAGGAGGTGGGCGATGGGCGTTCTACTCCCGACCCGGGCCGTCTTGGTGGCGCTCCCCTGCGGGCTTGGCGACGACCGGCCGGACCGGGTCATCCGGGTTTCCGGCGAAGGGGTGGCGGCCGCGCCCCCGGACACGGCCACGATCCACACCGGGGTGGTGACCGGGGCGGCGTCGGCGACCGAGGCCCTCGCCGCCAACGGCAAGGCGATGGAGGCCGTGCCGGCGACCCTTGAGACGAACGGGGTCGCCGAACTGGAGATCCAGACGACCGCCTTCGACCTCAGGCCGGTCCACAAGCGGGCCGGCGACGGGCGGGTCCTGCCCGAGACCGCCGGGTACGAGGTGACGAACCGGGCCCGGGTCCGGGTGCGGAAGCTGGACGACCTCGGGACGGTGCTCGACGCGGTGGTGAAGGCCGGGGGCAACCAGGTGTCGGGGATCGAGTTCGGGGTGTCCGACCCGGCGGCCGCCCTCGACACGGCCCGGCGGGCGGATGTCCTCGCGAAGGAGGCCGGGGTGAAGGTCGGGCGGGTGGTTTCGATCCAGGAGCACTCGCTCCACCGCCCGCAGCCCGAACTGCAGTCCCGGGCGTTGGCGGCGGACGCGGCGGCCGTCCCGGTGGCGACCCGGCGCGAGGAGTTCCGGGTCACCGTCCAGGTCGCCTACTCCGTCGCCGACGGGCCGTGTACCGACTTTCCCAGGTCCCCTATGTTGACTCCGCAACCCGGTGGTGCGGGAGGGAATCCAGTGCCCCGCGTCCCGCTCACCCGGCACCTGCCGGTGGGTGGGGTCCGACGCCGGTACGTATCGTGCCGGCACCCGGTCGGGAAGCCGCGGTGGCCGAGGTCGCCCGCCGCGTCGATGTGGGCGAGAACCTCCTCCGCACCTGGAAGAAGGCGTTCCTCGAGCGCGGTAGCGACGCCTTCCCCGGGCACGGCGACCCGACGCCGGCCGACGACGAGCTGCGGCGTCTGCGGGCCGAGAACGCCCGGCTGCGGGCCGAGCGGGACCTGCTAAAAAAAGCCAGGCCGGCACCGTGACTGGATGAGCTGGTTTTCCAGGTCCTTCAGGTAGCCCTCGGGGTCCCGGCGGAACCGGCGGCGTCCGACCCGTCGCCGCCGCCGCTCCTCCAACTCGGCCCGCACCCGCCTCCACTCGTCCCGATCGGCCCCGGCCAGGTCGGCCGCCGTCCCCGCCCCGGCCCGGGTGCCCAGCCCCGCCACCAGCCGGGCCGACCCGCGCAGCACCAGCGCCGGCGACGCCCCCTTCCGCCCGGTCGCCCGCCGCTCGTGGTACCGGTGGCTCCCGAACGCCTGCTCCAGGTCGTTGTTCGTCCGCGGCAGGTCCGGGGTGTCGTAGCAGTGAAACAGCCCCGGCCAGTAACTCCGGCTCACCTTCAGGAAGTGGTCCACCGCCAGCCCCAGGTCCCGGCTGTGTGGGTCGGGGCGTGGGTTGTGTGGGCGGGTCGCCCCGGCGAGCCATCAGCTCGTGGAACCGGCGGTCGGCCTCCCGCTAGTCAGGGCCGAGGTTGTGTCGGACGCCGCCGACGGTGACGAAGTACGCCTGCCGGTCCTCGCGGTACCAGGGCCTGAGGGTGCGGGCCACGAGAATGCCTCCGGGCGGTGACGGGGTGCGTCACGGCGGCCGGAGGCATTATTCCGTACTGGCGGGGGAAACCGCGACTTCGGGCCGACTGTTTCCCCAAGGATTTCTCGAGTGGGCAGTCCCGGGATTGAACCGGGGACCTAGCGATTTTCAGTTCCCGGGTTTGGTCCAGCGGTCCCCTTCGCCGGTAGGCAATGTAACACGCACTATGTGTTTTCACCGTGTCGGGTGTTCACCGGTGTTCCGGATTGTTCCCCGGTGTGCCCAGATAGTGTGGGAATAGTGTGGGCGGGGATGAGGGCCGCGGCCGTCTTGCGGAACACCTCGTCGGCGTCGAACGCCTTCCGGGCGTCGAGGTAGTACCCGCGGGCGGTGGCCGGGTGCAGCCCGATCGCCTGGGCGGCCGCGTCCACCGACCCGGTCGCCATCGTGGTCAGGGTGATCGCCCGCCGCCGCAGCGCGTGCGGGGTCAGCCGGGGCCGGTCCGGGTGCGCCTCCGCGTACTCCCGGAACACGTTCCCGATCACCCAGTAGACCGTCTCCGGCTTGAACGCGGCCGGGGTGCCCTTGGTGCCCGGGCGGTACACCGGCAGGTCCCGGACGAACCCCTCCCACAAGTGGGTCGGCCCGGCGAGCCGGGCCAGCGCGGCGTACAGGTCGGGGGGCAGGAGCACCGCCCGGCCCTCCCGCTGCTTCGTCTGGGAGGCGTCCCACGCCACCCGCCCGTCCCGGAGCTGGGCGGACCGGAGCTGCACCAGGTCGAGCGTCCGGCACCCGGACAGCGCCTTCAGCGCGACCAGGGCGTGCAGCCGCTCCCACCCCGGGTAGCGGTCGCGCAGCCACCCGAAGAAGTGTTCCACCTCCCCGTCGGCCGGGGCCGGCTTGCGCCGCCGCTCGACCTGCGGGCGGCGGACGCCCTTCCACGGGTTCTCGGCCGCCAGCCCGAGCGAGACCAGGTGGTTCCACAAGGCGGACAGGTTGCGGACGTGGCTCGCGAGGGTGGCCGGGGACCGCGGGTACTCCTTCGCCCCGGCCGCCTTCCCCCGGCGGTACGTCCCGGCGAGAAAGGCCCCGGCGAAGCGGGCTGCCAGCTCCGGCGTGACGAGCGCCGGGGAGGCGGGGCAGGGGAGGGTGGCGCGCAGGACCCGGGCGACCTTGCCGAACGCCTTCAGGGTGGCCGGCCGGAGGTCCGCCGCCCCCCGGGCGACCCGGGCCAGCGAGTCGTCCCACCCGACCCCGCCGGACGCGGGGTAGGCGTCGGAGTACGCCCGGGCGATGTGCCGGGCCGCCTCGACGTGGTAGTTCGCGTCCCGCTTCCTGCACCGGGTCATCCGCTCCAGCCGGGTCCCGTCGGGGCCGACGAACCGGACCCCGAGGTACCCGTCCCGCTCGGTCGAGCTGTACCCGACGGACACCGCCCGGGGGCCGTCCCCGACGGTGGTGTAGAACTCGCTTCGCCTGCCCATGCCGTCCAGCATACCCGGCCGGCCCCGTGCCGGACAACCGGTCGCGCGACGGACGCGGAGGCCGAGGCCCGGGCCTATGCCGAGAGCCTGAACGAGCACCGCCGGCACCTGACGCGGGAGCAGCGGAAGGCCCGGGCCGCGGCGATGAGGGCCGACGGGATGAGCACCCGGCAGATCGCCAAAGTGGTCGGTGTGAGCAAGGATACCGTGCGGCGTTGGTCTGAAGCAGGTGTCTCATCTGAGACACCTGAACCCGATGAGAACGAGGTGGGGGATGCTGGAGCAGTACCGGCCGCGGCGGGACAAGCTGGTCCTGGAACTGAAGCTGGCGGTGATGACGTGGGCCGGGTTCGTGGAGGGGAGGGGTTCGGCGGTCAGCGCTTGCGGCGGGACCGGCCGGCGGCGGCGAAGGCGTCCAGGTCGGCGACCTGGTACCGCCCGGTCCCGGGCATCCGGCGGATCCGGGTCGCCTTCTTCCGGAACGAGCTGTACGGGATGTTGAGGTAGTCCGCCGCCTGCCTCGCCGTCAGGTACGGCGAGGGGACCGGGGGCGGGGCGTCGGCGGCGGGCTTCACGGCGTGGGCATCCGGGTGCTGTTCGTGTGTCGTGGTGAGCTGCCGCGTCAGGGGAGCATGCCGGGCCGCGCCGCCCCGCCCGGGGCTGACGCCTCCGCCCGGGCCATGTCCATCATCCGCCGGCCGGCCGCCTCGACCCGGTCGGCCTCCCGCCGCACGTCCGCCTCCAGCGCCGCCAGCCCGACCAGCTCCGGGCCGCCGGCCCCCAGCCTCCCGGCGATCTCCGCCACCTTGTCGTTGATCGAGTCCGTCGCGGACAGGATCGACGACCCGAGGTCGAACAACCCCTCCTTCAGGTTCTCCAACCTCGCCAGCATGGGGTTGACGACGTTGTCGAGCTTCGCGTTGAACCGCGACTCCGCGTCCTTGCGGTCGGCCGTCGCGTCCGCCAGCTCCTTGGCGCTGCCGGCCGTCGCCTCCCCGCGCTCGATGTCGCGGCGGATGTCCCGCACGTCGAGTTCCGCCTGGATCGCGGCCATCGACCCGGACACCTCGGCCATCCGCCGGACCCCGGCCAACTGCCCC
>PNKH01000040.1 GCA_013822345.1 Isosphaera sp.
GTCGAACCCCTGGGCCTTGTTCGCCTCCCGGGCGGCGTACCGCAGGAGCGTCGGGCCGACCGTGCCGAACTCGGGTCCGATGCCGATCCCGGCGTGCCGTCGCTGCCCGTCTTCGTCGTACGTTGCCCGGGCCTGGATGTACTCGTTGGGGAACGGCTCGATGTCCTGGAGCGTCAGCCGCTCGGCCTTGCGGGTGTTCTGGACGCCGGCGGTGCGGAGGTTGTCGAGGATGGTGCGGACGAACCCGGTCGCGTCGCCGAGGTCCGCCCCGACCTCGCGCTCCGCCGCCTTCACCTCGTCCCAGGTCGGCGGGGTGCCCGTCGGCAGCATCCGGTGCGGCGACAGACTCTCGACCGTGAACGGCCCGGTCACGCGGACGGTGTTCTTGTCCTCGTAGGGCTGGTCGTACAGCGTCTCGGTCTCGGCGTGCCGCTTGATCGCCGCGTCGATCTCGGCCCGCGTCATCCCGTCCTTGATGTCCGGGTTGTTGGCGATGCTCTTGAGGGTGACGTGCGGCACCCGCTTGCACACGAACCCCTGGCGGATGTCGTACCCGGTGATCGCCGACCCCGACGGGGCCTTGCCCGTCACCTCGTACTCCTTCTTCCGGCCCTCCGCCGAGTCGGCGAGGAGGTAGTACGGGAACTTCGCCGCCATCAGCCGGGTGCGGGCGAGCGACAGCGCGACGCGGGACGTGTCGATGGTGATCCACCGCCGGCCCCACTGCTCCGCGACGTAGGCCGTGGTCCCCGACCCGCACGTCGGGTCGAGAACCAGGTCGCCGGGGTCCGTGGTCATCAACATGCAACGCTCGATGACCTTCGGAGTGGTCTGCACGACATACACCTTATCGACGGCCCCGCCCACGTCGTTCCAGGTCGGCGACAACGGGGTGACCGGGAAGTCGGAGAAGTACTTCTTGAAGCGGATCATGCCCTTCTGCACGACCAACCGCCCCGCTACCCCGACCTTGGCGAGCGCGTCAACAGTGACTCCCCAGTGTCGTCCGCTGCCCGGGTGAACGCCGGGCCGTACATGGAGTTCAAGGGGAACGCGACGATCCCGGTGGGGTGCGAGATGTCGTCGCTGAAGTGCGAGAAGGGGGTGGTGCGGTGCCCGACCGGGGTCGGGTTCGGGGTGGCGGTCGAGGCGGACTTCGTCAAGAAGGCGTCGACGGTGAAGGTCGGCTGACCCGGCGGTCGCCGACCTGGCGTTACCCGTCTTCGGCAGGTCTGGTTGATCTTTGGTTCGGCCCTACCCTCCGCTCCCCAGTCAGCAATGGTGCAGCCAGGCGAGAGTCGAGGTTTGCCCAGGAAGAACGCAAGCGTGGATATCGAGGCCGACACCCGCAGTTGCGCCGACAAGGTTCTTCGTGACCCACTCGGGCGGCGGGACTTCAGGGCGGCGCACGAAGTCAATGCCGAGACCTACAGAGTAGTCGCCACTCGGGATGGGGACTTCCCGAATCTTCGTTCGCGCGGGGTCGCGTGGCGGATTTGCGGGTTTCAACTCCGCGAACGGCTTGGAAACGAAGCGCACCCACGGCACCCGGCCCTCCTGCTCCAGCATGATCGCCACATCGGCGATGCCGGCCCAAAGCTCGTCCTTGGCGTTCTCGCGAAGATGGAAGTAAATCGGCGGGTGGAAGGTCAGATGTGGGTTCAGCACCGGTTCGAGGACCGCCGGTTCGTGGGCGACGTGGTACGCCAGGGTCACTCGGTTGTATGCGCTCCAAAGGAACTTCCTTGCCCGAAAATTCGGCGCGACAAAGGTGCGGTCCGAGAGCCCGACGGAGACCGCGCCGTCAGGCTGAAGGCTAACCCATCCGACCGAGCGCCGGAGATCACCGCAAGTTGCGACAACTTGCACGACCATGCGAAGCCCCGTTTCAGCACCGTGTGTTTGTGGGTGACAGTTACTGTGGCCGATTGGTTCGCTGTCGAAGCGGTCCGAACCGGGATAGTTTGTGAGTTGCCACAACGGATTCGGCACGCGGTGCCTCCTCCCAGTATTTCGTAGCCCACACACGTGGGCCACGCAAACAGGCGGGGTCGTCCGGTGTTCCAGCCCGGTGCCGATTACGGCATCCGTGGAGCGCCGCGTGAGCGTTGCGGCGGGGCCGTGGGCCGGGTAGCCTCTCGGCATGGTGCCCACCGTCGTGCTCGACACCTGCGTGCTGGTCGCCGCCTTCCGGTCCGCGACCGGGGCGTCGAACGCGCTGCTCGGGCTGGTCGGCGGCGGCCGGTTCGAGGTCGCCCTGACCACGCCCCTGCTGCTCGAGTACGAGGCCGTCCTCCTGCGGGCGCCCGAAGACCTCGGGCTGACCCCGGCCGATGTCGCCGACCTGATAAACTACCTGTGCCGGGTCGGCCGGCCGGCGGACGTCCGGTTCCGGGTCCGGCCGAGCCTGCCGGACCCCGGGGACGAGATGGTGCTGGAGGCGGCGGTGGCGGCCGGGGCAGGGTGGCTGGTCACGCACAACGTCCGCCACCTGGCGGCGGGCGCGGCCCGGTTCGGGGTCGAGGTGGTCACACCAAGGGAGGCGCTGCGGCGCCTGGGGGTGGGCCGGTGAGCGAACTGGTGGTGGCGCTGCCGCCCGAGGTGAGGGCGGAGGTGGCCCGGCGGGCCGGGGCGGAGCCGGGGGCCGAGGCGGCGTGGGTGGCCGAGGCCGTCCGCGAGCGGCTGGCCGCGTGCGCGGCCCGGGAGTACATGGCGGCGCGCGGGGCGAAGGGGAGCCGCGAGGCGTTCGAGCGGGTGCTGGCCAAGGCGGCCGACGCCCCGCCGGTCCCCGGCGACGAGTGGACCCCCGCCGACCCGGGCGCCGCACCCGAGTAGAACCAGTCGGGCGCGGCGCTCCGGAGGGCAACCGTGCAGGCGATCCACGCGACCGGGACCACCGGCCCCGACGGCACCCTGACCCTGTCCGTCCCCGTCGGCCGGACGCGAACGGCTCGGACCCGCCGGCCGCCCACTCCCTCAGCGGGTCGGTCGTCCGGTACGACCGGCCCACAGACCCGGTCGCCGAGGCCGACTGGGACGCGCCGCGGTGACCATCGACCGGTTGACCCAGGCCTACCCGCACGTCAGCCCCTTGACCAAGCGGTGGGGGCGGGCCGCCCGATCGGGCTGGAGACGCTGATGCGGGCGTTCCTCTTCAACCGCCGGCACACCGAGGTCTACGAACTCGTGGACCAGGTCTTCCTGTTCATGGAGTGCCGCGAGGACGAGGTCTCGGACTTCAGCCACATGTTCGGCGGCGGGGGCGAGCGCGAGGGCGAGGTCCCGCCGGGGTGCAAGAAGCCGGTCCACCTGTTCTTCGACCTCGACCTCCGCGACCCGCGGGTCGGCGTCACGTTCCCGGACCCCTACGCCCGCTACCTGCCGCTGTACTACCCCCTCGGGAACGTCGGCGGGCCGTTCAAGTACCGGGTCGCGGACCCCGACACCGTCGTCATGTACAGCCAGCCGTACCCGCCGAAGTGGCGGGCGCACGCCATGAAGAACTACCCGCCGCCGTTCGAGCCGGCGCAGCTCGAGCTGGTGCCCCGCGGGTACGACCCGAAGGACGTGAACGACGTCTTCTTCTGCGGCGGGGTGCTCGGCATCGCCGGCCTCACCGCCCGGCAGAAGGCGAAGCTCAAGAAGGACTTCCTGAAGTTCTACCGGGACGAGATCGGCGTCGACCTGATCGCCGAGGACTACGACGGCGACGCCGGCGTGACGATGGACGAGATCGCCGCCGGGTACACCCCGTACACGCAGGGGACGCCGGAGCACCCGTGCCCGAACCCGGACTGCGAGAACCGCGCGACGCCGCTGCCGGTGCTGGTTGTCCTGGACCCCGACAAGGACGACCCGTTCTACGCCCGCATCGCCGGCGGGGACAGCGGGCAGCTCGTCTGGCAGGTGTGCGAGCGGTGCGGCGGCGTGGTCGTCACGAACCCGGCCACGTAGGTTTCCGAGGGGCTTACGGGGGGCCGGCCGTGTGGCAGGAGATCGTCGCCGAGGCCGTCACCCTGTTCGTCATCATCGACCCGATCGGCGGGTCCACCCTGTTCCTCGCCCTCACCACGGACCACACCCCGGCCGAGCGCCGCCGCGTCGCCCTGAAGAGCGTCGCCGTCGCGGCCGGCATCCTGGTCGCCTTCCTGTTCGCCGGCGGGATGCTCCTGCACGCGATGGGCATCTCGGTCACCGCCTTCCAGATCGCCGGCGGGGTCATCCTCCTCCTGTTCGGGCTGAGCATGATCTTCGAGTTCGGGCCCGCCGCGAAGCCGCCCGGCGGCCCGGAGTCGGGTGACGTCGCCGTCTACCCGCTGGCGATGCCGGCGATGGCCGGCCCGGGCACGATCATGACCGTCGTGCTGCTGAGCGACGACGACCGGTACCGCCTCGTCGGGCAGCTCACGACGGTCCTGGTGTTGTTGGCCGTCCTCGCGCTCACCTACGTCCTGTTCCGCCTGGCGATCGTCTTCCAGCGGTTCCTCGGCGCGACCGGCGCCAGCATCGTGAAGCGGGTCATGGGCCTGCTCCTGTGCGCGGTCGCGGTCGACAAGTTGCTGGCCGGGGTCGCGGACTTCTGCCGCGGACTGCCGGGGTAGGTCCGTCCGCCGACAACCCCAAGGGGAGACGCCGTGAGCGACACCTCGCTGACCGTCGGGTTCCGGGACGTCGACGCCGCCGCCCTCGACAACATCCTCCGCTGCCTCGAACACATCCCGGCGATGGACGCGGGCCGGGCGTACAAGGCCCGGGCGCTCGAACTCCTCGGGCTCACCCCGGGGTCGGCGGCCCTCGACGTGGCCTGCGGGCTGGGCGACGACGTCGCCCGGATGAAGGCGGTCTGCGCGCGGGCGGTGGGCGTCGACCGCAGCCGCGAGCTGATCGACCGGGCCCGCGCCCGCCACCCCGGGTGCGAGTTCGCCGTCGCCGACGCCGACGCCCTGCCGTTCGCCGACGAGACGTTCGGCGCCGTCCGCGTCGACCGCTCGCTCCAGCACGTCGCCGACCCCGCCCGGGTCGTCCGGGAGATGGCCCGGGTCGCCCGCCGCGGCGCGGTGGTGCTGTGCGCCGAGCCGGACTGGGGGACGTTCCTGATCGGCGGCCGGCACACCCCGGTGACCGAGCGGATCCAGCACGACTGGGTGCGGACGTTCCGCAACCCGTGGGTCGGCCGCGAGCTGTCGGACCTCTTGGCCGAAGCGGGGGTCGGCGACCGCCGGCAGGAGGCGGTCTGGCTGCCGACCCGCGGGTTCGCCGAGTCGGACCTCCTCTTCGAGATCGACGCCAACGCCCGGCGGCTGTCGGCCGAACTCCCCGACGCCCTCGCCTGGCTCGACGCCTACCGCCGCGGCGAGGCGACCGCCGGCGTCCTGATGCTGACCTGCTGGGGCCGCAAGACCTGAGCCCGGTCCGCGTTGGCACGCCCCCCGCCCCCCGGTAGAATCCGGCGTCCCGCCCCGCGGAGGTCGCCGATGGTCCTCGCGTTGATCCTCGCCCTCGGCTTCCCCCCGCCCGCCGAACCACCGGGGGCTCACGCCCCCGGCTCGCCCAGGCTCGACGCCCACAAGGACGCCGTCGCCCGGTTCGGGGCCGCCGTCCTGAACGCCCGCCGCGACCGCCTCCTCACCGCCGCGAAACAGCTCGAAGCCGCCGCCGCGGCCGACCCCGACGCCACCGCCCCCCTCCGCGAACTCGTCCGCGTCTACACCCGCGCCGGCCGCGAACCCGACGCCATCCGCGTCGCCCGCCGGGTCCTCGACAAGGACCCCCACGACATCGAGACGGCCCACACCCTCGCCAAGCTCCTGGCCGACGCCGGCGATCTGAAGGAGGCGGTCGCCGTCGCCAAACTCGCCGCCGACGCCCCGACGACCGCCGCCCGCGCCGACCAGGCCGTCGCCGTGTTCCGCGACCTCGCCACCCTGTGCGAGCGGGCCGGCGACCACGCCGCCGCCGAGGCCGCGCTGAAGCGGGCGATCGGGTGGCTGACCGACCGCCGCAAGGAGGTGGTCGCCGCCGGCGCGTTCACCCCCAAGGAGGCCGACACCGCCGCCGCCGAGTGCCACGAGCGGCTCGGCAAGGTGCTCACCGCCCTCGGCCAGTTCGACCCCGCCGGGGACGCCTTCGCCGCCGCCGCGAAGCTATACGCCGACCCGCTCAAGGCGAACGACCCGGCCGCCGCCGCCCGCCTCGGGTGGAACCTGTCCGGCGTCCTCCAGGCGAAGGGCGACCCGGTCGCCGCCCTCGCCCGGCTCGAGCCGTTCCTCAAGCTGAAGCCCGCCTCCCCCGACCCGTACGCCCGCCTGGCGAAGTTGCTCCGCGAGGCCGGCCGGGACGGCGAGGCGGTCCCGGCCCTCCGCAAGCTCGCCGCCGCCGACCCGAAGAACATCCACCTGCGGGCGGTGCTCGCCGCCGAGCTGGCCCGCGACCCGGTCACCCGGGCCGACGGGGACGCGCTGCTCCGCGAGGTCGGCGCCGAGACGAACGACCCGAAGGTGGTCGGGGTGGTGGTCCGGTCGCACCTGGAGACCGGCCGGCCGCGGGAGGTGGTCGCCGACCTGGACCGGGCGTTCCTGGTCCTGAAGGACCCCGAGGACAAGTCCGAGCCGCGGCCGGTCGACACCCCGGAGAAGGCGGCCGAGCGGGCGTTCGCCGGGGAGAAGGCGCGGGCGATCGGGGAGGTGCTGCGGGCCGACCGGGAGGCGGCCGTCGCCCTGCTCGGGGCGGCCGCCGACGACATCCGGGCCGGGACGAAGCGGACCCACGCGGTCCACTACTTCCTGGCCCAGCTGGCGGCCCGGCACCGGCACCTGGGGCTGGCCGCCGACCACTTCCAGCACGCCCTGTCCCGGGCCACCCGGGAGACGGTCGGGGACGCGTACGGCGGGCTGCTGACCGTCCTGGTGACGGCCCGGAAGCCGGCCGAGGTGGCCCGGGTGTGCCGGGAGGCGCTGCGGACCCTCGACACCCTGCCGCTCGCCCCGCACTACTTCAACTACTACCTGGCCGGGGCCCTCGCCGACCTGGGCCAGGAGAAGGAGGCCCTGGCCGCCGCCGACGCCGCCATCCTCCAGACCGCCGACGGGGACCGGCTGACCGTCCGGCTGCAGAAGGTGTACGTCCTCCGCGCCCTGGGGAAGTGGGACGAGGCGGTCGAGGCGGGGAGGAAAGTGTACGACGAGTTCCCCGGGCGGGCCGACCGGCTCCGGGTTCGGTACGCGCTGGCCGGGGCGTACTGGGGGGCGAAGAAGCCGGCCGAGGCGGAGGCGGAGCTGCGGGCGATCCTGGAGGTCGACCCGGACCACGCGGGGGCGGCCAACGACCTCGGGTTCCACCTCGCCGACCAGGGCCGCGACCTCGCCGAGGCGGAGCGCCTGGTCCGCCACGCGCTGGCCGCCGACCGCCTCGACCGCCGGCGGTCCGGGGACGCGGAGCCGGAGAACGCCGCGTACCTCGACAGCCTCGGGTGGGTGCTGTTCCGCCGGGGTCAGTTGCCGGAGGCGCGGGCGGAGTTGGAGAGGGCCGCGGCGCTGCACGCCGGGGCGACCGACCCGGTGGTGTGGGACCACCTCGGGGACGTGCTGTTCCGGCTCGGGGAGAAGGCGAAGGCGAAGGCGGCGTGGGAGAAGGCGTCGGAGCTGTACGAGGCGGACGCCCGGGCCGGGGGCCGCGGCCGCCGCGACGGCCGGGCGGACGAGGTGAAGCGGAAGCTGAAGCGGGTGCCGTGAGTGGCGAGCGTCGGGGAACCGTCCGATGATCCTGTACCGCCCGGTCGGGCTGAAGGAGCTGGAACTGATCGCGGCGAGCGGGTTCCGGGAGTTCCCGCCGCGCCTCGCCTGGCAGCCGATCTTCTACCCCGTCCTCACCCGCGACTACGCCCGCCAGATCGTCACCCAGTGGAACTCGAAGGAAGGCCAGGCCGGGTTCTGCGGGTTCGTCACCGAGTTCGAGGTCGACGACACGTTCGCCGGCCGGTATCCGGTCCGGCAGCTCGGCGGCGGACCGGTCTACCGCGAGCTGTGGGTGCCGGCGGAGGAACTGGCCGAGTTCAACGCCCACATCCGTGGCCCGATCCGGGTGGTCGAGTCGGTATACGGCGACGGGTTCACCGGCGAGCGCGACCCGGAGTCCGGGCTGCCGCTGGGCGTGGTCGAGGCCGGCCGGGGCGGGGGGTGAGGCCGTCCGCTATACTGGTGGCATTCGAGACACCGACGAGGTCGAGGCACATGGCCGGGCACAGTCACGCCAAGAACATCATGCGGCACAAGGCCGTGGTGGACGCGAAGCGGGGCAAGCTGTTCAGCAAGCTCAGCCGGTACATCATCATCGCCGCCCGGGCCGGCGGGGGCGACCCGGCCATGAACCTGCCGCTCCGGTACGCGATCGACAAGGCCCGGGCGGTGTCGATGCCGAAGGACAACATCGAGAAGGCGATCAAGCGCGGGACCGGCGAGCTGGAGGCGGTGAACTACGACGAGGTGCTGTACGAGGGCCGGCTCGGCGGGGTGGCGGTCCTGGCCGAGGTGACGACCGACAACCGGAACCGGACGAACGGCGAGATCCGGAAGATCTTCGACCGGGCCGGGGCGACGGTCGGGGTCCCCGGGTCGGCCGCCTACCTGTTCGACCGGAAGGGGTACTTCGCGGTCGACGCGGCGAAGCACCCGGACGAGGACGCCCTGATGGCGGTCGCCCTGGAGGCCGGGGCCGAGGACCTGCGGCGCGACGGGGACGTGTTCGAGATCACCTGCGACCCGACCGCCTTCACCGCGGTCCTCGGGGCGCTGAAGGCGGCGAACGTCGAGACGGTCGAGGCGGAGGTGCAGTACCTGGCGAAGACGCCGACCGACGTGGACGTGGAGACCGGGAAGCGGGTGGTGAAGTTCATGGACGCGCTGGACGACCACGACGACGTGCAGAACGTGTACACCGACGCGAACCTGACGGACGAGATGGCCGAGTGACCTTCCCCCTGGACCGCGGCCGTCCCGGCCGCTGCCACCTGCCCCACCCCGTCCGCTCCCGGGCGGACCGTTGACGTCCCCGCGCCGGGCCGGCGGTGCGGCCGGGACGGCCGCGGTCCAGGAGGAGCGCAACCCGCGGCCCGGCCGGCGTTCCCCGGGTAGCCCGCCGCCCGCACCCCCGGAGGCCGCACCCGTGACTCCGTTCCTCGTCGCCCTCGGCCTGTCCGCCCCGGCCCAGCCGCCGCTGCCGCAGCCGGTGCCGTTCCCGCCGCAACCGGTTCCAGTCGCCCCGCCGGCGGTCACCCTGGAGGTCTTCTCCCGGGTGTTCGCCCCGCTCCCCGGCAAGCACGAGGTGTGGTTCGTCCACCCGTGCACCGGGCAGGTGGTGAAGGTCTGCTTCGCGCTGCCGCCCGGCCGGCTGAGGAAGTGGGAGACCGGGAAGGACTGGGTCGAGTTCCGGTTCGACAAGGGCGAGGTGCGGCTCGACTTCCGGAAGAACGGGCGGGTGGACGTGGACTACGACGACTGACGCCGGGTGCCCGCCGACGCCGCCCGGGGTTCGCACCCCGGGCTATTCCCTCTCCGCCCCTTCGGGGCTACAGCCCCGGCCTTGAACCCCGAAGGGGTGGGCAGGAAATAGCCCGGGGTGCGAACCCCGGGCGCCTCCGGCGGAACGCGATCGCCCACCACGACTTCACGCGGGTCGGCGGCCGGGTGCTGCGGGTCGCCCAGGTGCGGCGGTGGCGGGCGTCGTGCGACCGCCTCGCGTCGGCCTTCGACCGGGTGCTATCCTTACACCTGCGACAGAAGACCGGGTCGGCCCCGTGGTAGGAGGTGGCGATGCCCCGGAAATGGACGGAGCCGAAGGCCCCCCCCCCAAGTACCGGGTCGGGGACAAGATCAAGATTCACTGGGGCACGACTCTCGTCATCGGTGAGGTGACCGAGGACCGCGGCCCGCTCGGCGTCGGGGGCCGCCGCCTCTACGGCGTCCGCTTCACCCTGACCGACGACGAGCCGTCGTACATCGAACTGCCCGAGGTGGAGATGGAGCCGGCGACCTGACCCGGCCGCCGGCCGTATCATGTCCGCATGACCCCACCCGACCGCCCGCAGCTCGCCGCGTACCTCGCCGCCGCCACCGAGGCCGCCCGCCGCGGGGCCGCCGAACTCAAGTCCTGGCGCGCCCGCTTCTCCTTCCGCGAGAAGTCCCGCGCCGACCTCGTCACCGACGCCGACCACGCCTCCCAGAAGGTCGTCAAGGACTACCTCCTGTCCGCCTTCCCCGACCACCTGTTCGTCGGCGAGGAGGAGTGCGTCGGGAAGTCGCCCGAGGACACCCGCCCGCCGGCCGACGCCCCGCCGGTCTGGGTCGTCGACCCGCTCGACGGCACCGCCAACTACGTCCACGACGTGCCGGCGTACTGCGTCTCGGTCGGGCTGTGGGCCGGCGGGAGGCCGGCCGTCGGGGTGATCCACGACCCGCGGCAGAACGAGGTGTTCGCCGCCGCCGCCGGCCTCGGGGCGACCCTCAACGGCAAGCCGATCCGCGTCAGCGCCGTGCCCGACCTCGCCGGCGGGATGATCTCCACCGGGTTCCCCGCGGACTACGCCAGGCAGGTCCGCAACCTGGAGGCGTGGGCCCGGCTCGCCGCCCACGCCCAGTCGATCCGCCGGACCGGCTCGACGGCCCTGAACATGGCCTACCTCGCGGCCGGCCGGTTCGACGGGTACTGGGCGTACGACAACTACCCGTGGGACGTGATGGCCGGGGCGGTGCTGGTGTCCGAGGCCGGCGGCGCCCTCACCACCATCGACGGGCTACCGTACGACCCGTTCCGCCCCGACATCCTCGCCACCAACGGCCGGTTCCACCACGAGTTGCTGGCGGCGCTGGGCGAGGCGAAGTAGCGAACCCCGTCCGAGCCCGAGCGCGAGCGAGGGTTGACGCCGGACCCTCGCTCGCGCTCGGGCTCGGACGGGAACGCCCGCCCCTGGACACCCGCCGCGCCGCCGCGGTATGCTCATTCCACCCCGCCCTGTCCCACCTCCGTTCGGGCCACGCATGCGCCGCACCCTCGCCGCCGTCGCCCCCGCCGCGCTCGCCGCCGTCCTCGCCGGCGCGGCCGCCGACCACCCGGTCCCGGAGCCGCTGAAGCAGCCCCCGCCGGCGAAGTTCGAGTGCCGCTGGGCCGACTCCCCGATCACCCTCGACGGGGTCGCCGACGAGGAGGCGTGGAAGCACGCCCAGGAGGTCACCGCGTTCCACCTGCCGTGGCTCGGCGACCAGGCCCGGATGGCCCGCACCCGCACCGCCGCCCGGCTCCTCTGGGACCGCGAGCACCTCTACTTCTTCGCCGAGATGGAGGACTCCGACCTGTTCGCCGACATCAAGGACCGCGACGGCGACACCTGGACGAACGACGTGTTCGAGCTGTTCTTCCGGCCGGCCGCCGACAAGACCGGGTACTACGAGTTCCAGGTCAGCGCCGCCGGCACCGTCTTCGACGCCTTCTACCCGAAGTGGGACCTCGACGGGATCCGGAGGCACGCCAAGGCCGCCGACTTCCGTCTCGACGCCAAGGTGAAGCTCCGCGGCACGTTGAACGAGCGCGGCGACGCCGACAAGGGGTGGAGCGTCGAGGGCCGCCTCCCGTGGACCGACTTCGCCCGGACCGGCGGCCGCCCGGTCCCCGGCGAGGAGTGGAAGCTCAACCTCTGCCGGTACGACTACCACGCCGACTGGAGGCAGCCCGAGTTGTCGTGCGTCGCCCCCATCAAGAAGCGCGTCCTGCCGGCGTTCTTCCACCAGACCGACGACTACGCGACGGTCACCTTCGTCGGCGCCGACGCGACCACCGCCAGGCCGTTCGGGATCGAGACGTACGAGCCGGTCCGGACGAGCACCGTCGTCGGCTTCCCGGACCCGCCGCCGCCGTACCGGGCGGCCCGCGCGCTGCCCGACTTCCGCCCCGAGTACCCGATCCAGATCGCCCGCATCCCCGGCACCGCCGACGCCCTGCTCCTGACCCAGCCGCGGAGCTACGGCCCGACCACCCTCCACCGCGTCTCCCTCGCCGCCGGGGCGAAGGAGGCGGTCAAGCTGTTCGACACCCCGGACGGCGGCACCGCCTACGACCTCGCGTTCCACCCGAAGTTCGCCGAGAACGGGTTCGTGTACGTCGGGTGGAACGGCAAGGCGACGGACGGCGGGAAGGGGAAGCGGTCGCGGGTCACCCGGTACACGATGGCCACCAGGCCGCCGTTCACGGTCGACGAGGCGACCGCGAAGACCGTGATCGAGTGGGAGTCGGACGGGCACAACGGGGCGGCGGTGTGCTTCGGCGGCGACGGGATGATGTACGTCACCAGCGGGGACGGGACGTCCGACTCGGACACCAACGTCACCGGCCAGCGGACCGACCTGATGCTCGCCAAGGTGCTCCGGATCGACATCGACCGGCCGGCCGGCGGCAAGGCGTACTCGGTCCCGAAGGACAACCCGTTCGTCGGGGACGGACGGTTCGTCCCGGAGACGTGGGCGTACGGGCTGCGGAACCCGTGGCGGATCAGCTTCGATGCGAAGACGAACCAGCTCTGGGTCGGGAACAACGGGCAGGACCTGTGGGAGCAGGCGTACCTGGTGCGGAAGGGCGACAACTACGGGTGGAGCGTGAAGGAGGGGAGCCACGACTTCTACCCGGAGCGGAAGCTCGGGCCGACCCCGGCGGTGAACCCGACGGTCGAGCACCACCACTCGGAGGCCCGGTCGCTCACCGGCGGGGTCGTGTACCACGGCGACAAGCTCCCCGACCTGAAGGGGACCTACGTCTACGGCGACTACAGCACCGGCCGGGTGTGGGCGGCGAAGCACGACGGGACGAAGCTGGTGTCGCACCGCGAGGTCGCGTCGACCAACCTGAAGATCACCTGCTTCGCCCTCGACGCCGCCGGCGAGCTGCTGATCGGCCACCACGCCGGGAAGGGCGACGGCGGGTTCTTCACCTTGGAGCCGAACCCGGACCAGGCCGCCGGCACCTTCCCCCGCAAGCTGTCGGAGAGCGGGCTGTTCGACTCGGTGAAGGGGCACAAGCTGAAGCCGGGGGTCATCCCGTACTCGGTGAACGCCCCGTTCTGGTCGGACGGGCTGTACAAGGAGCGGGCGGTGATGGTCCCGCCGGGCGAGACGATCGGGTTCACCCGCCACCGGGCGTGGGACTTCCCGGACAAGACCGTCATCGTGAAGAGCTTCGCCGTGGAGGAGACGGAGGGCGACCCGGCGACGCGGCGGTGGGTCGAGACGCGGTTCCTGACGAAGCAGGGCGGGGAGTGGTACGGGTACAGCTACGAGTGGGACGCGGACGGGACGGACGCCAAGCTGGTCGGGGCGAAGGGCCTCGACCGCACGTTCGCGGTCAAGACGCCGGGCGGGGTGCGGGAGCAGACCTGGCACTACCCGAGCCGGGCGGAGTGCATGGTCTGCCACAGCCGGGCGCAGAACTTCGTCCTCGGGCTGTGCGAGCTGCAGGCGAACAAGGACCACGCCTACCCGTCCGGCCGGACCGACAACCAGCTGCGGGTGTTCGAGCACCTCGGGCTGCTGAAGGTCGACTGGTACGCGGAGGCGAAGGGCGGGGTGAAGGGGGCCGGGAACGCCCCGCAGCCGGACCAGCGGGCGGCGAAGCCGGGGCCGCTCCTGCACCAGCCGCCGGCGGCGTTCAAGCGGCTCGTCGACCCGTACGACCCGAAGCAGGACCTCGACGCCCGGGCCCGGTCGTACCTGCACGCGAACTGCGCGTCGTGCCACGTCGGGGCCGGCGGCGGGAACGCCCAGTTCGAGGCCGAGTTCGGCACGACCCTGGAGAAGGCCCGGCTTGTCGACGCCGCCCCGGTCCACCAGGGGTTCGGGCTGAAAGACGCGAAGCTCGTGGCCCCCGGGGCGCCGGAGCGGAGCGTGCTGGTTCACCGGGTCGGGCTGCGGGGGCCGGGGCAGATGCCGCCGCTGTCCTCGTCGCGGGTGGACGAGGCCGGGGTGGCACTGCTGCGGGACTGGGTGCGGTCGCTGAAGTAGGGTCAGTCTTTCTTTGCGGGCAGCATTTCGCTGAACTTGTCGCGGGGGATCAGGAACACGGTGTCGGGCTTGTCGAGGTGTCGGGCCAGTTCGACGTAATACTCCTGGGCCGCCGGGTGGGGCCGCGGGATCGCGCCGCTGATGGTGAAAGACTTGCCGGCGGCGAGTTCCCGGTCGCCGCCGCCGAACTTGACCTCAACGGGGTGTCGGCCGGGTTCGTTGAAAAAACCGGCCCCGGCCAGCCTGGTTGCCCAAAAGGTCGCCGGGATCGGTGTGTCCGCTGATGTGTTCGTGACGGTCAGGTGCAACCACTGCTTGCCTTCGTCTTTGGCGTGAACGATTTTCAAGAAGGAGTACTTCAGGATGCCTTCGTCGAGGGTTTCGCCCTTGCCGAAGTCGATCACCTTCGGCGCCTTCGGCAGGAGGTTGAGGAGGACAACCGCGCGGGAGATTCGAAATCGCTCGCCGGCGTCCTTCGAGTCCCGGGCAGCGAGTCCGAGATCCTTGGTCGCCCTCGCCACGGCGTCCTCTGCGTGAACCTTCTCACCGCCCGGTTGCCGGGCGGGGGTTGCCGGCGACCGCGGCGCCAAGGAACTAGCGACGACTACGAGCAACCCCGCGAGCAGCAAAAAAAGACGCACGGGAAACTCCGGGGTGAGTGAAGGTGCAGTTCGGTGGCCGGCCAGCCGGCCCGGGTCAGCCCTTCCGCCGGCTCCTCGGCGGGCCGAGGACCTCCTGCAGCACGACCGCGGTCGCCAGCCCGTGCCCGCTGGCCAGGAGCGCCGTCAGGCTCTTGGCGAACGGGGTCTTGGCCACCGGGCGGGGGCGGTCCACGAACCGCGTCACCCGGGTGGCCGCCGGGGCCCCGGTCCCGCCCGCCGGGGTGACCACGCTGGCCACCGGCAGGTCGGCGGGCCGGGGGCCGGGCGGGGCGGCGAACCCGTGGTCCGCCTTGGGCGGGTCGGCCGGCTCGGCCGTCACCCGCGGCCGCGGCCGGTCCGGCCGCTTCTCCGGCTGCGCCGCCGGGGCGGCCGGGGCCTGGTTCGGCGGCGGGGCGTCGGCCGACTTCTTCCGGAGCCGGTCGATCTCGGCCAGGAACCGGTCCATGTCGGAGCTGGCCTGCCGCCCGCCGCCCCCGTTGCCGTTCCCGGGCCGGGCCGGGCCCGGCGGCCGCGGCCGGGCGCCGGCGGGCGGGTTCGCGGCCGCGTTCATCTCGGCGAGGTTGTTCAGCAGCTTCGCCACCGCCCCGACCACCGTGGAGATGACGACGACGGCGATCAGGATCCAGATGAGGTTGCCCATCGGCGGACACCGGGGTTGGCGGGCCGGGATCGAAGGTCCCGGTTAGCGACGCGTCTGCGACGCGTCGCTAACCGTGGAGCGAAACTGCCTCTCAGCTGTTCCGGCCCGGGGCGTTCTCGCTCCCGCCGGTCATCGACGCGATGTTGTTCCGCATCGACGTGTCGGACTGCACGTTCCGCATGTTGTAGTAGTCCATCACCCCGAGGTTCCCCTTCTGGAACGCCTCGGAGATGGCCTGCGGGACCTGGGCCTCGGCCTCCACCACCTTGGCCCGGTTCTCCTCCACCAGGGCCCGCATCTCCTGCTCCCGGGCGACCGCCGCCGCCCGCCGCTTCTCGGCCTCCGCCTGCGCCACCCGCAGGTCCGCCGCCGCCTGGTCGGCCTGCAGCTTCGCCCCGATGTTCTCCCCGACCTCGATGTGGGCGATGTCGATCGACACGATCTCGAACGCCGTCTGGGCGTCCAGGGCGTTGTGCAGCACCGTCTGCGAGATCATCCCGGGGTTGGCCAAGACCTCCTTGTGGTCGTGGGCCGACCCGATCGCCTTCACGATCCCCTCGCCGACCCGGGCGATGATCGTCTCCTCGGTCGCCCCGCCGACCAGCCGCTCCAGCTTCGTCCGCACCGTCACCCGGGCCTTCGCCAGCAGCTGGATCCCGCTCCGGCACACGGCGTCGAGGAACTGCTTCCCCTTGGCCGGGTCCGGGCAGTCGATCACCTTCGGGTTGACCGACGTGCGGACGGCTTCGAGCACGTCGCGGCCGGCCAGGTCGATGGCGGCGGCCGTCTTCCACGGCAGCTCCAGCCCGGCCTTGTGGGCGGCGATCACCGCGGTCGCCGTCTTCGGGACGTTCCCGCGGGCCAGGAAGTGGCTCTCCAGGTCCGGGGTGGTGACCTTCACCCCGGCCTGCACCAGGGCGATCTTCTGGCGGACGACCATCGCGTAGTCGACGTTCCGCAGCTTCATCCCGATCAGGCTCCCGAGGCCGATGTCGGCCTTGGTCAGGAGGGCCTGGATCCACAGCCGGATGAAGCTGAAGAAGATGAACAGGAAGACGAGGAAGATCAGCACCGCGACCAGGGCGACGCCGATCAGCCACATGTTCTGGGTGCTCAGGCCGGTGCCGTTCGCCCCCGGGGCGGCCTGGCCGGCCTTGCCCTGGGCGAACAGGGCCAGAGAGGTGGTCCACGTCACGGGTGCGGTTCCTTTCGGGAGGGCCCGGGCCGCGGGGTCCGGGGTCGTACGTCCGATTGCGGTTGTTGTATGTGCCGCGGTGTCAACGGGCGGCCGGCCCCGACTTCGACCGGGGACCGGAGGCGTTCACCGGCGCCCCGGGCGAACTTGTTCGCGCGGGACGCAGGTCGGCTCAGCTCGAGCGAACAAGTTCGCCCGGGGCGGAACGAACAACGCCTCCGGGGACGCAATCGCAGGCAACCTCACCCGCGGCGGAGCGCCGCAGGACGTTTGGGTCTCGGATGCCGGCCGCCCGAAGTTCTGTGACCCGGCCTATTTTAGCCCCAGATCCAAATCCAGGTCGTCGAAGTCGTCCGCCGGCCGCCGCGGCGGGGGCGGAGGGCTCGCCGGCGGCTCGGCGGGCCGGGGTTCCGGCGGGGCGGCCGCGGGCGGCGCGTCCGGGTCGATCTCGGCGATCCCGGCGGGGGTGTCGATCTGCCGGACGATCACCACCGTCCCCTTGACCGCGACGCACCGGACCCACACCCCGGCGTCGAGCATCACCCCCTCGGTCATGGCGTCGATCCGCCGGCCGTCGAACTCGACCGACCCGGACGGCCGCATCGGGGAGACGGTCCTGCCGGTGCGGTTCTTCAGGGCGTCCAGCTCGGCCTGGCCGGACACCGGGATCACCCCGCCGGCCTCGCCCACGTCCAGCTCCCCGCCGATCGACATCCGGCGGTACGCGGCGACGGCGACGTACCCGGCGGCCGGGAGCCCGACGGCCAGGGCGGCGGTGGCGACCACCGCCTCGGTGGTCGTCCCCTGGGCCAGGATGATACCCACCCCGAGGGCGAAGAACAACAACGAGCCGACGACCAGGACGCCGCCGGTCGGGAGGAGCACCTCGGCCAGCAGGCACACCACCCCGAGGGTGAACAGGATCAGCGCGATCGTCAGGTAGTCCATAGAGTCGTGCGGAGTCGGTATCGGGCTTGCTCGCCAGGCCGTCGTCCCCGGCCCCGAACCCGGGTCGGTGGCACCCAGGCCGTTGGCCTGGGCTGAGGGAGGACGGCCCTTCGGGCCTCAGAACAGAAAGCCCCGGAGGGGCGATCTTCCTCAGCCCGGGCCAACGGCCTGGGCGCCACCGACCCGGACCCGGGTTCGACCGGCCCGGGCCCGGCCCGTCGGTCACACTTCTTTGACCACGATCCGGGTCCCCTCGACCTGGATCGCCTGGACGCGGGTGCCGGCCGGGACGAACCCGCCGTCGCTCACCACGTCCACGAACTTGTCCCCGAACCTCACCACCCCGGCCGGGCGGAGCGGGGTGCTCGTCGTCCCGATCGCCCCGAGCAGGGCGGCCGCCTCCCCGGCCCCCGGCAGCGCGTCGGCCGGGCTCCCGGTGTCGGACGGGCCGGCCAGCACCAGCCGGTTCGCCCCCGGCAGGCTCGGCAGGTACCGGGCGATGACGAACGCCAGGGCCAGGGCCCCCATCATCGCGAACAGGTAGATCGACACCCGCCCGCCCAGCCCGCCCCACTCGGCCGGGGTCTGCGGCACCCGGTCCAGGGTCACCAGCCCGAGCCCGGCGATCATCGCCAGGATGCCGCAGATGCCGGACACCCCGAACCCCGGCAGGACGAAGATCTCCAGCCCGACCAGCACCAGCCCGAGCAGGAACAGGAGCAGGGCCAGGACGAACGTCTGCCCGCTGAACTTCGAGTGGGCCCAGAACACCAGGATGAAGCACAGGGCGGCCAGGATCCCCGGGACGGTCAGCCCCGGCAGCTTCAGCTCCAGGATCAGCCCGGTGAACCCGATCACCACCAGGAGCACGGTGACCGCCGGGATCTTCAGGAAGTCGGCGAACTTGTCCAGCCACCCCGGCTCCGGGTCGAGCGGGTCGGCCCACCCGTACGCCGCCGTCACCGCCCGGGCGTCCGCCCCCTCGACCACCGTCCGGGCCAGCCCGTACTCGACCGCCTCGGTCGCGGTCAGCTTCAGCAGCTGGCCCCTCGGCTTGACCACCTTCACCTCCTCCCACTCCGGCTTGAACTTGTCCTTGTTCGCCAGGTCGAACTCCTCCCGGGTGACCAGCCGCCGCTGGTTCGCCCGGTCGTCGGCGGCGGGCCGGACCCGGACGATCTCGAGGTCCTTCTTGAACATCCCGTCGACCAGCAGGCCGGGGTGCCCCTGCTCCTCGGCCAGCCGGCGGATGCTCACCAGCTGGGCGTCGGCGTCGGCCGGGCGGGTCACCTTCGGGTTCAGGTACCCGGAGAAGTCCCCGATCTCGGCCTCCTTCACCTCCCCGGCGGCGTCCGGCTTGGGCCGGGTCATGACGATCTCGGAGCACCCGAGGGCGACCACGGTGCCGGCCGCCGGGGCCGACTCGGGGACGAACGCGATCACCTTGACCGGGTCGTCCCCGGCCTGGGCGGCCCGCAGCTCGTCGGCCAGCTCGCGGGCCGCCACGAGGTCGTTCCCGCCGGCCTGGATGACCAGGATCAGGACGTTCCCGCCCCGCTTCCGGACGTCCTTGATGACCCGCCCGACCGACTCCCGGGTGGACCCGTCGATGTCCTTCCGCAGCTCCCACCGGAAGACCCGCGCCTGGGCCCCGCGGAGCGGGTCCGCCCGGAGCGGCGGCAGCCCGTACTCGGCGGCCACCTCCGGCACGGTGTTGAGGGTCCACTTGCTCAGCCCGATGTTCCGGGCGTCCTCGGCCGAGTACAGCCCGACCTGGCCGTCCTGCGCCCACGGCACGGCGGCCGGCTGGCCGGCCACCCGGGCGAGGTCGGCCGGGTTGGCGGCGTCGATGAACACCTTCGCCTGGCCGGCCCGGTCGATCCCGGACCGGAGCTGGACGGCCGGGTCGAACATCTTCCGCACGACCGCCCACAGGGGCGCCCGGCCGCCGGCCTCCAGCGTGCTCCGGTAGAACCCCTTCTGCCCCTCGTCCAGCGGGGGGACGGCGCCGCCGACGACCTGCCCGAGGGCCGCCCCCCGGGCCATCACCACCTCCTGGCAGGCCAGGACCGGGAGGACGGTGTGGCCGGTGACGTTGGCCCGGACGAACGCGACGGTCGTCTTCCCGTGCTTGGTCTTCAGCCCGGCGATGAAGTACTGGAGGTCGAGGCACGCGCCGAAGGTGTCGCTGGCGGCCGGCTTCCCGTCCGGGTTGAAGTCGAACACGACGTGGCTGACCGGCGGGGCGCCGGACTCGAGTCGGGGGTTGACCTGGGCCTTGATGTTGTTGACCGCGTCGGTCGAGATCGGGTTGGGGACGACGACGAACAGGCCCTCGGCGGTCTGGGCGGGGGCGGCGGACAGCACGGACCAGGCGAGAACCCCGGCGAGGGCGCGGGCCGGGAGGCGGACCGGGGTCGACATCGGTGCGTGTTCCTTCGGGCGGAAGCGGGCCTGCGGGCCGGGCCGCCCGCAGTCAGATTATAACGGTCCCGCGAACGGGGGCAAAAAACCTTTCCCGCCCCGCCGGGCGGCGGGGCACGGGCGCTGCAAGTTCTCCGCCGGAGGGCGTCAACCCGGGTGGCGTTATCTTCCGCCACCCCCCGCGTCGCCGCGACCCGGAGTCTTCGGAGGGGAGCGCGGCGACGCGGGGGGTGGCGACAGAGCACCCGTCGGGGAGAGGCGGAGGCCCGGAGGCGGCCCCGAGATGTCCGGTTGTAACGGGTATGCCGGTGCGGGCCGCGCCACCTGGTTCGCCCGCGCCGTCCGGCCGGGTCCGGGGGATTGCGGGGTAACGGAGAGGGAACTAGAGTTGCAGAGGTTAGATAAGCTGGGAGGTTGGGGAGACCTGACACCTGTGGGGCGGGTGTCGGGGGCGGGCGGCGGGACGCCCCGGCTCCGCGAGGACGCGGCCGGGCCGGGCGGGCGGGGAAGCGCGATGCGCAGGGTCGTCGTCAGCGGGGTCGGGGTGGTGGCCCCGAACGGGGTCGGGCGGGAGGCGTTCTGGCAGGGGTGCGTGGACGGGCACAGCGGGGTCGGCCCGATCCGGTCGTTCGACGCCTCCAACCACCCGATCCGGGTGGCCGGGGAGGTGCACGACTTCGACCCCGCCCCGTTCCTCCCGGAGAAGTTCCGGAAGTCGGTCAAGGTGATGGGCCGGGCCGCCCGGTTCGGGGTCGGGGCGGCCGGGCTGGCGGTCGCCGACAGCGGGCTCGACCCGGACCGGACCGACCCGGACCGGCTCGGGGTGGTGATGGGGACCGGGCTGGTGCCGATGGACCTCGGCGAACTGGCCCCGCTGCTGGCCCGGGCGTGCGACGAGACCGGGTTCGACGCCACCCGGCTGCCGGACCCGGCCCGCCCCGACTCCCCGCTGTACCCGCTGTGGCTGCTGAAGTACCTGCCGAACATGGTCGCCGCCCACGTCTCGATGGCGTTCGACTGCCGCGGCCCGAACAACACGGTGGTGACCGCGTGCGTGGCCGGCACCCAGGCGGTCGGGGAGGCGTACCGGCTGGTCGCCCGGGGCGACGCGGACGTGATGCTGGCCGGCGGGGCGGACAGCCGGATCGACCCGCTGATGCTCCTGGCGTACACCGCGCTGGGGACGCTGAGCAAGCGGGCCGACCTGGCCCCGGAGGAGCGGTCCCGGCCGTTCGACCGGCTGCGGGACGGGTTCGTGATCAGTGAGGGGGCGGCGGTGCTGGTGCTGGAGGAGTACGAGCGGGCGAAGGCCCGGGGCGCCCCGATCTACGCCGAGGTGCTCGGGTGGGGGAGCAGCTTCGACGCGTACTCGGTGACGAAGCCGGACCCGGACGGCCGCGGCGGGGCGCGGGCGATCGCGGCGGCCCTGACCGAGGCCCGGGTGGATCACCGGGACGTCGGGTACATCAACGCCCACGGGACGAGCACCAAGCTGAACGACGCGATGGAGACGGCGGCGGTGAAGCGGGTGTTCGGGGACGGGGCGAAGGAGGTCCAGCTGTCGAGCATCAAGTCGATGATCGGGCACTCGATCGGGGCGAGCGGGGCGATCGAGGCGGCGGCCCTGGCCCTGAGCCTGCACACCCAGGTGTACCCGCCGACGATCAACCTGACGAACCCGGACCCGGCGTGCGACCTGGACTACATCCCGAACACCGCCCGGCAGGGGCGGGTGCGGTACGGGCTGTCGACCAGCTTCGGGTTCGGCGGGCAGAACGGGGCCCTGGTGATGGCCGCGGTGTGACCGGCCGGGCGAGCCGGGAGCGTGAGCGACGGCTTTAGCTTTCCCGTCGCTCACGCTCCCGGCTCGGACGGAACGAACCGGTCGCTCGCGCCCCGGCCCGTATCATCTCCGGTGACACTCACCCGTCACCTTCACCCGGCCCGCCATGCCCGACCTCGCCGCCGCGGTGAACGCCGCGTTCGCCTACGCCCACGAGCCGGCCGACCTCCCCACCCTCCTCGCCCCGCCGTCCGCCAGCTTCTCCCACCCGGCGGTCCGCGGCCTCCTCGACCTCGCCGGGTCGGGCGACTCCCTCGACGAACTCCTCCGCCGCGTCGCCCCGACGGTCGGCGCCCCGGACCCGTTCAAGGCGGCGATCCTGGCGATGGTGTGCGGCACCCTGATCGAGTGGGGGGCGGACCCGGCCGGGGTCGCCGACCTCCTCCTCGCCCGGTTGCCGGGATTCCTCGCGCAGGCCGAGTCCGTCGCCGACCGGCCGGACGCCGAGGAGTTCGCGGCGAACCCGGACGGGTTCCGGGCCGCACAGGCGCTGTCGCTGATGCTCCTGCCGGTGATGGCGGTGCTGGCCCGCGGGATGCGCTACCGCCAGGCGGCCCGGGCGAACCCCGACCTGGTGCGCGGCGTCGAGGCGCTGCGCGAGCGGAACCGGGAGGCGGACTTCGTGGCCACGACGCTCGGGTTCACCGACGGGATGGAGTTGGTGGTGCTGCACCCGGGCGAGGGGAAGGGGTTCCGGGTCGAGCTGGAGGCGGTGCACAAGAACTTCCACCTGTTCACGCTGCTGCAGGGCGAGTTGATCGGCGGCGGGCACCTGCCCGGCGAGGCGGTCGACCCGGCGGTGATCGCGGTGGCGACGGGCGAGGCGGCGCCGGAGGGCCCGGTGCACGACCACGCCCGGTTCCACTACTACACCTGGGGCGGGCTCCGGCCGACCGACGGGACCGCCCGGGCCGACCTGGCGAACTGGGTGTGGGGCGAAGGGGTGCCGGCCGACATCCCGGAGCTGGGCGGCGAGCGGGTGGTGGTACTGACCCCGCCGGTGCTCGACCGGTCGTGGAACGGCGGCTTCTTCGCGAACATCCACGACGCCCTGCGGTCGGCGGCCCGGGTGGTCGGGGTGCTGACGGCGGACGAGGTGGCCGGGTACGTGGGGCGGGCCCGGGGCTGACTCACAAGCCCGCGGCGCGAGCAAGGGCTTTGGCCTTCGCCCTTGCTCGCGCCGCGGGCTTGTCCGGCATTGAGGTGGGCATGAGGCGCGGCGGGCCGGTCCGGCGGGCGGTGCGGGCGTTCGCGGCGGTGGCGGCCCGGCGGCGGCTGGCGGTCGCGCTGGTCGGGCTGCTGGCCGCCGGCGGGGCGGCCGCCCGGTGCGCCCTGGCCGGCCCGCCGCTCGCCAGCATCCACGACGAGTTCAGCTACCTGCTCGGGGCCGACACGTTCGCCCGCGGCCGGCTGACCAACCCGCCGCCCGCGGCGTGGCCGGCGCTCGAGTCGATCCACATCCTCGTCCGGCCGACGTACTCGTCCAAGTACCCGCCGGGCCAGGCCCTGTTCCTGGCCGCCGGGCAACGGCTCGGCCACCCGGTGGTGGGGGTGTGGGCGAGTCACGCCCTGGCGTGCGCGGCGCTGTGCTGGCTGCTGCAGGGGTGGGTGTCGGCCCGGTGGGCGCTGGCCGGGGCGGTGACCGCGACCGCCCGGCTGACGTTCGGCGGGGAGCCGTTCCTGTCCGCCGGCGGGACGTGGGCGTACGGGTACATGGGCGGGTCGGTGGCGATGCTCGGCGGGTGCCTCGTGTACGGGGCGTACCCGCGGCTGACGACCCGGCCGCGGGCGTGGCACGGGCTGGCGCTCGGGGCCGGGCTGGCGCTCCTGGCGGTGACCCGGCCGTTCGAGGGACTGGTGACGAGCCTGCCGGCGGCCGCCGGGCTGTTCGCCCACCTGGTCCGGCGGCGGCCGCCGCGGCGGGTGGTCGTCCGGTGCGCCGCGGCGGCCGCCGTCCCGCTGGCGGCGACGGCGGGGTTCGTGCTCGCCCACAGCCGGGCGGTGACCGGGGACCCGCTGCTGCTGCCGTACCAGGAGCACGCCCGGCAGTACGAGCCGGCCCCGGTGTTCCACTTCCAGCCGCCGCGGCCGGAGCCGGAGTACCGGCACGCGTCGATCCGCGGGCTGCACGCGGAGTGGGCGTATGGGGTGTACGAGACCCAGCGGTCGGCGGCCGGGCGGGCGGTACTGGCGGGCGAGAAGCTGGGCCTGCTGTGGGAGTTCTTCCTCGGTCCGGTGCTGACGGTTCCGCTGCTGGCGGTGCCGTGGGCGTGGGGCCGGCGCGGGGTGCGGCTGGCGGCGGCCGTGGTCGGGCTGCTCTTGGTGACGTTCGCCGCGGTCAGCGTGTGGAGCGCGAACCACTACGCGGCGCCGGCGGCCGGGGTGACCTACCTGCTGGTGACCCGGGGGCTGGAGCGGCTGGCCCGGTGGGGCGGGTGGCGGCGGTGGGCTGTGGCGGCGGTGCTCGGGTACTCGTGGGTGGGGCTGCCGGCGTGGCACCTGTCGCACACATGGCCGCCGGGGCCGGGGTGGCCGCGCGACCGGACGGTGATCGCGGACGACTTGGCGGCCGGCGGCGGGCGGCACCTGGTGGTGGTGCGGTACGGCCCGGGCCACAGCCCGCACACCGAGTGGGTGTACAACGCGGCCGACCCGGCCGGGGCGGCGGTGGTGTGGGCGCACGACCTGGGGCCGGAGTGGAACGCCCGGCTGCGGGAGGCGTACCCGGGGCGGCGGTACTGGCGGCTGTACGCCGACGAGGAGCCGCCGCGGCTCGAGGAGTGGTAGTCATGCCGACGGTCCGGGCGGCGTCGCGGTGGCTGCTCGGGGTGCTGCTGGCGGCGGCCGGGGTGAACCACTTCGTGAACCCGGACCTGTACGCCCGGATCATGCCGCCGTACCTGCCGTGGCACCGCGAGTTGGTGCTGGTGAGCGGGGCGTGCGAAATCGCGTGCGGGCTGGGGCTGCTGATCCCGCCGCTGACCGTCGCGGCGGCGTGGGGGACGATCGCCCTGCTGGTCGCGGTGTTCCCGGCGAACGTCCACATGGCGCTGAACCCGGAGCCGTACGCGGACATCGCCCCGCCGTGGGTGTGGTGGGCTCGGTTGCCGCTGCAGCTCGTGTTGATCTGGTGGGCGTACCGATTCACCCGGGGGGAGCCGCGTGCCGACCGACCGCAAGCCGACGCGGGCCGACCTGCTGGCGGCGAAGAACCGTCCGCTGCCTGACGTGATCGGGCCGGGCCTGGCGGTGCTGTTCTGCGGGATCAACCCGGGGCTGTACTCGGCGGCGGTCCGGCACCACTTCGCCCGCCCGGGGAACCGGTTCTGGCCGGCGCTGTTCGCGTCCGGGTTCACGCCGCGGCTATTCGCCCCGAGCGAGGAGCACGAGCTGTTGGCGCTCGGGTACGGGATCACGAACGTGGCGTCCCGGGCGACGGCGGCGGCCGACGAGCTGAGCCCGAAGGAGTTGGTGGCCGGCGGTCGGGTGCTGCGGCGGAAGGTGAAGGAGTACGGGCCGCGGTGGCTGGCGGTGCTGGGGATGGGGGCGTACCGGGTGGCGTTCGACCGGCCGAAGGCGACGCTGGGGTTGCAGGACGTGGTGGTGGGCGGGGCGCGGGTGTGGGTGCTGCCGAGCCCGAGCGGGCTGAACGCCCACTACCGGCCGGCGGACCTGGCCAGGGTGTTCGGCGAGTTGCGGGCGGCGGTCGAGGCGGACCGGGCCGCGCATCCGGGGTAAGATGGGTTCGGGAGGTGCCGGCCGTGAACCCGACCGAAGACGTGATCGACGCGACGCTCGAAGCCGACGGCACGCTGCGGCTGGCGCACCCGCCGCGCGTCGCCCCCGGGCCGGTCCGGGTGACGATCCGAACCCCGGCCGCGGGGCGGGGGCTGGCCGACGTGCTCCGCGAGATCGCCGCGGACCAACGTACCCGCGGCGACGCCGGGCGGACCGCGGAGGAGCTGCGGGCCGGGGCCGAAGAGCAGTCGGCCGAAGACGAGGAGCGGGACCGGGAGTTGGCCGCCGCCCGCCGACCGTCCGGGGGCCCGTAAGTGCTCTACTACCTCGACACGGTGGTCGTCATCTACGCGGTCGAGGGCGTGGCCGTCAACCAGCAGCGGGCGACCAACCACATCGGGGCGTTGGAGCGGGCCGGGCACCGGTTCGCGGTCAGCGACCTGACGCGCACGGAGTGCCTGGTCCCGGTCCTCGGCCCGGGGGCCGGCCAGCGGCGTCGGACTTCCTCCGCTTCTTCCACGGCCCGAACGTCCGGACCGTCCCGCTGACCGCCGCGGCCTGCGCCCGGGCCGCGGCGATCCGGGGCAGTTGGTACTACCCCGCGGCGAGCCCACAGGTCCAGCCGAGGCGGTACGGGTTGGCCGACGCCCTCCACCTCGCCGCCGCGATCGAGTCCGGCTGCGACCGCTTCCTGACCAACGACGGGCAACTGGCGAACTTCACGGACTTGGCGGTCGAGGAGTTGCCGTGACCGACGGACCCCGGTCGCGGGCCGGCGGACCGCAGCGTGCGGCCTACTTCCCCACCGCCCGCTCGCCGGTTAGCAGAGGCACGTCCTGGTAGCACTCGTCCGGGTTGCAGTTCCCGGTGAGGGCGTCGAGGGTGCCGAGCAGGATCTGGTCGGCGTCCTCGGTCAGGACGGCGGACGTGCGGACGGCCCGTGCCAGCGGCAGGAGGGCGGCGAACACCTCGGCCGTCGTCCGCCCGGCGGCCAGTCGGGACCGCACGAGCCGGTCCAACTCCCCGGCCGGGTCGGCGGACGTGACCGCCGCACGGACCTCGTCAACCGTCATCATGGCCCGTCCCCTTCTGGAACTCGCTGCCAGTGGTCCCGCGTCCCGGTCAGTGCCCGCTGGTACTCGGCCAGCGGCAGGTCGCGGGCCGGCCTGATGACCGCGTGCGGCGGGCGGTCCGGTTCGACCGCCAGGTCCCCGCCGAGCACCGCCCCGGGATTGTCGTCCGGCACGTCGAGCACCCACAGCACGAACTCGTCACCCGCCGGCTGCGGAACCCGGGTCGCGTCGGCGTTGACCGACATCCCCTTGGGTGCGGCCGCCGGGACCACGTCCGTCGGCAGGGCGGCGTCCACGTCGGACCGACCCGGCTTCCCCTTCGGCCGGACGCCGAGCATCCCGAACCGGTCGCCGGCGAGCGGCTTGCCGTCCGCGGCGGCGAGCATCCGGCGGTACAGCTTCACGGGCGACGCGCTCCGGCGGGCACCGGACTACCTCCAGCTTACCGGCGGCCCCGGCCCGCGCGAAGCCGGTCGTGAGGACCGATCACCCGACCCCCCACGCCGCGAGCACCTCGGCCGGGGCGTGCCAGCCGACCGCCCGGGGGCGTGACCACGGCAGCAGGGCGCGGGCGGCGTCGGTGCAGAGGCGGTCCGGCTCCGGGGTGATGCCGACCCGGCCGAGGTCGAGCCGGTCCGCGTCCCAGCACGCCAGCAGGGTCGGGTCGCCGGCCGTGTGCCCGTCGGTGTGGAGCCGGCACGCCTCGAACAGCAGGTCGAACCGGGCGTCGTCGAGGTGGACGAGGGACCCGCGGAGGGACCGGGCGAGTTCCCCGCCGCGGAGGCCGTGCCCGGGGTCCCAGTCCCCGTTGACCCGGCGGCTGTCGTGGAACACGGCGAACAGGGTGACCACCTCGCAGTCGGCCCCGGTGGCGTCGGCCACCCGCAGCCCGTTCTCGAGCACCCGGGCCCAGTGGGCGACGCCGTGGGCACCCCGCCGCCGCAGGGCGTACCCGCGGAGGACCGCGCCGAGGATCGCCGCCAGGTCGTGCATGTCGGTCACCCGCCGTCCGACGAAGGTGCGGTGGCGGCACCGTTGCGGTCTCCGCCCCGCTTTTCCTGGAGTTTGATTACGATCTTCCGCCAACTCTCCTTCGCTTTCGGACTCGCGCCGCGCGGAGGGGCCGCCGCGTCCACCTCGACCAGATCACGCCACTCGCGCAACCGGCCCGCCGCCTTCCTCCCAAGAGCCACGACGAGCGCCCGAGGAAACAGCCCGAGTTGGGCCTCGAGGTAACGGTCGCGACACTCCCGCCCCACCGCTACGGGGACCGGCCCACACTCGTTCTCGGCCGAGCACAGGACTGACTCGGTTATCCAGGCGCGACGCATCTGCTCGTCAAAGTCCGCTCCCGAAAAGCAGGAGTCCAGGATGAAGCGGACGTTTCGGTGGAACAAGTCCTTACCGCTCTTGTGGCAGTTGTACGCATACGCACACGCCGACCGGAGTTGGTCCGCGGGAGACCCCTTCGGGGCGTGAACCTCACCGGGATGGGGATCCCCCGGCTCGGCACAAACCAGCACGAGCTCGACCTCTTCGAGGGAGCCGGTCGCCCCGCAGAAGCCACGCGGTACGTGCCCCTGTTCCGGACTCCAGCGCATGCGGCGGCAGGTCCCTGCGAATGCCGGGCAAGGAGCGTACGCGGCCAAGAGAGTCGTCACGAGGTCGGGATGAAGCTCCATCGCATTCGTACTCCAGGTCGCGATCGCCCGCGCCGCCTGACGCCGTTACCCGACGAACTGCTCCAGGAACTTCCGGCTCTGCCGCAGCGCCCGCCGGCGGTCGGCCAGCGACTCCTCGTACGCCCGGTCCTCCACCTCCACGCACACCGGACCCGAATACCCCGCGTCCGTCAGCGCCGCGAAGAACTCCCCCCACCGCACGTCCCCCAGCCCCGGCAGCTTCGGGATGTGCCACCCCAACCCCAAAGCCCCCACCTCGTACAACCGGTCGCGGTCGATCCGCTCGTCCTTCGCGTGGACGTGCACCAGGTACTTCCCGAACTCCCGCACCGCCCGCCCGCAGTCGATGAACTGCCACACCAGGTGCGACGGGTCGAAGTTCAGCCCCACCACCCCCTCGGCCGCCGCGTCGAACGTCCGGAACAGCTCCCGCCACACCGCCGGGCTGCTCGCCACGTTCTTCCCGCCCGGCCACTCGTCGTCCGAGAACAGCATCGGGCAGTGCTCGATCCCCACCCGCACCCCCGCCGCCTTCGCCTCCGACACCACCGGCAGCCACACCTCCGGCACCGCCGCCAGGTTCGCCGACACCCCCTTCGTGTGGTCCCGGCCGACGAACGTGTTCACCACGTTCACCCCGATCCGCGGGGCCGCCCGGATCACCTTCTTCAGGTGCTCGACCACCGTCTGCCGGTGGGCCGCGTCGGCGTCCAGCGGGTTCGGGTAGTACCCCAGCCCGGAGACCCGCACCCCGTGCAGCGCGACCAGGTCCCGCACCCGCCCCGCCTTCTCCTCGGTGAAGTCGGACACGTCCAGGTGCGTCACCCCGGCGTACCGCCGGTCCGCCTTCCCCGGCGGCCAGCACATCAGCTCGACGCACGGGAACCCCTCGTCCGCCGCGAACGCCAGCACCTCCTCCAGCGTCAGGTCGCCGAGGATCGCGGACACGAACCCGAGTTGCATGGTAAGAACTCCTCGCGGTGGGGCAGACATTCTTGTCTGCCCGGCAGGCAGGAATGCCTGCCCCACCTGGAACTACTTCTAAACGGTGACCCAGCGCTGCTCCCGGTGGCTCGTCAGCACCGCCTCGCACACCTGCACCTCGCGGTGCCCGTCGGCGAACGTCGGGACGAGCGGGTTCGGCTCCCCGCTCGCCACCGCCCCGTACACCGCCCGGTACAACTGCTTGAACGTGTCCGGGAACCCCTCCGCGTGCCCGCCCGGGTAGTTCGCGTACGGCCGGACCGCCGCCGACAGTAGCGCCGGGTCCCGTCCCAACGCCTCGTTCGCCCGGTCCCGGTGGCCGACGTGCAACACGTTCGGCTCCTCGCTGTCCCACGCCAGCGCCGCCTTCGACCCGGCCAGGTCGAACCGCAGGGCGTTCTTCCGCCCCGCCGTCACCTGCGACACCGTGAGACACCCGCGTGCCCCGCCGCGGAACCGCACCAGCACCGACGCGTAATCCTCCGTCGTGACGGCGACCGGCTCCGCCGGCCGGTCCTTCGCCGCCGACCCGGTGAACGTCTCGCTCCCGCCGGCCGGCCGCCGCCGCACCGGGTGGACCGTCCGCAGGTCGGCACACACCGCCTCCACCTCCAACCCCGTCACGAACGTCACCAGGTCGAGCCAGTGGGTGCCGATGTCGGCGACCGCCCGCAGCGCCCCGCCGGCGTCCGCCGACACCCGCCAGTTGAAGTCGGTCGGGTACAGCAGCCAGTCCTGCAGGTACGAACCGGTGACGTGGTACACCTCGCCGATGTCCCCGGCCCGCGCCCGCTCCCGCGCCTCCAGGCACAGCGGGTAGAACCGGACGTTGTAGTTCACCGCCGTCACCTGCCGCGGGTGCGCCGCCGCGAGCCGCACCAACTCCGCCGTCTCCGCCGCGGTCATCGCCAGCGGCTTCTCGCACACGACGTGCTTCCCGGCCGCCAGCGCGGCCTGGCACTGCCCGAAATGGTCGCGATTCGGGGTCGCCAGGTGGACCACCTCGGCCGCCGGGTCGGCGAGCAGGTCGGCGAACGCCGCGTACCCCTTCTCGACCCCCAGGGCGTCGGCCGCTGCCCGACTCTTGTCCGGCGACGACCCGAGCACCCCGACGACGCGGTGCCCGAGCCGGCGGATCGCTTCGATGTGAACCGGCCCGATGAACCCGGTCCCGGCCACCGCCGCCCCGATCACTCTCATCCGGTTCTCCCCGGTTCTCGCCTGGACTCGCCGCCCGGCGCGGTCGATACTAACGGAAGAACCGCCCGGCGGAAACAGACCACCCGAATTGGGGGGACGGCGATGCGGCACCGGAACCGGCTGGCGTGGGCGGTGGTCGGCGTCCTCGGGCTGACGGCCGGCCCGGCGGCCGCCCAGCAGATCGGCGGGATCAACACCGGCGGCGGTGGGGGCCTCGGCGGCGGGGGCCAGGGCGGCGGTGGGCTCGGCGGGGGCGGGTTGGGCGGCCAGTCGATGGGCGGGGCGGCCGGCGGCTCGACCGGCAGCTTCCAGTCCATCCAGATCCAGGCCCCGCCGCAGATCACCGCCCCGACCGGGAGCAACGCCGGGGCCCTGAGCCAGTCGAACTTCCTGTCCGGGTACTACACCAACCCGATGGCGATGGGCCTCATCACCAACACCGGGATGGGGGCCGGCGGCACCGTCTCCGGGCCCGGGTTCGGCACCCCGCTGTTCGGCAACGCCCCGTCCGGCGGCGGGACGATCGGGTTCGCCGGGAACCAGACGACCGGGACCGGGGTCGCCCGGCAGACCGGGGCGGCCGGCCTCGGCAGCCTCGGCGGGCAGCGGTCCGGCCTCGGCGGGACCGGCCTGGCCAGCAACACGTCCGCGGTGGTGGTCCCGCTCCCGGTCCAGTTCTCGTTCCCGACCATGCCGGCGTTCCCGACCGCCCCGGCCGCCGCCCCGCAGCTGCGGGCCGACATCACTGGCATGCTCGCCCGGTCCGCCGGGGCGATCAGCAACCCGGCCGGGGTGCAGGTCCTGACCGAGGCCGGCGCCGTCGTCCTCCGCGGGGCGGTCGCCAGCCCGGACGAGGCCCGGCTGGTCGAGGGGATGGTCCGCCTCACCCCCGGGGTCCGGGCCGTCCGGAACGAGCTGACGTTCCCCACGGCGGCCGTGCTCCCGCGGTGACCGACCCCGTTTAGCCGCGACCCGGAGGCGCGCTCCCCTCCGCCGACTCCGGGTCGCGGCTAAACGGGGTCGGTCAGGGGCGTAGAATGCGGGTGAGCCCCCGTTCCCCGCGAGGCCCCCGATGGGCGGCGTCAACCCGTACATCCGCAAGGTCCCGCTCACCCCCCCCGACCGGCCATTCAAGGTCACCTTCGTCGACGAGGAGACCGGCGCGTCGACCACCTACCTGGTGGACCCGGCTACCTTCCCGTACGGGCACATCGGGCTGGACGGGAGTCTGCTGGCGATCGCCGAGGAGGCCGGGGTCGAGATCAACCACACCTGCGGCGGGGTGTGCGCCTGCTCCACCTGCCACGTCTACGTCACCGGCGGGGCGAAGTCCTGCCCGGCGGCGACCGAGGACGAGGAGGACCAGCTCGACACCGCCCCGGCCCTCACCCCCGACTCCCGGCTCGCATGCCAGTGCGTCCCGGACGGGTCGGCGGACGTGGTGGTCGTCGTCCCGAAGTGGAACCGGAACCAGGTCAAGGAAGGGCACCACTGATTCGCCCGTTGCCAGTGGCCAGTGGCCAGTTGTTGGGGCCGGCCGGGCCGTTCTCGCTCGACCCCGGTCCGTTCAGGCACCCCACCCACTCAGCCCTTCAACTGGCCACTGGCGACCGGCAACGTAGTGGCATGCCGTTCGCAAACGGCGTATGATCCAGTTACGTTCCCGGTTCGACAGCCACCCCTCCCGCGAGGACCCGCCATGCGCCGCCGGATGGTCGCACCGCTCGCTTTCGCCGCGGCCGCCGCCCTGCTGCTGCCCCCGTCCGCTCCCCGGTCCGGGGCCCAGGACCCGCCGCCCCCGCCGGCCCCGGTCGAGGAGACGTTCCTGACCGCCGACGGGGTCAAGCTCCGCGGGCTGTTCCACAAGTCGGCCAAGAACCCGGTGACCGACCCGGTGGTGATCCTGCTGTACCCGCCCGGGACGGGCAACGACATGACCAAGGGGGAGTGGAAGAGCCTCGCCGGGAAGCTCCAGACCGAGGGGTACCACGTCTTCCGGTTCGACTGGCGGGGGCACGGGAAGAGCACCGACATCAGGGACACGAAGGAGTTCTGGACGAACCCGTGGACCGGGCCGGCGAACAACAAGTTCATCTTCGGGGCGAACAAGAAGCCGCTGAAGAACGACCTGTTCATGAAGGACCTGGGGGCGAACGCGGTCAAGTACGCCCCGGTCCTGTTGAACGACCTGGCCGCCGCCCGGGCCCACCTGGACCAGAAGAACGACGCCGGGGACCTGAACACCAGCTCGGTCTACCTGATCGGGTCCGAGTCCGCCGCCACCGTCGGGTTCGCGTGGCTGACCGCCGAGTGGAACCGCCCGGCCGTCCACCCGGTGCTGCCCATGGGGCGGATGTACGGCGTCGTCCCGGAGCCGGACATCCAGGTCCGGTTGGAGGCCGGGGCGGACATCGCCGGGGCCGTCTGGCTGTCCGCCGCCCGGCCCGACACCGTCCCCGTCGCCACCGTCAAGGTGTGGACCAGCAAGCTCGCCCCGAAGCTCCGGGAGAACAACCCGATGCTGTTCCTGTACGGGGACAAGGACGCGAAGGGGAAGGCCCAGGCCGAGTTCTTCTTCAACGAGGTGCTGGTCGCCAACCCGCCCAAGGGGGCGACCCTCCAGAAGCTCGACCAGACGTTCCTCAAGGACATGAAGGGGACCAACCTGTCCGGGGCGGCCCTCCTCGGGAACGCCAAGGACATCGGGACCGAGCAGCGGATCGTCGCGTTCCTGAACGCGATCCAGGCGGAGCGGGCCAAGATCACCGTCAAGAAGCGGAACTACGCCTCCCCGTACTACATCGACCTGCGGGCGTTCGGGGTGATGCCGCCCGGGCTGTGACGCCGAAGAGTGGGCGGTGGCCAGTGGGGAGTGGACAGTCGAAGACGGCGGCCGAAACCCCTCTTCTGACTGTCCACTCCCCACTGGCCACCGCCCACTACTTCCGGCCGTACACCGCCTTCGGGTCGAACACCCGCTCCCCGACGACCGCCAACTCCCCGCCGTCGAGCTTGCGGAAGAAGCAGCTCGTGTACCCCTCGTGGCACGCCGCCCCGCCGACCTGCCGGACCTTCAGCAGGACGGTGTCGGCGTCGCAGTCGACGTACACCCCGGCCACCTCCTGGACGTGCCCGCTCTCCTCCCCCTTCCGCCACAGCCGCCCGCGGCTCCGGCTGAAGTACACCGCCCGGCCGGTCCGGACCGTCTCCTCGAACGCCTCCCGGTCCATCCACGCGAGCATCAGCACCTCGCCGGTGTCCGCGTCCTGGGCGACCGCCGGGACCAGCCCGCCGGCCTTGTCGAAGTTCAGCGCGGTCATTGGTCATTCGTCCTCGGTCATGAGTCGTTGGTCGTTGGACGTCGGCCCGGCACCAGCCCGGGGCCGTGGCAAAGGACCAATGACCAAGGACCAATGACTACCGCAGGTAGTGGGCGTCCGGGTCGGCGGGCGGCCCGGCGGTCCGGCGGGCGGCGAACGCGGCCTTGGTCTCGGGGCGGGCGAGCACGATCAGGCCCCACAGGCCGAACGGGATGCCGGTGACGCAGCACCCGGTGGCGAACGGGACCAGGGAGACGAGCGTCCCGGCCATCGCCAGCCGGTACCCGGACACCCGGGCCAGGGCCACCCCGCCGGCGGCCGCCAAGAGGTCGAGGGCGGCCCCGCCGCCGAGCAGCAGGGCGTTCTGCCGGACGTACCCGTCCCGGTCCTGGTTCAGGGCGGCCTCGAACTCCGCCACCTTCTGCTCCAGCTCCTGCCGCTCCGGCCCGGGCGGCTGCTTGGCCACCTGGCCCTTGAAGAACGCCACCATCGCGTCCGGGTCGAACACCAGCGGGCCGCTGAGCAGCCCGAGGACGACCAGCCCGAGCAGGGCGTTGACGACCAGGAAGACGCCCGGGGCCTGGGCCGCCGCCCGGACCCGCTCCAGGTCGCGGGGGTCGGCGGGGCGCGGGTCGTCGGGGGCGTCGCCGGGGTACCCGGACATCGCGGCCTCGGGCGGGGCGTCAGTAGGTGAGGAGGCTGAAGCAGTCCCGCCCGGCGAGCGGGGCCCGGCCGTTCAGGAACGACAGCTCCATCAGGAACGCGCACCCGGCGACCACCCCGCCGGCCCGCTCGATCAGGCTGCACGCGGCGGCCATCGTCCCGCCGGTGGCGAGCACGTCGTCGACCACCAGGACGCGGGCCCCGTGGGCGACCGCGTCGGTGTGGACGTGCAGCTCGGCCGACCCGTACTCCAGGTCGTACCGGAAGCTGTGGGTGCCGGCCGGCAGCTTGCCCGGCTTGCGGAGCGGGATCAGGGCCTTGCGGAGTTCCAGCGCGAGCGGGGCGGCGAACAGGAACCCGCGGGCCTCGGCCGCGGCGATCGCGTCGAGCGGCCAGGTGGAGTAGTGGGCGGCCAGCTTGGCGACGGCGTAGGCGAACGCCGCCGGGTCGGCCAGGAGCGGGGTGATGTCCTTGAACAGGACGCCCGGCTTCGGGAAGTCGGGCACGTCGCGGATGTACGCCTTCAGGTCCATGTGCGGCCCCCGGGTGCGGTTGTCATAGCGGCCGGGGGCTCGCGGGACAGGGGCGGGTCACGGCGGGGGCGGGGACCACGGGTTGCCGGCCAGCTCCCGCTTCCACAGCTCCTTGCCGTCCTTCAGGGCGGTGAGGGTGACCGCCGTCACCCGCGGGCCGCCGGGCTTGAACCCGGGCACCTGCTCGGCGAACCGGAACTCCAGGCCGCCGACCTTCGGCCCGACCGCCCCGAAGTCGGCCGCCTTCGGCTCGCCGTCCTTGGCGGTCACCTTCCCGGTCTTCAGGTCGACGACCGCGACCCCGGCGGCGGCCTTCCGGGCGGCCGCCTCGACCTCGGGGGTCGGCCGGGCCCCGCCGGCGTAGAACGCCCCGGCCCACCACCCGACCACGGCGGCGTCGCCGTCGACCCGGGCGGCGGCGCGGAACGTCCGGCCCCAGGTCTTGGCCGTGGTCGCCCAGTCCGGGAGGGCGATCGGGTCGGACGTGGTCACCGTCTTGCCGGTCGCGGCGTCGATGACGGCGACGCGGAAGGTGTTCGCCTTCTTGGGGTCGGCGGCCCACGCGAGCACGAACGTGTCGGACGCCCCGGCGGGGCGGTCGGCGTCCGTGTTCGCCCAGAGCGGCTTGCCGGTGGCGGGGTCGAGCGCCTCGACCCCCCCGTCCTTGGCCCGGACGACGACGAGTTTGGCCCCGGGCGGGACGACGGCGTCGTCCGCGACCCGGTGGCCGGCCGCGGGCGGGTCGGCGGCGAGGACCGCCGCGAGCAGCAGCAGCGACATGAGGTTCTCCACGTACGGGGTCGGTCGTCCTCCCCGACAGGATACCGCCGTCGCGGGAAGAGGCGAAGCCGGATCCACAGAGGCCGGGCCGTGACCTGGACCGGGCGGCGGGCGGCGGCGCGGACTTCCGCCCCGACCGGCGCGTCGAGCTCGGCCTGGTCGGCCGCCGCCGCGCCAGCAGGGCGGCCGTGAACGGGTCGTCCGGGGCCATCGGTCGGACGCCCGCGGGTCGGGTCCGCGCCGGGCGACCGGAGCGCGGAGCGGCTGACGGCCTCGGCCGCGTCGGCCGGGGTTCACCGAGCGGGCGAACGCGACCGTTCCCCATCGCTGTTCGCGGGTCAGTCCCAGTCCCAGACCAGCACCTTGCCGGTGTGGCTGCCGACCGCCGCCCGCGCCCCGTCCGGGCTGACCGCCACCGCCCACAGTTTCCCGACGCCCCACTCGATCACCCGCCCGGGGGTCAGGGTCTCCGCGTCCCACACCCGCACCAGGCGGCCGTCGTCCACGGTCAGCAGCGCCCCGTCGGGGTGGAACGCCAGCGACAGGAAGTCCCGGCCGGCCGGGTTGGCGGCGGTGACCGGCGGCCGGTCCGGGTCGCCGACCGCCCAGCACACCAACTCCGCCTCGCACCGCCCGACGAGCCGCGCCCCGTCCGGGGAGAACCGGTACTGCCTCTGGACCCACATCGGCCGGGCGGTGAACGCCGGGGCGAGGACGGCGAGTTGCCCCCCGGTGTCGGCCGACCGGACGGTGACCCGGTGGGCTCCCTCCAGGGCCGGGGCCGCCGCCTGCTCGACCGCGAACACGGCCCCGTCCGCGGCGAACGCGGCGTGGGCGAAGTACGTCCCGCGGACGGAGACGGTTGGCCCGGCGGCGACCCCGTCGGGGTCGATCCGGTACGTCCGGAGCGGGGTCCACTCGCGCTGGCGGACGACCCGGGTGCCGTCCGGGGAGACCGCCGCCGACCAGTACCGGTCGGTGGCGACCCGGGTCGGTCGGCCGCCCTCCGGGTTGAGGACGTACCAGCTGGATGTGGTGATGTAGAACAGCCGGCCGTCGCGGCGGAAGGCGAGGTGCCCCGCCCGGCCGTACCGCGCGGCGTAGACCTGCCGGGCCGCTGCCCCGGGGTCATGGGTGTCCCACAGGTGCAGATGGCCACGCCCGCCGGCCGCGAGCCACCGCCCGCAGTGCGAGAACGCCAGCTCCTCCACCCGGTGCCGCCGGCCGCTCAGGATCTGCATGGTGACCGCCGGCTCACTTCGCCAGCTTCGCCGCCTCGAGCAGGTGCGTGTGGAACTCGCGGGCGCTGAACAGTGACCGGCCGACGCCCCACGCCTTGTCGGTCGCCGCCGGGTCGACATCGGCGAGGATGAAGTCCTCGCGGAGCCGGCGGCTCCGGGCCACCATCTCGCCGGACGGGTCGAGGACGTAGCTGTCCCCGTACCCGACCCCGTCGAAGCTCAGCCCGGACTCCTTCCCGAGCACCACGTTGTTCCCGCGGACGAACCACACGTCGTTCTCGACCGCCCGGGCGACGTGGTCGGCCCGGACCTTCTGGAAGTGGTCGATCAGCCCGCGCGGGCCGATGTAGTTGAAGTGCGGGGCGAAGACGATCCGGGCCCCCTTCAGCGCCAGGATCCGGGTCGGCTCGATGTACCCGCCGTCCGAGCAGATCACCACCCCGAACTTCACCCCGTCCCGCTCGAACACCGGGAACTCGCGGCCCTGCTTGTGGAACGGCATGTAGGCGGTGCACTTGCTGTACGTCCCGAGCAGGTGCCCCTTGTGGACGACCGCGGCGGTGTTGTACAGGTCCTTCCCGCGGGCCTCGTTGAACCCGACGACGAACGTCGCCTCGAACTTGGCGGTGCGGTCGAGCAGCTTCATCACCTGCGGGGAGTCGGCCGCGAACGCCGACCGGCGGGCCGCGTCCTCCTTGTCCGGGTAGCCGGTGAGGAAGCACTCGGGGAAGGAGACGACCGCCACCCGCTCCTTGTCGGCCCGCTCCAGCCCCTTGACCACCTTGTCGAGGTTGGCGTCGAAGTCGCCCGTCTTCGACTCGAGCTGGCAGTGCCCGATCCGCATCACCGTACCCTCCCCGGGAAGCCGTACCGGGTGCCATCCTGACGCCTGGTTCGGCGGGGGTCAACCACCTTCCGACTGGGTGTGGGAGGGCGAGGCTCCCGCCGAGCCGGGGCGAAGGCTCGGCGGGAGCCTCGCCCTCCCGGCGGCCGCCTAAAGGTCCAGGTCCCACACCACGACCCGGCCGTCCCCGCTGGCGGCCGCGAGTGCCCCGTCCGGGCTGACGGCGACCGCTCGCAGCTTCCCGACATCCCACCGGAACGCAGTCACCTCGGCGAGTTGGTCCGCGTCCCACACCCGGACCGTGCCGTCGGCCGAGCCGGTCAGGAGCCACCGCCCGGACGGGTGGAACACGGCGTCGGTCGGGTCCGCGGCGGGAACCTCGCCGACCGGGTCGCCGGTCGCCGCGTCCCACGCCCAGATGCCGCCGGCCCGGACCGCCAGCACCCGTGCCCCGTCCGGGGAGAGGCGGAGCCGGTCCGACGCGTCCCACCGGCCGAGGTTCTGGGTGACCCGGCACACCTCCGCCCCGTCGGCCGCGGACCGCACGACCACCGACAGGGCCAGCCGCACACTGCGGCCGGGGCCGAGCTCGGTGTGGGCGACGAGCCGCCCGTCCGGGCTGGCGGCCAGCCCGAACGTCATCCGGCCGTCCGCGAACGGGTGGGACCAGGCGACCGCGTACCCCCGGCGACCTCCGGGCCGCCGGCAGACGACCCGGGCCGGGGACCGGCCGTGGGTGGTGAAGACGGCCCCGCCGGCGACCGCCACCCCGCCGGCCGGCCCCAGCTCGCCGCCCGGGAACTCGGTCCCGTACCGCCCGGTCTGGTCCGGGTCGATGACCTGGAGCGGGTGCCCGCCGACGCACGCCACCACCCGTCCGTCCGGCAGGAACCCGAGGTCGGTGACCGTCGAAAACCGGGTGTGCCACGCGTCGGCCTGCCGCCCGGTCGCCGCCTCCCACACGTCCACCCGGTTGCGGCCGTGCGCGGCCGCGGCGAGCCGCTCACCTGGCCCGAACGCCAGGAGGTCGATGTCGTCCCGGATCTCCCCGCGGAGGATTCGCATTCCCTCACCCGTCAACGTCCCACACCACCAGCCGGCGGTCGCTCCCGCCGGCGGCACAGGTCGTCCCGTCCGGGCTGAACGCCAGGCACCGGACCCGCACCGCCTTCCCGGGGCCGGCGTCCCACCGGAACCGGTTCACCTCCTCCCCGGTCGCCGCGTCCAGGAACCGGACCACCCGCCCGTCCGGCCCGCCGACCGTCGCCACCGCCACCAGGCCCCCGGACGGGTGGACGGCCACCGCCCAGACGAACACCTCCTGCCGAACCGACCACCGCGGGGCCCCGGCCGGCAGGTCCCAGAGGGTGACCGCCCCGTGCCGGCGGATCTGGGCCCCCACCAGGAACCGGCCGTCCGGGGGGAAGGCGAGCAGCGGGTACCGGCGGCCAGGCGGGGTGCGGGCGACCAGCCGCGGGACCGGGTCGCCGCGGCCCCACACCAGCAGCCGGCCGTCGGACACGACCGAGACGGCGAACGTCCGGTTGTCCGGGGCCAGGACCGGGTGGTAGCGAAGGTTGGTCGCCCGGCCGGGCGGCAGGTCGAAGTGCTCCGGCAGCGGGGCGGCGGCGGCCACGTCCCACAGCCGCAGCCGGAGCGACCGCGGCTCGTTCACCACCGCCAGGGTGCCGTCCTCGGACGCCTCCGCGACCCGCCCGGCCGACGGGTCGAGGCCCGGCAGTGCGGTCCGGGCGGCGAGGTCGAACCGGTGGAACCCCTCCGACGTGAGCACCCCGACGTGGCCGGCCGGCGACCGGAACCCCTTCAGCAGGGCCCACCGGTGCGGCTCGTCGGCCGGCACCCCGCCGACCTGGTCCGGCCGCCCGGCGGCCACGTCCCAGGCGGTCAGCCGGGCCTTGGTGTCGAGGGCCAGGACCCGCCCGTCGGCGGCGTACCCGATGCTCTGGAACCCGCCCGCCGGGTTGTAGAAGGTCCGCACCGCCGGCCCCCGCGCCCCGGTCGTCTCGTTCCCGAGGGGTGCCGGACGGGAGGGCGAGGCTCCCGCCGAGCCGAGGCGTAGGCTCGGCGGGAGCCTCGCCCTCCCGAACACCGCCGGGTTACCTCACGGGCCGCCCGTCACCCCTCCGGACGGACCACCAGCCGGTACCCGAAGTTCGCGCCGCCCAGGTCGTTCGCGTCGGTCACCGCGACGAAGTACGTCCCGTCCCGCGGCAGCGCCACCACCAGCACCGGGTCGGCGGTCCCGTCCGTGTCGTCGGCCGAGTCGAGGACGCGCCGGTCCGCGTCGTACACCACCACCCGCGGGTCGGCCGGCGACCCGTGCCGGGCCGCCCGCACCTCCACCCGCACCCGGTCGCCCTTCTTCCCGGCGAACCGGTACACGTCCGGGTCGCGCTCCTGCCGCACCGTCCCCTCGACCGCCGACGGCACCGGCACCGGCTGGGCCTGGTCGAACCCGTCGTTCGGCTCCTTCTCGGCGACCGCCGGGGTGTCGTCCCGGACGAGCAGGGCGTAGGCGTTCGACCCGGCGGCGGTGAGCGTCACCGCGCCCGGCTTCGCCCCCTTCGGCAACTCCAGCTCGACCTCGACCTCGGAGTCCCCGACCCGGTCGGCCGAGTAGTTGTTCGGCACCGGCACCGCCTTCGCCCCGAGTACCTTTACTTTCGCCCCGTCCGCCCCGCCGACCGTCACCTCCCTGACCGCCGCCAGGTTCTTGCCGCGGAGGGCGAGCTTCTGCGTCTCGCCGGGCCGGGCGACGAGCGGGACGGCGTAGAGGACCTTCGGGGCGTCCTTCTTCTCCGGCGGCTTCTTGTCCTGCGACCCGACGGGCGCCGCGAGGACGAACGAGACGACGATGAGGGCGACGTGGCGGGGCATGGTACGCCGCGGGAGGAATGACGCGACCGGTCAGCGACGCATCGGAGATGCGTCCGCCCCACGACCCCGGTGGGGCGGACGCATCTCCGATGCGTCGCTGACCGGCGCGGGTCGGGTTACGCGAACAGCTCGCGGACCGGCTCGCCGGCGTCGAGGATCTCGATCGGCCGCCCGTCCGGCGCCTTCAGCATCGTCCGCGGATCGATGCCCAGCGCGTCGAAGATCGTGAACGCCACGTCCGCCGGCGACACCGGCCGCTGGGTGGTGAACGCCCCGTGCTTGTCGGTCTTGCCGAGCACGAACCCGCGCTTGACGCCCGCCCCGGCGAACAGCAGCGACCCGGCCGGACCCCAGTGGTCGCGGCCGGCCTCCTTGTTGATCTTCGGCGTCCGCCCGAACTCGCCCATCACCACCAGCAGCGTCTCGCCCAGCGTCCCGCGGGCGTCCATGTCCTCGACCAGGGCCGACACCGCCCGGTCGAACTCCGGCAGCTTCTTGTCCAGGCCCTCGAAGATCTTCCCGTGGTGGTCCCACCCGGCGTAGTTCACCGTCACGAACCGCACCCCGTTCTCGACCAGCCGGCGGGCCAGGAGCATCGACTGCCCGGCCGTCGTCCGCCCGTACCGGTCGCGGAGCCTCTCCGACTCCTGGTCGATGGCGAACGCCCGCCGGGCCTCGCTCGACAGCACCATCTCCCGGGCCCGGGCGTGGAACTCGTCGTAGGTCGCCACCTGGTCGTTCCCCTCGACCCGCTTCGCCAGCCCGTCCACCGCCTGCAGGAGCGACTCCCGGCGGCCCGCCTGCCGGAGGTCCACCCCGGCGGCCGGCTGCAGGTCCTGCACCCGGTAGCCCGGCTGGTTCGGGTCGCCGGCCTTGAACGACTCGTACCGCCCGCCGAGGAACGCGCTCTTGCCGAGCTCCCAGGTGAACGACGGGTTCCGCGGGACGGCGACGTACGGCGGGACGGTCCCGGTGAACCCGGCCTCGTGGGCGACCACCGCCCCGACCGCCGGGTAGTCGCCGAACGGGGTGCCGAACCGCCCGGACAGCACCCAGTTCGTTGCCGTCTCGTGGTGGTCGTTGTTGTGCGCCCCGGACCGGACCAGGCTGACCCGGTCCATCACCTTCGCCGTCAGCGGCAGCCTCTCGCCGACCCGCAGCCCGGAGACGGCCGTCGGGATGGTGGCGTACTTCCCGCGGATGTCGTCGGGGGCGTCCGGCTTCGGGTCGAAGGTGTCGTGGTGGGAGAGCCCGCCGCCGAGGAACACCAGGACGACGGACTTCGCCCGGGCCCCGGACTTCTTCCCCGCCGCCTCGGCCCGGAGCAGCCCGGGGAGCGTCACCCCGGCCAGGCCGAGCGACCCGGCCCGGAGGAAGTCCCGGCGGGTGGCCCCGGAACAGTCCCGGGTGCGGCGGGTGTCGAAGACGATGTCGAGCATCGGGGGGGGCTCCGGGCGGCGGCGGGACGAAGGTCGGGGCTGCGTACCCTTACCTTCGGCGGGGCGGGGGGGCCGGCTCGCGCGGGCGGAGAGAACTCGCCCGCTTCGTCATCTTACCGACCCCGCGCGGCCGGGGAAACGAGAAACCCCGGCACGGGCCGCGAGACCGACCGCGGGCGGCGGGGTTCCGGCCGACTCCCCTCAAGTCCGAAGTGGTGCACGGGGCGGGCCGCCCGGCGGGGCCGGTCCGCCGGCCGTACGGAACGCGGAACTTCCCGACTCACCACAGCCGCCGGCCGCGGGCGTCGTACTCGGCCGGGCCGTACCCGAGGAGCGGGTAGAGGACGAACCCGAACACCGACAGCCCGACCCCGAACGCCTCGGTCCGGCCGAACCGGCGGGCCACCTCGACGTTCACCAGGATGGTGGCGATCAGGTTCACGGGGGGGAGGAGGACGAGCAGGACCCAGAGCGGGCTGAGCCCGGCCACCCGGACCACCAGGACGTAGATGTTGTACCCCGGGACCAGGGCCGCCCACCGCGGCTGGCCGGCCTTCGGGAACAGCCCGAACCACCCGGCGACGATGGCCGGGACGGTGACCACCAGCCACGCCGCCAGGAACGGGACCAGCCAGTCCAGGTTGTCCGGGACGAACGGCGACTCCCCCGGGGCGGGGAGGTTCGGGATGGGGGCGTCCAACGGGGTTCTCCGCCGAGTGGCGACGGTATCGAATGTACCGCACGGCCGGCCGGCGGGCAACTCGGCGTAACCGCCCCAGCCCGCGCCACCCGCCGATACAATCCCACCCCCGCCGTCCCCCGTCGGTACGGTAGTGTCGGCCCGCCTCCCGGTCCGGAGGGTTCCCGTGCGCACCGCCGTCGCGTCCGCCGTCGCCCTGCTCCTCGCCGCCCCGGCCGCGGCCGACGACCCGCCCCCGGTTCTGAAGCTCCGCACCGAGCTCGGCGGCGGGGACCTGAACTGGGCCCAGCTCGGGGCGTACGCCCCGGACGGCAAGACGGTGTTCGTCGCCGCCGGCGGGCCGAACACCGGACTGGTGTACGTCGTCGACCTGGCCCGCGGGGAGAAGGTCGCCACCCTGAAGACCGACCCGCCGGCCGGGGTCGCCCGACGCTACCCGTCCGACTTCGCCGTCAGCCCGGACGGGAAGTACGTCGCCGTCGCGTACAGGCTGATGGACCCGAACGCCGGCGCCGGAGCGAAGGAGGCCGGGTGGGAACTGGTCCTGTGGGACGTGGCCGGGCGGAAGGTCGCCGGGCGGCAGCGCGGCGACCGGTGGCCGCTAACCCGGCTGACGTTCGGCCCGGGCAGCAAGCAGTTGGCCGGGAACGCCGCCGGGTTCGCGGAGGAGGCCGACGGGTACAAGTCGGTGGCGCTGGTGTGGGACGTGCCGGCGCTGGCCCAGAAGCACGCCTTCGACATCCGCGGGCATGCGTTCGGGGCGCTGGGGTTCGCCCGGGAGAACGGGGCCGAGGTGCTCCGGGCGTACCACCACACCGGCACGATGCACCGCTGGGACCTCGCCACCGGCAAGCCGGTGGAGGGCGTCACGTTCCTGAACCGCGACCGCCCGGCCGGGTGGGTCTCCGCGTTCAGCCCGGACGGCCGGACACTCGCCGCCGTCTCGGTGGTGAGCAGCGACGCGAACGGGCTTGCGGTCGGGGCGGAGGTGTCGCTGTACGACGCGGGGAAGGGCGGGAAGGCCCGGGCGGTCGCCCGCGGCCACAAACGGGACGCCGACCGGGTCGTGTTCAGCCCGGACGGCAAGCTCCTGGCCACCACCAGCACGGCCGGCGACACGATCCTCTGGGACGCCGACAACCTCGCGGTGCTGACCACCCTCCCGACCTACGGGCAGGTGGCGTTCGCCCCGGACGGGAAGTCGTTGACGGTCGGCGGCACCGGGTACTGGGGCGTCGACGGCCGGCACCTGTTCACCCTCGGCCGGCACCCGACGCAGGTGTTCGCGGTGGCGGTGAACCCGAAGTCGGGGGAGATCGCGACCGGCCAGAACGCCCCGGTGGTGCGGGTGTGGAACCCGCGGTCCGGGAAGAACTTCCTGAACGTCCCGCTCGACCCGAACGGGCGGACGATCCGGTCGGTCGCGTACAGCCCGGATGGGCTGACGCTGGCCGCGGTGGACGGCGCCACGGTGAAGTTCGCGAACGCCGACGGCGGGTGGGTGCGGGCGACGCTGACCGGGCACACGAGCGGGGTGAACGCGGTCGCGTTCAGCCCGGACGGCAAGCACTGTGCGTCGGCGAGCGGGTCCGTCCGGTGGGTGCGGGACGAGCCGAAGCAGGACCCGGGCGAGGTCATCATCTGGGCGTGGGAGCGGGAGGGCGGGGCGACGGCGGTCCACACGCTGAAGGCCCACCCGGCCGGGACGTTCGGCCTGGCGTGGAGCCCGGACGGGAAGACGCTGGCGACCGGCGGCGGGGAGCCGAGATGGGGTGAGGTGGAGGCGCCGGCCGGGGCGACGAGGGAGGCGGTGCGGCTGTGGGACGTGGCGACCGGGAAGCCGACCGCGGCGTTCCCGTGCGACCCGCGGCACCACGTGAACGCCTTGGCCTGGAGCCCGGACGGGAAGACGCTCGCCCACACCGGGGTCGACGGCACCCGGGTCCGGCTGCTCGACCCGGTCACCGGGAAGGAGCGGTTCCTGCTCCCCGCCCCGACCCAGGGGTTGGCGTTCAGCCCGGACGGGTCGCTGCTGGCGGCGGTCGGGTACGGCGGGGCCGGCAACCGGCAGGGCCTGGTCGAGCTGTGGGACCCGGCGACCGGGAAGAGGGTGGCCGCGGCGGTCGGCCACGAGGAGGGGGTGAACGCGGTGGCGTTCGGCCCGGACGGCCGGACGCTGGCGACCGGGAGCGGCGACGGGGTGCTGAACCTGTGGGACGTGGCCCCGCCGCGGCGGTGACCCGTCTCCGTAGCCGTCGAGGGCCGCGAAGCGCGGCCCTCGACGGCACCCTACGGCCCCGAAACCCTCAATCCTCCGGCCGCCACCCGCGGCCGCGGTCGCGGTCGCGGTCGTCCGACCCGCGCCGCTCCCGCGGCTCGGCGGTGTTGAGGGCGAACAGCAGCAGGTGGACCACCCCGGCCGGGGCCCAGACGATCAGCAGGGCGAGCATCGCCTCGGTCATCGACGCGTCCGCCTCCTTCTGGAACAGGTTGACCAGCAGGAGGGTGAACGTGAACAGGGTGACCAGCAGGCAGAGGGCCAGCCGCCCGCCGACGAACACCCGCCGGACCGCCCGCCGGGACCCGTCGTTGGTCCCGACCAGGAGGGCCCAGAACCCGCCGCCGAACAGCGCCCCGCTGGCGATCAGGGCGGCGGCCACCCGCTGGGTCTCGTTCGGCCCGTCCTGGGCCCGGGCCGCGGGGGCGGGCCTGGGGGCGCCGCGGCCGGCCCCGCCGCCGAGCGTGTCCCGCATGGCGTCGACCATCAGCGCCGACAGCCCGCCGAGGACGAGCAGGACGGCGGCCGTGTGGATGGTGTGGAACGCCGTCTTCAGCCCGAGTTTCGGGTCCGGCGTCTCGTGCCGGGCGTCCTGCACCCGCAGGGCGACGTACGCCAGGGCCACCGGGAGCAGGGCGGACGCGGCGAAGATCAGGCCGAAGACCAGGCCGGTGGCCACGGCCAGACCGGCGAACACGTTGCCGAGGTTCGGATTCATCGCGCACCGGGGCGATCGAGGGAGTGGGGGCGAAACCGCCGGATTGTAACCGTCGGGCGGCCGGACGCGAGCGAAATCCGCCCCGGGCGGGGTTCAGCCCAACACCACCAACTCCCGCCCGGCGGCCCACCGCCGCCCGGCCGGCTCCGGCCGCACCACCTCGCGGTACAAGGTGTCGCGCTCGACCGGCACCCGCCCCGCCTCTTCGATCAGCCGCCGCAGCTCCGCCACGCCCATTTCCTGCGGCGAGTCGCTGCCGGCGGCGTGGTAGATCTTCTCGTGGACGACCGTCCCGTCGAGGTCGTCGGCCCCCCAGCTCTGGGCCACCTGGGCGGTCTTGATCCCGAGCATCTGCCAGTACGCCTTGACGTGCGGGAAGTTGTCCAGCATCAGCCGCGACACCGCCATCATCTTCAGGTCGGTGAGGCCGGACGGCTTCGGGATGCCCTGCCCGAGGGTGTTGTTCTCCGGGTGGAAGGCGAGCGGGATGAACGTCTGGAACCCGCCCGTCTCGTCCTGCAGCCCGCGCAGCCGCAGCAGGTGGTCGATGCGGTGCTCGGGCCGTTCGACGTGGCCGTACAGCATCGTGGCGTTCGACTTCCCGCCGAGCTCGTGCCACTCGCGGTGGACCCGCAGCCACTGGTCGGCGTCCGCCTTGTAGTCGCAGATCTTCTCGCGCACCTCCGGGTGGAAGATCTCCGCCCCGCCGCCCGGCAGCGACCCGAGGCCGGCGGCCTTCATCTCGGCGAGCAGCTCCCTCGTCGGCCGCTTCGTCAGCCGCTCGAACCAGTCCCACTCGACCGCCGTCCACGCCTTGAGGTGGAGGTCGGGGAACTCGCGGTGGATGTTGGCGATGATGCCGAGGTACCACTCGTACGGGAGCTGGTGGTGCAGCCCGCCGACGATGTGGAGCTCGGTGCAGCCGCGCTCCGTCGCCTCCCGGGCGCGGGCGAGGATCTGCTCGTCGGTCATGACGTAGGCGGTCGGGCCCTTGAGGTCGGACCGGAACGAGCAGAACATGCACCGGTAGACACAGACGTTGGTCGGGTTGAGGTGCGTGTTGACGTTGTAGTAGGTGACGTTCCCGTTCTTCCGCTCGCGGACGAGGTTGGCGAGTTCGCCCATGGTGAACAGGTCGGCGGATGCCTCCAGGGCCAGGCCGTCGTCGAACGTGAGGCGCTCGCCGGCGCGGACCTTGTCGACGATGTCGGCCAGCCGGCGGGCGGTGGCGGTCATGGGCGTGTTCCTGTGGCGGCCCGGCCTGTTCTATCGGCCACCGGGGCAACCGCAATCCGCGCCGCGCGGACAACCGGCACGGCCGGCCCGCGGCGGCGGGGCAAACGGGGCGAACCGGGTTGCGCCGGCAAGGGGGACGGGTAGAGTCGAGTGTGTCGGGTCACCGGGGCGCGAGGAGGGCGGGCCGTGCGGAAATTGTTGCTGCTGGGGGCGCTGGCGGTCGGCGGGGTCGGGGCGACCGGCGGGTCGGCCGGGGCGTACCACTACGGGCACTTCGGGCCGTGGGCGCAGACGGCGTCGTTCCCGAGCGCGAACCCGCCCGGGTACTACACGAACACGTACTCGTACGCGTGGCAGTACCCGTGGTACGCGTACTACAACTCCAGCCACGGGCCGTACGCGAACTGGGCGTCCGGCGGCGGGTACGCCTACTACACCACGCTCGGCAGCGGCCACCCGGTGACCCACGCCCCGAACGTCTTCATGCCGGGCGGGACCGGCATCACCCCGTCCCCGAACCTCCCCCCGATGGGCGGGCCGGGCGGCGCCCCGGCGGGCTGCACCGTGACCGTCAACCTGCCGGCCGACGCGACGCTGAAGTTCAACGGGGCAGTGGCGACCGCGACCGGGGCGGTGCGGACGTTCACCACCCCGCCGCTGGAGCCGGGCCGGGAGTACGGCTACGACCTGACGGCCGAGGTGGTGCGGGACGGGCGGACGGAGCGGGTGACGGAGCGGGTGGTGGTGCGGGCCGGCGGGGCGGCCACGGTCACCCTCGCCCCGGGCGGCGTGCAGACGGCCGGGGCGAAGTGAGGCGCGGTTCCCTGGACCGCGGCCGTCCCGGCCGCTGCTACCCCCGGTCGGGAGGCAACACGGTCATCCCGCAGACGACCGGAGCTGTGCCGGTGGAGCGGCCGGGACGGCCGCGGTCCAGGGGTCAAACCTTCCGCAGGGCGATCGTGAGCGGTTGGCCGTCAACCTTCACGGTCGCGGTGTGGGCGGCGCCGTTGAGCGGGGCGTCGCTCCACTCCGTGGCCTGCACCGCGGCGGCGATCGTCTGGCGGTGGGCCGCGATCGCCTGGCCGAGTTCCGGTGACCCCGGGGCCAGGTGCAGGGCGATCCGGTCGAGCAGGTCGAGGCCGGCCGCCTTCCGGGTGTCCTGCACCTGCCGGATGACGACCCGGGCCAACCCTTCGAGCCGCAACTCCTCCGTGATGGTCGTGTCGATCGCGACCTGCGTCCCCTTCTCGGCGACCCCGGCCCACCCCGGCGCGGCGGCGAACTCGCGGATCAGATCACCCGGTTCGAGTTCGACCCCCGCGAGGACGAGCGGCCGGGCGTCGCGCTCGGCCGGCGTCATCGCGGCGAGGGCGGCCTCCGCCTCCTTGAGCTTCGCCCCGAGCTTCGCGGCCGCCGTCTTCTTGTTGAGCCGGGCGGTCTCGGTGAGGAGCGGCCCGGCCGCCGGGTCGTGGAGGCGGACGGCCTTCACGTTCAACTCGTCCACGATCAGGTCGCGGAACCGCTCGACCGCCCGCCGCTCCGCGTCCGACGCCGGAGACACGACCAGGGCCGCGAGCGCCTGCTTGACGCTGAGTTTGGCCTGCTGCCGGGCCGACAGTCCCAGCGTGATGACGGCCCGCACAGCGTCCGTATCCTTCGACAGTTGCTCATCGACAAGCGCCGCGTCGGGGGCCGGGAAGTCGCACAGGTGGACCGACTCCGGGTCGGTCGGCCGGCGGAGGTTCTGCCACATCGTCTCGGTGACGAACGGGACGCACGGGGCCATCACCTGGCAGAGCGTGGTGAGGGTCGTGTAGAGCGTCTGGTACGCGGCGAGCTTGTCCTTCTTCCCGGCGGCGTCGAGGTCGGCGTTCTTGCTGTGGAGGCGGTCCTTGTTCCGCCGGACGTACCAGTTCGACAGGTCGCTCTCGACGAACGCCTCACACTTGAGGGCGAACGCCATCACGTTGTACGTCCGGTACGCCTCGCGCGCCGTCGTGATGAGGTGTTGCAGGTTCGACAGCAGCCAGCGATCGACGTCCGGCCGCTCGGCGACCGGCACCGGCGGCGTGGCCGGGTCGAACCCGTCGCCGGCGGCGTAGTTGCAGAACATGGCGTAGGTGTTCCACAACTTGAAGAACAGTTTGGAGCGGACTTCGTCCGCGGGGCCAGGGCCGAAGTTCAGGTTCGCCGCCGGGTTCTGCCGGACATACAGCCACCGCATCACGTCCGCGCCGATGGGGGCGTACAGGGCATAGACCCGCTTGAACGGCTTGCCGTCCTTACTCTCCACGGCTTCCTGGCGGGTTCCCAGGAAGCCCTTCGGTAACTTCCCGAGTGCCAGGGTGAGTTCCTGTGCAAGCTCCTTCTGCGGCTCGACGTCGGAGAAAAGCTCATACCCGGCACTCCCCTCGACCCCAGCCGCGCTGTTGAACTCGATCGCATTGCCGTCGCTCTTGTGCATCGGCTTCCCGAACTGATCCAGCACCGTCGCGAAGCCGAGCAGCGCCCGAAACGGCGGTGCGCCGTCGGCCATCATCGTTGACATCGCCAGCAGCGCGTAGAACCAGTTCCGGAACTGGCCCGGGAAGCTCTCGGTGATGAAATCGGCCGGGTACCACTTCTGCCAGTATGCGCGGTCGGTGTTGTACTTCATCGTGGAGAACGCCACGATGCCGGCGTCGAGCCACGGGTTGCCGACGTCCGGGACGCGCGACATCAGGTTCCCGGTCTTCCGGCTGCGGATCTTTACCTTGTCCACCCACGGCCGGTGCGGGGTGTGCCCGTCGAACTCTTCCCACCCCGCGACCGCCCGCTCCTTCAGTTCCGCATAACTGCCGATCACCTCGAAGTCGTTCGGGTCGTTGTCGGCCACCCAGATCGGCAGGGCGAGGCCCCAGAACCGCTTCTTCGAGATCATCCAGTCGCCCATGTTCCACAGCCAGTCGCGCTCCCGGGCCTTGCCGTTGATGCTCTCCGGCAGGAACGTGACTTGGTCCACCACCTTCATGATGTCGCCGCGGAACCCCTCCTCCGTCTGCTTCGGCCCCATGTTGATGAACCACTCGTCAACCAGCCGGTATAACAGTTCCGTCTTGCACCGCCAGCAGTGCGGGTACCGGTGGACGTACCGCTCGGTGGCGAACAACCGGTCCTTCGCCTTCAGTTCCTCGAACACGGCGTCGGCGGTGGCCGGGTCAGCCGCGTTCCTCCCGGTGAGCGGGCCGAACCCGTCCACGAACACGCCGTCGTCGCCGATCGGGGCGACCGGCGGGAGGCCGTTCGCCCGGCCCCACACGTAGTCGATCGCCCCGCACCCCGGGGCGGTGTGGACAATCCCCGTCCCCTCCGTCTCGGTCACGTTGGGCTTCCCGTCAACACTCTTCCCCCCGTCGATGACGTGGTGCGACAGCGCCGCGGTCTTCGCCGGCCACCCGCTTTGTTTCGTGACCCGCGCCACCTCCTCCGGGAACCCGTACTCGTGGTTCTGCGCGGGGAGGTCGTCGAACGGCCCGGCGTACTCCCACCCGAGCATGTCGCGGCCCTGCACCTCGCCCACGATCTCGTACGTCGCGCCCTTCCCTGCCTTCGACTTGAAGTGCTGCTCGATGGTGACGAGCGCGGGGACGTTCGGCAGCCACTCGCGCCGCTTGCCGCCCTTCGCGTCCGCCGCGCCCCCGTCGCCGTCCTCGTCGCCGCCTGACTCCACCATCCTGTCGTGCTTGAATGCCCCCTTCGCGACGTAGTACACCTCGCCCTTCAGCTTCACCTTCAGGTAAGTGAGGTCCGGGTTCACCGCCGCGCCGACGTTGCTGGTCAGCGTCCATGGCGTCGTCGTCCAGACCAGCAGGTTCTCGCCGGGCTTGTCTTTCAGAGGGAGCTTCACGAAGCACGCCCGGTGCTCCACCGACTTGTACCCCTCCTTCATCTCCTGCTCGGAGATGCCGACGCCGCACCGCCCGCACCACGGCATCACGTCGTACCCGCGGTGCACCAGTCCCTTGTCGTGACACTTCTTGAGGAACGCCCAGATCGTGTAGTTGTTCTCCTCGCTCATCGTGAAGTACGACTTCCGCTCGTCGGGCGCCTTCGCCCAGTCCGCGTCGGTGCGGTCCCAGTCCATCCAGTACCCGAGGCGGACGCTCTGCTCCGTCTGCACCCGGGCGAACTGGTTCACGCGGTCCTTGCACGCCTGCACGAAGCGGTCGATGCTCGCCTCGGGGTCGCCCGGGACGAGGTTCTCGATGTCGCGCTTGCTCTTCAATCCGAGGGCCTTCTCCACCTCCACCTCGACCCACAGCCCCTGGCAGTCGAACCCCTGCTGGTACCGCAGCTCGTGTCCGGCCATCGCGAAGTAGCGGTTGTACACGTCTTTGTATGTGCGGCCCCAGGCGTGGTGCACGCCCATCGGGTTGTTCGCGGTGATCGGGCCGTCGAGGAAGCTCCATCGCGGCTTCCCGGCGTTCAACGCCCGCCGCTTCGCGAAGATGCCGCTCTCGTCCCAGAACCTCAGCACGGCCCGCTCCAGCGCGGGGAAATCGACGGACGTCTCGACCTTCTCGAACGGCATGACGGACCCCTCGGCCGGCGGCGAACGACCGGTTCAGTCTAGCAGCGACACCGGCGGCCGTCCGAGGGCTCGCGCCGACAACGGACCTGTGTACGCCCGCCCACCGCGGCTACACTCCCCACACTTCACCACTTTTCCATTACCGGGGTCGGGCGGCGCGAGCTACAGTGTCGGCACCAACTCCGCCCACTCCCCCGCGAGGTCCACCACGATGGCGAAGACCGCCGCCGCGAAGACGGCCGCCCCGAAGGCCCCGGCCAAGCCGCGGGCGAAGAAGGCCGCCCCGGGCACCCCGGAGGCGGCCCCGACCGGGGCGGCCCTCGCCCGGCCCAGCCCGCGGAGCAAGTTCACCCTGTTCAACCTTCTCGGCAAACCGCGGGCGTACTACCTGGTCGAGCCGGCCGACCTGCCGCGCGAGCCGGCCAGCACCAAGAAGGCCGTCGCCCACAGCATCATGGTCGTGGACCGGTCCGGGTCCATGTACTCCGACCTCCCGGCCACGAAAGAAACGCTCCTCAAGATCCTCACCCTCGACGAGTACGCCCAGTACGACATCATCGTCACCCTCATCTCGTACTCCAGCGAGGGGGACGTGACGTGCCACTTCGAGCGCGCCCCGATCCGCGAGATCATGAAGAAGGACTCGAAGTACCAGAAGGACATCAAGTCCATCCGCACGTCGTGCGCCACCTGCATCTCTCAAGGGCTGCGGTTGGCGGCCGAGAAGGTGAAGGACGGCGAACTCACCGCCATCACCTTGCACACCGACGGGTACGCCAACGACCCGTCGTCCACGTCCGAGGCGGCAACGTTGTTGAAGCTGTGCGACGGGCTGAAGACGAAGGACGTGTTCGTCAACACCCTGGCGTACGGCGACTACAGCGACTTCCGGCTCCTGTCGCGGGTGGCGAACGCCGGCAGCGGGGCGTGTATCCGCGCCGGCAAGATCATCGACGTGTACAACTCGTTGTACAGCAGCACCAAGACGCTCGGCTCGTCCGTCACCCCGCCGGTCGAGGTGCCGCTCGACGGGGCCGACTACCAGGTGTTCCTGTCGCGGTCGGCGGGCCGCGTCCTCGGCGCCGCCGACACGCTGGGCGTGCGCGGCCTCAAGAGTGAGGACGACGCGACGGTGTACAAGTTCCGCAAGGTGTCGAAGGCGGAGTACGACAAGCTCAAGGACGTGCCGGAGGAGCAGACGACGGAGGCGGTGTTCGCGTTCGCCAAGGCGAACCTCACGGAAGGCAACCTCAACACCGCGAAGTACGCCCTGGCGAGCACCTACGACGCCACCCTCGTCGGGGCGCACGGCCGGGCCCTGACCAACAACCAGGTGGCGGCGTTCGCCCAGGACCTCGACGCCCTCGTTCTCAGCGACCCCGGGCAACTCAGCCAGCACACGGTCCTGAACGAGGTGCCGGTCAACAAGCGGATCCCGTTCCTCGACCTCATCACCGTCCTCGACGCGAACCGCGGCCAGTTCGTCATCAACCGGCAGGCGCTGCAGGACGTGTACGTCCGCCGCGGGCTGAAGCGGCTCCAGGGGACCCGCGACGAGAACGGCAAGCTGGTCGAGCCGACCCTGAAGACGGAGTTCGTGAACGAGGACAAGTACCTGCCGATCTCGTCGTTCGACGTCAACCGGAACACGGCGACGATGAACATGATGCTGACCCGCAAGGTCCGGCTGGTGCCGGCCGCGGGCGGGAAGCCGATCACCGAGGTCGCCGGCATCAAGCTGGACAACCTCTGCACGTTCAACAACTACACGCTGGTCGGCGACGGCGAGCTGACGGTGCCGTACCTCAAGGTGAAGATCTCCGACAAGTCGTTGTTCGAGAAGCTCAACAACGAGGGCGTGCTGGAGGTGGGCGGGCAGCCGGCGACGAAGTTCGACAAGGAGCAGGAGTACACGCTGCGGCTCGACCAGCTCCCGATCGTGCCGCCGTTCGAGGGGGCCGTGGACCTCAACGGGGTGTTCGACGACCTGGCCCGGCTGAAGGTGCTGTCGAGTCTGTGCGGGGCGCACCTGAAGGAGGAGGCGGCCGACCTCACCCCGGAGCAGGTGGAGGAACTCAAGAAGCACTACCTCTCCAAGAGCCTGTTCCTCAACTTCCCGACCACCAACCCGTATGTGAAGCTCGAAGACGCCCTCTCGGACGGGAGCGTCGACACCCGCACCAGCTACAAGATCGATGTCGGCAACAAGCACATCCTCAACCTGTCGAAGCTGCACTCGGCGAACAAGTTCCTGGAGCGGATGTACGAGGTGGTCGGGGCGGACGGGAAGCCGGTGGAGAAGCCGGCGTTCGAGGACGTGTTGGACGGGAACGTGACGTACAAGCACAAGCAGCTGTCGGCCCGGACGAAGGTGACGAAGGTGGACGAGTTCATGAAGGGGCTGTTCGACGACTTCCTCGGGCTGCGGGCCGGCGGGGAGGCGGTGAAGGTGCTGGAGTCCGTCGGGGCGGACAAGCTGGCGGCGATCGTCAAGGACCGGGCGAAGGGGAAGCAGCCGGCGCGGAAGGCGTTCGTGGAGGCCCTGGCGGACGCCCGGAAGAAGCTCGACGCCCGGAGCGACGAGGTGTTCGCGAAGCGGCTCAGCCCGCTGGTGTTTTACGTCGGGGCGACGGGGCTGCTGCCGGACGAGGTGGACGCGAAGGCCCAGCCGGCGGACGCGCTGGCCCAGAAGTACCCGGAGCTGGCGTTCTCGAAGGACGAGAAGGAGGGGACGTTCTTCGAGGTCGGGGACGCGATCCTGAGCGTGTACGCGAAGACCGAGTACTTCTCCCGCGACGTGGCGAAGTGATCACCTGGGAGGGCGAGGCTCCTGCCGAGCCGGAGCCCCCGGCTCGGCAGGAGCCTCGCCCTCCCGGCCCGACCCGTTCGGGTCGGCGCCGAATCCGCAACAACCCCCTCGCATTCCGCCGACGGGCACGGTAGCATCTTCTCCAGCCCGCCCGCCGGCCCGCCACCCGCCGACCGCCCGCCACAACCAGGGGTCCCGCCAATGCCCCTCTCCCGCCTCGGCCTCGCTCTCACCGCCCTCGCCCTCGCCGCCGGCCCCGCCCCCGCCGACGAGCCGCTCCGCGCGGTCATCGACCGCGAACTGAAGGCCGCCTGGCAGCGCGAGGGGATCACCCCCGCCGCCAGGTCGACCGACTCCGCGTTCCTCCGCCGCGTCTACCTCGACCTCGTCGGCACCGTCCCGACCTACGACGAGACGGCCGCGTTCCTCGGCGACGCCGATCCGAAGAAGCGCGAGAAGCGGGTCGACGCGCTCCTCGCCGACCCGCGGTTCGCCAAGGCCCAGGCGGACGTGTGGGACCTCGTCCTGTTCGGCCGGCAGCCGGCGAACTACGACTCCGTCTACCGCCGGCCCGGGTTCAAGGACTGGCTCCGGAAGCAGTTCGCCGACAACGTCCCGTACGACGCCTGGGTCCGCGAGTTGCTGGAGGCCGAGAAGCCCGGGCCGGAGACGTTCTACGTCCAGTTCCGCGGGCAGAACGAGGAGGCGGCGGTCGCCGTGTCGCGGATCTTCCTCGGCACCCAGATCCACTGCGCCAAGTGCCACGACCACCCCTACGACGTGTGGACCCAGAAGGACTTCTACGGCATGGCCGGGTTCTTCGTCCGGGTCGTGGTGCAGGACGGCGGCACGAAGGACGGGGTGCGGTCGTTCACGATCGGCGAGCGGGGCACCGGCGAGGTGCTGTTCAGCGGGAGCGCCAAGGACCAGGTACCGGGCCGCAAGGGCGACCCGGTCAGGCCGAAGTTCCTCGGCGGGCCGGTGCTCGACGAGCCGCCCGCGCCGAAGGACGCCAAGGAGCCGCCGGCGGCCGCGAACGCGAAGCTGCCGAAGCCGGCGTTCTCCCGCAAGGCGAAGCTGGCGGCGTGGGTCGCGTCGGCCGAGAACCCGTTCTTCGCGAAGGCGGCGGCGAACCGGGTGTGGGCGCAGTTCATGGGCCGCGGGGTCGTCCACCCGGTGGACGACTTCACGAAGGAGAACGCGGCGTCGCACCCGGACCTGCTGAAGGCGATGGCCGAGGGGCTGGTCGCCCACAAGTTCGACCTGAAGTGGCTGGTCCGCGAGATCGTGACCAGCGACGGGTACCAGCTCGCCCTCGCCGGGCCGTCGAAGGACGCGCTGCCGAAGTGGTTCGAGCAGGCCCGGGTCCGGCCGCTGTCCGCCGAGGAGATCCAGGCGGCGATGCGGGCGGCGACCGCGTTCGACCCCGACCCGAAGAACCCGGTCAAGCTGCAGAACGCCGGCGACGAGTACTTCCTGCGGTACTTCGGGTCGCCGACGAACGGCCTCGGCGACTTCCAGGGGGGCCTGGCCGAGCACCTGTTCCTGAACAACGCGGAGCACGTCCGCGGGTTCGTCCGGCGGAAGAAGGGGAACCTGACCGACACGCTCCTGGCCATGTCCGGCTCACCCGAGAAGACCGTCGAGCGGCTGTTCCTGTCGGTGCTGCAGCGGCCGCCGAAGCCGTCCGAGACGGAGCTGTTCGTGAAGTACCTGGCCGCCGGCGGGGCGAAGCCCGAGGCGGCGGTGGAGGACGCCGTGTGGGCGCTGCTCAACGGCAGCGAGTTCCGGTTCAACCACTGAGGGCGACGGGGATCGGGGGTGTCGGGTATCGGGTATCGGACAAACCCGGAACCTGCACCCCGTCTTCCCGACATCCGGTATACCCGATACCCGACACCCCCGACTCCCGCCGAGCACGCCATGCACGCCGCCGCACACCTCTCCCGCCGGGCGCTCCTGAAGGGGGCCGCGGTCACCGGGTCCGGCCTGGTCCTGCCGAACTGGGGCGGGCTTGCCCACGCCCGGGCCGCCGCCGAGGCCGCGACCAAGGCCAAGAAGCGGTGCATCCTGCTGTGGATGAACGGCGGGGCGAGCCAGCTCGACACGTTCGACCTGAAGCCCGGCCGGCCGACCGGCGGGCCGTTCCGGCCGGTCCCGTCCAAGGTCGCCGGGATGCCGGTGTGCGAGTACCTGCCGAAGGTGGCCGGCCACGCCGACAAGCTGGCGGTCGTCCGGAGTCTGAAGACGGAGTCTCCGGACCACCCGGACGGCATCTACCACATGCACACCTGCTACAAGATGAGCGAGCGGACCCCGCACCCGGAGCTCGGGGCGGTGATCGCCCGGTACAACGGCAACCCGGACGCCGACCTGCCGACGTTCGTCCGGATGGGGCCGTGCGGGAACGGCGGGGCCGGGTACCTGGGGCCGGCCCACGAGCCGTTCTCCATCGACCGGACCGGCCGGCTCCCGAACTTCTCCGGGTCGTACCTCACCCCCGAGGCCGAGGACCGGCGGGCGGAGCTGTTCCGGTCGGTCGAGAAGGAGTTCGCCGCGGGCCACGACGCGACCGTCTTCCAGAGCCACCGGACGGCGAAGGAGCGGGCCTGGCGGCTGCTCCGGGCGAAGGGGGTGTTCGACATCACGAAGGAGTGGGCGGGGGCGAAGGAGCGGTACGGCGACACCGGGTTCGGCCGCGGGTGCCTGCTCGCCCGGAAGCTGGTGGAGGCGGGGGTACCGTTCGTGGAGGTGGGGCAGGACAACTACGACAGCCACGGGGACAACTTCGTTATCCACAAGGCGAACCTGCAGGTGCTGGACCCGGCGTGGAGCGCCCTGCTGGCCGACCTCGCCGACCGCGGGCAGTTGCAGGACACGCTGGTGATCTGGATGGGGGAGGTGGGGCGGACGCCGAGCATCAACAACCGGGCGGGCCGGGACCACTACGTCCGGGCGTGGACGGTGGTACTGGCCGGCGGCGGGATCAAGGGCGGGCAGGTGTACGGCTCGACGGACGCGGACGGCCGGGACGTGAAGGACGGGCTGGTGACCGAGGGCGACCTGTTCGCGACGGTGTACGCGGCTTTGGGGATCAACCACCGGGCGAAGCACTACCACGGGGTGCGGCCGATCTGGCTGACGCCCGAGGGGGCGAAGCCGGTGCAGGCGCTGCTGTGACGGCGGGAGGGCGAGGCTCCCGCCGAGCCGGGCCGCCGGGGGCGGAGGCGACGACGGCTTTTCCGGGAGGGTGAGGCTCCGGCCGAGCCGGGGCGGATTTGGGAGGGCGAGGCTCCGGCCGAGCCGTCTTCGCCCCCACACACAACACTCGGCTCGGCGGGAGCCTCGCCCTCCCGGGCGCGACCAGGAACCGCACCATGGACGACCAGCCGCTTCTGCCGCAGCGAAAGCACCCGGCCCACGGGGTCCTCATCGACCCCGACCGCCCCACGGTCGTGTTCCTGACGGTCTGCACGGAGGGCCGCAGGCCGTGGCTCGCGACGGCGGACAACCACGCCCTGCTCCGCGCCGTGTGGTCGGCCGCGACCGCGTGGCGGGTCGGTCGGTACGTGCTGATGCCGGACCACCTGCACCTGTTCGCCGCCCCCGGCGAGCCCCGGTCTCGTTCGACAACTGGGTGCGGTACTGGAAGTCGCAGTTCCGGAAGGGGCACGCGGACAAGTCGCTCCGCTGGCAGGTCGACCACTGGGACACCCGCCTCCGCCGCACCGAGAGTTACGACGAGAAGTGGGACTACGTCGTGAACAACCCCGTCCGGCACGGGCTCGTCGGCCGCGCCGGGGAGTGGCCGCACCAGGGCGAGCTCCACGAGCTGCGGTGGGACTGAGCTCGCCGGGAGGGCGAGGCTCCCGCCGAGCCGGAAAGCTCGGCCGGGCCGCGGCGGCCCTGGGAGGGCGAGGCTCCGGCCGAGCCGCGCGCCCCGGCTCGGCCGGAGCCTCGCCCTCCCGGAAAGCCGTCTCCGCCCCCGCCCCCCGACGGCCCGGCTCGGCGGGAGCCTCGCCCTCCCGGAAACCGCCCGCCCGGAGAACACCATGCCCGACTTCGCCAAGGCCGCGCTCGCCTGGACCCTGCCGTGGGACGCCGACTGGGTGACCGCGGTCGCGTTCCTCGGCCCGACGCGCCGCGTCGCCGCCGGGAACAACCGCGGCCAGATCCTCGTCTGGGAGTTGCCGGACCAGCCCGGCGGCGACCCGCCGAAGCCGGTCCTCCGGCTCGACGGCCACACCAACGTCGTCTCGCGGCTCCTCGCCATGCCGGACGGCAAGGTGCTGGTCTCGGCGAGTTACGACCACACGGTCCGCTACTGGGACGGGGCGGCGACCGCCGAGCCGACCGAGACGGTTGCGCTGAACGCCGCCGCGGTCGCGAGCGCCAAGGCGCGGTCCGGCAAGGTGCCGGCGGCGGTCGAGGCGAAGGTCGGGGTGGTGAAGCCGGCCCGCACCCTCGACGCCCACAAGGAGTGGGTGACCGGCCTGGACCTGACGCGGGACGGCAAGTGGCTCCTCACCGGCGACGACGGCGGGCACGTGGTCGTCTGGGACCGGGCGGCCGGCACGGTCGCGAAGCGGTGGCAGGTGAAGGGCTGGAGCTACGGGGTGGCGCTGTCGCCGGACGGGAAGCAGGCGTGCGTCGGGGAGCGGCTGCCGCTGGTGTTCGACTCCGGCCGGCACGCCGGGCTGCGGCTGTGGGACGCGACCGCGGGCACGGTGCAGCACGACCTGTCGGCGGCGTACAAGGGCCAGCACGTCGCGGCGGCGGCGTACTCGCCGGACGGGAAGCTGCTGGCGGTCGGCCGCGGCGGGGAGACGGACGCGAACGGCGGCGGGGTGGTGTCGCTGATCGACCCGGCAGGCGGGAAGAAGCTGCGGGACCTGGCCCCGGGGCACCAGTACGGGGTGACGGACCTGATGTTCCACCCGGACGGCAAGCACCTCGCGTCGGCCGGCCGCGACACGGTGGTGCGGGTCTGGGACCCGGCCGCGGGGAAGTTGGTGGCGGAGATCGGGAAGCCGCGCGGCGGGCAGTTCAAGGACTGGGTGCACGCGATCAGTTTCTCGGCCGACGGGCTGTGGATGGCGGTCGCCGACATGGCCGGGGCGGTGCAGGTGTGGCACCTCCCGGGGTGAACCCTCCGTCCACCTTCCTTGGCGTCAGCCGCCGGCTCGGGTCAACAGTTCGGCCAGTTCCGGGTGGCCGGCGGCGCGGGCGATCTCGACGGCCGAGCGGGCCGGGACCGGCGGGCTGAACCGGGGCGGGCTCCCGCTGAACCCGGACGGGAGGGGTGCGGCGGGGATGTCGTACGTCTTCGCCGCCGGATCCGCTCCCGCCTTGATCAGGATCTTCGCGATCTCGGTGTGCCCAAGGCAGGCCGCCACGTGCAACGGCGTCCGCCCCTCGTACCCCCTGGCGTTCGGGTCCGCCTTCGCAGCCAGAAGCAGGCGGACCACGTCGGGCTTCCCGGACGCCACCGCCCGGTGCAGCGGCGTGAACTCGTCCCGGAAGTTCGGCTTGCGCTCTTCCGGCGGGATCAGCCTCCGGTTCACCAGATCGGGGTGAGCGGTCAGGACCGCCGTCACCGCCCGGGCGTCCCCTTTCAGCGCGGCCTCGTGGAGCGAGGCGGTCCGGGCCTCCTCGGGGGTACGTGGGGGCGGCGGGGCCGGGGGGCCACCCGTGCCCACGCCGGGCATCACGAGGCCGCCGGCCGGGTGCGGGCCGAACCCGCCGTAGGGGACGGGCTGGGCCGGCACCGGCTGCAAGGCGACGAGCAGGAACACCATCCCGACCTCCGCGCAGCCCGGCGGGGACTGCGGCGGCAGGTTACCGACCCCCGGGCCGGTGTCAACGCGGAGTCGCCGGCAGGAGATCGAACGGCCCGGGCGCCGCGAGCCGCTCCCCGTCGTAACGCT
>PNKH01000041.1 GCA_013822345.1 Isosphaera sp.
CCGTGTGCGCGTACCTGGATTCGAACCAGGGACCTCAGCTTTATCAGAGCTGCGCTCTAGCCAACTGAGCTATACGCGCAATCCCGACTCCGGAGGCCCCACATGAAACGCGAAGGCCAAACCTCTCGGTTTGGCCTCATCGACACCGGGTTGCGTCGGCAAGGCTACCCACTCGGGAGCGGGTTCAGAACTGCGGTAGCAACCGGGATCGTAGTCATGCAGCCCCCACGGGGTGGTCTTGCACCCGGGAATTGTAAACACCCCCGCCGTCCTGTCAAGCCGCAACCCGGTTTCGGACCGGCCGGGCGATTCGCGGCGTCTTGCGGACGAACAACTTCCGTCGATCCTTGACTTCCCGATTTTTCTTCCGCGGGCTAACCCGTCCGGCTAAAATTGAGCCCGACTTCACCCGCGCCTGACCAGGCTGGAGCCCATGCCGCCAACCCCTTCACCGGGACGGAAACTCCGCGACGCGTGGGCGGCCGGGCCGGTGGTTCTGCCGGGCGTCTTCTCCCCGCTCGTCGCGAAGCTCGCCGAGCAGCTCGGGTTCCGGGCCGTCTACCTGTCCGGCGGTGCCCTGTCCGCCGGCAACGGCGTCCCCGACATCGGCCTCCTCACCCTCACCGAGTTCGCCGCCCAGGCCCAGCTCACGGCCCAGGCCACGAGCCTGCCGCTCCTCTGCGACGCGGACACCGGGTTCGGTGAAGCCCTCAACGTCGAGCGCACCGTCAAGATGTTCGAGGCCGCCGGCGCCGCGGGGATTCACCTCGAAGACCAGGAGATGCCGAAGCGGTGCGGGCACCTGTCGGGGAAGTCACTCGTCTCCCCTGAAGAAATGGCGGCCAAGATTCGGGCCGCCACCGCCGCCCGCCGCGACCCGGACTTCGTCCTGATCGCCCGCACCGACGCCCGCGGCGTCACCGACTTCGACGACGCGGTGGCCCGCGCCCGCCTCTACCTCGACGCCGGGGCCGACGCCATCTTCCCCGAAGCCCTCCAGTCGGCCGACGAGTTCGCCCGGTTCGCCGCCGCCGTCCCGTGCCCGCTGTTGGCGAACATGACCGAGTTCGGCAAGGGCCCGCTCCTCGACGCGAAGACCCTCGGCGACCTCGGCTACCGCCTGGTGCTGTTCCCGCTGACCGCGTTCCGCGTCGCGATGCGGGCGGCCGAGGAAACCCTACGGGACCTCCTCGCCGCCGGGACGCAGGCGGCGTCCGTCCCGAGGATGATGACGCGGGCCGAGCTGTACGATCTCCTCGGGTACACCGGGTACGAGGAGCGCGACCGGGCGTACTTCGGCAGTCGTGGGGCGAGGAGTAGCTCGACCGGATGACCGGACGGGCGGGACGAAAAGCATGGTTTCTTGATCCTCCTCATCCTGTTATCCTGTCAACACTCTTCCTCACGACCCCCGGGAGCAGCCATGTCCACCCCCGCGCCGGCGTACTCCCCCGGGCTCGAAGGCGTGGTCGCGGGGGAGTCCGCGATCTGCACCGTCGAGGGCGGCCTCAGCTACCGCGGGTACGGCGTCGGCGACCTCGCCGCGCACTGCTCGTTCGACGAGGTCGCCCACCTCCTCCTGCACGGCGAGCTGCCGACCGCCAGGCAACTCCAGGACTTCCAGACCCGGGTCGCGGCCGCCCGCCGGCTCCCGCCCCCGCTCCGCGACCTCCTCGCCGCCCTCCCGAAGTGGACCACCCCGCTCGACGCCCTCCGCACCGCCGTCTCCGCCCTCGGCCACTTCGACCAGGACGCCGCCGACAACGGCCACGACGCCAACCTGCGGAAGGCCGAGCGGCTCCTCGCCCAGATCCCGGTCGCGGTCGCCGACCAGTACCGGCTCAGCAAGGGGCTGCAGCCGATCCCCGCCCGACAGGACCTCGGCCAGGCCGCGAACTTCCTGTTCATGCTCCGCGGCACCGACTCGCCGTCCGAGGAGGTGAAGGCCCTCGACGTGTCGCTGATCCTGTACGCCGAGCACGAGTTCAACGCCAGCACGTTCGCCGCCCGGGTGATCGTGTCCACGCTGTCCGACATCCACTCCGGCGTCACCGGGGCGATCGGCGCTCTGAAGGGTCCGCTCCACGGCGGGGCGAACGAGAAGGTCATGGACATCCTCCTCGCGGTCGGCGGCCCGGGCCAAGCCGAGGAGTGGACGAAGGCGGCGCTGGCCCGGAAGGAACGGATCATGGGATTCGGCCACCGGGTGTACAAGGCCGGGGACGTGCGGGCCGGCATCCTGAAGGGATTCGCCCGGAAGATGGCGGAGGCGGCCGGGGAGACGAAGTGGGAGGACACGGCCGACACCATCGAGCGGGTGATGGCGGCCGAGAAGAACATGTTCCCGAACCTGGACTGGCCGGCCGGCCGGCTGTACCACGCGATGAAGCTGGAGATCCCGCTGTACACCCCGATCTTCGCCATGTCGCGGATCGCCGGGTGGTCGGCCCACGTGGTCGAGCAGCTCGACAACAACCGGCTGATCCGCCCGCGGAGTCTGTACAAGGGGCCGGGGCCGCGGGCCGTGACGCCGATCGCCGGGCGAGGGGCGTAGGTCAGGCTTTCCAGCCTGACGACCGGCGAAGAGTCAGGCTGGAAAGCCTGACCTACGATGGCGTCCGCCCGAAATGTTCACCCGGCCGCGGCGAACACCACCACAACGTCGCCCGTTTCCCCGGAGTCGGCCGTGGACTACCTGCTCGACCGCCTGGCCCCGTCGCACATCGTCGCGGTGATCTCCGTCGTCTGCGGCTGCACCGTCGCCCTGGCGATGATCGTGGCCATCACCAAGTACCAGTTCCAGTCGCTCGCCGACGACACCACCCTGCGGCGGGAGAAGCAGCAGGCGGAACTCGAGCTGAAGCAGAAGCTCGCCGCCCGCGGGGTCGCCAGCCCGTCCCTCGACACGCTGCTGAAGCCGGACGGCCCGGCGGTGGAGGAGGACGACGGGACGGTCCTGATGAACGCGGAGCTGGCCAAGCGGTTCGGGGCGCTCGACCTGCCGGCGGACGAGATCGAGGACGCCCTGCGGCGGGCGATGGCCGCGGACGCCACCCGGAAGGCCGCGATCATCGAGATCATGGACACGCTCGTCGACGAGGTCAAGCCGGCGGCGATCCTGGCCGCCGTCCGGCCGCTGTGCGGCGGCCCGGCCGGCGCGAAGGCCGGCGCCTGCTGACCGCCTGTCGTCGGAAAAGTCTGTACGCGCGGTGGCCTGGTCGGGAGTAGCACACCGACAACACCCCCGCGGGGCCGCCGCGTGCGTCTCACCCTCCCCCACACCCTGACCCACTTGTCCGACGCGTCGGCCGGCGACGGCGAACTCGTATGCCGGTTCCGCGACGCGAACGATCAGGCGGCGTTCGCGGAACTCGTCCGCCGGCACGGCCCGATGGTGTTCGGCGCCTGCCGGCGGATGCTCCCGTGCCGGCAGGACGCCGAGGACGCGTTCCAGGCGACGTTCCTGGTGCTGGCGGTGAAGCCGGACGCCGTCCGCCCGCCGGACCGGGTCGGGGCGTTCCTGCACGGCGTCGCCTGCCGGGCGGCGCTCAAGGCCCGCCGCACCGCCGCCCGGCGGGCGGCGGCCGAGTCCCGCGCCGCCGAACTCCACCGCCCCGCCCCGCAACCCGACCCCGACCTCGCGGCGGTCCTCGACGACGCGCTCCTGGCGCTGCCGGCGAAGTACCGGCTACCGGTAATCGAGTGTCACCTCGCCGGGCGGTCGCGGAAGGACGCGGCGGCGCGGCTCGGGTGGTCGGAGGGGACGCTGTCGGGTCGGCTGGCCCGGGCGCTGGACCTGCTCGCCGCCCGGCTCGCCCGGCGCGGCGTCGGGCTGCCCGCGGCGGCCCTCGTGGGAGTGTTGTCGGCGGGGCCGCTCCCGGCCGCGGTGCCGGCGGGCCTGGTCGCGTCCACACTGTCCGTGGCGGACCTGGTGCGGGGCGGGTTGCCGCCGCCGGCCGGGGTCGCCGCGGCGCTCTCGCACGGGGTCCTCAACGCCATGTGGTGGAAGAAGCTCGCGACGCTGTCCGTCGCCGTCCTGATAGCCGGGATGCTCGTCGCAACTGCCGGATTCCTCGCCCCGACCCGGGCGACCGCCGACCCGCGGCCGGCCGCCCCGGTCCCGCAGCCGGGGGCGAAGTGGGGGGTGAAGCACACGGTCACCCGCGAACACCCGGTCACGGAACTCGCGGTGAAGGAGGACTTGGTTGCGTTCGCCGACGGGGGCGGGAACGTCCTGTTGTGGAAGATCGGCGCGAAGGAGCCCCGGACCGTCGCGGAGCCCGCGAAGCGGAAGGGGGTCGCCGGCCCCATCGCCCACCTACGGTTCACGCCGGACCCGGATTTCCTGTGCTTCGTCTCCGGGAACGGCGCCTACTTCTGGGTGCACGACCTCGACACCGGGCTCGACACCGGGGGGGTGTACGGAGCGGGGAAGGAGGACGCGCCCTACAGGTGCATCGGCTTCTCGGCCGACGGCCGGGTGATGGTCGAGGCGCACCGGATGAGGCAGGTCCTTCGCCTGCAGCCGATCAACTGGGAGGGCGAGGAGTGGGCCCCGCCCGAGCGCGTCCGGCTCGACGCCGCCATCACCCACGCGGCCTTCGCCCCCGCCGGCGACCGGCTGGCGGCCACCACCGACGACGGGAAGCTCCGGATCATCAACCGGAACCCGCGGAAGGAGGCCGAAGACCGGCTGGAGGTCGCACACACCATCGGGGTGAAGAACGTGCGGGCGAACGCGGTCCGCTTTTCGCCAGACGGGAAGCTGCTAGCCGTCGTCGGCGAGAACGGGTTCGCCAAGCTCTACGACCCCGCGACCGGCGTCGAGGCGGCCGAGCTGAAGGGGCTGAAGGGGATCGTCTTCGACGTGGCGTTCAGCCCCGACGGCCGGACGGTCGCCACCGGCTCGGACGACAACGTAGCCCGGCTGTGGGACGTGAAGTCCGGCGAGCCGGTCGCGGTGCTCGAAGGTCACAAAGATTCGGTGCTGCGGGTCGCGTTCGGGCCGGGCGGCACGCTCGTCACCGGCTCCGCCGACAAGACGTTGAGGGTGTGGGGGTTGAAGAAGTAGTCGCCGCCCGTATCATGACCGTCTTCGCTTGTGCGTTGCGTTCACGTATTGGACACGAGTCATGTACGCGATCTTCGAAGACGGCAGCCGGCAGTACCGGGCGGAAGTCGGCAAGCGGATCGTCATCGACTACCGGGACATCGAGCCGGGGCAGCAGTTGGAGTTGCCGAACGTGCTGCTGCTGCAGGACGGCGACGGCACCCTGATCGGCCGGCCGCGGGTCGAGGGGGCGCGGGTGGTGGCCGAGGTGGTGGACCTGCCGCGGGTCAAGACCATGACCCAGAAGTTCCGCCGGCGGAAAAACTACCGCCGGCTGAAGGGCCACACCCAGCCGCACGTCGGGGTGCGGATCACCCACATCCTGAAGGCCGGCGAGGCGACCCCGCCGCCGGCCCCCAAGCCCGAGCCGAAGCCCGAAGCGACGCCGGCGACGACCTGACCAAGCCTTCGACACCACCTGCCGGCCGCGGCACGTTCGGATTGCGTGCCCGCGGCCGGTTCGCTTAGCATGCCGCCGTCACCGTTCCGGCCACGGAGGGCAGGTCATGCGGCGGGTGCTGTTTGCGGGGTTCGTCGTCGGGGCCGTCGGGATGACCGTGGTCGCGGTCGCCCAACCCCCTGCCCCTCTGCCCGTTATCCCACCGCCGGCAGCCCCGCCGGTCGACCCCGCCCCACCACACAACCGATTCGTACCGCCCGCGGTCGCCGAGGTGCCGCTCCGCCGGTTCGACCCGCTCGAAGCGTTCCCCCGGCAGACCCAGAACGCCGTCCGCGGCGTCCTCCTCGGGGCCGACTGGATGGCCCGCATGAACCAGCCGCACGGCCGGTTCCTGTACGGTTACAACCCCGCCCTCCGCCAGCCGCTGGCGGGCGACCACGACCTGGCCCAGGCCCGGGCCGCCGTCGCCCTGGCCCAGGCGGCGAAGTTCAGTGGCGACGAGCGGCAGGCGGTGCTCGCCAGCCAAGCCGTCCTGTCGCTGCTCGCCGCGACCCGCCCCGACCCGGCCGACGCGAACTGCCGCGTTCCGGTCCACTCGTCGCTGGTGTGTAACCGGGTCGGGTTCGCCGCCGCCGTCGCGCTCGCCATCTACGAGCTGCCGAACCCCGACGCGAAGCTGGTCGGGGAGGCCGACCGGCTGTGCCAGTTCCTCCGCAAGCAGTGCCGGCCGGACGGGTCGGTCCACTGCGGCGACGGCCCGGCCGACCTCACCGCGAAGAACGACCCGGGCGTCGACAACGAGCACCCGGGGGCGGCCCTGCACGCCGTCCTGGTCGGCAACCGGGTGAAGCCGGAGGCGTGGAAGACCGACGCGGCGAAGAAGGGCGTCGAGTTCTACCGGGCAGCGTTCCGGGCGAAGCCGCACCCGGCGCTGGCCGCGTCGCTGACGCCGGCGTGCGCGGAGTTGTTCGTCCAGACGAAGCACGCCGACGCGGCGGCCGCCGCGTTCGAGATGAACGACTGGCTGTGCGGGCTGCAGATCCCCGGTAACGACCCGCGGTCGCCGCAGTGGGCCGGCGGGTTCCGGGCGGTGGTCGACGGCCGGCAGGCGGACGCCCCGCCCGGCCCGGAAACGGGGCTGTACGTCCAGAGCCTGGCGTGCGCCTGCCAGCTGTCCCGGCTCACCCCGGACCTCGCCCGCCACGGGCGGTACAAGGCGGCGGGGACCGACGCGGTCCAGTTCCTGACCGGGATGCAGTACGGGGAGGCAAACACCCGGCACTTCGAGGCGACGTTCCGGGCGAACATGCTGGTCGGCGGGTTCCACCTGTCCCCGGCCGACGGCAACCTCCGGGTCGACGCCACCGCGTCGGCCGTCACCGGCCTGGTGCGGTTCCTCGGGTCGGGGGCGGAGAAGTAACGCGACCGAGGAAAGGCCGACCCCCACTACCCACTACCGACTTTCATAGAATTCCCCCTCACGGCCGGTGGCGACGCCCGGGCCGGGCATCCGAGCGGGTGGGGCCTGATGAGCAACGAGCGACCGTCCCCGCGGCCGGCGTGCCGGCCGCTGATGGGCGTCCGGGTGGTCGGGACCGGGAAGTACGTCCCGGACATGGTGGTGGCGAACAGCCACCTGCACGCCCGGCTCGGGTTCGACTCGGACTGGATCGTGAAGCGGACCGGCATCCTGGAGCGGCGGCACGCGGCCCCGCACCAGGCCACGTCGGACCTGTGCGTCGAGGCGTGCCACGACCTGTTCGCCAAGACCGGCCTCGGGGCGAAGGACTGCGACCTGCTGGTCCTCGGCACGTTCACCCCGGACATGTCGTTCCCGAGTACCGCGTGCCTGGTCCAGGACCGGCTGGGGCTGGTCGGCCCGGCGATCGAGGTGGAGGCGGCGTGCGCCGGGTTCATGTACGCGCTGATCACCGCCGCCGCCTACGTGAAGTCCGGGGCGAGTGACCGGGCGCTGGTGATCGGCGGGGACACGAACAGCCGGGTGCTGAACCCGTCGGACATCAAGACGTACCCTTTGTTCGGGGACGGGGCGGGGGCGGTGTTCGTGGAGCGCGGGCGGCCGGACCAGGGGATCCTGGCGTACAGCATGGGGTCGGACGGGGCGGGCGGGCCGCTGTTGTGGCGCGAGGCGTGCGGCAGCCGCTTGCCGCCGACGCCGGGGCTGTTGGCCGAGAACAAGCACTACATGGTGATGAACGGGCACGCGGTGTTCAAGTGGGCGGTGAACATCCTGTGCGACACGATCACGGACGTGCTGGACGCGGCCGGGCTGACGGTGGACGACGTGGCCTTGTTCGTGGCGCACCAGGCGAACATCCGGATCATCAACGCCGCGATCGACACGCTGAACATCCCGCGGGCGAAGGTGTTCAACAACCTGGAGCGGTACGGGAACACGTCGGCCGGGAGCATCCCGATCGCGCTGGACGAGGCGGCGGCGGAGGGGCGGTTCCGGGACGGCGACCTGGTGGTGCTGAGCGGGTTCGGGGCGGGGCTGGCGTGGGGCACCGCGGTCATGCGGTGGTGACCGCCGGCGGGCGCTGGTAGGATGAAGGCGGCACCGTATCTTCCGGAGTCGCCGTGATGCAGAAGATCCAAGTCCCGGCCGACCTGTCCGCGAAGTTGGGGCAGGTGACTTCGCCGGCCGAGTTGTGCGACGAGTCCGGTGCGACCAAGGGCGTCGTGCTCCCACTCGAGTTGTACCGGGAGTTGGTTCACGTCTGGGCGGACGCGGTATTCGACCAAGAATCCTTGAAGCGTGCCCGGCAGGAGACCGGCGGGTACACGACGGCGGAGGCGGTCGCGTACCTGCGGAAGCTGGCCGACGAGCACCGCAAGCCATGACCCCCGGGACCCACCGCGTCGTCTGGAAGCGGTCGGCCATCGAGATCGAGCTGGCCCGGGCGGTCGTGACCGCGATCGAGCAGGGCCACGACGTGGAAGCCATCACCCGGGCGATGGAGGAGGCCGACCAGGTTCTGGCCGTCAACCCAAGCGAGGTCGGTGAGGACCGTCCGAACTTCGAGCGGGTCACCCACATCTCCCCGCTCACGGTCCGGTTCGCGGTCCACGACGACGAGCGGCTCGTCTACGTCCTCAGTGTGGTTTACGCCCCACCCCGTCGCCGGTGACCGGTCATGTCGTCTCACCCGGACGCCGACGCCTTCGTGGCGGCGATTCTCCGCGGCCCGGCCGAGGTCACGACCCGGCTCGTCTTCGCCGACTGGCTGGAGGAGACCGGCGACCCGTCGAACGTCGCCTGGGCACACTTCATCCGGCTGAATGTCGAAGCCGACCGGCAGCTGGCCGGGGTCCGCAGGGAGGACGCGATCACGGCCGCCTTCGAGCACAGCGGGCGGATCCGCGCCCGCCTGACGGCTCCCGCCCGAGTGATCGTCCGCCATTACGCGACCCTACGAGAACTGCTCCCACCTGAACGCCTCACCGCCCGCCTCCGCGGTTTCGTTCCCGATCCGACGGCGACCCTCTTGGTGACCGAGGGGATGGCAAAGGCCTACCGCCTGTTCCCACTGGGTCTCACCCGGTCCGAGGTGATGGTCGCGGTCGAACCTGCGAACACCTCGGCGGTCGGTGGGCTTGCCAGCCTCCTCGGTGTTCCCTTGATTTCGGTCTCGGCCCGGGCCGAGGACATCGAGGACGCGATCAGCCGGACCTACCCTGTTCCGCCTTGTCGGGCGCTTTCAGTTGCCATCGCGTGATGGCGAACCGCCCTTCCCGTCCCGGTGTCCGTGGTTCCGCGTGAGCGGCGGGCCGGGTATCATCGCGGCATGCACGAACTCTTCGAGCACACCGCCGACCTCGGCCTCCGCGTCCGGGCCGCCGACCTCGACACCCTGTTCGCCGAGGCCGCCGCGTGCCTGTTCTCGGCCGTCCTCGAAGACCCGGCGTCGGCCCAACCGCGGACGGCCGTCACGGTCGAACTCGCGGGCAGCGACCGCGAGTTCCTCCTGTTCGACTGGCTCCGCGAACTGCTCCTGAAGTTCGACGCCGACCACCTCGTGTTCAGACGGTTCGAGGTGCGGGTGCGGGACGACGGGCTGACCGGGACTACGTGGGGCGAGCCGTTCGACCCGGCACGCCACCTGCTCGCCCACGAGGTCAAGGCGATCACCTACCACGAGTTGAAGGTGGTCCGCGACGGGGACGGGTGGCTCGCCGAGGTCATCGTGGACATCTGAGGCAAACATCAGCCACGGATGAACACGGATGAAACACGGATCAGAACCAAGATCGAATTTTGTCTGATCCGTGTTTCATCCGTGTTCATCCGTGGCTCAACTGGATTTGTCATGGCAAAGCCCGCGTTCGCCGGCCCGCTGGAGAAGATCGGCACCAACCTGTGGCGCATCCCGCGCGAGTACAAGCCGGGGATGCGCGTGGACGGCCACGTCTTCGCCAGCGACGCCCTGATCGAGTCGATCCGCAAGGACCAGGCCCCGGACCAGGTGGCGAACGTCGCCACCCTGCCCGGCATCCAGCACGCCAGCCTCGCGATGCCGGACATCCACTGGGGGTACGGGTTCTGCATCGGCGGCGTCTGCGCCACCGACCCGGAAGAGGGCGGCGTCATCTCGCCCGGCGGGGTCGGGTACGACATCAACTGCCTCACCCCCGACGCCCGCGTCCTGCACCGCCACGGGTACACCCGCCCGATCGGCGACATGGCCGCGGCGTGGCGGACCGCCGAACTGGCCTGCCACGACCTCGACTCCGCGACCCGCACCGCCACGACCGCCTGCCGGTGGTTCGGGCAGCAGCCGCGGTCGCCGGTCCTCGAACTCCGCGCCGCCGCCGGCGACGCCGTCCGGGCGACCGCCGACCACCCGTTCTGGACCCCGGACGGGATGAAACCGCTCGGCGAACTCAAGCCGGGTGACCGCGTCGCCCGGTCGCCGTTCGAGGGCGTCCCGTTCGAGCCGCCGACCGACGAGGTGATCCTGTCCGAGGAGGCGTTCCGGGCCGCCCTGCCCCGGTTCGGGGTCGCCGACGCCGGGAACGGGGCCGAGCAGGTCGTGACCTACCTGAAGGAGCGGGGGCTGCTCCCGCTCCGGTACTCGTCGCCGGCCACCCCGGTGCTGTGCAAGCTCGCCGGGTTCGTCTTCGGTGACGGAAGCCTCCACTTCGACAAGTCCGGCAAGGGGGTCGTCTCGTTCCACGCGAAGGCCGAAGACCTCGAGGACATCCGGGCGGACATCGCCTCGCTCGGGGTGACCGCGTCGCGGGTTTACCGCCGCGACCGGACGCACACCATCACCACCGCCTACAAGACCTACACGTTCGACCGTACCGAGGAGTGGTTCAAGGTCGTCGGCCGCAGCTTCGCGGCGCTGCTGGCGTCGCTCGGCGTCCCGGTCGGGCCTAAGGCGAAGCAGGACTACGGCCTGCCCGGGTGGCTGGAAGCGGCCCCGCTCTGGCACCGCCGGCTGTTCCTCGCCGCGCTGTTCGGCGCCGAGTTGAGCACGCCCGCGACGGTGCCGGGGCACGACACCGTCTTCGCCACCCCAGTCCTGAGCGTGAGCAAGCGGGGGGCGGGGGCGGCCGGCGGTGCACAACTCCTCGACCGCCTCGCTGCCTGGCTCGCCGGGTTCGGGGTGACGGTGCAGAAGCACGGCCGGCGGGACGAGCAGGTGAACCCGGACGGGGACCGCTCGGTCCGGCTACGGCTGGTGGTCGCGAACGACTCGGCGAACCTCGTGCGCCTCTGGTCGCGGGTCGGGTTCGAGTACAACCGGGAGCGGGCGGCCCTGGCCGCGGTCGCCGTCCAGTACCTGAAGGAGAAAGAGCGGGCCGTCGGCCGCCGCGAGGTCGTCGCCGCCTCGGCGGTCGCGCTCGCCGCGGCCGGCACCCCGCGGGCCGACATCTTCGCCCGTCTCGTCGGCCCCGACGCCAACACCAAGTTCGTCGAGCGGTCGCTGTACGGCGGGCGGAAGTCCCGCGCCCGGGTGGCGGACGGCTTCACCCGGTTCGCCGCCTTCCTCGCCGACCGCCGCGTCGGGTCCGGCGGGATGGTCTGGGATGTCGTCGAGTCGATCGACCCCGTCCCGGACTACGACGGGCTGGTCTACGACTTCACCGTCAACCACCCGGACCACAACTTCGTCGCCAACGGGTTCGTCGTCTCCAACTGCGGCGTCCGGCTGGTGAAGACGAACCTGTTCCTCGACGACGTGAAGCACCGCGTCCGCGAACTGGTGAAGGAACTGTTCTACACCATCCCGTCCGGGGCGGGGCGGACCGGGCGGTACAAGTTCGACCCGGTCGAGACCCGCCGGCTCATGGGCGAGGGGCCGAAGTTCGTCATCGACCGCGACCTCGGCGTCCCCCGCGACCTCGTCCACACCGAGTCGAACGGCCGCATCCCGGACGGCGACCCGCACGAGGTCTCCGACCACGCCGTCAAGCGCGGGGCCGAGCAGTGCGGCACCCTCGGCAGCGGCAACCACTTCCTCGAAGTCCAGGTCGTCGACGCGGTCCTCGACGGCGACGTGGCCGCCGCCTTCGGGCTGGAGCTGAACCAGGTCTGCGTGATGATCCACAGCGGCAGCCGCGGCCTCGGCTACCAGGTGTGCGACGACGCCCTCGCCACCTTCCGCAACTGCCCGGCGAAGTACGGCATCGACCTCCCCGACCGCCAACTTGCCTGCGCGCCGGTCGACACCCCCGAGGGGCGGAAGTACATCGCCGCGATGCGTGCCGCCGCGAACTACGGGTTCTGCAACCGCCAACTGCTCATGCAGCAGGCCCGCGAGGTGTTCGCCTCGGTGTTCGGCCGGTCGTGGGAGGACCTCGGCATGGAACTCCTCTACGACGTCGCCCACAACATCGCCAAGCTTGAAGAGCACACTGTGGGCGGCAAGCGGAAGAAGGTGTGGGTCCACCGCAAGGGGGCGACGCGGGCGTTCCCGGCGGGTCACCCGGAGGTGCCGGCGCAGTTCCGGGCGGTCGGCCAGCCGGTCATCATCCCGGGCGACATGGGGCGGGCGTCGTGGGTGCTGGTGGGCGGGGCCGGGAGCATGGAGAAGTCGTTCGGCAGCACCTGCCACGGGGCCGGCCGGGCGATGAGCCGGACCGCCGCGAAGATGGACGGGATGGGCCGGAAGATCGACAAGGAGCTGGAGCACCGCGGGGTGATCGCGATGGCCGCGAGCCGGGCCGGGTTGGCGGAGGAGCAGCCGAAGGCGTACAAGAACGTGGACGACGTGGTGGACGCGGTCCACGGGGCCGACCTGTCGCGGAAGGTCGCCCGGATGCGGCCGATCGGGGTGATCAAGGGATGAGCGAGACGTTCCAGGTGGCGATGGAGCTGCTCCGGACGGCCGCGTCCCTGGCGGTCCCGTTCATCCTCGTGTGGGCGACGCACCGGCTCCAGCGGCGGCAGAAGCTGGTCGAGTCGGTGATGGCCGAGAAGGCCCGGCACTACGCCACCCTCAGCCCGCTCCTGAACACCGTCTTCTCGTACCGGATGCGGGTCGGCGACTTCCTGGAGCGTAGTCCGGAGTCGGTGCTGGAGGCGAAGCGGAAGGCCGACCACGAGTTCTGGACGTTCGAGTACCTGTGGTCACCGGAGTTCCGCGCGGCCTACCACGTCTTCATGGACGCCGCCTTCCAGACGTTCAACACCGAGGGGACGAAGGCCCGGGTCCGGGCCGACGGGAACCTATACCCGGTGAAGCCGGCCGACCCCGCGTGGCAGGCGTACACCGGCGAGCCGGTGGACCGGAAGGAGTGGGTCGGGCAGTACAACCGGCTGAAAGCCGCGATCGCCCGCGACCTCGGGTTCACCGGGTTCGAGGCGGGCACGGTCGGACTCGGAAAGTAGCTCGCGTCTCGCCCTGCCGCCGGTACAATCGCGGCAGCCCGTCCCGTCCCCTCCCGGACCCGACCCATGAACCTCCGTCCCCGCGGCGCGTTGGTCCTCGCCGCCCTCCTGGCCTGGCCCGCCGCCGGCCCGGCGGCCGACGACAACCCGTTCGACAAGCACGGCCGGCTGCGGGTGGCGAAGTCCGGGACGCACCTCGAGCACGAGGACGGCACCCCGTTCTTCTTCCTCGCCGACACCGCCTGGACCGGCCCGGCCCTCAGCACCGTCGACGAGTGGGAGTTGTACCTCGCGGACCGGAAGAAGAAGGGGTTCACCGCGATCCAGTTCAACTGCGTCAGCCCGTGGCGGACCGCCCCGACCGACCTCAACGACCGCACGTCCTACGAGGTCCGCGACGGCAAGCTCGTCCCGCACGAGGCGTTCTTCGAGCAACTCGACGCCCGGCTGAAGGCGGTGCGCGACGCCGGGCTGCTCGCCGTCCCCGTGCTGGTGTGGGCGCACAAGAAGGGCGACGCCGGGTTCGACCTGACCGACGAGCAGGTCGTCACCCTGGTGAGGTTCCAGGTCGAGCGGTACAAGCGCGAGCACTGCCTGTTCGTCCTGGCCGGGGACGCCCGGTACAACCAGACGGACGCCGAGAAGTGGCGGACGATCGGGCGGGCGGTGTTCAAGGACCACCCGGGGCTGCTGGTCACCACCCACCCGACCGGGAAGAACTTCCCGTGGGCGGCGAAGGAGTGGGAGGACCAGGCGTGGCTCACCGTACTCGGGTACCAGAGCGGGCACGGGGACGACGACGCGGCGGCGAAGTGGATCCACTCCGGCCCGGTCGCCGAGTACGGCAAGCGGAAGACGTTCACCCGCCCGGTCATCAACCTGGAGCCGCCCTACGAGGACCACAACGGGTACCAGTCGAAGAAGCCGCACTCGGCGTACAGCGTCCGCCGGGCGGTGTACCAGAGCCTGCTGGCCGCCCCGGTCGCGGGGTTCACCTACGGCGGGCACGGGGTGTGGAGCTGGCATTCGAAGCCGGGCGAGGAGCCGACCGACCACAAGGGGACCGGGGTCGCCAAGGTGTGGAAGGACGCGCTCGCACTCCCCGGGGCAACGCAAATGGGGCACGTCCGGACGTTCTTCGAGAGCGTCCGGTGGGCGGACCTCCGGCCAGGCCAGGAGTACGTCGAGCAGAACACCGGCAAGGACGACCCGACGAAGTTCGTGTCCTGCGCCGCGGCCCCGAAGCAGGGGGTGTACGTCTACTACTTCCCGGCCGGGGCGAAGGGGACGATCCTGTTGCACGTCGTCGCGGCGCCCGGGGCGGTGCGGTGGTTCAACCCGCGGACCGGTGAGTGGAAGGCCGGCGGGCTGGAGCCGCCGGACGCCGAGGACTGGGCGGTCGTGGTCCGGCCGGCCGGCGGGAAGGGGAAGCCGTGACCGACGACACCACCCCGACCCCGATGCCGGCGGACCGGCCGCGGGTCGGGATCATCATGGGGTCGCGCTCCGACTGGGCGACGCTGCAGCACGCGGCCGGCGTGCTCGCCGAGCTGGGGGTCGCGCACGAGGTGCGGGTGGTGTCGGCCCACCGCACCCCGGACCTCCTGTTCGACTACGCCGAGCGGGCCGAGGGGCGCGGGATCGAGGTCATCATCGCCGGGGCCGGCGGGGCAGCGCACCTGCCGGGGATGTGCGCCGCGAAGACGGCCCTGCCGGTGCTCGGGGTGCCGGTCGAGTCGGCGATGCTGCGGGGCGTTGATTCGTTGTTGTCGATCGTGCAGATGCCGGCCGGGGTGCCGGTCGGGACGCTGGCGATCGGGAAGGCCGGGGCGGTGAATGCCGGGCTGCTGGCGGCGGCGATCCTGGCCGGCCGATACCCGAGCCTCCGGGACCGGCTCGGGGAGTGGCGGCGGAAGCAGACCCAGGCGGTGCTCGACGACCCGGACCCGCGGAAGGGGTGAACGTCGGAGACGGTTCGGGGAGGGGAATTGGTGCGGAAGGGCGAGGCTCCCGCCGAGCCGTGGGGCTCCGGCTCGGCGGGAGCCTCGCCCTCCCAGCAGCTCGGCAGGCGCTTCCGGAACAACTACTTCGAAGTCAGGCCCGGGCCGCCACGGAGGGCGGCCCCTACGGGACAGGGTTGGTCCGGTAGGGGCCGCCCTCCGTGGCGGCCCGGGCTCCACCCCCCGAATCGGCCTCCGGAACCGCTTCTGAGTCGTACTCCGGGAGTGTCGCCCGCATCAGCCCGGCGACCGCCGCCGCGTCCGACCCGCCGTCGGCCTCCAGCGCCCGGATCACCTTCTCGCGCCGCTCGGCCGGGTGGTTCTGGCTCAGCTTCCACTTCCCCTCGATCCCGGCGATCTCGATCCGGAACCCGACGATCTGGGCGAGGAGCCGGTCCACGAACGGGCCGGTGGGGTCGAGCGACCAGGGGTTGGGAAAGCCCGCCTCGTACACGGCCACGCTGCGGCGGACGATGTCCAGCAGTTCGCCCGGGTCCTCGACCAGCGCGGCCCGCCCGCGGGCGTGGACGGCGACGTAGTTCCAGGTCGGGACGACGTTGTCGGCCTCGTACCAGGTCGGAGAGACGTAGGCGTGCGGCCCGGTGAACACGGCCAGGGCGGTCTGGCCGGCGAGTTCGGTCCAGTGCGGGTTCGCCCGGGCCACGTGGCCGACCAGGGTGCCGTGCGGGCCGGCGGCGCGGTCGAGGAGGAACGGCAGGTGGGTGGCGAACGGCCCGCCGTCCACGTCGGAGACGAGCAGGCCGAAGCTGTGCCGCTCGATGAAGGCGTGGAGGGTGTCGCGGTCGGTCTCGGCGAAGTGCGGCGGGACGTACACGGGCGAGTCCACCCTGGGAACGCAGGACGCCCCGGTGGGCCGGGGCGTTCGGGCGGGCTCGGAGAGCGGGATAGGGGAGTCGAACCCCTTTCACAGCCTTGGGAAGGCTGGGCACGGCCGATATACCAATCCCGCAACACCTGCGATTCTAGCACCCCGCCCGACCCGATCAAGACCGTTTTCCCGGTCCCTTCACGCCGGCCCGGTGTTTGACCCGCGCAGCCCTCCGGAGGTTCGCCATGACCCGCGTCTTGCTCCCCGCCGCCGTCCTCGCGCTCGCCGCCCCGACGGCCGCCCTCGCCCAGCCGAAGCTGCCCGACGGCACCGCCGAGCACCGCGACCTGCGGTACGGGCCGCACCAGGAGCGGAACACCCTCGACCTGTTCGTCCCCAAGTCCGCCGCCCCGGTCCCGCTCGTCATCTGGGTCCACGGCGGGGCGTGGAGCGCCGGCAGCAAGAGCGGCAACAACCCGGCGATGCCGCTCCTGGCGAAGGGGTACGCGGTGGCGTCGATCAACTACCGGCTCAGCCAGCACGACGTGTTCCCGGCCCAGATCGAGGACTGCAAGGCGGCCGTCCGCCTCCTGCGGGCGAACGCGAAGAAGTACAATCTGAACCCGGACGCGTTCGGGGCGTGGGGGTCGTCGGCCGGCGGGCACCTGGTCGCCCTCCTCGGCACCGCCGGCGAGGTGAAGGAGTTGGAGGGCAAGGTCGGCGACCACGCGGGGGTGTCGAGCAAGGTGCAGTGCGTCGTCGACTTCTACGGCCCGACCGAGCTGGCCACGATGGGTAAGCAGTCCGGGCCGAACAGCAAGATCGACCACGACGACCCGAAGTCGCCCGAGTCCCGGCTGATCGGCGGGCCGATCAAGGAGAACAAGGCGAAGGCCGACAAGGCCAGCCCGCTCACCCACGCCTCCAAGGGGTCCCCGCCGTTCCTGTTCCTGCACGGCGACGCCGACCCGCTCGTCCCGCTCGCACAGAGCGAATCGCTGCACGCGGCGCTGAAGAAGCTCGGAGTCGAGTCGGAGCTGGTGGTGCTCAAGGGGGCCGGGCACGGCGGGGCGGCGTTCGGCAGCCCCGAGAGCCGCGACACGATCACCGCCTTCCTCGACAAGCACCTCAAGGGGAAGAAGTAGGCGACGATTCTGCCGCCCCGGCGCGCGCCCCGGCCTCCTGCCGGGATAACCCTACGACCCACGCCCCGCACGGAGTCGCTCATGCGCCGCCCGCTCGCCGCCCTCGTTCTCGCCGTCTCGGCCGCCCCCGCCCCGGCCGAGGACATCCGCTTCCCGGCCGACGCCCGGGTGGTGGACGTGACCCGGCCGCCGTACTCGGCCAAGGGCGACGGCACGGCCGACGACACGAGAGCGATCCAGCAGGCGCTCGAGGACCACCCGAACGCCGGGGCCGTCGTCTACCTTCCGAACGGCACCTACCTCGTGTCCGACACGCTGACCTGGCCGAAGGGTAGCCGGGGCGGGATGGAGCACAAGAACACCATCCTCCAGGGCCAGAGCCGGGACGGCACCGTGATCCGGCTGAAGGACGACTGCCCGGGCTTCGGCGACCCGGCGAAGCGGAAGGGGGTGATCTGGACCGGGCAGAAGCCGGCCCAGCGGTTCCGCAACGCCGTCCGCAACCTGACCGTCGATGTCGGCCGGGGCAACCCCGGGGCGAGCGGGATGCAGTTCATGGCCAATAACCAGGGCGGGGTGTTCGACGTCCGCCTCCGGGCCCCCGAGAAGTCCGGGGCGGTCGGGCTGGACATGGGGTACACCGACGAGATCGGCCCGCTCCTCGTACGCAACCTGCTGGTCGAGGGTTTCGACACCGGCGTGCTCTGCGCCTTCGCCGTGGACAGCATGACGCTCGAGCACGTCACCCTGAAGGGCCAGCGGACCGCCGGGCTCGTCAACCGCGGGCAGGTGGTGAGCGTCCGCGGGCTGACCAGCGAGAACGCCGTCCCGGCCGTCGTCAACGCCAAGGGCGGCGGGATGATGGTGCTCCTCGACGCCACCCTGACCGGGTCGGGCGACGCGGCGGTGGTGAACGACGCCCTCCTGTTCGCCCGCAACCTGAAGACGAAGGGGTACGCCGCGGCGCTCGGCGGGGCGAAGGCGGTCGCCGGCCCGGACTTGACCGAGTTCTGCTCCCGCGACGTGGTGGCGCCGTTCGGCGGCCCGAAGGCCTCGCTCAACCTGCCGGTGAAGGAGGCCCCGACGGTCCCGTGGGACGACCCGAAGGACTGGGCCACCCCGTTCCAGCACGGGTACGACCCGAAGAGCCTGGAGCGGCCGGCGAAGGCCCCGCTGAACTGGCAGCCGCCGGACGCGACGGCGGCGATCCAGGCCGCCATCGACTCCGGGAAGTCGACCGTCTGCCTGCCGCGCGGGCAGTGGGTGCTGAGCAAGCCGATCGTGGTCCGCGGGAAGTGCCGACGGCTGGTCGGGACGGAGGGGCAGATCGCCCTGACCCGCGACTTCCCGGCGGCCCCGGTCATCCGGATCGAGGACGGGGACGGGGACTGCGTGGTGATCGAGCGGCTCCGCGGCGGGTACGAGCAGGCCCCGGACGTGCGGTTCGAGCACGCCACCAAGCGGGCGCTGGTGCTACGGAACGTCACCTGCGGGAACAGCAAGGTCGGGGCGTACCGGAACGCCGCCGGGGCCGGGCCGCTGTTCCTCGACGACGTGGTCGGCGGCGGGTTCGTGTTCACCAGGCAGGAAGTCTACGCCCGCCAGTTGAACGTCGAGAACGAGGGGGTGAAGGTACGGAACGACGGCGGGACGCTGTGGGTGCTCGGGCTGAAGACGGAGCGGGCCGGCACCCTGATCGAGACGGTGAACGGCGGGAAGACGGAGCTGCTCGGGTGCTTCTGCTACACCACCGCGAAGGCCGCCCACGACGCCCCGATGTTCGTGGTCAAGGACTCGGCCGCCTGGCTGTTCGCCGGGGAGACGTGCTTCAGCGGGTTCCCGTTCGCGACGGTCGTGCGGGAGACGCGGGGCGGGGAGACGAAGGACCTCGGGGCGAAGGACAGCCCGCGGCGGGCGAACGGGTCGGCGGCCGTCTATGCGACCGGGGGCGGGCGGTAGGGCCGGCAAGGTCGCCTTGCCCGGGACGTGCTACGCTGGTGCAATGGGGTCACCCGGCCCGCCGCCCGCCGGGCCACCCGCCCGGTTGACGCATGACCACCGTCCGCCTGACCTGCCCCCGCGGCCACACCTGGGACCACCCCGTGGCCGGGCCGACCCCGCCCGACCCGCGGGCCGTCTGCCCCGTCTGCAACCCGGTCGCCGGGTCGGGCACGATCGTCCAGTCGGCCGCCCAGCAGGCGGCGTCGGCGGCCGAGTCGGAGATCTCCCCCGCCCGGCCGGCCGACCCCCCCCCCGACCCCGCCGCCCCAACGCCGGCCGCGCCCGCCCCGCCGCAGAGCCGGGTGGTGTCCGGGTTCGAGCTGATGGAGGAGCTGAACCGGGGCGGGATGGGGGTGATCTACAAGGCCCGCCAGCTCGCCCTGAACCGGGTGGTGGCGCTGAAGGCGATCATCCCGGCGAAGCTCGAGAAGCCGGGGGTGCGGGAGCGGTTCCTGTCCGAAGTGCGGGCGTCCGCCCGGCTGAACCACCCGAACATCGTGACCGTCTACCACACCGACCTGGACGGGCCGTTCCCGTACCTGGCGATGGAGTACGTCCCCGGGGTCGACCTCCGCCGCCTCGTCGCGGACCGCGGCCCGGTCCCGGTGGCGGACGCCGTGTCCTACGCCCGGCAGGCGGCCGAGGGGCTGCAGCACGCCCACGAGCAGGGCCTGGTGCACCGGGACATCAAGCCGAGCAACCTGATGGTCACCCCCGCCCCGGTCCCGGGAGGCGGGGTGAAGAGCGCCCGGCTGCCGCGGGTCAAGATCCTCGACATGGGCCTGGCCCGGGAGGTCGGCCCGGAGCGGACCGGGGTCGGGACCGGGCTGACCGAGACCGGGGTGTTCCTCGGCACCCCGGACTACGTCGCCCCGGAGCAGGCGGAGGACGCCCGGAGGGCCGACGCCCGGTCCGACCTGTACAGCCTCGGCGCCGCCCTGTACTTCCTCCTCACCGCGGCGGCCCCGTTCCCCGGCAAGACGCTCGTCGACAAGATCCGCAAGGCCCTGCACGACCCGCCCCCGTCCCCCGCGGCGAAGCGGAAAGACGTGCCGCCGGCCCTCGACGGGGTCGTCCGCAAGCTGCTGTCCGCCGACCCGGCGGACCGGTACCAGTCGGCGGCCGAGCTGATCGTCGCCCTGGACCGGATCCTGCGCGGGGAGGGCGGGCCGGTGCCGGCGACCGCCCCGGTGCCGCCCGACCCCGAGCCGGTCGCCCCGCTCGCCCGGGCCCGGGCCCACGACGGCCCGATCCGCGGGCTGGCCCTGACCCTCGACGGGCAGACCCTGGTGACCGCCGGGGAGGACAGCCGGCTGCGGCTGTGGGGGCCGCTCGACCTGCGGGAGGTGAAGACGTTCGACGGCGACTTCGGGGCGGTCGAACACATGGCCCTGGCCCCGAACGGGAAGCGGGTGGCCACCTGCGCCACCCGCCTGACGACGGGCGAGATGGGGGTGCAACTGTGGGACCTGTCGACCGGGGCGGAGCAGCGGCGGCTGCGCGGCCCGGCGGCGAACGTCCGGTGCGTCGCCCTGTCCCCGGACAGCCGGGCGATCGCCGCCGGGGCCGAGGACAGCCTGGTGTGGGTGTGGCTGGCGGACGCGAGCGGGCCGAAGACGTTCTGCATGAAGGGGCACTCCGGGGCGGTGACGGCGGTGTGGTTCGTGGCCCCGGAGTCGCTGCTGTCGGCCGGGGCGGACGGGACGGTCCGGCAGTGGGACCTGGCGGCCGGGAAGGTGAAGGCGACGCTCCCGGCCGGGGCCGGGCCGGTGTCGGCGCTGGCGTTCGGCGGGAAGCGAGTGGCGGTGGCCGGGGAGCACCTGACGGTGCGCCAGCCGTCGGGGGCGTTCGCCCGGTTCGTGGGCCACGCCGGGAACGTGCTGGCGGTGGCGTTCAGCCCGGACGGGCGGCTGCTGGCGAGCGGCGGGGCGGACCGGACGGTGCGGGTGTGGGCGACCGACGACGGGGCGGAGTTGGCGTCGTACGCCGGGCACGGCGGGCCGGTGCGGGCGGTCGGGTTCGCCCCGGACGGGCGGTCGCTGTACTCCGGCGGGGCCGACGGCCTGCTGCTGCGGTGGCCCGTCCCGGTGGTGTGAGTCAAGTGATCTCGCCCCAGAGGACCTGTCATGAAGCAGCCGTCACAGATCGAACTGGAACGGCTCGGGCTGACTGAGGACACGGACGCCGCGATGGCGTCGGTCTTCTGGTTCGATGATGAACTCGGGGCCCGGCGACTGGAACAGTACCGAGGGATGGACGTGGCCATCCTCGGCGAGCAGATCATCGACGCCGACCGGGACGGGGAGGCGATGTTCCAGCGGCTGAAGACGCGCGGGGACGCGATCAACATGAATCGGGTGGTGATCAAGCACGTCGCGGCCCTGACGGACGCCCCGCTCGACGGTTGAACGAGGTGCCCATGGCACGCGTCCAGCTCTACCTCGGTCCGGCCACGTCGCCCCACGACTACATCTTCTTCCGCCCGGACGGGAGCGTTGGGCACGGTCGAGGGGTTGCGCCTCCGCGCGTATGTCCGCTTCCAGGGGTTGGTGGACGCGCGGACGGACGGGGGGAAGGAGGCTGCCTACCCCGAGTGCGTGGTGGACACGGGCTCGTACCTCACGATCGTGCCCGAGAAGATCTGGAGCTACTTCCTCCCCGGCGTCGTCACCCCGCTCCCGTTCCACCCGTCGATGCCGGCCCACCTCCGCCGCCTCACGATCGCCGGCGGCACGTTCGACTACGACCTCGGCGAACTGGTCATCCCGCTCCGGGATCGCCGCGGCGGGGCGCTGGACGTGACTGTCGTGGCGAAGTTCACCCGTGACGGCGGCCGGCTCAACGTCCCGCTCACCCTCGGCTTCCGCGGCGGGTTCCTCGACGGCCGCGTCCTCCGGACCGAGCCGGACCCGGCCGCCCCGCACGGCCAGCGGTGGACGCTCGAAGACCCGTGACCGCCACCTTTTCGCTTCTCCCGCACGCCCGGCCGCGGTACTCTCGGGGGATTCCCACCCCCACGGAGTGCCGCCGTGCAATCCCGCCGCGAGTTCCACGCCAAACTGCTCGGGTCCGCGATCGCGTTCGGCCTGGTCGAACTGCTCCGGTCCCGCGACCTCCTCGCCGACCCGATCAAGCCGACCGTCGACAAGTGGTTCCTCGAACTGACCGAGATGACCAAGGACCTCCGCGGCCGGAAGCTCACCGACCTCGAGTTCCAGGCGAAGATGGAGGAGCTGTACAAGCGGGTTGACCTGAAGGCGCTGTGCGGGCTGATCAAGCTGGACGAGGTGGAGGCGAAGACGAAGCTGCCGGCGAACGGGGCGGCGAACGTCGGGTTCGACCTGTCGAAGGTGGACGGGCTGCCGGGCAACCTGGGGTTCGGGAAGCAGATCTTCGGGTGCGGGAAGGGGCGGTCGGTGGTGCCGCACGGGCACGCGAACATGTGTACCGGGTTCATCATCCTCAAGGGGAAGTGGCACGGCCGGCACTACGACCGGATGGAGACGCACGCCGACCACTACGTCATCAAGCCGACCATCGACAAGGTGTTCGGGCCGGGCGACGTGTCGACGGTGAGCGACCACAAGGACAACGTCCACTGGTTCAAGGCGGACGCCGACGCGGCGTTCATCTTCAACGTGCACGTGATCGGGTACGACCCGAAGATCAAGGAGAGCAGCGGCCGGCTGTACCTCGACCCGGACGGGGAGAAGCTGGCCGGCGGGCTGGTCAAGGCCCCGAAGATGTCGTCCGCCGACTGCCACAAGAAGTACGGCTGACTGCCGCTCTGGGAGCGCGGCCGGGACGGCCGCTGCTTTCCTGAACGGCCGCGCTCCCAGAACTGGAGGTGCGCCCGTGAACCCAACCGCCCTGATCGCCGACGCCGGCGGCGTGCTGATCATCCCAGTCTTCGGCGGGCTGGGCGTCGCCGGGCTGTTCGCGGCCGCGGCCGCCGTCGCCGGCGGGTTCTGGCTCGTCAACCGGCCGGCCGCCCCGCTCGCCCGCCGGTGGTTCCTTGCGTTGGCCGGGGTCGCGTGCCTCGGCGGGGCGACGACCCTCGGCGTCTTCGGCCTGTTCGGAGAACCGCTCCCGGGGGTCGGGGCGGCCGCCCTCGCCGTCGCGGCCGTCGCCCTGTTCTACTTGGCGTCCCGGCCCGTGCCGCCGGACCCGGGCGAAGCCGACTCGCGTCCGTAGAACGACCGGGGGCCCGCCCCTCCCCCGCCCCGGCGGCCGCATGACCCACGACGTCCCGCCCGTCGCCCGCGGCCTCCTCGCCGCCCTCCGCGACACCACCTTCCGGTCGCTCCGTCACCGCAACTACCGCCGCTACTTCCTCGGCCAGATCGTCTCGTTCACCGGGTCGTGGATGCAGTCCGCCGCACTCATGTGGCTCCTGTACGACCGCACCGGCGACCCGCGGTGGCCGGCCTGGCTGCTCGTCGCCCAGGTCGGGCCGACGCTGCTGCTCGGGCCGTGGGGCGGCGGACTCGCCGACCGCGTGCCGAAGCGCCGCCTCGTCCTCACCACCCAGTCCGCGTTCCTCGCCCACGCCGTCCTCCTCACCCTCCTCGTCGCCACCGACCTCGCCACCCCGCCGCTCGTCCTCGGGCTGATGGCCGTCAGCGGGGTGATCCAGGCGGCCGACCTCCCGGCCCGCCTCGCGTTCGTTCCCGACCTGGTGCCGCGCGAGGACCTCATCAACGCCGTCGGGCTGAACTCGCTCCTGTTCAACTCCGCCCGGGCGCTCGGACCGGCGCTCGCCGCCGGCGTCTTCGCGGCCACCGCCGCGGCCGCCCCGCACCTGCCCGACGGCGTGAACCCGGTCACCGCCGGGGCAGTCGCGTGCTTCGCCCTGAACGCGGTCAGCTACCTGGCGGTTCTGCTCGCCCTGCGCGGGATCGACGTGCCGGGGGAGGCGGGCGGAAGGAGAGCAGCGGCGGGGTCGGCGTGGGACGGGGTGCGGTACCTGCGCGACCACCCGGCGCTCGGCGGGCTGGTGCTCATGACCCTGGTCGTCTGCGTGTTCGGCTGGCCGCTGCTCACCACCCTGCCGGCGTACACCCGCCAGCACCTCGGGCGGGACGAAACCACGTACAGCCTGCTGGTCAGCGCGGTCGGGGCGGGGGCGCTGCTCGGGGCGCTGACCACCGCCACGTTCGGCACCCCGGGCCGGCGGTGGGCGTTCCTGACCGCCGGGGCGGCGGCGGCGGCGGCCGGGATACTCGCGGTGTCGTTCGCCGACGGGGCGGTGCCGGCGGCGGTCGGGTGCGCGGCCGCCGGGTTCGGGCTGATCCTGTACCTGTCGACCGGCCAGTCGACGGTGCAGCTGGCGGTCCCGGACGCGACGCGGGGGCGGGTCATGGCCCTGTGGGCGATGACCCTGAGCGCGAGCGCCCCGCTCGGGCACCTGCTGGCCGGGCACGCGGTCGCCGGGTTCGGGGTGGTGCCGGTGCTGACGGGGATGGCCGCCGGAGTCGGCGCGGCGGCGGCGGCACTCGGCGGGATGCTGGCGTGGCGGGCCAGGAGAGGGTAGGGTGGGCCGAGCCGGCGCTTCGCCGGCGAGTCCCACCACCCCGCGCGACAAGAGGTGGGACTCGCCCTCAGAGCCGGGCTCGGCCCACCCTACCCCGCCGAGGACCCGCCGGTCACCTCTTGATCGACCGGCGGAGCTCGTCCAGCTCCTTCGACAACTGGTCGAGCCGCTTCAAGACCTCGTCCTGGTTCGCGGCCGGCTTCGCCGGCTTCACCGGGTCCTTCACGGGGTCCTTCCCCGCCCCGGCCTTCGCCTTCGCGTCGAGCGCCTTCTGGAGCGCCCCCATCAGGTCCTTCAGCTGGTCGGTGTCCATCCGGTCGAACGGGAACCCGGGGCCGAACCCGCCGCGGAAGTCCCAGTTCCCCATCCCGGGCCCGCCGAACCGGAACCCGAAGTCGCCGGGGCCGAACCCGCCCGGGCCGCCCGGCTTCGCCGGCCCGCCCTTCAGCTCCCGCAGCTTCGCCGTCAGATCCGCCTCCGCCTCCTTCAGCCTCGCCAGCTTCTCCTCGATCGCCCTCACCTGGTCGGCGACCGCCGGGTCCGGCTTCCCGGCCGGGGCCGGCTTCTGCTCCGGGCCGCGGTCCCTGTCGAACCCCCGGCCCTTGGCGAACGGGGGCTGGGCCGCGGCCGGGGCGGTGAGCGCCAGGGCGACCGCCGCCGCGAAGGCCATCCGACACGCACGAGACATCGCGTTCTCCTCGATCGGGTCCCGCGGGGAGGAAGCCGGACTCAGGGGCGAAACCGGCCGGTGCGGGGATACCCGTGGAGTGATTGTACGCCCCGCGTGATGAGGACGCGGGGAGTGATGTGCGGGCGTGACCGGGGTGGTTTCAGCACCCCGGGAGTTCGAGCCGGAAGCACGCCCCGACGCCGCCGTCCGCCGGGCGGTAGGTGAGCCGCCCGCCGACCACCTCCGCCCACGACTTCGCCAGCGCCAGCCCGAGGCCGGCCCCGCCGGCCGTACTGTCCGCGGACGCCCCCCGGCGGAACGGCTTGAAGATGCTCTTCCGCTCCCCGGCCGGCACCCCCGGCCCGCGGTCCTCCACCTCCAGCACCACCGTGCTCCCGGCCCCCGGCTTCGCCCACAGCCAGATCCGCCGGTCGGCCGCGTCCCGGGTGTACTTCCGGGCGTTGTCGATCAGGTTGCCGACGATCTGGGCGACCATCCCCGGGTCGGTCCGGACCTCCCGGTCCGCCGGCAGGGTCGAGACGACGACCAGGTCCCTCCCGTCCTGCGCAACCCGATCGGCCCACGTCGCCCGGAGCGGGTCGAGCAGGTCGGACACCTTCACCGGCCGGACGTCCCCGCCCTTCCGCCGCTTCTCCAGCCGGGCGAAGTCGAGGACGTTGTCGATCAGCCGGTGGAGCCGGTCCGACTCGGTCGCCAGGGTGCTCAGGTACTCCTGCCGCTTCGCCTCGTCGGTGATCATCCCGCTGACCAGCAGGTCGAGGTACAGCCGGAGCGAGGTGAGCGGGGTGCGGAGCTCGTGGGTGACGGCGGACACGAACCGCATCCGCCGCTCGGCGTGGTCGACCAGCGTCCACCCGCTGAACCCGACGGCGGCCACGGCGAGGATTGCCGCCGCCCAGGCGGTGAGCAGGCCGATCCGCAGCGGGGTCCACCCGGCCGGCGGGAGCGGCGGCTCGGGGCCGGGGTCGAGCTGCACCGGCAGGGCGGTCATCGCCCGGTCCGGGGACACCCCGTCCGGGTCCTTGACCGGCACCAGCCGGGCGTCCGGGAACAGGCCCTTCACCTCCTCTTGGAGGGCGGCCTGGAGCTTCGGCCAGTCGAGGACGACGCCCTGGTAGACGGTCTTGGTGTCGAACCGGGCGGTCCGCACCAAGACGAGCAGGTCGCCGCCGCCGGGGGCGGTCACCCACTGCGGCCGCATCGACCCGAGTTGGACGACCGGCGGCGGGGCGGCCGGCTGCGGCGGGCGGTCCTCGCCCGGCGGGGCGGCCGGCGCCGGCGGCGTGATCGCCTCCCGGGCCTTCTCCGCCAGCCGGGCCCGGTTCTCGTCAACCGACTCGGACAACTTCCCGTCGCCCGGGGCGGGCCCCTTCTTCCAGGCGTCCGTGTCGGACTTCAGGCCGCCCGCGCCCTTCCGCTCGGCCTCGACGGACCGCAGCAGGTCGGCGAGCCACTCGGCCAGGGCCGCCCGGTCGCGATCGGTCTCCGGCCAACCCCTGCCCGCCTTCTCCTTGTCCCGGTACGCGCCGAGTGCCGCCCCAGGGTCAGCGGGGGGGGGCACTGTGGCGGGCGCCGGCGGCCCGGCCCCCGGGGCGACCGGCGGGGACGCGGTCGGGGTCGTCACCGGCGGCCCGGGCGGACCGAGTGGGGCCGGCTTGACCGACGGGTCGGGCGGGGGGGTCACCGCGTTCCGCGGGTCGGCGGGAGGCATCAGGTTCTGTTGGTACGCTCCCGGCACCGGGTAGTCGTTCGCCTGCTTCGCGTCCTGCATCGCCTTGCCGACAGTCTGGGCGCGGTTCGCCAACTCGGTCCACTCGGGCGTGTCCTTCTGCCCGCCGCGGGGCGAGATGCGGCCGCCGTACGTGGTGTTGTTCGCCGCGCCCGTCCGGCCGCCGTCGCCCGCCTTCCGCCGGTTCGGGTCGTCGCCGTCCGCGCGGAGGTTGAGGTTGTTCCCCAGTTGCTGCTGCTGGGCGGCCTGGCCCTCCGGAGACCGCGCGCACAGCTCGTACCCGAACAGCCGGTAGGTGTCCGGGGTCGGGTCGGCGGCGGTCGGCTTGACCGGGACGGGGTCGACCGGGGGCGGGGGCTTCGGGGGCGGGGTCGGGGCCTGGGCGGGCGGGGGCAGCTCGGCCGGGTCGGCGTTCACCTCGGTGAACAGCGGGGCGGCGAGCGGCAGGGAGTTGTCCGGGATGGCCCGCTCCCGGGCGGCGAACGTCTCGCAGGCCACCGGGGCCGGGAACTTCCGGTTCAGGTCGGCGAGCACCTCCTCCCGCCCGCCGTACCAGTTCCGCAGCGGCAACTCCGGCCACGCCCGGCGGACCCGCTCGCCCTCGGCCGGGTCGGCCGGGGCCTGGTTCGACGCCCACCCGCCGGCCTGGTCGAGCTGGAAGTGGAGCTGCATCCAGTCGGGCAGCGGGGCGGCGATCAGGGGGGTGGCGATCGGGCCGTACGGCCCGGCCGGGTCCGGGGTGCCGTAGTGGTAGAACGGCCGGCTGTCCTCGACCCCCAGCGCCGGGAGCATCCGCCCGTCGAGCCGCCACAGGGCGACCCGGAGGTTGTTCCCGAGCTCCGCCCGGGCGGCCGACTCCCGCTGGGCCCGCTCGACCCCGAGGGCGGCGTACGTCACCCACCCGAGCCCGGCGAACACCAGCCCGGCCACCAGGAGGAACACCACCGGCCACCCGACCCGACCCGGGAACCGCCTCATCGGAACCTCTTCCCGGCGGCGAGCCGGGAGCGTGAGCGACCGGAGAGACGTTGCTCCGGTCGCTCACGCTCCCGGCTCGCCGCCGATCACCTGCCGACGGACAGCGCGGGCCCCGCCATGTACCCGTGCGCCCGGACCGTGACGATCGCGTCCGGCTGATCGCCGCCCCCGTCGGGGGTCTTGAGCTTCGCCCGCAGCCGGGCCACGTGCATGTCCACCGCCCGCGTCTCCAGCCCGGCGGTGCCGATCCCCCACACCCGGGAGAGCAGCTCCTCCCGCGACACCGCCCGCTCCCGGTTACTCACCAGGTACTTGAGCAGGGCCGCCTCGGTCTCCGACAGGTCCGCCCGGCCGCCGCCCGGCCACCGCACCTCGCGGCGGTCCAGGTCGATCGTCCCGCACCCGACCCCGACCAGGTGGACCTCCGGGACCGCCCGCATCGTCCGCCGCAGGATGGCCTCGACCCGGGCGATCAACTCCTTGGCCGAGAACGGCTTGACCACGTAGTCGTCGGCCCCCATCTTCAGCCCGCGGACCCGGTCGTCCTCGCTCCCGCGGGCGGTCAGCAGGATGACCGGGCGGGTCGGGTTGGTCCGCCGGAGTTCGGACAGCACCTCCAGCCCGTCCCGCCTCGGGAGCATGATGTCGAGCAGGACGAGGTCGACCCCGGCGGCCGCCGCCTCGCGGAGGCCGGCCCCGCCGTCCGGGGCCTCGGTCACCTCGTACCCGCTCAGCCGCAGGGCGTCGGACAGCCCCCGGCGGATCGCCGCCTCGTCCTCGACCACCACGATCCGGGCCTTCGGCATGGGACACCCCGCGCGGGCGCTCGGTGACTGGGTCGGCGGAACCGTGATCGCTCCCAGATAAGACGAGCGGCGCGGCCTTTCTGTTTGCGATTCCGCTGATTCTCCGACCGGTCCCGTCCGAGATCGTAGGGTGGGCCGAGGTCCGCTCCGGACCGAGTCCCACCACCCCGCAGCCCGGTGGGACTCGGTCCGGAGCGGACCTCGGCCCACCCTACTACCGACCCTTGCGACGCCACCGGCTACTTCACCAGGAACGGACCGAGGTTGACGTTCTTGTCCAGCTCCATCTTGAACTCGTAGTCGATCGTCAGGGCCTTCTCCCCGTGCTGCTTCGGGTCGACGGTCACGTCCCACCGCAACAGCCCCTTCGGCTTCTCGTCCCGGGCGTACAGCGGGTCGGCGCTCAGCTCCGGCCTCGGGTCCTTCAGGGTGACGGCGATGGTCATGGCCGCCTCGGCGTGCGGGGTCCGGTCCCACACCTGGACCGGCACCGGGGCCGTCTTGTAGCTCGAGATCGTGATCCGGTACTTGAAGCTGAGCACCTGGTTCCCGCCCTGGGTGGTGCGGGTCCGGTCGACCAGGGTCCGCGACGCCTGCAGCTGCGGGTCGACCCCGAACCCGACGGTGAACGGCTTCCCGGCCGCCACCAGCGGCACCTTCGCCGACCCGACGAAGTCCCCGGCCAGGTACATCGTCGCCTCGCCCGGCAGCAGCACCACCTCGCCGGTGTTGGTCAGGTCGGCGAGGCGGTACACGTTCGGGGTCAGGACCGGGACGGCCTTGTAGTAGAACTTCGGGGCGAAGTCGAGGCGGGTGATCTCGACCACCTGCTCGTCGCTCCGGCTCGGGATGCTGATCTTGTTCTTCAGGGTGTAGGTGACGCTCGGGCCGTCGGCCCCGGGGAGGCGGTCCGCCCGGGCCAGCTCCTCCCGGCTGACGAACAGGTCGCTGAACTGCTCCAGCGCGGCGGCGTCGTTCTGCAGCTTGGCCGCCTCGGCCGCCTTCTTCTGGGCGTAGTTGTCGGCGACCTGCCCGCGCAACTCCCGGGACATCTTCTCCAGGTCCCCGCGGTAGGCGCTCGGGGACGGCATCCCGCCGCCCGGCCCGCCCGGCCCCGGGGCGAGCGGGTCGCGCGGGTCGCCGGTCGCGACGACGGCGGCCCCGGCGGGCCCGACGGACACCGCCAGCGCCCGCAGGTCCGGCGGGGCGGCGTTCAACAGCGGCTGGGCGGTCGACAGGGTGACGGTCGCGTTCACCCAGTCCTCCCCGGTCTTCTGCTCGACCGCCGCCTGGTACTCGACCGTCACCGGGTCCTTGTCCTTCCCGCTCGCCCGGAACTTGTACTGCGGCCGCCACGCCGCGTTCCCGACGAGGTAGTTCAGCCGGACCGTCGCCGCCCCGGCCTTCTTGTCCACCAGGATGACCGCGTCCCGCTCGGTCCGCACCGCCCCGCCGGACTTCTCGTCGAGCACCCGCCGGGCGAACGCGATCTGGGCCTGCACCTCCTCCAGCTGCTGCTTGACGGCCAACTGGTCCTTGGTCCGCTTCGTCCGGTCTTCCTGGACGAACTTGGCCAGGGCGATGATCTTCTCGGTGTCGAGCTGGCCCTTGTCGGTCAGGTGCTCGAGCGACTTGGCGGTGAACCCCTCGAGCTTGTCGAGGAGCTTCAGGTTCTCGCCCGCGGCCTTCAGCTCGGACTCGAGCTGCTGCTGCTTGGCGGCGAGGGTCTTGATCTGGGCGTCGACCTTGCGGACCTCCTCGCGGGTGTCCTCGGCGATCGCCCGGGTGCGGAACCGGACGCTCAGGACGCGGGTCTTGTCGTCCCCGCCCTCGGCGTACAGCGACGACTGCATCGTGTACGGCGGCATCGGGGAGACGACGACCTCGGCCAGCCCGGCGGCGTCCGGGACGGTCACCTCGCGGGTGACCAGGGCGGTGTTCGCGTACACCGTGACGGCGGTGATCTTGCTGGCGGCCGGCTTCACCGCCTCGGGCTTTTCCTGTCCCCGCGCGGCGGTGGTGAGGAGCAGGGCGAGGACGAGCGGGGAGAGGCGGAACTTCATGGGTGGTCGGGTTGTGGTTGGTGTGGTGTCGTGAGAGTTCAGCCGCGACGCGGAGTCTTCGGAGCGGAGCGCGGCGTGGGCCTCGCGCTCCCCTCCGCGGACTCCGGGTCGCGGCTAAACGGGGGTGGTCACTTCTTCTCGCCCGGGACCTCGAACCCCTTGGACTTGGCCTGGTCGCGGATCAGCCCCTTGAGGGCCTCGTCCAGGGCCTTGTCGGCGTCCGACTTCGGGGTCTTGGCCAGCTCGGCGTCGATCTGCTTCTGCCGCTTGGCCGACAGGTCGGAGATCTTCTTCTGGATGTCCGCCCGCTCGTCCGCCTTCTTCTTCAGGAACGCCAGCCGCTCCTCCGGCTTCAGCTTCTTCAGCTCGTCGCACAGCTCCTCTTCCTTGACCTTGGACAGGTCGAAGTCCTTCTCTTTCATCCGGTCGACGAGGTCCCAGGTGCTGTTCCGGTACAGGGCCCCGGCCTTCGACTCGGCCCGGGCGACGGCGGCGGCCGGGGCGGCCCCGGGGGCGGCCGCCTTGCCGGCGTTCGCGTCCTGGGCGAGCTGGTTCGCCGCCCGGTCCTTCCCGTCCTTCCCGTAGGCGACGTACGTCTTGTTCAGCTCCTCCCCGAGCTTGATGATCTGGTCGTCGAACTCGGTCTTCACCACCACCTGCTTGACCGCCTTGTTCTGGTCGATGTTCATGTACTTCCCGCCGGCCTCGGCCGCGAACTTCTCCCACCCCCGGGCCTCGTTGTTCCCGCCCGGCCCGCAGTAGATGGTGTTCACCACCACCCCGAGCTTCTTCGCCTGCCCGGCCACCTCCTCCAGCGCCACCGCCTTGTCCTGGTCGACGGCCTCGTTCCCGGCGACGAAGATCATCCGCAGGGCGTTCTTGTCGGTGCTCCACTTCTGCTGGTCGAGGGCGGCCTTGCTGACCCGGGCGACCAGCTCCGTCCCGCCGGTGATGGTCAGCCCGTTCAGGGCCTTGTACACGTCGTCCAGGTCTTCCGTCAGGTCGACGTCCTTCCGCACCCACCCGGTCGCCGCCGGGTACGTCGCGGTCGACCCGCCGTAGCTGTACAGGGCGACCCGCAGGTTCGGGGTCGGCTTCAGCCGGGCCAGCTCGTTCACGATGTCCCACAGCCGGAGCTTGGCCGAGTCGACCAGCCCGTTCATGCTGCCGGAGATGTCCAGGCACAGGACCAGGTCGATCGACGGGCCGACGGCCGGGGCCGGGGGGGCGGCCGGCTTCTCGGCGGCCGGCCTGTCGTCGGCCCAGACCGGGGCGACGACGGTGCCGGCGGCGACGGCCAGGACGGCCACCGCGAGAGGCTTGGCGAGACGCATCGGGAACTCCTCGGTCGGGGGCGGGCGGGCGGCGGCTGCCGCCACCCTTCCGACGCGATTGTAACGGCCGCGGATTGGGGGTGCTGTAACGACTTGGTAACCCCTTTTGCCAGTTGCCAGTCGCCAGTGGCCAGTTGTTCAAAACCCCGCCCGACGACGCCGGAGTCTTCAACAACTGGCCACTGGCGACTGGCAACTGGCAATGCCGGTCGAGACGGGTTTGTCCAAAGTTCCGGGTGTGCGGCGGCCGAAAGTTCTCCTGACGCGAACGGATCGCGCAGTCGTCGGGGGGGAACCATGAAGCGGACCGCGACCACGTTGGCACTCTTGGCCGGGTTCGGCGGCGGTTGCGCCAGCCCCGGCGGGACGGCGAAGACGGAACCGGCCGGGTTCGGCACCGTCACCCGGGGCAAGCCGATCGGCGGATACCAGGGGCCGAACGGCGAGCCGGTGCTGGCCGCGGCCGCCCGCGGGGCCGCTCCGGAATCGTCCCCGATCCAGCCGGTGATCTTCCGCAAGGCCGGGACGCCGTCGGCGGCCGACTGCAACACCTGCGCACACGTCCCCGGCGGGCACGGGCTGAAGGACAAGTCCGGCGGGCACTTCGGGCACGGCGGCCTCAGCCACGGCGGGTTCGGGCCGGGCGGCCCGGGGTACCCGCCCGGGCCTCCGGGCGGCGGCATCCTGCCGGTGCCCGGGCAGGGGCCGCCCGGCGGTGTGGCCGGGGTCGGGGCGCTGGTCGGGGCGGGCGGCAACCCGGCGGTGGCGAACGGCCGGGCGTCGGTCCGGTTCACCGGCCCGGCCGGGATGAAGGTGACGTGGCAGATCCCGGGCGGCGGGTTCCTGGACGAGGCCGGCGGGCTGACCGCCCCGAAGGAGTACAACTTCGTCCAGGGGCAGGTGTACCGGCTGCGGCTGACGCAGATCCTCCCGACCCACCCGGGGCGGTCGTTCTACCCGACCCTGGAGATCGCCCCGGCGAACCCGAAGACGGTCACCTTCCTGGCCCACGCGTCCGTCCCGATCACCTTCACCGCCGACGACTTCGACCAGGCGATCGCCGGGAACCTCGTGGTCAAGGTGGTGTACCTGCCGGACCGGGAGAACCAGGACTACCTGACGGTGGCCGGGGCCGAGGAGCTGAACTCGACCCGGCTGGAGCCGGGCGCCGACCCGGTGGCCGAGGCCCAGCGGCGCGGGTCGGTGCTGGCGATCATCCGGCTCGGGAACATCGACCTGGAGAACCGCACCTCGCCGGCCATCAACGCCCCGCCCGGCGGGTTCGGCCCGCCGCCGGGCGCGGTCATGATGCCCCCCCCGGGCGCCGGCGGGCCGGCCCCGCTCCCGCCGGGCGGCGGCCTGATGAAGCCGCCGGCCCCGCCGGGCGGTCAGGGCGGCCTGCCGCCGGGGACGAGCAACCTGGGCGGTCGGCCGAACCTGGCCCCGCCGGCGGCCCCGACCGCCCCGTCCGGGCCGGTCGCCCCCGGCCCGCTCCCGCCGGCGGTCGGCGGCAAGCCGGCGATGCTGCCGCCGGTGAAGTGACCCGGGCCGGCGAGCCGATCTGACACGCGAGCAGCCCACGGATCACGCGGTCCGTGGGCTTTCTTCCTGACCGGGGTCAGCTATGCACGTCGGAGTCCTTCCCCTGTTGGGGTCGCTGGCGGTGGGCGGCCCCGTCGCCCCCGCGCCCGTCCCGCCTGGGGCGGGCATCCTCCCGGTCCCGGGGATGGGACCGCCCGGGGCCGTCGCCGCGTTCGGGGCGAACGTCCCGCGCGTCGCACCCGGACCCGGCGAGCCGCTCCCGTCGCCGGCCCCACTGGTGGCCGCGAAGTTCCTCACCCCGAACGGCGTTCGCGTCACTGCCTTTCCCGGGTCGGACCTGGCCCGGATGTACGACGCCCCGACCGTCGTCGGCCTCCGCCCCGGGTACGTCTACCGGTTCGAGCTGTCGAACCTGCCGTACTTCCCCGGGGTGGCCCTGTACCCCGAGGTCGAGTTGCGCGGGGTGCTGGTGCCGCGGCCCGGGATGAAGTACATGGACTACCCGATCCCGCTGACGTTCACGGTGCCGGACCTCGCCCGGGCGGCCGGCGGGGCGGTGGTGACCAAGGTCATCTACCTGGAAGACCCGGAGAAGGCGATCCCGACCGACACCACCCCCGACACCCCGATCGAGGTGCCGGACGACACCGAGACGGCGGCGCTCCGGAACGCCCGAGAGAACGGCCGGCTGATGGCGGTGGTGCGGCTCGGCAACCGCAAGCCGCCGGCGGACGAGCTGCGGCGGTCGGCGGTCGAAGGGACGGTCCTGCTGCCCGGGGAGAAGTACCTGCGGGCGCCGGCCGCGCCGCCGGCGTTCCCGTTCTGGGGCGTCCCGCTGTTCGACCCGATCCTCGGGCCGCGCGGGCCGAAGGAGGAGTGCCTGGTCAACGGGGACGACAAGGGGCCGGGCCTGGGGATCGGGCCGGGCGGGGTGCTCGGCGGGCTCGACCCGACGGACGTGGGGGTGGAGTACACGTCCGGCGGGAAGCGGAAGGTGACCAGCTCGTGCGTGGTCTGCATCTGCGCCCCGCGGTACGTGATCCGCCGGGTGGAGCTGCTGCCGACCGGGTTCGACCAGCGGGTCGGGCTGATCCTGCACGTCGGCCGGGAGCGGCCGCAGGGGTTCCTCGACCTGGCCCCGCCGGGGGCGGTGGTCGGGCGGGAGAAGCCGACCGAGTTCCTCGGCCGGGTCCGCCCGTCGGCGTACGTCGGGCAGGTCGGCACGTCGCTGTTCATCGGGACGAGCCGGCCGAGCGCGTTCGGGCAGGTGTTCGGGGTGAAGGTGGAGGCGACGTACGTCGAGCCGGTGCAGCTGACGGCGTACCCGACGCTGTGCCCGCTGACGGTGACGAAGACGGTCGACCCGCCGGGGCCGAAGCAGTCGGGCGAGGTGGTGACGATCACGATCCGGTACGCGAACACCGGGTCGAAGCCGGCCGACGACCTGGTGGTGAGCGACAGCCTGAGCGGCCGGCTGGAGTACGTCCCGGGGTCGGCGCAGACGGACCGGCCGGCGAACTTCACGACGGCGGAGAACGAGGCGGGTTCGGTGGTACTGCGGTGGGAGCTGCCCGGGACGCTGCTGCCGGGGCAGAGCGGGACGATCAAGTTCAAGGCGAAGGTGCGGTGACGGCCGTCCGGGCCGAGGCGTGGACACCGACCGGGCCGCGGGGCGATCCGCGGCCCGGTTCGCGTTCCCGCCCCGGGCGCGGTATCCTGACGGGGGCGGCGATGCGCCAGGACAAGGACCGCAGCGCGAAGTGGCTCCTCGCCCGCCACGGCGACGCCGTCCTCCGGCTCGGCGGGCTGACCGGCTTCACGTCGTGGCGGCCGCTGCAGCCGGAGACGGTCGCCCCGCGGCGGCTCCCCGACGGCTGTTCGAGGTGCGGTTCCCGGGCGAGCCCGACCCGGCGCTGGTGCTGGTCGAGATCGAAACCTACCCCGACGCGGAGGTCGACCGGCAGGTGCTGGACGACCTGATGCTGATCGCGGTGGACCGGAAGGCGGTGCCGGAGGTGGTGTGCCTGGTGTTGAAGCCGAAGGGGAACCTGACGGTGGCCGGGGTGTCGGAGCGGGCCAGTCCGCGGGGCCCGACGCGGGTCGGCGGGTCGTGGCCGGTGGTGCGGTTGTGTGAGGTGGACGCCGAGGAGCTGTTCGCGGCCGGCGACGTGGGGCTGATCCCGTGGGTGCCGCTGACGCGGACGACGCAGACGCCCGACGAGCTGATGGTCCGGTGCCGCGACCGGATTGCGACGGTGCCCGACCGGGGCGATCGGCAGGGACTGGCGGCGGTGACGTGGATTCTTGCGAGGTCGGTGTTCCCTGACCGGGATTACCAGGATCTTTTCGGAGGACAACTCATGGGTCTCGAAGTGGCGTTCCGGGAGGGCCTGGAAGGGATCGCACGCGACGTGGGCCGGGCGGAGGGCCGGGCCGAGGCGCAGCGTGAGAACGTCGCCGCCGCGTTGGAAGTCCGGTTCGGGTCGGTCCCCGCGGACCGGATCGCCGCGCTCGCCACAGTCACCGACGAGGTCCGCCTGCGGGCGCTACTCCGGCTGGCGATGACCTGTCCCGACCTCGACTCATTCGTGGCGGGGCTGACTTCCGAGGCGTGACGACCGGATCAGCCCGCCTCGCCGAGCGCCGGCGGGGCCGGCCGCTCCCGCTCCACGAACCGCACCTTCACCGTCGGCCCGGCGATGTGGTGCAGCAGGTGCCGCGGCAGGTGGCACCGCACCACCACCTCGTTCGACTCGTCCCGGAACTCCTGCCGGTACACCTCGGCGTGCGCGTTCAGGAACGCCAGCACCCGCCCGTTCCCCGCGTCCGTCACCACCTCCGCGTCGGCGAACTCCGCCGCCAGCGCCCCCATCACCGCGTCCTCCAGCCGGTCGACGCCCTCCCCCGTCAGCCCGCTCACCGCCACCGCCCGCGGGTGGTGCGCCTCCAGCACCTTCAGCACCGACGGGTCCGTCACCTTGTCCACCTTGTTCAGCACCAGGATCGTCGGCTTGTCGTGGCAGTCGAGCTCCTTCAGCACCGCGTTCACGGCGCGGATGTGGTCCTCCGCCTGCGGGCTGCTCGCGTCCACGACGTGCAGCAGCAACTTCGCGTGCCGGGCCTCCGACAGCGTCGCCCGGAACGACGCCACCAGGTGGTGCGGCAGGTCGCGGATGAACCCGACCGTGTCCGACAGCAGCACCCGGCCCCAGTCCCGGATGTGCCACTGCCGGGTCCGGGTGTCGAGCGTCGAGAACAACTGGTTCTTCACGTACACCCCCGCCTTCGTGAGGGTGTTCATCAGCTGCGACTTGCCGGCGTTCGTGTACCCGACGAGCGAGACGGTGTGCTCCCCGCTCCGGCTCTTCACCTCCCGCTCCTTGCGGGCCTGCACCTCGGCGAGCCGCGACTTCAGGTCGCGGATCCGCCCGCCGACCAGCCGGCGGTCACTTTCCAGCTGCGTCTCACCAGGCCCGCGCAAGCCGATCCCGCCGCCCTTCTGCCGGGACAGGTGGGTCCACATCTGCTTCAGCCGCGGCAGCGAGTACTCGAGCTGCGCCAGCTCGACCTGCAGCCGGGCCTCGACCGTCTGCGCCCGGGTCGCGAAGATGTCGAGGATCAGCTCGCTCCGGTCGAGCACCTTCACCCCGACCGCCTTCTCCAGGTTCCGGGCCTGCGCCGGCGACAGGTCGTTGTCGAAGATGACCACGTCGGCGTCGGTGCTCTGCACCAACTCGCCCAACTCGGCCAGCTTCCCCGACCCGATGTACGTCCCGAGCTGGATGTCCTGCCGCTTCTGCGTCAGCTCCCCGACGACGGCCGCCCCGGCCGCCCCGGCCAGGCCCCGGACCTCGTCGCACGGGTCGTCCGTCGCCCACGGCCGGCCCGGCAGCGCCACGCTGACCAGGACCGCCCGCTCGCTGGCGACCGAGAACTCGTCCCGCTGGTGGTCGAATGCCCTGCTGATAGTGTGCTCCAGGAAAGAGGGTCGGCAACCGCCGGGCGAACCGCGACCGTCAGGGAGCGGGTGTCGGTGGGCGACACCCGCTCCCTGACGGTCGCGGTTCGCCCAACACCCGTAGTAATCCGGCCGGGCCTTCTCCACAATCCCCAATCTGCCACGCCCGATCCACAAAAAAAGAACCCGCCCGGGGGGTTAGAGTCCCCGGGCGGGTGTGAGGTTCAGTCCGAACCGTCGATTACCACGATCACCGGCCCTCGCCGCCCGGGAGCAGCGGCACCCGCGGCATCGGGACCGGCTTGCCGGTCCCGAACACCGGGTTCGCCTCGACCGTCCAGGACTTCCGGTCCGGGTTCACCCGCATCGTCGTCCGGAGGTCGGCCGCGCTCGCCCCGATCCCCGGGATCCGGGCCTCGGCCGCCGCGTTCACCACCGGCAGGTTCGCCCCGCCGGTCGTCGCCTCCGGCCCGGCGGCCAGCGACCCGAACCCGCCGCCGAACCCGCTCCCGAGCGCCGCCCCGGTCGACTCCGCCCGGAACTCGTCGGCGTCGGCCGAGACCACCGCCAGTTCCGTCCGGGTCCCGTGGTCCAGCTTCACCTCGACCGACTTCGCGGTCCGCAGGTCGACCGTCACCAGGTCGTGCGACTCCCGCGGCGTCCCCTTGTACTTCGTGATCTTCAGGGTGGCGGTCTGGCCGACCGGCTGGCCGTAGGCCTGCCGCACCGTCACCTTGTACGTCCCCTTGAACCCGAGCGCGGCGGTGTACACCTCGGCCCGGCCCTTGTCGTCCGTCTGGTCGAGGATGTCGGACTTCAGCACCCCGCCGCCGGTCGTCCGCTTGTGGGTCGTCGAGCAGACCGACCCGTTCGGCTCGGCGACGACGAGGTCCAGGTCCGCCGCCCCGGTCCACAGCAACTCGACCACCAGGTCGCGGCGGGTCTGCTCGGCCAGGGCGGTCCTCAGCCCGTCCGCCTTCCGCCCGGCCGCCTCGGCGTCGGCGACCAACTTCGGCAGCCGGGCCCTCACCTTGGCGTGGTAGTCGATCCCGTCGGTCGTGCTCCAGTCCCGGCGGAGCAGGTTGTCGGCCGCCCACGCCACCGCGTCGGTGGCGACCGCGTTGCCGCCGGCCTCGGCGTAGGCCAGGGCGTTGGCGTAGGCCGCCGGCTGGTCCGGGGCACACGCCGCCGCCCGCCTGCAGAAGGCCACCGCCTGGGCGTGGTTCTTCAGGTCGGCCTCGGCCTTGGCCGCCCTCAGGTACGCCTTGTGGTCGGTCGGGTCCAGGTCGATCCCGGACACCGCCGCCCGCTCCACCTCGACCGGGTTCGCGCTCCCCGTCGCCTGCAGCGCGACGGCCAGCGACTCGTGCGCCCAGGCGTCGGTCGTCAGCCCCTTCCGGAGCGACCCCTTGAGCACCTCGGCCGCGTGCCCGAACTCGTCCATCTCCATCAGGAACTCGGCCGAGGCGACGATCAGCCCGGGGTCGCTGACGGTCCAGTCGATCGCCTGGGTCCACATCACCCGCGGGTCCTTGCTCAGGTTCTTCTTCAGGGCCACCGCGTCGACCTTCGGGTCGGTCAGGGTCGGCTTCCCGGCGGCCACCGCCTTCGGGTCGACGGCCGGGGCGGCCGGCGGGTCCTTCGGGGCGGCGTTGTTCCCGGCGATCGCCCCGCCGCCCCGCGGGTTGAACGGCGCGGCCGCCATCCCCTCCTGCTTCTTTAGCTTCACCGTCGCGGCCGGGTGGTACCGGCTCGTCCCGCGGATGATCAGCGCCCGGGCCGGCGGGTAGTACCCCAGCGAGTTGAGCTGGTTGATCGGCACGACCGGGACGGCGTTCGGGTCGTTCGGGTCGACCATCTGCCCGGTCTGGGCCCACTCGCCCCGGGCGACCGTCTCGGTGATGATGTTCAGCAGGAGCTGGCTCTGGTCGCCGCCCTGCAGCCCGAACTGGCCGCCGAGGTTCCCGAACTGGCCGAGCTGCCCGCCGCCGACCTGCAGCCCGCCGGCCCCGAACCCCTGGTTCACCATCCCGGCGTTCTGCTGCCCGAACATCTGCATCCCTTGCATGCCGAACGGGTTGTTGCCGAAGTTGTTGTTGTTCCCCCCCTGGTTGTTGAACCCGTTGTTGAACCCGCCGTTGTTCCCGAAGAAGTTCGCCGCCCCGATCACCTGCCCGAAGATCGCCAGCTGCGACTGCTGGAAGGCCAGGTTCTGGAACAGCGTCGACTGGTTCACCGAGCTCGGGATCGGGATCACCAGGTCGGCGACCGGGAACACCCGGGTCACCTTCTCCTCCAGCCGGCGGTTGAAGGTGGTGATCTCGATGTACTCCGGCCGGACGATGTACGTGTAGTTCAGCGACAGCAGGACGATGTCCAGGTAGGTGCCGAGCTTCAGCCCGCGGAGCTGGGCCGCCCCGACCTTCGGCTTCTTCTCGTCCACCGCGTCCGGCTGGGTCGCGTCCTCGGCCTGGATCGCCTGGTAGTTGACCACGAAGGTGAACCCGTGCTGCCGGGCCAGGTTGTTCATCAGGTCCTTCAGCGACATCTCGTTGATGTTCCCCTCGAGCCGGACCTCGTCGTTCTCCAGCTTGCTCTTGAGCAGCCGCTGGGTCGGGCTCGGGTTCGGGCCGAGGTTCGAGTTCTCGTAGGCTTCCTTCCGGAGCGAGGTCAGCTCCCGCCACACCGCGGCCGGCGGGAAGTGGACCGGCGGCTCGTCGGGGTACGGGATGTGCGACTTCTCGGTCTGGAGCATGGTCAGGAGGAACCGCTCCTCGCGGATCCGGGTCAGCTCCCGCCACTCCCGCAGCTGCGTCGCCTGCTGGCCGATGATGTAGCTGGCGACCGCCTGCGGCGGGATCGACTGGCCGCGGACGACCCGCTCCTGGATCAGGAGCTGGGCCTCCTGGTAGGCCAGCTCGAACCGGGCCTGCTTCATCAGCTGGCGGAACTGGTCGAGCCGGTTCTTGGTCCGGGCCTCCTCGTCCTGCTGCTGGTCGAACTCGTTGAGCCGCTGCCGGGACCGGGCGACCGCCTCCCGCTCCAGGGCCGCCTGCCGCTTGATCTCGCCGCCCTTCAGGAAGATCTGCCGCATCACCGCCTCCAGGTCGGTGATGAGCTGGGCCCGGGCCGCCGGCCCGAGGGCGTCGTACCCGGCCACCTCGTCCCGCTGCCGCTTCAGGTCCTGGTACGCGGCGTCCGGGTCGGTCCGCAGCAGCTGCTGGCCGCGGCGGATGGTGGCGTCGACCAGCACCCGGTACCGCTGCTCCTCGACCTGCCGGCGGGCGGCGGCCTCACGGAGCAGGTCGGCGGCGCCGGGCGGCGGGGCGCCGGCGCCGGCGCCGGGGGCCGGGGGCTCCGGGGCGGCCGGGGCGCCGGCCGGCGGGACCTGGGTCGAGACCTTCTTCTGGATGTCGGCCAGGGTCATCTTCCCGGCCTTCAGCTTGTCGATCATGGCTACCCCGGCGGCCGCCTCCGGGTCGCGCGGGTCGATCTTCAGGGCCGCCTGGTACAGCTTGGCCGCGTCGTCCCACTGCGACTTGGTGACGGCCCACACCGCCTGGGTGAGGAACTCGTCCCGGTACAGCTTGACCTGGGTGCTGGCCAGCGCCAGGGCCCGGTCCGACTGGAGCATCGCCGGGGCTTCCTTGTGCGGGGCGTCGCGCCACTGGTCGAGCATCATGTTCAGGAAGAAGTGCTCGAGCTGCGGGGCCGGCAGGGCCTCGGTCATCGTCTGGGCGACGGGCCGCCCGGCGACGGTCCCCTTCACCTCCAGCGCGACCTTGGCGGCCGGGTTCGCCAGCTTCCCCATGACGAGCGTGGTGCGGTCCGCCCGGAGCGGCGGGATCTTCGCCGGGTAGACCTCGGCGACATCCTCGGAGAACTTGAACTTCTCGACCTTCACCACCGGGGCGTCGATCGCAGCGACCAGCTTCGTCACCCACCCGCCGCGCTTCGCCGGGTCGGCCAGATCCTGGTCGAGGCGGACGACCACCCCGCCGGTCTGGGCGGCCAGGCCGTGCAGGTTCTGCGGGTTCACCTTCACCCCGAGCGGGACGGCGAAGAACCCGATGTCCTTCGCGTCCATCCGGGTCCCGAGGGCGAGCCGGTCGGCCTCCGTCACCGGGTTGTACGCGCTCTCGCCGTCGCCCAGGAACAGCACCACCTGCTGCCGGCCGCGGGCCGGGGCCATGCTCGCCAGGGCCTTGTTCAGGGCGTCCTTCAGGTCGGTCGCCCCGGACCCGTACTCGACATCGGTCAGGGCGACGGCGGCGTCCCGGACCTCCTCGGCGGTCGGCGGGAAGAACCCCTTGGTGAGCGGCTTGGTGGCGGCCGGGGTGCTGGCGGCCCAGATCGCGACGCGGTCGGCCGGGGTCAGCCCGCCGGCCACGGCGGTGAGGACCTGCCGGGCCTGCTGGAGCGGCCGGCCGGCCTGGCTGGCGGACACGTCGACGACCACGAGCACGTCCCGCGGGCGGGCCGGCCCGGCCTCGACGGCCGGCTTGACCTGCCAGGCGAACAGCGTCTCGCCGTCCCGCGGCTGGTAGGTCAGGGCCGGGAGCTTGCTGAACTTGGTGACCGCGAGGTCCTCGACGAACCGGCCGGTGTCGGCCCGGACCGGGTCGGGCGGGCGGACCGGGTTGGCCCCCGGCCGCATGTCGCCGAACAGGGTGGTGCCGACGGCGGCGAGGGCGGCGAGGGCCCCCAGGACCACGGGCACGACCCGGAGGCGTTGCAGGACTGTCATGCCCATTCGCTCCTTCAGGGGACGGCGGCGCGGTGGGCCGTCCGGGTGAAGAACAAAGCGTAGCCTGATTTTATGGCACGAGCCCCGTTTCCCGCCACGCCAAACCGGTCGGTTTTCGGCGCCGGGCGGTCGGGGTCGGGAAGGCGGGGCCGGCGGCCCACTTCGACCCACGGGGCAAGTCTACCCGGCGTAACACGCCCTCCCCCCGGCCGTTTGCGTGTTCAGCCGAAGTGGGCGCGGCGGTTCGGGTTACCCGCTGCCAACCTGGCAGGACCCGCACGACCGGTCCGGGGGGTTGGATCGAATGGGGTGTCCGAGTCCGAGCGGGGTCCGTGCTTGACCCTCGCCGGCGCTCGGACACGGGCGCCGCGCTCGCCGGTTTCGATTTGACTTGCCCCCTCCGCGACCTAATCTCGTTCCGTCCGGGTAAACGGATTCCGCCGAACAGGTTGCGACTAACGACCGCCCCCGCATCGGGTTCGAGCACGCGGCCCTCCCGCCTCTGCCCGCCCGGGTCCCGGTCGGACGCCCCCCGTGAGAGCCCGTTCCCATGTCCCACCCCGACCCGGCGCCCGAATCTCCGTCGATCACCGCCGCGGAACTCCGCCGCCGACTCCTGACCACCACCCCTCCGCCCCCCGGCGGCCCCCCGGCCGCGGACGGGGAGGCCGCGGACACCCCGGCCCCGGCCGACGCCCCGCCGGCGTGGTCCCCGAACAGCGCGCAGGACCTGCTGGCCCGGCTCCGGATGCCGGGCAAGTCGGGGCCGATCCCGGTCCCGGCGAGCCGCCCGCAGCCGGCCGTCCCGGTCGCCACCGACCCGTCCCCGGCCCGGTCGTCGGTCAACCGCCGGACCGGTCAGTCGGTCTCCCGCCTCGACGGCGCCCTGAACCAACTGGCCGGGCTCCCCGACGGGAGCCGGTACCTGGACGACTCGCCGCACGGCGAGGTGCTCCGGCTGAAGGCCGAGAACAAGGAGCTGCGGACCCTGCTGGAGGAGATGAAGCACCTGCTCCAGGAGGCGAGCGACACCGAGCAGAAGCTGACCGCCAAGGAGAAGGAGTTCGAGGCGGCGGCGGCGGCGAAGGACGCCCAGATCGAGGAGCTGAGTGCGCAGCTCGGGGCGATCGAGGAGCAGATCGCCAAGGGCGAGCTGGCCCCGCCCCCGCCGGTCCCGAAGACCCGGACCGAGCTGGAGGAGTGGAGCGACGAGTTGGAGAAGGAGAGCGCCAAGCTCCAGCAGGCCCGGAAGAAGCTGGACGAGGACCGGCGGCAGCTGCGGGAGGACGAGGAGGCGTCGGAGACGCAGATGAAGGAGATGGAGATCGCGATGGCCCGGGACCGGGCCCTGATCGCCCGGCAGGAGACCGAGCTGAAGCGGCTCTCGGCCGAGATCCAGCACGAGCTGGAGCTGATGCAGCGCGGCGACACCGGCCTGCGGGACCAGATGGCGAAGTTCCAGCGCCGCGCCCAGGAGGTGATGGTCAAGCCGCCGGGGACGAACGGGCGGAAGTGACAACTCCTGGGTGGGGCAGACATTCCTGTCTGCCCCCGGCAGGCAAGAATGCCTGCCCCACCCGGTTGCGTCCCGTCACTTCTTCAGCGCCTTCCGCAGCTCCTCGACCTCCGCCTTCAGCGCCGCGATCTCGTCCTTCAGCCCGGCGACCCGCTCGGCCCGGGCCGGCAGCAACCCGTTGCCGAAGAACTGCTGCGGGTTCAGGGCCGCGTCCGCGGCGAGCTTGGCCTTCGCCTTGTCGGCTGCCTTCTTCTCCACCTCCGCGGCCCGCTCCCGGGTGGTCACCGTCAGGGTGTTCGCGTCCTCGATCACCCCGAGGTCGGCCAGCTCGCACACCGTCCGGACGGCGGCGTCGACCGGGGTGTTGGCGAACCGGACGGTCAGCCGGGTGTCCGCCTTGTTCCCGACCAGCGGGGACAGGTTGACCGTCGCCCCGGTGCCGGTCGCGATCTCGTCCAGGATGTCGGACACCGCGACCGCCTTGAACGCTTTCGTGACCACCGCCCGCTTGATCAGCGGCTTCGACTTCTCCAGGTCGGTGATGGACAGGATCGGGACGGCGTTCGGGTCGTTCGGGTCGGCCGGTGACGCGTCGTTGGAGGTGTCCTGCCGCACCCGGGTCTCGTACAGCCAGAACCCGAGGGTCGCGATCCGGACCCGGTCCGGGTAGACCAGGAACTTCGCGTTCGCCTGGTCGCACAGGATGGTGAGGAGCGTCTCCAGCTTCACGTCCGCGAGCTTCGGCAGCCGGACCGTGCCGGGCACTTGCTCGACCCCGTCGTCCGACTCCAGCAGGTACCTCAGCACCTCCCGGTCGACCGTCAGCGGCAGGTCGAACTTCTCGGCGAGCATCTTGACCGCGTCGGGGAACTTCCCCTCGAACGCCTTGTCCAGGGTGACCCGGGCGGCGAGCCGCTTGGCCAAGTCGGCGGCGCCGTCGGTGGTGGCCTTCGGGTCGGCCGGCTTGGGTTGCTGCGCGGGGGCCGGCGCGAGCGCCAGCAGGAGTACGGCGACGGCGGACATGAGGGCCTCCGGGTGCGGGCGGACGGGTGCGGGACGTGGCAGCAGAGGTTAACGTACCGCCCGCCGCCGGCGTTGGCGGGTTCGCCGCCCCGCGAGCCGGTCGCTACCCTGAACCCTCACGATCCCGCTCTCCCACACGAGGTCCCTCCCATGTCGAAGGTGGTGCGCGTCGCGGTGACCGGGGCGGCCGGCCGGGTGTCCAGCAGCCTGATCGTCCGGCTCGCGTCCGGCGAGGTGTTCGGCCCGGACACGAAGGTCGTCCTGCAACTGCTCGAGCTGCCCGTGGCGCTGAAGAACCTCGAAGGGGCGATGTACGAGCTGCAGGACTGCGGGTTCCCGACCCTCCAGGACGTGATCGTCACCGACGACGCGGACAAGGCGTTCAAGGACTGCAACTGGGCGCTCCTGGTCGGGGCGGCCCCGCGCGGCCCGGGCGAGCAGCGGAGCGACCTCATCAAGAAGAACGGCCCGATCTTCGTCGGCCAGGGGAAGGCGATCGCCAAGAACGCCGCGGCCGACGTGCGGATCCTGGTCGTCGGCAACCCGTGCAACACGAACTGCCTGATCGCCCAGCGGAACGGCCGGGAGGTGCCGGCCGACCGGTGGCACGCGATGACCCGGCTCGACCACAACCGGGCCGTGTCGGCGCTGGCGGCGAAGGCGGGGGTGGGGAACGCCGCGGTGACGTGCATGACCATCTGGGGGAACCACTCGAACACCCAGTACCCGGACTTCACCAACGCGAAGGTGAACGGCAAGCCGGCGACCGAGGTGGTCACCGACCGGGCTTGGTTGGAAGGGACGTTCGTCCCGGCGACGCAGGAGCGGGGCAAGTTCATCATCGACACCACCAAGGTGTCGTCGTCGTTCTCGGCCGCGAACGGGGCGATCGACCACGTCAAGAGCTGCGTCCGCGGCACGCCGGCCGGCGACTGGACGAGTGCGGCGCTGGTGTCGAAGGGCGAGTACGGGGTGCCGGCCGGGCTGGTGTTCGGCTACCCGGTCACGGCGACCGGGAACGGCGACTGGAAGGTGGTCGACGGGCTGAAGCTGGACGCGTTCGGGCAGGCGAAGTTCAAGGCCACGCTCGACGAGTTGCTGAAGGAGCAGGAGGTGGTGAAGGACCTGTTGCCGGGGTGACCCCGGTAGGGTGGGCCGAGCCGGCGCCTCGCCGGCGAGTCCCACCGGGAGGGCGGTGGTGGGACTCGCCGGCGAGGCGCCGGCTCGGCCCACCCTACCAGCCGCACTCGGCGTGACGACGGGGGGGCGGCCGCCGCGTACACTTCCCCTGTCCCGCCCGCGCCCCCCGGAGACGCCCCATGCCCTCGGCCAAGAACGTGCTCGGCGGCCCGCTCAAGACCTGCTCGACCGACCCGCTGACCGGGTTCTACCGGAACGGGTGCTGCGACACCGGCCCGGACGACGAGGGCCTGCACACGATCTGCTGCCAGGTGACGGCGGCGTTCCTGGCCCACCAGCGGGACATCGGGAACGACCTGTCGACGCCGTTCCCGGCGTACGGGTTCCCGGGGCTGAAGCCGGGCGACCGGTGGTGCGTGTGCATCACCCGGTGGAAGCAGTCGCTGGAGGCCGGGGTGGCCTGCCCGGTGATCCTGGAGGCGACGCACATCCACGCCCTCGAGTTCGTCGACCTGGAAGACCTGCAGCGGCACGCCGTCGCCCTGAACCCCGGGGCGTGACCTCAGTTAAGTCCTTCTGTAGCCGGCCGCTGTGAGGCCGGTGCCACGCACCCGGGCCCGCCACGCCCCGGGGGTCACAGACCCCGGCTACAGACCGGCCCGCCACGCACCCGGAGACACCGCCGTGGACCTGAGCCAAGCACCCGAAAGCTCGAACGTCGAGGACCGCCGCGGGATGAAGGCGACCGGCGGGCTGGTCGCCGGCGGCGGCGGGCTGCTCATCCTCATCGTCGGGCTGCTGTTCGGGGTCGACGTGAGCAAGCTCGGGATCGGCGGCGGGCGGCAGACCGGGCCGCCGCCGAATGACAAGTACGACGTGTTCGCCAGGAAGGTGGTGGGGACTCTCGAGGCGGTTTGGACGAAGGAGTTCGCCAACAAGCGGAACGGATACCCGGTGGCGAAGTACGAAGCGCCGGAGTTGGTACTGTTCAGCGGCGGGGTGAACACCGGGTGCGGGGCGGCCGACTCGAACGTCGGCCCGTTCTACTGCCCGGCCGACGACACCATGTACCTGGACCCGACGTTCTTCCAGGACCTGGAGAAGCAGCTCGGCGGGTCGGCGGCCGAGTTCTCCCAGGCGTACGTGATCGCCCACGAGAACGGGCACCACGTCCAGAACCTGCTCGGGTTCAACAAGCGGGTCGGGCGCGGGGACAAGCAGGCGTCGGTCCGGCTGGAGCTGCAGGCCGACTACCTGGCCGGGGTGTGGGCGCACCACGGGCAGAAGCAGTTCAACTTCATCCGCCCCGGGGACATCGAGGCCGCGCTGAAGAGCGCCGAGGCGATCGGGGACGACCGCCTCCAGCGCCGCCAGGGGGGCGGTCGCGGCCGGGTGAACCCGGGGGAGTTCACCCACGGGACGGCCCGCCAGCGGGTGGCGGCGTTCACCGCCGGGTACAAGTCCGGGGACGCGTCGATGGGGAAGCTGACCCGGTTCTTCGAGGTCGGGATGCGGGACGGGGAGTTGGACGACATTCTGTTCCGGTGACAGCCGCGGTTCACCGCGTAGCCGCGACGCGGAGTCCGCGGAGCGGAGCGCGGGCGCTGACCTCGCGCTCCGCTCCGCGGACTCCGCGTCGCGGCTACGCGATCTGATGGGTTGGGAAACGAGCCGGCCGCCGGGTCGCCCCGGCGGCCGGTCGCGCGAGTCGTGGGCGGGAAGGTCAGCTCACCAGGTCCTTGATCCACAGGCTGTTCGTCTTCTCGTTCGGCTTGTCCCCGGCGATGTAGTACGGCCGGCCGAGGTTGTCCCGGACGCTCGCGTTCGTCTCCGGGGTCGGGTCGATCCCGAGGCCCTTGTACACCGTCGCGAACAGCTCCAGCACGCTCACCTCGTCCTTGGCGACGCCCGTCCCGTCCTTGTCGGTCGCCCCGTAGGCGACCCCGCCCTTGATGTCGCCGCCGCCGAGCACCACGCTCCAGCACCGGCTCCAGTGGTCCCGGCCGGCGTTCTGGTTGATCCGCGGGGTCCGGCCGAAGTCGCCCATCCACAGGATGACGGTGTCCTTCAGCTTGCCGCGCTGCTCCAGGTCCTTGACCAGGGTGCCCATCGCCCGGTCGAGGACCGGCAGCCGCTGGTTCTGCAGGGTGGCGTGGGTGTTGTTGTGCAGGTCCCACCCGCCGAGGGTGATCTGCACCGCCGCCGTCCCGGCCTCGACCAGCTTGCGGGCCAGCAGCGCCGACCGGCCGAACCCGTCGTTCCCGTACTCCTCCTTCAGCTTCGGGTCGATCGGCTTGCCGTCGATCTCCTTGTCCAGGCTGAACACGTCCTTGCGGGTCGAGACGACCAGGTTCAGGGCCTTCTCGTACACCTCCTTGTGGGCCTGGGCGGCGTCCAGCACCGTCGGCTTGCCGGTCTTCGGGTCGACCGGCATGCCGGTGGTGAAGCTCCCCTCGACCCGGCTGAACAGGGCCGCCCGGCGGGCCATCCGGCCGTCGTCGATCCCGTCCGGGGCCTTGATGTTCTCCGGCGGGGTGCCGGCGTTCTGGACGTTGAACGGGGCGAACTTCATCCCGAGGAACCCGGCCCCGCCGCGCGGCCCGCCGACCGAGATGAACGCCGGCAGGTCGGCGTTCTTCATCGCCTCGGCGTCGAGGGCCTGGTAGTACGACAGGACCGAGCCCATCGCCGGGTAGTCGAGCAGCGGGTTCGGGGCCCGGCCGGTGTTCATCATCCGGGTGCCGCGGTCGTGGTCACCCTCGCGGGAGTTCAGCGACCGGATGATCGACAGGTTCTTGAACGCGGACGCGACCTTCGGCAGGTGTTCGGAGATCTGGATGCCGCTGGCGGCGGTGTCCTTCGGCTTGTGCGGGCCGCCGTTGGCGCTCTCCGGCTTCATGTCCCACAGGTCGATGGTCGGGGGGCCGCCGGCCATCCACAGGACGATCAGGCTCTTCTGCTTCTTCTTCATCTCCGGGGCGGCGGCGCGGAGTTGGGTGAGGAAGCTGAGGCCGGGAACGGTGACGGCGGTGGCGGCGGCGGTGTGCTGGAGGAAGTGCCGGCGGTCGGTGATCCCGAACATGCGAGTGCTCCGGAGGTTGGCCGGCTCGGCCGGCAGCGGGGAACCGCGAGTCTTGGACGCCCGATCGGACGGGGTCTGCCCGAGTGTATCTCGAAAGTCCGGCCGTGGCAACCGCTTGCGACCTGGGGGGCGATTGGGAGGGCCGGCTCATCTCTTCTGACGCGGGCTACCGGGTCGAGTTCCCCAAAACCCGAACGGAATGTGAACCTGGTCGGCCCGGGTGTGGTCCGGAACGAAACGGGCGACCCGGGGCGTGACCTCCCCCGTTTAGCCGCGACGCGGGGTCCTCGGAGCGGAGCGCGGCAGGCGCCCGCGCTCCGCTCCGAGGACCCCGCGTCGCGGCTAAACGGGGGTGTAACCCGCCCGCCGCAGCCCGGTATCCTTCCTGTCTGTCGTCCGCCCCGGAGAGGTTGCATGTCCGAGCCCGCCGGTCCCCCGCCGCGACTCCGGCCGCCGCCGATCACCCGCGGGGAGTGGGCGCTGATCCTGGTGCTGGTCGCCATCCACTTCACCCACATGGTCGACTTCGTCATCATCATGCCGCTCGGCAAGCCGCTGATGGACGAGCTGCGGATCGGGCCGCCGGAGTTCGGGCTGATCGTGTCCGCGTACGCCGTCGCGGCCGGGGTCGCCGGCCTCCTCGCGTCGCTCGTCATGGACCGGTTCGACCGGCGGTCGGTGCTGCTCGCGATGTACGCCGGGTTCGGCCTCAGCACCTTGTACTGCGGCCTGGCCCCGACCTACGGCCACCTGCTCGCCGCCCGCACCCTGGCGGGGGTGTTCGGCGGGCTGGCGGCGGTGTCGATCATGGCGGTGATCGGCGACGTGTTCCCGCCGGAGAAGCGCGGCCGGGCGACCGGGGCGATCACCTCGTCGTTCGCGGTCGCCAGCATCGTCGGGCTGCCGGTCGGGCTGCTCCTGGCCGACCGGTACGGCCGCGGGGCGCCGTTCGTCGCGCTGGCCGTGATGAGCGCCGGGGTGTGGGCGGTGGCGGCGGTGCGGCTCCCGCCGGTCCGCGGGCACCTGGCCCACGCCCGCCGGCCGGCGGTCGCCGAGTTCGCCGCCGTCGTCCGCCACCCGACCCACCGGTGGACGTTCCTGTTCAGCTTCTTCCTGATCCTCGGGACGTTCACCATCGGGTCGTTCGTCGCCCCGTACTTCACGGCGGTGAACGGGTGGACCGGGGAGGATCTGGCGACGGTCTACCTGTGCGCCGGGGTGTGTACCCTGGTGGGGATGAACGTGGTCGGGCAGCTCGCGGACCGGGCGCCGCGGCTGGCGCTGTTCCGGGTACTGGGCGTCGGGGCGCTGGTCACCGGGCTGGTGGTGACGAACCTGCCGCCGACCCCGCTGTGGGTGGCGGCCGCGGCGATGACCGCGTTCATGGTGTTCGCGTCCGGGCGGATGGTGCCGGCCCAGGCGATGATGCTCGGGGCGGCGGAGCCGCGGGTGCGCGGGGCGTTCATGAGCCTGAACACCGCCGTCCAGCATTTGGCGACCGGGGTCGCCCCGCTCGTCGCCGGGCTGCTCATCACCGTGAGCGAGGACGGCAAGACGATGACCGGGTTCCCGCTGGTCGGGCTGGTGGCCGCGGCGGCGGCGGCCGTGTCGCTGGTGCTGGCCGGGCGGGTGCGGCCGGCCGAAGCCCCGACGCCCGAGTCGGGGCCGCCGGAACCGGAGCGTCAGGAAGAAGTCGCCGCAGTTGCGCAGTGACCAATCCGGGCTGCCGACCGCCCGGACCGTTACACAAACTTTACGAGATTTCACTTGCGGCCGGGCGGCCGGTTGGGGTACACGAGTAATCGTTCACGTCCGGAAATGACGTTTCGTCCGAGTGACCTCCCGTACCCCGAGGTGCTCGCCATGTCACGCCGTCGCGGGTTCACGCTGATCGAGTTGTTGGTCGTCGTCGCCATCATCGCGGTGCTGGTCGGGCTGCTCCTCCCGGCCGTCCAGAAGGTCCGGGAGGCGGCCGCCCGGAGCACCTGCCAGAACAACCTGAAGCAGATCGGCCTGGCCTGCCACAACTACCACGACACCTACGGCCAGTTCCCCTACGCCTACCGCCGGATCGCCCCGATCAAGACGGTGTTCGTCGACTTGCTCCCGTACGTCGAGCAGGCCAACCTGCAGACGAACTGGGACTACGCCGTCCACACCAACAACTACGGCACCGTCGCGGCCGGGGCGCGGGCCGCGCAGGCGATCAAGATCTTGGTCTGCCCGTCGGACATCCTCCCGAATCCGGCCGTCGACGCCCGGGACCCGGCCCAGCACTTCGGCCTGACCAGCTACTACGGGTGCCCCGGGACACGGTCGTACCGCGATAGCGCCGGGCTCCTCCCCAGGGACGGGGTCATCGTCCCGGTCACCAGCGCCTACCCCGAGCTGAAGGTCACCCTGACCGGGGTGAAGGACGGGGCCAGCAACACCATCATGTTCGGGGAGCGGAGCCACCTCGACCCGGTGTTCGACGCACCGACCGCCTCCGGCGGGTGCGGCGGGGGCATGATCGGCTGGGGCTGGTGGGCGTTCCGGGCCCCGGGCGACACGACCCTGTCGTCCTTCGTCCGGATCAACTACCTGGTGACCCCGCCGTGCGACGCGGTGAAGGCGGACGAGCGGATCAACGCGTTCGGCAGCCGCCACACCGGCGGGGCCGACTTCTGCCTGGCCGACGGGTCCGTCCGGTTCCTCCCCGACTCGACCGACCTGATCACCCTGCGGGCCCTGACCACCCGGGACAACGGGGAGCCGATCAGCCCGCCCTGACCGCCGGAGGCACCCGTGAACCGCCACACGCTCGCGCCCGTGGCCGGCCTCCTCGCCCTTCTGACCGGGTGCGGCGGGCCCGGCACGGCCGAGGTCGAGGGGACGGTGCGGATGGGCGGCCGGCCGCTGGAGGGGGTCCGGGTGGAGTTCCTCCCGGACCCCGAGAAGGGAACGAGCGGCCCCCGGTCGACCGGGGTCACCGACGCCGACGGGCGGTTCCGGCTGGTGTGCGAGAACCAGCAGCCCGGGGCCGTGGTCGGGACGCACCGGGTGCTGGTGACCGACCTGAAGCAGTGGGACGGGCTGCGGCCCGGGCGGGAGGACGCGGACAAGCCGCTGAAGCCGTCCCGCCTCCACCCGAAGTACACCGACGTGCTGAAGACGCCGTTCACCGGGGTCGAGGTGAAGCCCGGCGGCCCGCCCCACACCTTCGACGTGTCGGGCCCGTGACCGGTCAGGCGGAGGCACCGGCCCGGAGCCGCGCCAGCAGCCCCGCGAAGTCCGCCGGCGGCGGCGCGTCCCAGCCCATCGCGTCGCCGGTCTCGGGGTGGGCGAACCCGAGGCGGGCGGCGTGGAGCATCGGCCGGGCCGCCCCGCTCCCGTCCGCGGCCGGCTTCCCGTTCACCGGCCGGTCGTACACCGCCTCCCCGCACAGCGGCGCCCCCGCCTCCCCGAGGTGGATGCGGACCTGGTGCGTCCGCCCGGTCTCGAGCCGGCACTCGACCAGCGCGAACGCCCCCAGCTCCTCCAGCACCTTCACGTGCGTGACCGCCCGCTTCGCCCCCGCGGCGCTGCCGATCCGGTGGGTGCCGCGGCGGCCGTCGCCCCGGTCGCGGACGAACAGCGACTCGATCCGGCCCGCCGGGGGGACGCCGCGGGTCAGGGCGAGGTAGCGGCGGTCGACGGCGTGCTTGCGGAACTGGGCGGCGAGGTGGTCGGCGGCGGCGCGGGTGCGGGCGAACACGACCAGCCCGCTGGTGTCGCGGTCGATCCGGTGGACGGCGATCACCGGCCGGTTCGGGCTGCCGAGCAACCCCGGCAGAAGGTCCGCGAGCGTCTTCGGCAGGAACTTCCGCCCGCGCTCGCCGAACTCCGCCGCCTCGTCCGCGTGCCGCATCGTGGTCAACCCGGCCGGCTTGTCCGCGACCACCACCGCGTCGTCCTGGTAGACCAGAGAAGGGGTGAGGGGGTGGGGGGGTGAAGGGGTGAAGGCCGGGCGGACCCGCCCGGGCTTCTGGACCGTCGGCGGCCGCCTGTCGGGGTTCTTCTCACCCCTTCCCCCTTTCACCCCTTCACCCCTTCCGACCGACTCCGAAAGCTCGACGGTCCCGGCCGCCACCTCCACCGGCTTCCCGAGCTTCACCCGCCGGGCTACGTCCGTCTCGACCTGGCCGCTCACCTTGACGTGCCGGCCCTCGACCAGCCGCTTCGCCCGGGCCCAGCTCAGCCCGTACCGGGCCTTCAGGATCGCCGGCAGCGTCTTCCCGGCCTCCCGGCGGTCGACGACGAACTGGAGCGGGGGCATGGGTCACTCGGTTCGGGGCGACATGCAGCGTAGGGTGCGGTCGAGGGCCGCGCCTCGCGGCCCGACGACGCACCGGCGCCGCGTGGTGCGTCGTCGGGCCGCGAGGCGCGGGGCTCGACACACCCTACGTCGGGCGGGCGGCCCGGGGTTAGAATACACCCCGACCGGGAGGGCCTCCACATGACGGCGTTCGAGGTGCGGACGACGCGGCGGACGGAGTTCGTCGAGGTGACGACGGAGGTGCGGCGGGCGGTCCACCAGTCCGGGGTCCGGTCCGGGGCGTGCGTGGTGTACTGCCCGCACACCACCGCCGCGATCACGGTCCAGGAGAACGCCGACCCGGACGTGGTCCGGGACATGCTGCTGTGGCTGAACGACCGGGTGCCGAAGGACGGGCCCGGGTTCCGCCACGCCGAGGGGAACAGCGACGCCCACATCAAGAGTTCGCTCGTCGGCAGCTCGGCAACGCTGCCGGTGGAGAACGGCGACCTGGTGCTCGGGACGTGGCAGGGGGTGTACTTCTGCGAGTTCGACGGCCCGCGCACCCGGTCGGTGATGGTCCAGACGGTCGGGACCGCGGGTCCGAGTTGACGCCGCCGGCGTGCGGGGACTATCGTCTCGTGCCGGGGCCGGGCGAGCCGGGAGCGTGAGCGACCGGAGGCGTCAACCCCTCCGGTCGCTCACGCTCCCGGCTCGCCGGGGAGGTGCCGATGCAGCTGATCGCCCCCGACGTCCTGGCCGAGGCCCGCGGGCTGACCCCGGCGGCGGCCGGCACCCTGTGCGCCGTCGGCCTCGCCCTGTTCTTGTTCGGGTGGCGGTGGCACCGGTTCTGGGTCGTCGCCGGGGTGACCTTCTCCGCCGGGCTGCTGGGGTTGAACGCCGGGCAGGCGGCCGGCGGGGCGCGGATCATGGCCGGCGGCGTCCTGGTGGCCGTGGCCGCCGGGATGATGGCCCTGGAACTGGCGAAGGTGTTCGCGTTCGTGGCCGGCGGGTGCGGGGCGTTCCTGGCCGTCCAGTGGGTCGTCCCGCAGGCCCAGGAGCTGTGGGCGGTGTTCCTCTCCGGCGGGCTCCTCGGGCTGCTCCTGTACCGCCCGTGGACGATGCTCCTGACCAGCCTCGCCGGCGTCCTCCTCGCCGCCCACGCCGGGCTCCTCCTCCTCGAACCCCTCCTCCGCTTCGACGCGGCCGCCTGGGCCGACGCCCACCAGGCGGCCGCGAACGGGGTCGCCGTCGGCCTGACCGTCCTCGGCATCCTCATCCAGGCGCTGTACAGCCCCGACCGGGCCAAGCCCGAGGCGGAGCCGGCGGAGAAGCCGGCGAGGAAGCCGAAGCCGCCGGCCGACGAGGAGCCGGAGGAGGAACCCGAGCCGGCGAAGCCGGCCGGGTGGTGGCGGCGGCTGTTCCCGTTCCGGAAGGCGGCGTGACCGGCGGTAGGGTAGTGTCTCAGTTTGGTGGGGCAGGCATTCCTGCCTGCCGAGCAAGACCCGGCAGGCAGGAATGCCTGCCCCACCAAACTGAGACACTACCTGACCGACACTGGCGACGGCCGAGTGTCGCTACGGCCGTAGGGGCCGCTCTCCGTGGCGGCCCGGGTCCAGTTCACTTCCGCTCGAACACCACCTTCCCGCCGACGACCGTCAGCAGCACCTTCGTGTCCCGCACGTCGTCGACCGGGCAGGTGAGGTAATCGCGGTCGATCACGATCAGGTCGGCCAGCTTCCCCACCTCCAGCGACCCCTTCTCCTTCTCCTCCCGGCCGAGGTAGGCGTTGTTGATCGTGTACAGCCGCAGCGCCTGCTCGCGGGTCAGCGCCTCGCCCGGCTCCAGCACCCCGCCGCGCTCTAGCTTCCGGGTGAGGGTCGTCCAGATCCCGAGCCACGGGCTCCACGGGTTGGTGCTGTCGAGCGGGTCGAACCGGAGCATGTGGTCGCTCCCGCCGCCGACGGTGGTGTGCTCCAGCCACGACTTGTACGGCTGGAACCACCGCATCCGCTCCGGCCCGAGCACCTTCAGCAGGGTGTGCCCGTCCTTGTACAGCCAGGCCGGCTGCACGTCCGCGCAGACGCCGAGCTTCTTGCACCGCTCCAGGTTGTCCTTGCTCGGGAAGTTGGCGTGGGTGATGCAGAACCGGAGGTCGGTGATCGGCACCAAACGGTGGGTGAACTCGTAGGCGTCGAGGAGGACGTCCATCGCCCCCTCGCCGGCGGTGTGCGAGGTGACCGCCCACTTCCGCCGCGCCGCCTCCTCGCAGACGATCTGCAGCTGCTCCGCCTTCGCGAACAGCAGCCCGCGGTAACCGTCCTCGGTGATCTGGTAGGTGTCGCCCTTCGGCCACGGCTCCCGCATGTACGCGGTGCCGTTCAGCATCCCGCCGTCGGTGAACATCTTGATCGGCCCGACCCGCACCCACTCGTCCCCGACCCCGGTCGGGCCGCCGCGGCCGTCCTTCCCGGGGAGGTCGTCGAGCCGCCGGGCGATCTCGTCGCGGGTGCCGCCCGGGCTGAACCCGCGGGCCACGTTCACCCGCACCGTCAGCTCGTTCCCCTTCTGCAGGGACAGGTACAGGTCGAGGTCGCCGCGGCCGGCGTTGCGGTCGGAGACGCTGGTGATGCCGTGCTCGTTGTAGAGCGAGAACAGCTTCTTCACCGCCTCGCGCTTCTTCTCGGCCGACACGTTCTCCCCGCCGCCGGGCACCCCCTTGAGCACCCCGTAGGCGCTGCGGAGCATCCCGGTCGGCTCGCCGGTGACCGGGTCCTTCACCACCACCCCGTTCGTCGGGTTCTTGGTGTCCTTGGTCACCCCGGACACCTTCAGGCCCATCGAGTTGGTCATCCCGGCCGGGCCGGCGTGGTACAGGACCGGGTGCTTCGGGGCGACCGCGTCGAGTTCGGCCTTGGTCGGGAACCGGGCCTCCTTCAGCCGAGTCGGGAAGGCGTACCGGAGGACGATCCAGTTCCCCTCGGGGGTGGTCGCGGCCCGCTTCTTGATGAAGTCGAACACCTCGGGGAGGGAGCGGAGGTCCGGGATCGGGTCGCCGACCTCGCTGAGGGCCGCCCCGGACGGGTGGACGTGGCTGTCGTACAGGCCGGGGAGGACGGTCTTCCCGCCGGCGTCGACGACGCGGGTGTTCGGCCCCTTCAGCTTGAGCACGTCGGCGGAGGCGCCGACGGCCGCGACCTTCCCGCCGCGGACGGCGACCGCTTCGGCGAGCGAGAACTTCGCGTCGACGGTCACGACCTTGGCGTTGTGGACGATCAGTTCGGCGGGGTCGGCCGCCCGGGCGAAGGTCGCGGTCAGCACGACCAGGGCGGCAGTGAGCAGCTTCATGGCGGTTCCTCGGCGGGCGGGTCCAGGAGTAACACGCCGGCGGGCCGCCCGCAACCGGTCATTCGTCAGAATCCTGTCGGCACGACCTCGCCGTTCGCCCGGGTGACCATCGCCGCCGCCACCCCGACCGGCAGCGCGTCCCGCAGCAACCGCACCGACCCGTCCCCCAGCAGCACGTGGCACCCGCCCGGGTGGAACGCGTACATCTCGTCCCGGTTGGTGCAGTTCACCGCCCGGGTGCGGCCGGCGTACACCGCCGACCCGGACGTCGCGGTGCTCATCGGGTCGGCCGGGTCGCACCCGTCCAGCACCATCGTCGCCCGGTGGTCCGACCACACCCCGGCCTGGTCGTTGTAGTCCGCCGTCGACCGGCCCAGCACGTACCACCCCGGGTTGCCGGCCGTCTCCGCCAGCAGGAACGTGTTCGACAGCCCGTCGGTCGCCATGGCCGACGGGTGCGGGCGGTTCGGGGCGAGCAGGGCGGCGTAGTTGCTCGGCGGGGCCGGGCTCAGGACCGACGGGTTGCTCCCGACCGCCGACCTGACCCGGACCACCACCTGGTAGTCGGTCACCGTCCCGAACACCTCCCCGCCGCCGAACTCGGCCTCGGTGGTGAACCGCCGGACCCGCGGCGTCCCCGGGGCCGACGGGCACTGGAGCATCTTCAGGGCGGTGGTGACCGCGGTCCGGTTCTGCCCGAGCTGCCGCCAGTCCCGGGCCTGGTCGAACAGGTCGTGGAGGTTCTGCTGCTCGACGTACGGCAGCAGCAGGGCGGCGAGGCTCCGCGGCCCCTGGTCCGGCGGCAGGGCAGGCACCACCACCGACCCGACGGTGTACGCCGCCGGCGGGCTCCAGCACGCCGGCGGGAGCTTCCCGGTGGCGGTCTCGTAGTGGTGGACGGCCAGCCCGAGCTGCTTCAGGTTGTTCTGGCAGCCGGTCCGCGCGGCACTCTCACGGACCTTCTGGACGGCCGGGAGGAGCAGGCCGACCAGCACCGCGATGATGGCGACGACGACCAACAACTCGATCAGCGTGAACCCCCGGCGCGGTGCGGAGCGGGACACGGGGTCGCCCTCCGGAATGACGGGTGGAGAGGACGGACGGGGCCGGGCGGGGGGGCCGCCCGGTACTGGGAGTGTAGCGGACGGACGGGCGGACCGGAAGTGCGACGGGGCGGTGTCGGGTCCGCCGCTTGCGGCGTTGCGCGCAACGCCGCAAGCGGCGGACCCGACCGGATGGGTCAGACCAACTCCGGCATCGCCTTGCCGTCGGCGAGGTGCTGCGGCCGGCCGGTCGGGTCGGTGATCGTGGTCGTCTCCGGGTTCAGCCCGAGGTTGTGGTACAGCGTCGCGAACACGTCCCCGAACGGCACCGGCCGGTCCTTCGCGTTCCCGCCGGTCCGGTCGGTGCTCCCGACCACCTGGCCGGTCCGCATCCCGCCGCCGGCGAGGATCGCGCCGCTGACCTGCGGCCAGTGGTCCCGGCCCGACCCCTTGTTGATCGTCGGCGTCCGCCCGAACTCGCCCCACGCGATCACCGTCACGTCGTCCAGCATCCCGCGGACCTCGAGGTCCTCGACCAGGGCGGTGAGGCACTGGTCGAGCTTCGCCCCGTGGTCGCGGACGAGGTCGAAGTTCTTCCCGTGGCTGTCCCACCGGCCGTAGCTCAGGGTGACCACCCGCGCCCCCGCCTCGACCAGTCGGCGGGCCATCAGCAACTGGTCGTTCACCGTCGGGGCGCCGTCGAACTGGAACTGGTACGGCTTCCCGTCCCCGTACCGGTCGCGCACCTTCTGCGGCTCCTTCGACACGTCCATCGCCTCGACCAGCCGGCTCGACGTCAGGACGTCGAACGCCCGGGCGGTGTGGACGTCGGCCCCCTTCAGCCCGCCGGCGTGGTCCATCTCGCGCTTCAGGTCGTCGAACCCGCGGAGGAGGGCCTTGCGGTCCGGCAGGTGGTCCCGGTTGGCGGGGTTCAGGGTCATGTTCGCCAGGTCCGGCCCGCTCGGCTTGAACGGGGCGAACGCGCTGCCGAGGAACCCGGTCTGGCCGGCGTCGCTCCACGGCATGTGCTGCGTCTTCTCGGCCAGCCCGACGAACGGCGGGACGCTCGGGTCGACGCTCCCCTGGAGCTTCATCACCGCGCTGCCGAGGCTCGGCCGGCCGCCGATCGGGGCGAGCGACGCCTTCTCGAACCCGGTCGTCACCTGGTACCCGTCGTGCCCGCCCTTCGCCCCGACGACGCTGCGGATGAAGGCGAACCTGTCGGCCATCGCGGCGATGCGGGGGAACGTCTCGCCGATCCGGATGCCGGGGACCTTGGTGGCGATCGGGTTGAACTCGCCGCGGATCTCGGCCGGGGCTTCGGTCTTGATGTCCCACATGTCCTGGTGCGGCGGGCCGCCGGCCAGGAAGATGTTGATGACCGCCTTGTGCCCGGTGCGGGGGAGGTCGTTCTGCTTCGCGGCGCCCTCGGCCCGGAGCACGTCGGCGAGGGTGAGGGCGGTCGTCCCGAACGCGAACGTGCCGACGCGGAGGAAGCTCCGCCGGCTGACGCCGTCGCAGAACCGCGTCCGGCCGATGGGGATGTTCAGCATGACCAGGCGCCCCGGGTGGGATGGGTGGGGTACAGGCGGGTGAGGTCCGGCAGGGGTCAGAGGTCGCATGCTCCGACCGATGTGAGCAGACTACTCCCGCGCCCCGCCCG
>PNKH01000042.1 GCA_013822345.1 Isosphaera sp.
GCCCAGCGGACCTCGGCCCCGAGCGCCTGGAGCGTCTCGATCAGGACGGCCGTCTGGATGGTCATGTGGAGCGAGCCGGTGATGCGAGCGCCCTTGAGCGGTTGCCGCGCGGCGTACTCCTCGCGGATGGCCATGAGGCCGGGCATCTCGGTCTCGGCGATGGCGATCTCGCGGCGGCCCCAGGGGGCGAGCGAGATGTCGGCGACGTGGTAGTCGGTGAAGGCGGCGGTCTTCTGCGCGGTGGCGGTCACGTTCAAAGTCTCCAGAACAATGAACGGGCGCCGTTGCACGGTAGTAATCCACCCCTCCGAGCCTGGCAGGTACGCCCGTGCGTCCCGTCGCAGCGCCCCCTCGAAGGGATGGTTGGTGGCTGATGGGCTCTAGGCAACACCTCGGTGGGTGATCTCGTGCCCATATTCTTAGCAGAGCGACCGGATCGGCGGCAAGCTCACTCGGTCATTCTCGCCGCGGCTCACTAGCAGTCCCCAGCCCGTTGACGTACTCGAAGTACCCGGACAGGTTGAACTTCCGCGCGGTGTTCTCGGACGACATGTACCGGACCGTCCCGAACACCGGCCGCTCCGGCGGCCACGGCCGGTCGAACAGCCCGAACACCCACAGCATTCCCGAGTACGAGTTCGGGTCCCGGCCGTCGATCGCATACTTGTTGTTCAAATGCTCCAACACGGCGTACGCCTCGGCCGGCGTCCGGCTCCATTCTAGCACCTTTTTCCCCCAGAGCATCCGCAGGTAGTTGTGGATCCGGCCGGTGGCGACGAGCTCCCGCTGGGCGGCGTTCCACAGCTCGTCATGCGTCTCCGCCGCCTCGAACTGGTCGAGCCGGTAGAGGTGCTCGCGGGTGTCGCCGGCGTGCTTGGCGAGCGTGGCCTTCGCCCAGTCCGGGAGGATCACGTCGAGGGTGCGCTCGCCGCCGGGGGAGAAGTCGAACGTCTCGAAGTTGAACTGCGGGGTGGCGCCGGCCTGCCAGCTCGTGTTCCCCCGACTCCCGGCCCCCGACTCCCGACCCCGGACGTGGTGCCAGTGGTACCCCACGTCCCGCCAGGTGACGACCTCGTCGAGGAAGCCGTTCACGTTCGGGTCGCGGCAGTAGAAGTCGTCCTTGTTGCGGGTCTTCGGGTTGATCGCGGCCGGGGTCCAGTCGTCGCCCAGGGCGGCCTCCGCGACTTCCTGGGCCGAGACGTGGCCGTAGTGGAGGTAGGCGCTCAGCGCGCTGGCGGCGTTCCGCGCGGGGTCGTCCGGGTTGTTCCGCCCGTCGGCGTAGCGCGGCAGCTTGCGGGCGACGAAGTCGGCCAGGGCGGCCCGCCCGGCGGCCGCCCCGCCTTCGACCCCGGGGACCGCCGGCACCGTCTGGTCGAGCGGCAGGGACGCGACGAACTTCGGGATGTCTTGCTTCGGGTCCCACGGGTCGAACGGCGGGTCGAGCCGCTTGCCGACCCCCTTCGGGACGACCGGCTCGGTCGCCGCCCGGTGGCCCCACGCCTCGGCGAACAGCTTGTGGATGCGCGGCCGGAGGTGCGCCGCGGCGGCGACCGCCGGCCCGAGGTTCGCCAGCGGCACCAGGCCGTTGCCGTCGATCAGGATCAGCGGCACGTCCGCCTTCGCCGCCAGCGCCCGGTTCTGCGCCGGGACGATGAACGCCGGGTAGTCGTCGGTAACGACGGCGCAAGCGTCGGCCACGAGCCGCTTCACCAAACCGCGGCCGGCGTCGTCCGGGGTTTCGACGAACGGCCAGTAGCTGACGCCGAGTCGCTTCGCCGCCGCGGCGTTGTCGCGCATCCCCTGGAGGATGAACGTGTGGTGCCGGGCGGCGGCCCACGGGTAGTTCAGCTTCAGTCCCTCGTACACGACCAACGGCTTCTTCCACTCGGCCGCGAGCCGCAGGGCGTGGTCGAGGGCGTGGTTCGAGTGCAGCCGGCGGAACATCTGCACCCAGTACAGGACGTACTTGCCCTGGGTGTTCGGCGGGCGGGCGTTCGCGGCCCGGACCCGGGCGTCGTTGAAGGTGGTCATCGGCCCTATAGTAGTCGCCATGTCCGAGCCGGTTCTCGAAGCCACCGACGTGCGGAAGCGGTACGGCGAGACGGTCGCGCTCGGCGGGGTGTCCTTGACCATCGGGGCGGGCGAGTTGTTCGGGCTGCTCGGGCCGAACGGGGCCGGGAAGACGACCCTCATCAGCATCATGAGCGGTCTGACGGACGCCGACGGCGGCGCGGTGAAGTTGTTCGGCCGGCCGCTCACCCGCTCCGCCCGCGACCTCCGCCGGCTCGTCGGGATCGGCACGCAGGACCTGTCGATCTACCCGGACCTGTCGGCCCGGGAGAACCTGCGGTTCTTCGGCAAGCTGTACGGGCTGGGCGGGGGCGGGCTGCGGGACCGGGTCGAGGAGGTGCTGGCGGCGGTCGGGCTGACGGACCGGGCGGACGAGCGGGCGGGCCGGTTCTCCGGCGGGATGAAGCGTCGGCTGAACCTGGCGGCGGCGGTCGTCCACGGCCCGCGGGTGCTGTTCCTGGACGAGCCGACGACCGGGGTCGATCCACAGAGCCGGAACCACATCTTCCGGCACGTGAAGGCGCTGAACGCGGCCGGCCTGACGGTGGTCTACACGAGCCACTACATGGAGGAGGTGCAGGCGCTGTGCACCCGCATCGCCGTCCTCGACGACGGCACCCTCCGCGCCTGCGACACCCTGCCGAACCTGCTCAAGCGGCTCGACGGCCGGGTCCGGTTCCGGTTCGCCGCCGCCCCGCCGGGGTTCGCCGCCCGACTCGAACAGCTCCCCGGGGCGAAGAAGGTGGTGCCGGCCGACGACGGGTTCGACGTGACGACGGACGCAATCCCGGAGCTGCTGCCGCGGGTGCTGGCGCTGGCCGCCGAGCACGGCACCACGGTGACCGCGATCGACCCGCGGGAGCCGACCCTGGAGCGGGTGTTCCTGCACCTGACCGGCCGCGAACTGCGGGACTGAACCGAGTGCCGAGAACCGGGGCCGTGTTCGTGGGACCCAGGCCGTTGGCCTGGGCTGAGGGAGGCCGCCCCTTCGGGGCTTCGGGCGTCTGAGGGCCGAAGGCCCGCCCTCCCTCAGCCCAGGCCAACGGCCTGGGTCCCACGAACACGGCCCAGATTTGTCGCCAACGACCCGGGTTGCTCGGGTTCTGACACATGCCCACCCTCACCCTCGCCCTGAAGGACCTCCGGCTGCTCCTGCGGGACGTCCGCAGCGCCGTCATCCTGCTCGTCACCCCGCTGGTGCTGATCCTGGTCCTCGGGCTGGCGCTGGGCGAGGGGTTCGGCGAGAAGCCGGACGAGAAGCTCCGCATCTCGGTCGTCAACCTCGACCGCGGGCTGGCGGTGCCGCAGCCGTTCCCGGGGAAGAAGTGGTCGGAGGTGGTGCTCGACGACCTCGCCGGGCCGGACGACATCCGGCTCGAGGAGATCGCCGACGAGGCGACCGCCCGCGGCCTGGTCGACCGCGGCGCCCGGGCCGCCGTCCTCGTCTTCGACCCGGACTTCTCCGAGCGGATGAACCGGGCGTCGTTCCTGTCGCACGCCGACCCGCCGCCGATCAACCCGTTCGACCGCGACGGGGTCCGCACCCCCGACCTCGGGGTGCGGCTGCTCAAGGACCCGGCCCAGCCGGTGTCGGCGGCGGTGATCGAGCAGGTGACGCAGGTCACCCTGATGCGGGTGCTGATCCCGTGGATGATCGGGCGGGCGTTCCAGCGCGTCGGCGACGACGCGTTCATGGCCGCCGTCGCGGTCCGGCTCGGCGACGTGAAGCCGACCCCGCCGGAGGTGCTGCAGGAGCTCGACCCGGTCGTGCAAAAGCTGCTCACCGCCCTGTTCGCGGACAAGGCGTTCGCCGCGATGCTGGAGAAGAAGTTCGGGCCGCTGTCGGGGGTCATCAAGGGCCAGGTGCCGGCGTTCCGCGAGCTGATCCAGGCGGCGTTCCGCGACAAGGAGTTGATGGCCCGGGTCGGGAAGGAGCTGGCGCTCGGCGAGGTGCTGACGCCGGCGGTCCGCGGGGAGGTCGGGCCGAAGGTGAAGGCCGGGGTCGGCGACCTGCTCTCGAACTACGACTTCGAGGCGACGACGTGGGCCGGGCTGAACAAGACGGCGGCCCGGGAGGCGGACGGCGCCCGCCGGTCCGCGTACCGCGACACGTCCGGGCTGCGGTACCAGATCCTGGTCCCGTCGTACACGGTGCTGTTCGCGTTCTTCCTGGTGCTGAGCGTCGGCTGGCTGTTCGTGTCGGAGCGGAAGCACGGGACGCTCGCCCGCCTCCGGGCCGCCCCGCTCACCCGCGGCCAGATCCTGTTGGGGAAGCTGCTCCCGTGCCTGGTGGTGTCGCTCGCGCAGGGGTTCTTCCTGCTCGCCGCCGGGTACGTCCTGTTCGGCCTGACGTGGGGGTCGCGGCCGGACCTGCTGGCGGCGGTGGTGGTCTGCACGTCGGTCGCGGCGGTCGGGCTGTCGGTGCTGGTGGCGAGCGTCGCCCGGACGGAGACGCAGGTGGCGGTGTACGGGACGCTCTTGGTGCTGGTGCTCGGCGGGGTGAGCGGGTCGCTGATGCCGCGCGACCTGATGCCGGAGAACATGAAGGTGGCGAGCCTGGTCACCCCGCACGCCTGGGCGCTGGACGCGTACTCGCAGCTGCTGGCGAGGCCGAACCCGGACCCGGCGTTCGTCGCCACCGCGTGCGGGGTGCTGCTCGCGTTCGGGGCGGTGTTCACGCTCGTCGCGTGGTGGCGGATGGACCTCGAATGACAGTGGGGCAGGCATTCCTGCCTGCCTCTGAAGCTTGGGCAGGCAGGAATGCCTGCCCCACCCGATCCGGACCCGCGTGAGGCGCCTCATGCCGACACGACTCCTCGCCGTCGCGGCGCTCCTCGTCGCCGCCCCCGCGGCCCCCGCCGACGGCCTCGAACGGCTGAAGTACAACCACCCCGGCCTCGCCGTCGACCTCGGCGTGGGGCTGTGGGCGTGGCCGCTGCCGATGGACTTCGACGGGGACGGCGACCTCGACCTCGTCGTGAACTGCCCGGACAAGCCGTCCAACGGCGTGTACGTGTTCGAGAACCCCGGCGGCACGTTCCCCGTCTTCAAGCCCGCCCGCCGCATCAGCAAGGGCCTCCAGAACGTCCAGGTGAGCTACGACGGCGGCAAGCCGCGCGTCCTGTCGCCGGGCTTCGAGTATCCCGACTTCCTCACGACCGGGCTGGAGAAGGGCGTCAAACTCCCGGTGCCGGCGAACGTCCACCCGAACAAGGTGCGGGCGAACATGTGGCGGTACGCCGACTACGACGGCGACGGCCTCCTCGACCTGGTCGTGGGCGTCGGCGACTGGACCGAGTACGGCTGGGACAACGCCTACGACGCGGCGGGGAAGTGGACGAACGGCCCGCTCCGCGGGTTCGTCTACGTCCTCCGCAACACCGGCACCGCCGCCAAGCCGGAGTACGCGAAACCGGAGAAGGTGATGGCCGGGGACAAGCCGGCCGAGACGTTCGGGTGGCCGTCGCCGAACCTCGCCGACTTCGACGCCGACGGCGACCTCGACCTCCTGTGCGGCGAGTTCCTCGACGGGTTCACCTACTTCGAGAACGTCGGCACCCGGCGGGAGCCGAAGTACGCCCCCGGGAAGCGGCTGAAGACCGCCGCCGGGGCCCCGCTCGTCATGGACCTGCAGATGATCACCCCGACCGCGATCGACTGGGACGCGGACGGCGACCTCGACCTGATCGTCGGCGACGAGGACGGGCGGGTGGCGTGGGTCGAGAACACCGGCAAACTCGCCGACCGGGTGCCGGTGTTCCTGCCGCCGCGGTACTTCCGTCAAGAGGCGGACGACGTGAAGTTCGGGGCGCTCGCCACCCCGACCGCGTTCGACTGGGACGGGGACGGCGACACCGACGTCATCTGCGGGAACACGGCCGGGTACATCGCCTTCATCGAGAACCTGAGCAGGCCGGGGGTGGAGCGGCCGAAGTGGGCGGCGCCGAAGTTGCTGGAGGCCGGCGGCAAGGTGATCCGCGTGCAGGCCGGGCCGAACGGGTCGATCCAGGGGCCGTGCGAGGCGAAGTGGGGGTACACGACGCAGACCGTCGCGGACTGGGACGGCGACGGCCTCCCCGACATCGTGGCGAACGCGATCTGGGGGAAGGTGCACTGGTACCGGAACGCCGGGACGCGGACCGCCCCGAAGCTGGAGGCGGCCCGGCCGGTGGAGGTCGAGTGGGACGGCCAGCAGCCGAAGCTCGCGTGGGGCTGGCTCCGCCCGGAGGGGAAGGAACTCCTGACGCAGTGGCGGACGACGCCGGTCGCGACCGACTGGGACCGCGACGGCCTGACCGACCTGGTCATGCTCGACCACGAGGGCCACCTGGCGTTCTTCCGCCGGGCCAAGCGCGACGGCAAGCTGGTCCTCCTGCCGCCGGCGCGGGTGTTGTGCGACGAGAAGGACGAGCCGCTGCGGCTGAACGCCGGGGTCGCGGGCAAGAGCGGGCGGCGGAAGCTGTGCGTCACGGATTGGGACGGCGACGGGAAGCTCGACGTGCTGGTGAACGGGGCGAACGCCCGGTGGCTGCGGCAGACCGGGGCGGCCGACGGGCGGTGGCGGTTCAAGGACATGGGCGACGTGGACGCCCGCAACATCGAGGGCCACGACACCCACCCGACCCCGGCCGACTTCGACGGGAACGGCGTCCCGGACCTGCTGATCGGCGCCGAGGACGGTCGGCTGTACTACCTCCGCAACCCGCGGAAGAAGTGACCAGGTGCCGGCGGCGACCGACGGGAGGGCGAGGCTCCTGCCGAGCCGGGCGACTTCGGCTCGGCAGGAGCCTCGCCCTCCCGGGGACCGACGGTCGGGGGCCTACCGTTCCTTCCCGAGCAGCTTCCGCAGCACCGGCGGGACCTCTTCCGGCTTGAACCCCCGCGGCCCCGGCGGGCCGACGTACGCCAGCTTCCCGCCGGCGTCGACCACGTACAGCCGGTCCGGCCACGCCGCGTAGGCGTTCCGCACCTGGTCGTCGATCGTGTCGACCAGCACCGGCAGCGTCACCTTGAAGTCGGCGACGAAGTCCCGGGCCACCTTGTTCCGCTCGTCCAGCGTCTTCGGGTCCTTGACCAGGACCTTGTCCTTCACGTTCTGCGGCACCTGCTGCCCGTCCGTCGGGTGCGCCTCCCGGATGTACACGAACAGGAAGTGGACGTCTTTCCCGTGGTCCGCGAACAGCTTCTCGATCTGACCGACCGAGTTCCGGAACGGCGGTCACGTGCAGCTGCCGAATACCAGCACCGCCGGCTTCCCCTTCAGGCCGGACAGCTTCACCGCGTTCTTGCCGGTGGCGTCGGCCAGTTCGAAGTCCGGGACCGCGTCCCCGACCTTCAGGTTCCCGACCTCCCGCTTCGGCTGCTTGGGCGGTTGCCCGCCCGCCCACGCCGCCGCCAGGGCGAGCGCGAGCGCCGCACCCAGGGACCGACCCGCGTTCATGGCAACACCCCCCGTGACGTGACCGCGACACCCCAATCATGGGGCCGGGGCTGCCGGGGCACAACGGGAAAAGACGAGCCGCCGCCTTGGGGGAAGGCGGCGGCAGGGGGAAGGATGGTTTCGGACGGGGGACCGGACGTGGTAACTGACGGGTCCGGGAGAGGGGGGAACTCTCTCCCGCGGCCGCGACCCTTGGGGGAAGGGTCGCGGCCGTCTTGTCCGCGGTGCCGGCCCGCGTCTTGGGGGAACGACGGCCTTGGGGGAAGGTTTCGTCGTCGCGGGTTCGGCACCGTTCGCGGCCCGCTTGGGGGAAGCTTGCCGCGAACGAGAGGAGGTAATGCACGACCCGTGCCGCGCCGATTTTTCCGCCGCGCCGCCACCCCGCGTCCGGCCCAAGTCGTTGGTCACACGCCACATCCGCGGGCCTCGGCCGGCTCGTCTCACGCCCCCGCCGGTTTGTAATTCTTGCCGGGCGTTGTAAGACGTATCCGTGGTAAGTCTGACACGGCCGCCCGGCCCGCGGAGGTTTACCGATGCCCGCCGACGCGCTCGTCGCCGACCTGAACTCGGCCCTGTCGAACGTCCCGCTGATCGACCCGCACTCGCACATCGACCCGCTCGCCCCGGTGTCGCGGTCGCTCGACGACATCCTCGGATACCACTACTACACGGAACTGGCCCACTCGGCCGGGATGGGCCAGGCGGTGCTGGCGAAGGACGCCCCGCCGCGGGACCGCGTCCGGGAGATCGTCCGGTTCATGGACCGGTACGACAACACCGCCCAGTACGGGTGGTTCCTCGACATCGCCCAGACGTTCCTCGGGTTCGACGGCAAGCGGGTCACGGCCGCCGACGCCGACCGCCTGTTCGACGCCGCCGAGAAGCTGTTCGCCCAGCCGGACTGGGAGAAGCAGGTCCGCGACAAGACGAAGCTCGAGAAGATCTTCCTGACCAACGAGTTCGACGACCCGCTGGAGGGGTTCGACACCAGCGTGTACGTCCCGTGCCTGCGGACGGACACGCTGGTGTTCCACCTGGACAAGCCGGAGACGCGGCGGCGGCTGGCGGCGGCGACCGGGGTCGAGGTGCGGGACGCGGCGACGCTCCGGAAGGCGCTGGCGAAGCTGTTCATGCACTTCACCAGCCGGGGGGCGAAGGCGGCGGCGATCTCGTTGCCGCCGAACTTCCACCCGGCCCCGTTCGACGACGAGCACATCTACGAGCAGATGCAGTTCCACGGGTACCACGACCTGGCCCCGGGCGTGTTCTGGATGGTGGCCGAGTTCTGCCGGGACTTCCGGCTGCCGTTCGACCTGATGGTCGGGGTGAACCGGCGGGTGTACGAGAAGGGGGTGTTCCAGGGGCAGGACCTGTTCGACCAGCGGACCAGCCTGATCCAGTACAAGGACCTGTTCAACGCGTTCCCCGACGTGACGTTCCCGGTGTCGGTCCTGACCAGCGCCCAGAACCAGGAACTCGTCGCGTACTCGTGGATCTTCCCGAACGTCCTCCCGAACGGCCACTGGTGGTACTCGAACACCCCGCCGTACATCCGCAAGGACCTGACGGAGCGGATCACCGCGGTGCCGAAGACGAAGCTGGTCGGGTACTACTCGGACGCGTACAAGCTGGAGTTCGTCCTGCCGAAGTACGCGATGTACCGGCGGATCCTGGCGAACGTGCTGGCCGACGAGTTCGTCCGGCCGGGGGTGCTAAGCGAGAAGGACGCGGTCGCGCTCGGGACGCGGCTGCTGCGGGACAACGTCCGCGAGGTGTTCAAGGTGTGACTGGGCCGGGTCGGTCCCCCTGGACCGCGGCCGTCCCGGCCGCTGCGTGGACAGCCCGGACAACCCCGACGGTGGACCGGGCGGTGTCGCCCCGGCGGCCGGGACCCGCGGCCCAGGGGGCCGACCCGGCCGGTCAGCGCGGCCCGGGGCGGTACTCCGGGGCGCGGTCGCGGGCGGCGTGCAGGTCGCGGTACAGCCGGTCGAACACGTACGCCCCCAGCTCCAGCCCCTGCTCGACCGGGTGCCGCCGCGACCCGTCCGCCCACCCGTCCGCGACCACCGCGAAGAACTCCTCCGCGTGCCGCCCGTCGATCTCGGCGTGCAGGGCGTAGTGCACCAACTTCTCGGCCGGCACCCACCCGCGGTCCACCACCGCCCGCCCGATCGTCGCCGAGATCCCGGCGAACGCCTGCTCGATCACCCCCATGCACGCCACCCCGACCTCCACCTCGTCCAGCACGCACGCCGCCGTCAGCACCGCGTTGAACGCCCGCACCTCCGGCCAGATCACCAGCCGGTCGAGGCCCGCCGGGTCGGTCCCGAGGGTCGCCAGGAACTGGCGGAAGGTGGTGTGGTGGAACCGCCGCTCGTCGAACTCCCCGTGCTCCTCGACCAGGTTGTGCAGGATGTCGAGCCGCCGCCGCGGGTCCGGGATCCGGCCGACCAGCGCGGACATCGGGCGGGGGAAGAACGACACCGCGAAGTGGAACTGCTCCTGCGTCCGCCGGAAGGCGTCGGCCGACATCGCCCCGCCGGCGAGGTCGCGGAGGTACGCGTTCCCGGCGATCCCGCACCGGTCCAGGACGGCGGCCGCGCGGGCGGCGACGGCGGCCGCCCGATTCGTCTCGCTCACGGTCAGACCTCCGCGGTGTTGACGGCCCACGACAACCCCGGGTCGAGGCCGGCGGCGTACACGGTCGCCGGGGCGACCACCGTTCCCGGCCCGCCGGCCGCCGCGTGCTCGGGCGTGACGGCCGCGAACAGCGCCGGGAAGCCCCGGGCGGCCGCCGCCCCGGCCGCGACCCGCAGCAGGTCCGCGAGGGCGGCCGGCGTCCGGTACCCGATACAGGACAGGTGGGCGGAGCACATCTCGCCGCCGTCGTCCGCGATCAGCCGCTTCGCCCGCCGCGTGTCTTCGAGCCGGCCGCACGCCGACCCGTCCGGGGCGACGAGCCACGCCGGCACCGCCTCCGACCGCTCCGCCGGGTCCCCGCCGGCCGTCGTCACCTGGTCGGCGGTGAGCGCGGCGAAGCACGCTTCGCCCGCCGCGGCGTCCGCCTCCCACCCCGCGCCCGGGGCGCCGGCCAACACCCGCAGCACCGCCACCTTCGCCGCGACCCGGAACGGCGGGATGCCGAGCCGGCCGGTGTACGCGTCCGGGGTGACACGGGTGCCATCCATGACGACCGCGAACCCGCAGTCGGCCCGCCCGCCGACCCACTCCCGGGCCGCGTCCGCCAGCCGGACGAGCACCCGCCCGCCGCGCGCCGCCGGCGCCACCTTCAGGTCGCCGAGGTAGACCGCCGGCCGACCCACCCCGCCGACCCGCAGCGTCGTGACCGCCAGCCCGAGCACGCCGAGCACCTCGCCGCCCCGCCCTGCGACGAAGCACGCCGCGTCGCCGACAGCCCGGAAGAACCGCGGGTAGTCGGCGCCGTGCGAGACGCGGAACGACCGACCCGGCCCGAGCGGGTAGGCGAACTGCTTCTCGAAGCCGGCGAGGGCGGCGTTGAGTGCCGCCGGCGGGGCGGCGGTCAGGACGTGGACGGTCATCGCTTCCGCCCGAGGTGCAGGGCCCGGTAGAAGAAGCTCCGGTCGGTGGCGTGCAGGGCGGCCGCGGTCGCCGCGTCCCACGCGAACATCGGCCCGGCGGCCGGGATGTCGAGGGTCGAGTTGAGTTGGCGGGTCAGGACGTGCCCGCCGGGCCGGAGGGCGTTCGCCGCCGCGGCGAGGGTCGCCGTCGCCTCCGCCGGGCTGAGCCAGTCGAGGATGTTCGACAGGTGGACGAGGTCGAACGCCTCGGGGGCGTCGCGGAGGGCGTCGGCCATGAACCCCTCGCGCACGGTGACCGCGGCCGTCGGCGGCTGTTGCGGGAGGCTGAACCAGTCGGCCGGGCGGCCGGGCGGGTAGCGGCCGCGGAGCATCTGCCAGACGAACGGGTTGTCGGCGGCCGGGAGGGTGGCGAGGGCGACCCGCAGCCGGCGGGCGAAGTGCCGGGCGAACGGCTCGACCGGGTTGCGGGTCGCCGCCTCGCCGAACAGCGCGACCAGGTTCGGCAGGGCGAGCACCTCGTCGAGGGCCGCGTCGAGGCGGCGGCCGAGGGGCGTGTCGGGGGCGGCGCGGCGGGCCTGTTCCGCGGGGTCGGTCAAGCGCAGGAGGTCGTCGAGGTCGGGGTCGGGGAGGGCGGCGGAAAGGGCCGCGAAACACCGCTCGTACCGGCCGGCGTAGTCCGGCCCGTCGCCCGCCGGGTCGGCGTGGCCGAGCCGCGCCAGTCGCTCGGCGGGCGCAGCTCCCAGCAGCGACAGCTTCAGCCGGGCGAGTTCGAGTTGCGCCGGGTTCGCGTCGACGAGGTGGACCGCGGCGACGTTCGGGAGCGTCACCAGGACAGCCGCGGTGCAGCCGCCGGACGCGACCATGCAGACGCGCACACCGGGGCCGAGCCGTTCGGCGACGGCCCGGTCGACGCGGGGGTCTTCGCGGACCTGGGCGAAGGCGACCGGCAGGGCGGCCGCCTCGCGGACCCACGGCGGGGGCATGTCACTTCTTCCGGCGGGTGTACGTCCCGGCCTCGGAGTACGCGGTGATGAACCCGAGCTTCATCACGAACTCCTGGCCGATCTCGTCCTTCGCCCCGAACGTCCACCGCACCGTCCCCTTCACCCCGCTCCCGAACGGGCTCGTCCAGGTCAGCGTCTCGGCGGCCGCGTCCCACGCCCCGTCCCACTCCAGCACCGACCCCTGCGACGTGTACGTCCACATCCGGTACTTCCCCGCCGCCGGGTCGAACGTCACCAGCTCGTAGAAGTCCCTCTCCTCGCCCTCCCCGAGCCGCCGGGCCATCAGGTAAGACCCGCCGAACGCCCGCGCCACCGACTCCGCCCCGGTCACCGTCGTCTCCGCCCCGCCGCGCGGCTTCGTCACCACCCTCGTGTCCCACTCCCCGAGCCGCCGCTCCAACTCCGGGGTGAGTTGCCCCTTCACCGGCGGGTCGAACGCGACCACCCCCGGCGGCGGGAACGCCGACGTGTGGACCTGCTTCCACGGCACCCGCGTGCTCGTCGCCCCGAGGAACCCGAACAGCATCTCGTCCGTCGTCTGGTCCCCGACCGACACGTCCCGCGGGGGCCGCGTCGGGTTGTTCGGGTTCCCCGCCGAGTTGTCGAACACCGCCTCGATCTCGATCTTCGTGCCCACCGTCGCGGTGATCGGCTCCTGGAACCAGTACGTCTCCTGCCACCGGTAGTCCCAGGCCGGGATGTCGATCAGGACCACCGGCTTGCCCCCCGGCGGGGTCATCGTCACCTTCACCGTCTTGCCGAGCAGGTGCATGTGCGGCAGGACGTTGTGCAGGACCGCGTCGGTGTGCAGGTACACCGCCCCGCGGGCGACGTGGTTCGCCGACCCGGCGAGGATCTTCTCCGCCGGCTTCATCCCGTTGATGACGACCGTCTGCCACGGCTGCTCGACCGGCCCCCTGGCGAAGTACAGCCCGATCTGCGTCCGGTCGACCGTCGCCTGGCCGTTCCGGTGGTAGTGCGTCTGGATCAGGAAGTCGGACCCCTTCGGGAGGAGCCACCCGGCCCCGGCCGGGACGAACTCCGGGGCCTGCCCCGGGGCCCACCCGCCGACCCAGCCGAACGTCGGGGCGTCCTTCTTCCCGGTGCTCGGGATGAACCCGACCCCCATGCTCGCGTTGTACCCCGGGCCGCCGTCCATCAGCAGCTTCCCCTTGTCCTTCTCCCGCTGCGCGTCCTCCAGCTTGCGGCCCTGCCCGGTGGTGTCGAAGTAGTGCAGTGTGTGGTGGACGACCCGCGGGTTGCCGGGCTTCACGTCGTACCCGATCACCCACTTGTTCTCGGTCAGCCCGGTCGGGACGACGAACACCCGGAACAGGTCGTCCCCGGTCCCGCCGAGGCGGAAGTCGTCGCCGGGGGTGATGACCAGGTCCGGCTTCCCGTGCCGCCACCCGTCGGTGCCGAAGTCGGGGGCCTTCGGGGCGTCCGCCGGGTCGCCCTCGGGGGCGTCGGCGTCGGCCCACGCGGCGAGGGTGGCGATCTCCTTCGCGGTCAGCTTCCGCTCGCCGCGGATCGGCAGCCCGGCCGCCGGCATCCACGGCGGCATCTGCCGGTTCCCGGTGTACTCCTTGATGTCCGCCGCCCACCGGCGGGCCGAGTTGAACGAGGTGAGCGGGAACGGCCCGACCTCCCCGGCCCGGTGGCAGACCACGCAGTGGTTGTTCAGGATCGGGGCCACGTCCTTGTAGAAGGTGACGGCCCCGGCCTTCGGGGCGGGCCGGGCGGCGAAGTCGATCTCGCACCCGATCGGCTTCGTCACCGGGGTGGCGATTGGCTTCCCGGCGAGGACGGCGGCGACGGCGTCCTTCAGGTCGTGGGACGTGACCACCGGGTTCCGCTTCAGCCGCTCGCGGAAGGCGTCGTCGACCCGCCCGCGGTACCGGACCACGCCGTCGGCGTCGAGCACGAACGCCTCCGGGGTGACGGTCGCTTTCAGCCCGGCGGCGAGCTCCTTCTTCGGGTCGAGGAACACCGGCCCGGCCGCCTTCGCGGCCGCCGCGGCCTTGGCCACCTCGTCGCGCGGCTCGTCCGTCGGGGCGGCGAGGACGACCGCCACGCCCTTGTCGGCGTGGGCCCTGGCGAGGTCGGCCAGCTCGGTCGTGTACGACTTGGACACCGGGCAGTCGAACGACACGAACACGACGACGGTCGCGGCCTTGCCGCGGAGGGTGTCGAACCGGGTCGGGGTGCCGTCGAGGGCGGCGAGGGTCGGGGCCGGGGCCTTGGACCCGACCACGTCGGCGCCGGGGAGCGGGTCGGCGGCCAACGCGGTCGGGGCGGCGGCCAGCGCGAGTACGGCGAACAGCGGACGGGACATGCGGGCGTCCTCTGGGGAAGTGTGGTCGCAGCGGCATTATACCGACCGCGCCGCGGCACGGTTTCGGGCGCCACACCGGTTCATCCGGAACCGGCCCCGCCGCGGCCAGGAACTCGCCGCCCCCGGCCGATCTCGGTCGGCCGCCGGGTGTGGCGCTCCGGTCCTCCGCGGTCGGCCGCCAGGGGTTGCGGCCCCGCCTCCGGCGGGACCTCCACCCCTGGCTACCGTCGGCCGCCCCTGCCGGGGCTACAACCCGTGTTCAGCCGCGGAGCGGCGACCGAGTGTAGCCGGGGGTGGAGCGACGGCCCGACAGGGCCGGAGCGCAACCCCCGGCGGCCGACGGAGACCACCCGGCAGGCGGTGGCGAACCCAACCCCGGCCCGTCCCGGCCGGAAATACTGTCTGGCGTCCGCCGCGGGGGCGATTATACTTCTGGGTGTCGACACCCGCCGGCCCGCCCTCCCCGCCCGCCGACCCGACCGCCCCGCCTGCCGTCCCTGGAGCACCCGTCATGCGGCTCCGCCTGCTGCTCGCCGCGGCCGTGTCCACCGCCGTCGCTCCCGCATCGCCCGCCGCCGACGCCCCCGCGCCCCGGCCGTCCGTCCCCGCGCTGATCGACAAGTACCTCGATGCGGCGATCGCCGACGCCGGGGTCACCCCCGCCGGCCAGGCCGACGACGCCACCCTCGTCCGCCGCCTCACCCTCGACCTCGTCGGCCGCATCCCGACCGCCGCCGAGGCCGACGCCTACGTCGCGTCCACCGACCCCGACAAGCGGGCGAAGTTGGTCGACCGGCTCCTCGCGTCGCCCGGGTTCGCCCGGCACCAGGCCGCCCTGTTCGAGGCGATGTTCTACCCCGAGGGGAACGGCCGCGGGAGCGGGGCGTTCCGCGAGTACCTGACGGCGGCGGTCCGCGAGAACAAGCCGTGGGACAAGGTGTTCCGCGAGGTGCTCACCCCGGACGAGACGGACCCGAAGCTGAAGGGGGCCGCCGAGTTCGTCCGGTCGCGGGTGTCGGACGCCGACAAGCTCACCAACGACGTGAGCGTGACGTTCTTCGGGGTGAACGTGAGCTGTGCCCAGTGCCACGACCACCCGCTGGTGGCCGACTGGACGCAGGACCACTTCTACGGGATGAAGGCGTTCCTCGCCCGCACCTTCGACAACGGCGGGTTCCTCGGCGAGCGCGGGTACGGGACGGTGAAGTACAAGCCGACGAAGGGTCCGGAGCGGACGGCGAGGATGATGTTCCTGACCGGGACTGTGGTCGAGGACCCGTCCGGGAAGGAGCCGACCGCGGACGACATGAAGAAGGAGAAGGCGGAGCTGGACAAGGCCAAAGCTGCGAAGACGCCGCCGCCGGCCCCGGCGTTCCGGGCGCGGGCGAAGCTGGTGGAGGTCGCCCTGGCCGACGCGAACGCCGACTTCTTCGCCCGCAACCTGGTGAACCGGATGTGGCACCGGTACTTCGGGGCCGGGCTGGTCGGGCCGCTCGACCAGATGCACTCCGAGAACCCGCCGGCGCACCCGGACCTGCTCGCCGCGCTGGCCAGGGACGTGCGGGCCAACGGCTACGACCTGCAGCGGCTGACCCGCGGGCTGGTGATGAGCCAGGCGTACGCGCGGAGCAGCCGGTACGAGTCGGAGGGCCGGCCGGACGGGAAGCTATTCGCCGTCGCCCGGCTCAAGCCGATGACCCCGACGCAACTCGCCGCGTCGCTCAAGATCGCCGCCACCGACCCCGCCGCGCTGGACGGCAAGCCGGACGAGGTGGAGAAGAAGCTGGAGCAGCTGGAGGCGTCGGCCCGCGGGTTCGCGGCGCTGATCGCGTCCCCGTCCGACCACTTCCAGATCGGCGTCGGCGAGGCGCTGCTGTTCAGCAACGGTGACCGCCTGACCAAGGAGTTCCTGACCGACGGCCCGGGCACGGCGCTCGGCCGGGTCAAGACGATGGCCGACCCGAAGGAGGCGGTCGGGTTCCTGGTGAAGACGGCGTTCGGCCGGCCGGCGACGGCCGAGGAGACGGACGCCCTGGCGGCGTACGTCGGGAAGCGGAAGGGCCGCGAGGCCGACGCCTACCGGCAGGTGCTGTGGGCGCTGGTCACCGGTCCCGAGTTCCGGTTCAGCTACTGACGGGGGTGGTACAATCCGAGTGTTCCCTCACCCGGAGGTCCCCATGCGTCCCGGGGAACTGAACGAGATCGTCCGCGCCCGCCCGTTCGTCCCGTTCCGGCTGCACGTGACCGGGGGGGTGACGTACGACATCCTGAACCCCGAGTTCATCCTGGTCGGGCGGTCGCTCGCCGCGCTCCTGGTCCGCCGCGACCCGAACTCTCCGATCTTCGACCTGCCGTCGTGGGTCAACCTGGTTCACATCACCCAGATCGAGCCGCTCGAGGTCCCGACCGCTTCCGCCCCCCCGGCCCCGCCCCAAACCTGAGACCCCCATGCCCCGCTCGCACTTCTGCCGGTCCGCCGACCACGCCCTGAACCGCCGCGCCTTCCTCGGCGGCCTGGCCGCCGCCGGGGCGACTCTCGCCGCCGACATGACGCAACTGAACGCCCTCGCGTCGCCGGGGGTGAACGCCGCCCTGAAGAAGACGCAGAAGCGGGTCATCCTGCTGTGGCTCGCCGGCGGGGCGTCGCAGCTCGAGACGTGGGACCCGAAGCCGGGGGCGGTGACCGGCGGGCCGTTCCGGTCGATCCAGACGGACGTGCCGGGGCTCCGCATCTCCGAGCTGATGCCCGAGATGGCGAAGCGGATGAAGACGACGTGTGTGATCCGCGGGCTGGACACGAAGAACGGCGACCACGGGTCGGGGGCGAAGGTGATGATGCGCGGCCGGCGCGACGAGGCCGGGCTGCGGTACCCGGACCTCGGGGCGGTGCTCGCCCGGGAGATGGGCCGGCCGGACAGCACCGTCCCGGACTACGTCACCTTCTACACCCAGACCGAGGGCCGGTCGTTCGCCCCGGGCGACGCCGGGTTCCTCGGCGCCCGGTACGCCCCGATGGAGCTGACCACCGGCAGTTCGCCGGAGTACATCAAGAAGCTCGCCGACATGACCGACGCCGACCACGAGGAGCGGGCCGCGCTGCGCGACCTGGTCGGCAAGGGGTTCGCGGCCGGGCGGTCGTCGGAGACGCTGAGCAGCCAGAGCGAGGCGTACGGCCGGGTCCGCGGGCTGATGGCCAGCGCGAAGCTGTTCGACGCGAGCGGCGAGCCGGCGGCGGTCAAGGCCCGGTACGGGCCGACGCAGTTCGGGGAGCAGTGCCTGATCGCCCGCCGGCTGGTGGAGGCGGGGGTGCCGTTCGTCCGGGTGGCACGGGCGTGGTGGGACAGTCACGGGCAGAACTTCGAGACGCACCAGGAGATGGTGCCGGAGCTCGACCGCGTCATGTCCGCGCTGATCGACGACCTCGGCGAGCGCGGGCTGAGTAACGACGTGATGGTGGTGACGCTGGCGGAGTTCGGGCGGACGCCGTCGATCAACGCGAGCCTCGGCCGGGACCACTTCGCGAGCGCGTGGAGCTGCACCCTGACCGGGTGCGGGGTGAAGGGCGGGTCGGTGTACGGGAAGACGGACGAGAAGGGGCAGAAGGTGGTGGCCGAGAACGTGGACGCCGGCAGCCTGTTCGCGACGATCTACTCGGCGCTGGGGATCAACCCGGAGAAGAACTACCACGTCGGGAGCCGGCCGATCCCGCTGGTGAACCCCGGGGTGGAGGCGGTCAAGGCGGTGCTGAAGTGACCGGGCGGCCGCGGTAAGATGGTGACGCCGCCCGCCACCGGAGGTGAGCCGTGACCCGCGAAGAGCACAACGCCGTCAACCAGGCCGCGTTCCCGGCACTCAAGGCGGTGATCGAGGCGAACTACCCGCCGCGGCAGTTCGTGGCGATCGCCGGCGGGAAGATCGTCGCCGACGACGCGGACATCGAGAAGCTGGACGGGAAGATCCGTGCGCTCGGGATCGACCCGATGAACACGCTGGTCGATCGCGTCGGCGAGGAGTGGTCGGAAGACGAGTTGGTCATCCTCTGACGGGGGCGGCCGTGGCCGAGCAGCGGAACCGATACCGTGGCTCTCGTCCCTGGCTGCGGCTCGGCTTTCGGGCCGCCGACGGTGCCGTCTGTCACTTCGACCTCGTGGCGGACACCGGCAGCGCGCCCGGGTTGATCCTCCGGCCGGATGTCATGGACCGGCTCCGATTCCTCCCGTACCGGAACAGGGTCAGTAACTTGGGCGAGCTCGTCGGGGGTTGGGTCAGACTCTACAACCCCGAGTTCGGCGTGGTCGAAACGGTCGTCGCTTACGGGAACGCCCGCGGGGCTGAGCTGGCGGCCCGGAGCCACCCCGACTTCGTCGGCCTGATCGGGCTGCCGATCCTGCGGGTCGGCGAGTACGGCGGGAACGCCACCGACTTCTGGTTTCGCTACCCACCCACCTAACACACCCACCTCCCATGCCCGTTCCCACCCCCGACACGCTGAAGCCGAGCAAGGACTTCGCCCGCCAGGTCATCGCCTTCGCGGTCGCCCGCAGGCCCGGCACCGGCACCGTCTACCTCGGCGGGTCCGACTTCAAGGTCTGCTCGGCCGATGTCACCGCCGCCAAGTTCGAGCCGACCGAGCTCCACGCCCACGAGAGCTACGTCACCGGCGTCGCCCTCGCCGGCGACCGCCTCGTCTCCGGCGGGTACGACGGCAAGCTCGCCTGGTACGACACCGAGGCCGGCAAGGTCGTCCGCACCGTCGAGGCCCACGCCAAGTGGATTCGGAAAGTCGTCGCCTCGCCGGACGGCACCCTCGTCGCCAGCGTCGCCGACGACATGGTCTGCAAGCTGTGGGACGCCGCCACCGGCAAACTCGTCCGCGAGCTCAAGGGGCACAAGGCGACGACCCCGCACGACTTCCCGTCGATGCTCTACGCGGTCGCGTTCTCGCCCGACGGCAAGCACCTGGCCACCGCCGACAAGGTCGGCCACGTCGTCGTCTGGGACGCGGCGACCGGGAAGGAGTTGGCGGCGGTCGAGGCCCCGGTCATGTACACCTGGGACAAGGTGCAGCGGAACCACTCGATCGGCGGGGCCCGGTCGGTCGCGTTCAGCCCGGACGGCAGGCTGCTGGCCGTCGGCGGGATGGGGAAGGTCGGGAACATCGACCACCTGGAGGGCAAGGCCCGGATCGAGGTGTTCGACTGGGCGGCCGGGAAGCAGGTCGCGGAGTTCCCGGGGGACAAGTTCGCCGGGCTGGTGAACCGCTTGGCGTGGGCCGCGGACGGGTCGTGGCTGCTCGGGGCCGGCGGCGCCGGCGAAGGCTTCTTCCTCTTCCACGACGTGGCGGCGAAGAAGACGCTGCGGCAGGAGAAGGTGCCGATGCACGTCCACGACTTCGACCTGACCGCGGACGGGAGGGAGTTGGTCGCGGTCGGGCACAACCGGGTCACCGTCCACACCCTCGGCTGACATGGCGAAGCTGCCGCGCGTCGCGGTCACGACGGGCGACCCCGCCGGGGTCGGGCCGGAGCTGTGTCTGAGGCTCCTCCGTGACCCGCGGGTGACGGCGGCGTGCGACCCGGTCGTGGTCGGTGACCTGGCCGTCCTGAACCGGGTCGCCGCGCACCTCGGTTGGCCGCCGCCGGACCCGGCCCGCGTCCGCGACCTGCGGGCGATCAACGCCAACGGGTTCGAGCCGGGGACGGTGTCGGCGGCGTGCGGCCTGGCGGCTTACCGGTACGTGACATGGGCGATCGACGAGGCGCTGGCCGGGCGCGTCGACGGGATCGCCACCGGGCCGATCAACAAGGAGTCGCTGCACGCGGCCGGCGTCCCGTTCCCGGGGCACACCGAGATCCTCGCCGCCCGGACCGGCGTCGGCCGGGCGTGCATGATGCTCACGTCGCCGGCGATCACCTGCTCGCTCGCCACCGTTCACGTCGGGTACCGCGAGGTGCCGGGGCTGCTGACGCGCGACCTGGTCCGCGAGACGATCGAACTCACCGCGGCCGCGATGCGGCGGCTCCGCGGCCGCGAGCCGCGGCTCCTGGTGTGCGGGCTGAACCCGCACGCCGGCGAGCACGGGCTGTTCGGCGACCGCGAGGAGGAGCGGGTGATCGCCCCGGCGGTCGCCGACGCCCGGGCCGCCGGCATCGACGCGACCGGCCCGCTCCCGCCGGACACGGCGTTCCTGCCGAAGCACCGCGACCGGGCCCACGCCTACGTCTGCATGTACCACGACCAGGGGCTGATCCCGCTGAAGGCGCTGGCGTTCGACGAGGCGGTGAACGTCACCCTCGGGCTGCCGATCGTCCGCACCTCGGTCGACCACGGGACGGCGTTCGACATCGCCTGGCAGGGGGTGGCCGACGTAACCAGCTTCGTCCGGGCGGTCGAGCTGGCGGCGAAGCTCGCCACGTAGGGCACGCACCGCGTGCCGCCTCCGCCGCGCCGGCACGCGGTGCGTGCCCTACGGGAGCGTCACCCGGATGCGGGCGTCCTTCCGCAGCTTCTTCACCAGCCCCGCCCGGTAGTCGTCGGTGTACGCCTCCAGGACCTCCGACAGGCACTTCTCCAGCACCGACGGGGTGCCCGGCTTCCGGTCCGTCGCCGTCACCAGGTGCAGCCCGTACTCGGTCTCGACCACGTCGCTCACCTCCCCGACCTTCAGCGCGAACGCGGCCTTCGCCAGCGGCTCGTCCTCGGGCAGCGCCCGCCGCGGGACGAACCCGAGGTCGCCGCCGGCCCTCGCGGTCGGACACTGCGAGTACTTCCGGGCGGCGGCCGGGAAGTCGAGCTTGCCGGCCAGGAGGTCGGCCCGGACGGCCCGCAGCTTCTCCCTCGCGGCGGCCCGCTCGACCGGCGGGGCGGCCCGCGACACCCGCACCACGACGTGGCTCACCCGCACCTCGACCCGGTCGAAGTGGTCGCGGTTCGCGGCGTGGTACGCCTTGATCTGATCGTCGGTGACCTGGCCCTTGACGTACCCCGCCAGCGACACCCGCACCGCCCACTCGTCGCGGAGCTGGGCCTCCGTCCGTCCGGTCTCCTTCAGGTGGTCGGCGAGGGTCCGGTTCTCCCTGGCGAGTTGGGCGACCAGCGCCTTCATCTGGGCGTCGAGCTCGGCCGGGTCGGCCTTCGGCCCGTTCGCGGCGAGGAACTGCTTCACCAGGAGCTCGTCGATCAGGTCGTCGAGGAGGGCGGCCCGGAGGTGGCGGCGCTGGCCGGCGGTGATCGGCCCCGGCGGCAGGCTCGCCTTCAGGGCCGCGTCGAGTTCGGCGACGGTGACCGGTGCGCCGTTCACGACCGCGGCCACGTCCGGGTTCGGGGCGTCGGCGGCCGGGGCGAGGGCAGTGAGAATGACGAGGGTGGTCATCGGCGGGCGTATACCCGCCCCGGGCCCGGGGTGCAACCGCGGCCGGCTGCTAACATGGGGGGATGAGCGAGACCCCGACCGCCCACCGCGTTGCGCTCCTGCGGGACGTGCCGCCGGGCGAACTTCTCATCCACGAGATCTACAAGAGCGTCCAGGGCGAGTCGACGTTCGCCGGGCTGCCGTGCGTGTTCGTCCGGACCGCGGTGTGCGACAGCCGTTGCACCTGGTGCGACACCCCGCACGCCTTCAACCGCGGCGAGCGGATGACCCGGGCGGCGGTCCTCGCCCGCGCCCTGGCGTTCGACTGCCCGCTGGTCGAGGTGACCGGCGGCGAACCGCTCCTCCAGCCGGACGTGCTCCCCCTGATGGCCGAGTTGGCCGACGCCGGGCGGACGGTGTTGCTGGAGACGTCCGGGGCGCACGATGTCTCGGCCGTCGACCCGCGGGTCCACGTCGTCCTCGACCTGAAGTGCCCGGACAGCGGGGAGTGCGGGCGCAACCGGTGGGCGAACCTTACCGCCCTGAAGCCGACCGACCAGATCAAGTTCGTCATCGCGTCCCGGCGGGACTGGGACTGGGCCGCTGGCGCCATCCGTGAGCACCGGCTCGACGAGCGGTTCCAGTGCCTGGTCAGCCCGGTGTTCGGGGCGGTCGCGCCGGTCGAGTTGGTGAACTGGCTGCTCGACTCCGGCCTCGGCCGGGTGCGGTTTCAGCTGCAACTTCACAAGGTCGTCTGGGACCCGGCGACCCGCGGGGTGTGACGTTCCGGGCGAACCGCGACCGTCAGGGAGCGGGTGCCGCCCACACCCGCTCCCTGACGGTCGCGGTTCGCCCGGCGGGCGGATTTCCTGTCCGACCCGTCTCCGGGGCCGGTATAATCGCCGGAACGCCCTGCTCGCTCCCGCCTCCGGGTTAGACCGCATGACCCGTCCCGCCTTCGCCCTCCTCGGGCTGCTGGCCGCCGCCCCCTCGGCCGACGCCCAGAACGACTCCACGACGACCGACAAGCCGACCGCCGCCTGGGCGTTCGACCAGGCCGGCGAGGCGGGCGTCCCGAAGGCCGCGGCGAAGTTCCTCGAACCCGGCCCGCGGCCGCCGGCCTACCCGGCGTTCCCGGCCGGCAACACGGCGATGGCGTTCACCGCCGCCCACCCCGGCTTCGCCGTCCGCGAGTCCGACCTGCCCGCCGCCAACCTCCGCTTCGCCGCCGGCGACTCGATCACCCTCGAAGCCTGGGTGAAGGTGACCGAGCTGAAGGACGGGGCCTACGCTTACATCGTGGGCAAGGGCCGCAACGCGAAGCCCGGGTTCCCCGAGAAGAACCAGAACTACGCCCTGCGGCTGAAGGGCGAGAAGGGCGAGACCCGCGTCAGCTTCCTGTTCGCCAGCTCCCCCGCCGACGGCAAGCCGGCGGACTGGCACCGGTGGACGACCAACAAGGGGTTCACGGCCGGCGGGTGGCACCACGTCGCCGTGGCGTACACGTTCGGCAAGCCGGAGAGCGTTCGCGGGTACGTCGACGGGGTGAAGACGCCCGGCACCTGGGACATGGGCGGGGCGACCACCCGCGCCCCGGTCAGCGACGCCGACGACCTCGCCGTCGGCACCGGGAACGGCGGCGGGCCGAACAACACCTTCCGCGGCGCCCTCGACAGCGTCACGATCTGGCACACGGCGCTCGCCGACGAGGTGCTGCGGAACCACTACCAGTTCGTGCCCCCGCCGCCGGTCGTGAAGCGGGAAGAGTTGCCGCGCGGCGAGGTGCTGGTGCAACTGTGCGAGGAGGGGATGCCGGCCCGGAACGCCTGGCCGGACAACCCGCCGCGGGCCACCGAGAGCTACCGCGAGGACGCGTTCGGGTTCTTCGAGGTGCCGCACAAGTACGTCGACACCGGGGTCCGGGCCGACCGCGGGTTCCCGTTCCTGCTGCGGGCGGCGGCGGTCGTGAACCTGCCGCCGGGCAAGCACCGCGTCCTGCTCCGCGGCCGGCCGGCGTCGCGCCTATACTTCGACGACGCGCTCGTCCTCACCACCCCGTTCCAGAGCGGGGACGCCAGCGGGCACGGGAGCATCCGCGCCCCCGAGAGCTACCTGAACCTCGGCCCCGACTTCCGGTTCGCCCCGCCCGGCAACCGCGAGGCGTGGGCCCACTTCGAGTCGAAGGGTGGCGAGCACCTCGTCGTGCTGGAGTCGATCGTCGGCAACTTCATTGGCAACAACAAGCGGCGGCCGGAACTCGGCGAGACGGTGGTGGCTGTGTCGCCCGCCGGGTCGCAGGCGTGGCAACTGCTGGCGCCGGGGAAGCGGGTGGTGCCGTACACCGACGCGGGCTGGGCCGCCTACGAGGCGGAGCGGGCGGAGCGCCTCGACGCGATGAACGCCGCCGCCCGGGCCGCGAAGCGGGCCGAGCACGCTGGGTACTGGGACAGGCGCCGCGACGCCGCCAAGGCCTGGCTCGCGTCCACCCCCGAGACGCCGGTGCCGGAGTTGCCGAAGGGCTACCCGGCGCACAACCCGATCGACCACTTCCTCGCCGCCCGCGTCGAGCAGGTGAAGGGGCAGGGGGCGACCGCGGCCGGCGCGGTCGACTACTTCAAGCAGGTCCAGCCGATCCTGGAGGTGGCGTGCTACGGCTGCCACGCCGGCGGCAAGGCGAAGGGCGGGTTGCGGCTCGACGAGCGGGCCGCCGCCCTCGCCGGCGGGAAGAACGACGGCCCGGCGATTGCGCCCGGCAAGCCGGGCGACAGCCCGCTCCTCGCCCGGGTGAAGTCGGGCGGCGAGGACGTGATGCCGCCGAAGGGCGACAAGCTCACGGCGGAGCAGATCCAGGTTCTCGAAGCGTGGGTGAAGGAGGGCGCCCGCTGGCCCGACCTGAACGCCGACCACACCACCTTCACCCCGCCGGCCGACGACCTCACCTTCCTCCGCCGCGCCTTCCTCGACACGGTCGGCGTGCCGCCGACGCCGGCCGAAGTCCGCGCCTTCCTCGCCGACCCGGCCGCCGACCGCCGGGCGAAGGCGATCGACCGGCTGCTCGCCGACCCGCGGTGGGCGGACCACGGGATGGGGTACTGGCTGGACGTGCTGGCCGAGAACCCGAACATCGTCAACCCGACGCTGAACAACACCGGCCCGTTCCGGTGGTGGATCTACGAGTCGTTGCGCGACAACAAGCCGCTCGACCTGGTCGCCACCGAACTGCTGCGGATGCGCGGCAGCTCCCGGTTCGGCGGCCCGGCCGGGTTCGGGGTGGCGAGTCAGAACGACGTGCCGATGGCGGCCAAGGGGACGGTCGTCGCGGCGGCGTTCCTCGGGGTGGAGATGAAGTGCGCCCGGTGCCACGACGCCCCGGCCCACGCCTCGCTCCAGAAGGACCTGTTCGGCCTCGCCGCGATGCTCGCCACCCAGCCGCTGAAGGTGCCGGCGACCAGCAGCGTCCCGCTCGACAAGGTCCACGAGGGCGGCCGCACGCCGCTCATCAGCGTGACCCTGAAGCCGGGGACGGAGGTCGCGCCGGCGTGGCCGTTCGCGGCGCTGGTGCCGGAGGAAATCGGCAGGGAGCTGGCCGAGTACCCGGACGACCCGCGGGACCGGCTGGCGGCGCTGGTCACCGCCCCGCGGAACGAGCGGTTCGCGCAGGTGATGGCGAACCGAATCTGGAAGCGGCTGATGGGCCGCGGGATCGTCGAGCCGGTGGACGACTGGGAGCGCGGCAAGCCGAGTCACCCCGAACTCCTCCGCTGGCTCGGCCGGGAGTTGGTGCGGGGCGGGTACGACGCGAAGCACCTGACTCGGCTCATCCTGAACTCGCACGCCTACCAGAGGGCGGCCGACCCGGCCCTGAAGGACACGCCGGTGCTGTTCACCGCCCCGGCCCGCCGCCGGCTGACCGCCGAGCAGGTCGTGGACGGGCTGTTCGCCGCGACCGGCGCCCCGTTCCGGCTGGAGGAGGTGAGCCTCGATGTCGACGGGGTGCGCGACGCCGGCAACTCGATCACGCTCGGGAAGCCGCGGCGGGCGTGGATGCTGACCTCGACTTCGAACGAGCGGGACCGGCCGAGCCTGTCGCTGCCGCGGATCCAGATGGTGACCGACGTGCTCGCGGCGTTCGGGTGGCGCGGCTCCCGGCAGGACGCGACCAGCGTCCGCGAGACAGCCCCGAACGTGCTGCAACCCGCCATCCTGCAGAACGGTCCAGTCGGGCTGTGGCTCACCCGGTTGAGCGACGACCACGGGATGACGGCGGTGGCTCTCGGGGCGAAGTCGGCGGACGCCCTGGTCGACGAACTGTACCTGAAGCTCCTGACCCGCAAGCCGACGGAGAAAGAACGGGCGGCGTACACGGCGTACCTCGCGGACGGGTTCGACACCCGGGTCCGGACGCCGGCGGCGAGGCCGGCCGGGGTGCGGAAGCCGGAGCCGTACGTGTCGTGGTCGAACCACCTGCACCCGCGGGCGACGACGATCAAGCAGCAGGAGGAGGAGGCGGCCCGCCGCGGCGACCCGCCGACCGACCGTCTCGACCCGGTCTGGCGCGGCCGTCTGGAGGACGTGCTGTGGGCGGTGCTGAACTCGCCCGAGTTCGTGTTCACGCCGTGACGCGAGGACTCCCCGCCGTGACCCCGTCCTATGCCGGGCTGAGGAAGTTGGAGGGTTGGCTGTACGTTGTCGTCGGCGGGATCCTGGCGGCCTGGCCCGTCGGGTGGTGCGCCCTCGGGAGTCTGGGGTACATCGCGTCCTTCGACATCGCCCTGACCTACTCGCTCGGGTTCGTCGGCGGTGCGTGTCTGCTCGGTCTGGTGCTGGTCGTGGCGGGCGGGCTGCTGATTCGGAGCGGACGCAAGCGACAGTCGTCGGGTCGTGGAACTGAGCAAGTGATGATTTCGGGATCGGGAGGCAACCCATGAACCGCCGCGACTTCCTGGCCGCGTCCGCCGCCCTCGCCGCCTCGCCGGTGCTCGGCGCCGACCGGAAGCCCGCCCCGGTCAAAGGCAAGGCCGAGGCGTGCATCTTCGTCTGGCTCGGCGGTGGGATGGGCCAGGCCGACACGTTCGACCCCAAGGCGAAGGGCGCCAACAAGGGGACGCCGAAGAAGGCCGGGTCGCTGTACGACTCGATCCCCACCGCCGTCCCCGGCGTCCGGGTGTGCGAGCACCTGCGGAAGACGGCCGACGTGATGGACCGGGTTACCGCCGTCCGGACGGTGAACCACAAGGTCGTGGACGAGCACGCGTTCGCCACCAACCTCGTCCACACCGGGCGGATCACCAGCGGGAACGTCGTCTACCCGTCGGTCGGGTCGATCGTCGCCCACGAGCGCGGCCCGGCCGCCCCGGGCGTCCCGGCGTACCTCCTGATCGGCTACCCGAACGTCAGCCGCGGGCCGGGGTTCCTCGGGTCGAAGGCCGGGTACGTGTACCTGACCGACACGGCCGCCGGCCCGGCCGGGTTCACCCGCCCCGCCGACGTGGACGACCGCCGCGCCGCGGAGCGACGCCGGCTCCTCGAAGCCGCCGGCGGGTCCGCCCCGGCCGGGTCCGCGGTCGCCGAGTACGAGGCGGCCCGGGCGGAGGCGCTGCGGCTCGCCGGCCCGTCGTTCCTCAAGCACTTCGACCTGACGACGGAGCCGGCGAAGCTCCGCGAGGCGTACGGCGGGGAGTTCGGCCAGCGGTGCCTGCTCGCCCGCCGGCTGGTCGAGGCCGGGGTGCGGTTCGTGGAGGTGTCGCACAACCTGAACTTCCTGAACGGCACCGGGTGGGACGTCCACAACGACGGGATCGACAACCAGCACCTGCTCATCCGCGAGCTGGACACCGCCCTGTCGGCCCTGATCCTCGACCTCGAAGCCCGCAAGAAGCTCGACACGACGCTGGTCGTGGTCGGCACGGAGTTCGGCCGGCCGCCGGAGTTCGACGGGGGCGGCGGCCGCGGGCACCAGGGGACGACGTTCTCGCTGGTGCTGGCCGGCGGCGGGCTGAAGCACCGCGGGGCGTACGGGGCCACCGACGACCTGGCGAAGACGATCGTGTCCGACCCGGTGTCGGTCCCGGACTTCCACGCCACGGTTCACGCCGCCCTCGGGATCGACCCGGCGAAGGAGTTGTACGACGGCCCGCGCCCGGTCCCGATCACCGACGGCGGGAAGCCGGTCCGGGCGCTGTTCGGGTGAAGCGGCCTGTCCGAGCCGGAAACGTCAGTGACGGAACGACGCAAGACCCGTCACTGACGTTTCCGGCTCGGATGTCCACACGTCGCCGGGGGTCGGGTGTTGCCGAGCCGTCGCGTCTTCCTGCTGCCCGTCGCCGCCGCCAGCCTGGTGCTCGGCGCCGCGGCCGCGTGGTACCTGTGGCCGGACCCGCCGGCCCCGCCGCCGGAGTGGGCCGCCGACTACGACACCACCGCCCGCCCGCCGGACCCGATCCGCCCCGGCACCGTCGTCGGCACCACCGCCCCGGACGGGTGGTCCCACCTCGTCATCAAGAGCCTGCCCCGGGTCCGCCCCGGCGAGGAGAAGAACATCCCCCCGCTGGCCCGGTCGCAGACCGTCCGGATGACCCGGTGGCTGTTCACCGTGTTCGCCGCGGACGTCCGGCCGGAGACCCGCGGGGCCGAGACCCGGCACCACCTGCGGGCCGTCGGCATGGGGCTGGGCACCCGCGTCGCCGGCCGGGACGTCGTCCTCACCCTCGAGACGGCCGAGGAGCACGGGGTCGAACTCGACTGGATCACCCGGACCATCCTGACGAAGGGGTACGAGGTGCAGCGGCTCGCCCGGGTCGTCGCCCATGGGCCGACGTTCGCCCTGGTCGACGCCCCGGTGTGGTACCGGTGCCCCGGCGGGAACCGGCTGATCCGGTTCCGGTACGCCCTCCTCGTCGACGCCCCGACCGGCCGGCTCGATGTCCTCTGCTGGGCCCTCGACCCCGGCGGCGACTGCACCGACCCGGGGGCCGCGGTCCTGCTGAACCCGGGCCAGCTCGACGAGGCCGAGCTGGTCCCGGACCGGAAGGGGTTCGACCCACTCGGGGTGGCGTCCGAGACGGCGTTCGGGGTAGACCGGCTCCCGCCGCACCGGGCGCGGGTTTCGCTCCCGCCCCCGGTGCGCGGCCCCGCCGCCCGGACCACCTTCACCCCGGACGAGGCCCGCGCCCTGGAGGCCGCCCTGCGGCCCCTCCTCCCCTGACCCGCTCGCGGAGTGCTCCCGTGTTCCCCGCCGTCCTGCTCGCCGCCGCGGCCGCCCAGCCGCCCGCCGCCACCCACGAGGCGTCCAACCCGCTGTACAAGGCGCTGCTCGAGACCGGGCTGGAGGTCGGCCCCGGGGCGAAGGCCAAGTTCCCCGCCCCGACCATGCCCGACGGGCTCGACGCGGCCAGGCAGAAGGCGGTGATCGCCGGCCTGATCGGGACCGACTACGCCTACGACGACTTCACCCGGAACTCGGCCGTCGCCCCGCAGTTGCTCAAGATCCGGGACGTGGCCCCGTCCGACCCGAAGGCCCCGGCCCGCGGGGTCGACGCGTGGTTCGTCCTGTACGGCGACCTGAAGGCGCTGGACGACGACAAGTTCCTCGACCGGGTGCTGAACGCCAACCGCGGGGACGGCAAGGCCCGGGCGCTGACCAAGGACGAGCTGGCGAAGCGGAAGATCGCCGTCGCCGACCCGAAGCGGGAGAACTTCGGGCACGTCGAGTTCGACTTCCTGGAGAAGGTCCGGCTGCGGGCCACCGGGCGCTCCGTGTGGAGCCGGACGGCCGACTCGGCGGTGGTCGCCGGGGAGATCGACCCGCGGTTCGCCGGCGACCCGGAGTTCCCGAACGACTGGCGGTCGATCATCAAGGAGGGCGGGCAGACGAAGCTCGGGCCGGCCAGCCCGTGGGCCGGGGCCGCGTTCTACATCAAGATCACCAGGCTGGCCGAGCCGGCCGGGGCGCTGTTCGCCGAGCAGCACGTCGTCTTCGCCGAGCCGACCGGGTGGTTCGACGGGGCGAACCTGTTGCGGTCGAAGCTGCCGATCGCGGTGCAGCAGAACGTCCGGACGCTGCGCAAGGAGTGGGCCAAGGGGCCGGGGAAGTAGGTCGGTCCGCGAGCGGCGCGGCGGGCGGGTCCGAGCCCGCCGCCTCATTTCATCTCCCGATCCCGCGAAATGCCGCGCCCCCCTTGGCGAACACCCGGGTAGGCGTTACGATTCCAGAATGATATCACATCGGTATCGGGAGGAGTGTCGTGGAAGACCGCGAACTGCGCCTGGGTTCCGGGTGGACGGGGCTGGTGTGGGTGCTCGCGCTGCTGGCCGCGGTCGTCGGCCTGACGGCCCTGGCGGTCCGGTGGCGCGAGCCGCAGCTGGTGTGGCTCATCGCCCCGCTGGCGGTCGTCGGGGTGGTCAGCGTGTTCGGGTTCATCGTGAACGGGCCGAACCAGGCCCGGGTGGTGCAGCTGTTCGGCAGGTACGTCGGCACCGTCCGGGAGACCGGGTTCTTCTACGGCAACCCGTTCTACTGGCGGACCCGGGTGAGCCTGCGGGTGCGGACGTTCGAGACCGGGATGGGAAAGACCGAGGAGCGGAAGGACGCGAACGGCAACGTGGTGGTGCCGGCGAGCACGCACCGGGAGCCGGTGAAGGTGAACGACAAGGACGGGACGCCGATCGAGATCGCGGCGGTGGTGCTGTGGCGGGTGGTCAGCCCGGCGGAGGCGGTGTTCGCGGTCGACGCCTACGAGGAGTTCGTCCGGCTGCAGGCGGACGCGGCCCTGCGGAACCTGGCCAGCCGGTACAGCTACGACGCCCCGGACACCGACGCCCACTCGCTCCGCGGGCACATCGAGGAGGTGGCCGGGCAGCTCCGGGCCGACCTGCAGGAGCGGATGCGGCCGGCCGGGGTGGAGGTGCGGGAGGCGCGGATCAGCTACCTCGCCTACGCCCGGGAGGTGGCGGCCGCGATGCTCCAGCGGCAGCAGGCCGGGGCGATCGTGGCGGCTCGGGCGCAGATCGTCGCCGGGGCGGTCGGGATCGTCGAGCACGCCCTGGAGATGCTGGCCGAGCGGCACGTCGTCGAGTTGGACGCGGAGCGGCGGGTGGCGATGGTGAGTAACCTGCTGGTGGTGCTGTGCGGGCACACCGTCCCGCAGCCGGTGCTGAACGCCGGCACCCTGTACAACTGAGGAACGGTTCCGGAGGCCCGCGGTCGGGAGGGCGAGGCTCCTGCCGAGCCGGACGTGACACGGCTCGGCAGGAGCCTCGCCCTCCCTGCCCTCCCGGAACACCCTGGAGGCCCCCGTGCCCCTCGCCAGCGTCCTCCTGTTCGTCCTCGGCGGCTCGATCCTGGTCGCCGGGATCGCCGCCGCGTTCCTCCTGCCGGCCCCGGGCGGCGGGCCGGACCTGTGGTACCTGGTCCCGGCGTTCGTGTTCGGGAGCCTGTTCGAGATCGCCGGCGCGGCCCTGGCCGTCCGCCGGAAGCGGTAGTCCCACCCGGAGGCACCCGTGCTCGCCGCCCTCGCCCTCGCGCTCGCCGCCCCGCCGGCCGGCGCCCCCGCCCCGCGGCTCGTGGGGGAGTCCGTCGAACTCCGGACGGACACCGGCACCCTGCGCGGCGTGATCGACCTGCCGCCCGGCCCCGGCCCGTGGCCGGCGGTCATTCTGCACGCCGGGTCCGGGCCGACCGACCGGGACGGGAACGGCCCGCTCACCCGCACCGACAACCTGAAGATGCTCGGGCGGGCACTGGCGGCGGAGGGGATCGCGGTCCTCCGGTACGACAAGCGCGGGGTCGCCGGGAGCCTGTTCGCGCTGGCCCGGGAGGAGGACGCCCGGCTCGACACCTACGCCGACGACGTGCGGGCCTGGGCGGCGCTCCTGCGGAAGGACGGGCGGTTCACGAAGCTCGGGTACGTCGGGCACAGCGAGGGGGCGCTGGTCGGGCTGATCGCCGCCGCGGACGCGAAGTTCGACGCGTTCGTGTCGCTGTGCGGCCCGGGCCGCCCGCTCCAGGACGTGCTCCGCGAGCAGTTGAAGGGGAAGCTGCCGGAGAAGCTGGCCGCGGCGGCCGACGCCATCCTGACCGAGCTGTCCGCCGGGCGGGCGGTGGCGGAGGTGCCGAAGGAGTTGCAGGTGCTGTTCCGCCCGAGCGTCCAGCCGTTCCTGATCTCGGCGTTCAAGCGGGACCCGGCGAAGCTGATCGCCGGCGTCCCCTGCCCGGTGCTGGTGGTGTCCGGGTCGACCGACCTGCAGGTGACGGCGGAGGACGCGAAGCGACTGGGGGACGCGAACCCGAAGGCGCGGGTGGTGACGGTGAAGGGGATGAACCACGTGCTGAAGGCGGTCGGCGGCGACCTGGCGAAGCAGCTGCCGAGCTACGCCGACCCGTCGCTGCCGCTGCACCCGCGGGTGGGGTACGAGGTGGGGGCGTTCCTGAAGCCGGTGTTGGCCGGGAAGTGACCGGGGTCGATCATGGCGAAGAAGGACGTGAAGCCGTTCCTGTTGCGGGTCGACCCGCGGGTGCTGGCGGCCGTCCGGCGGTGGGCGGAGGAGGACCTGCGGAGCCTGAACGGGCAGATCGAGTTCCTGCTGCGGCAGGCGCTGGCGAAGCGCGGGGTGAAGCTGCCGGACGACCCGCCGGCGGACGCACCTGATACTGACGGCTGACCCGGCGGTGTGGTAAGCTCACCCACAAGCCCCGCGACCGGAGTCCCCATGTCCGTGACGATCACGATCGCCGAACACCCGCCGGTGACGGTCCCCGCCCGGGCGACCGCCAGCCTGGCCTCGTTCCGCGAGTGGGCCGGGGACAACGACCTGCCGGAGAAGACCCGGACCGACTACTACAAGGGCGAGGTGTGGATCGAGATGGGCACCGAGCAGGTCTTCTCCCACGGAGCCGTCAAGACCGCGTTCGCCCGGGTGCTGGCAAACCTTGTGGACGCCGACGACGGCGACCTGTTCCTGATCAACGGAGTACTGGTCACGAACGTCGGGGCGGAGCTGTCAGGAAACCCGGACATGACCCTCGTCCGGGCGGCCACGCTGGACGCCGGCCGGGTGAAACTCGTCGAGTCGCCCGATGGCGGGTACACGGAACTCGACGGGACGGTCGACCTGGTGCTGGAGATCGTCAGCCCGAGCTCGGTCACCAAGGACAAGCGGACGCTCCGGGACGCCTACTGGGAAGCCGGGATCCCCGAGTACTGGCTGGTCGACGCCCGCGGAGACGCCGCGGACTTCCGCATCCTCCGGCACGCGGCGAAGGGGTACACCGAGGCCCGGAGGCAGGCCGGGTGGCAGCGGTCGAGCGTCTTCGACAAGTCATTCCGCCTTGTCCGCGGGACGGACCGCCTGGGCCACCCGACGTTCACTCTGGAGGTGAAGTGACGCCCGCCCCCGAGGTGATCCGCACCACCTGCTGCGTCGCCGGCGGCGGGCCGGCCGGGATGGTCCTCGGCCTCCTCCTCGCCCGGGCCGGGGTCGACGTGGTCGTGCTCGAGAAGCACGCCGACTTCCTCCGCGACTTCCGCGGCGACACCATCCACCCGTCCACCCTGGAGGTCGTCCACGAGCTCGGCCTGCTCGACGACTTCCTGTCCCGCCCGCACCAGGTGGTGCGCGAGGCACGCGGGGTGATCGGCGGGGAGGAGTTCCCGGTCGCCGACTTCACCCACCTCCCGACCCGCTGCAAGTTCGTCGCCTTCATGCCCCAGTGGCACTTCCTCGACTTCGTCGCCGACCACGCCAGAACCTACCCGACGTTCCGCCTCCGGACGCGGGCCGAGGTGACCGGGCTGGTCGAGGAGGGCGGCCGGGTCGCCGGGGTGCGGGCGGTCACCCCGGACGGGCCGCTGGAGGTCCGGGCGGACCTCACCGTCGGGGCGGACGGCCGGCACTCGGCCGTGCGGGCCGCGGCCGGCCTGGCGGTCCGGAGCCTCGGGGCCCCGATCGACGTGCTCTGGATGCGGATCTCCCGCCGGCCGGCGGACCCGAGCGTCCTGCTCGGCCGGTTCGACCGCGGGCGGGTGCTCGTCCAGCTCTTCCGGGACGAGTTCTGGCAGTGCGCGTACGTCATCCCGAAGGGCGGGATCGAGGCGGTGCGGGCCGGCGGGATCGAGGCGTTCCGGCGGGACGTGGCCGAGGTCGCGCCGGCCCTGGCGGACCGGGTCGGCGAGCTGCGGACGTGGGACGACGTGAAGCTGCTGACGGTCCGGGTGGACCGGCTGACGCGGTGGTACCGGCCGGGGCTGCTGTGCGTCGGGGACGCGGCCCACGCCATGTCCCCGATCGGGGGCGTGGGGATCAACCTGGCGATCCAGGACGCGGTCGCGGCGGCGAACGTCCTGGCGGAGAAGCTGCGGGCCCGGCGGGCGACGACCGCCGACCTGGCGAAGGTGCAGGGCCGGCGGATGCTGCCGACCCGGGTGACGCAGTGGCTCCAGGTGCAGATCCAGGACCGCATCCTGAGCCGGGTGATCGCCACCCGCGCGGCGTTCCGCCCGCCGCTCCCGCTGCGGCTGCTCCGCCGGTTCCCCTTCCTGCGGCGGCTCCCGGCCCGGATGATCGGCATGGGGGTGCGGCCCGAACACGTCCGCACCCCGGACGCGTTCAAGCGGTGACGGCCCCGAACCGGTCGGCGAACGGGCCGACGAAGTGCCGCTCGGCGGACGAGTCGAGGACCGCGAACACGACCTTCGCGAACGCCCCGGCGAACCGGCCCCGCAGCGCCTTCGCGAACAGTTCGGCGACCACCCCCGGGTCGTTCTTGAACACCCCGCAGCCCCACGCCCCGAGCACCGCCGCGGCGTGCCCGTGCCCGGCCATCACCGCCAGCACCTTTTCCACCCGCTCCCGCATCTCCGCCCGGATCGGCTCCCGGTCGCGGTCCTTGATGACGCCCGCGTTCACCGCGGGGGCGGTCACGAACGCACAGAGGTACGGCTCGTCCAGCAACTCGCCGGCGTCGTCTTTGATGACCGGAACGTCGGGCGAGTAGATGGCGGAGTTCGTGTACCACCCGCCGGGCATCGGGGCGTGGTGCCGGTACATCGGGTCGCCGTCGATGCACGGGAACAGGCCGGACGCCCGGCAGAGCGACTCCTCTTGGGCGCGGGCCCCGCCGAGGAACCCGCCGCCGGGGTGCCGGGCGGATGCGAAGTTCAGGGCGACCGGGCGGAACCCGTCGGCGACCAGTTTGCGAGCGGCTTCGAGCGTGGTGCCGTTCACCACCTCGAAGACGGTCGGCGTCGGCGACGGGGTGAACGACGGGAGCGGGGCGTCCGGCGGGTAGGTGACGGTCCCGGCCTTCGCGGCGGCGAGGAGGTGGTCGACGCGGACCTCGGCCCCGGCCCGGTTCGTGTACCGGCCGGCGGCGAGGACGTCGAGGGTGTCGCGGGCGATCGCGGCCGCCCGAGTCCGACTGGGGTACATGCGCGGCTCCGTGTGACGCCGGAGGGACACCGCGATCAGGACTGCGGTTCGGGTATAATCGCCCCCGCCCGCCGGAGGCCGACACGATGAGCGAGCCGCGGTTCGTCCCGCTGGACGGGTACGTCGAGCACCCCGCGGACGAGATGTGCCGGCGGGCCGCAGCGTTCCACGCCGAGCTGAGGCGCCGGCGGACCGTCCGCACCTTCTCGGACCGCCCGGTGCCGCTCAAGGCGGTCGTCGATTGCCTGCGGGCCGCCGGCACCGCCCCGAACGGGGCGAACCTCCAGCCGTGGCACTTCGTGGTCGTCACCGACCCGGGGGTGAAGGCGGAGGTCCGCCGGGCGGCCGAGGCGGAGGAGCGGGAGTTCTACGAGCGGCGGGCGCCGGACGAGTGGCTCGACGCCCTGGCCCCGCTCGGGACCGACGCCGACAAGCCGTTCCTGGAAACCGCCCCCGTCCTGATCGGCATCTTCGCCCAGACCTACGGCGTGCGGGCCGACGGGTCGCGGGTGAAGCACTACTACGTGTCGGAGTCGGTCGGGATCGCGACCGGCGTCCTGGTCACCGCCCTGCACCATGCCGGCCTGGCGACCCTCACCCACACCCCGAGCCCGATGGGCTTCCTGAACCGTATCCTCGGCCGGCCGGAGAACGAGCGGCCGTTCCTGCTGCTGGTGGTCGGGTACCCCGCCCCGGGGACCGTCGTCCCGGACATCACCCGGAAGGCCCTCGACGAGTTCGTCACGTTCCGGTGACCGGTTCGACCGGGTCGCCGACCGCGACCTCTCCGCCGGTCACGACACGGGCCAGCACCCCGAGCCGGCCCTTGGCCTGGTGCCGCGACTTCCCCTGGATCATCTCGAACCGGGCGCACCCGGTCCGCGGGATGCCGACCTCGATCACCGCCGCCCCGAGCCGGAGGCGGATCCCGGTCGTGAGCGTGTCCGGCGGCAGGCCGGCGACGACGATCTGCTCGCCGAGTTCCCCGGGCTCGGCCTTGAACCCCTCGGCCCCCAGCTCCGCCACCGTCTCGGCGAGCATGACGTTCAACTGCCGGTCGCCGGACCCGCCCTTCCGGTCGCCGACGATACCCTTCCGCTCGGCGAGCGTGACCCGGTCCGCCGGCACCCGGGCGTAGTGGCCCTGCGGCCGGCCGGTGTCCTCCGGGCGGTAGACGATGCTGACGACGTGGGCCATCGCGGTCCTTGCCTCTCGGATCAGGGGCGGCGTCATCTTACGGCCGCGACGGGCCAACGCTCGCCGCCGGCGGGCGTTGTCGTGGTAGCCCAACCGCCCGTCGGAGGTCCCCGGTGGTGACCGCCCTCGTCCTGTGCGTCCTGACCCTCCCCGCCGCCGACGCGCCCCCGGCCGGGTGCGTGCTGCGGGTCGGCACCGCCCGGTTCCGCGTCCCCGACCACGGCCGGGTGTCGTGGTCGGCCGACGGCAAGTACCTGGCGGTCGCCGGGCCGGGGTACTCCCTCGCGCTCCTCGACCCGGACACCGGGCTGCCCGTCCGCCGGTTCGCCGGCGGGTTCTGGGAGGGGTCGTTCGCCCTGCCCGGCGGCGACCGCCTCGTCCTACGTGACCGCAACGTGCTCCGCGTGTTCGACACCCGCACCGGCGACGAACTGGAGTCGACCGACCTGAAGTTGGGGGCGCTCGAGGGGGCGGGGGTCCTGCCCGGCGGCGACCACTACCTCGTGACCGCGGCCTGGGACGCGGCGCTCGCCGACCTCCGCGACCGGACCCGGCCGGGCCGGAGCGTACGCCTCGCGGCCCCCGCCCGCGGGTCGTGGTTCCCGGCGGCGGGCGGGAAGCGGGTGCTGTTCGCCGAGGGGAACGGGAACTACCTGCTCCTCGAGGTGCCCGCCGAGAAGGCGACGGCCTTCTCCGTCCCGCTCGCGGTCGGGTCGCCCCTTACCCCGCACCCTGACGGGACGCACCTGTACCTGGAGCGCGGGGGCGACACGCTCGTCCGGGCCGACCTCGCCGGCAAGGAGCTGGCGGCGCGGAAGCTGCCGGGCGTCGGGTTCCAGGGCGTCGCGGTGTCGCCGGGCGGGAAGGAACTGTACGCCGGGCCGGGGCCCGACGGCCGGGTCCGGGCGCTCGACGCGGTCACCCTCGAAGACCTGCGCCCGCTGGCGTCCGCCGGCGGCACCGGGTGGGGGATGAAGGCGGCCTCGCCCGACGGCCGGTGGCTCGGGTTCCTCGACGGGAACACCTACCGCGTGGTCGACGTGACGACCGGCCGCGACCGGGCGCCCGCGGCCCTCGCCGGCCACCGGGCGGCCGTCCGGCAGGTGGCGGCCGACGCGGCCGGGAGGCGGGCCGTCTCGGTGGACACCCTCGGCAGCGTGCGGGTGACGGACCTCGCCACCGGCCGGGAACTCGCCGCCTTCACCCCTCCGCCGCACCCGGCCGGGCTCGGGTGGCCGGTCGCGTTCCTGTCGCCGGACGGGGACGTGGTCGTCGTGCAGAACGCGGCGACCGGGGCGTTGGGCGGGTGGGACGTGCGGGCCGGCGCGGCGGCCGAGTTCCCGCAGGCGCCGAAGGGCGCGACCGTGCTCGGCTTCTCGGCCGCGGGCCGGCTGTGGCTGGCGACGGCCGACCGGCAACTGCGGGACCTGGACCTCCGGACCGGCCGGGCCGCGGCCGGGAAGCCGCTCCCGTGGTCGTTCCCGATCCCGGCGCTGGTCACCGCCGACGGGTCGGTGGTGGTGTCGCTGGTCCGGGGGCTCCACGACGTGGTCTCGGTCTGGCGGCCGGGGGAGGACAAGGCGGTCACGTCGTTCGACCGGAACGACCCGACCGGCTGGAAGCCGTTCGCGGCGGCGCCGCCCGTGGTCGGCGCCCTGTCACCGGACGGGCGGTACGCGGCGTTCACCCGCGAGGCCGACCGCGCGCTCGACGTGGTCGCGCTGGCGACGGGGAAGCGGCACTCGGCGTGCCTCGGCGAGCCGCCCGCGCCGGGCCGGCCCGGGGTGACGGTGACCGCGCTCGCGTTCTCGCCGGACGGCCGGCGGCTGGCGGTCGGCCTGTCCGACGGCACGGTGCGGTTCCGCGACCCGGCGGCCGGCGGCGAGGAGTTCCGGGCGGACCTCGGCGTGGGCGGGGTGACCGCCCTGGCCTTCACCGCCGGCGGGCGGCTGGTGGCCGGGGGGGCGGACACGACCGTGACCGTGTGGGACGTGCCCGCCCTGACGAAGAAGGCGGGGAAGTGACCCGGCCGGTCACGGCGCCCCGACCGGGCTGGCGGCGGTCGCCTTCCGCCCGGCGGGGAGCGGCTCGTCCGCCGGCCGACCGGCCGCCGTCCACCGCAGCACCGGCTCCTTCGCCGCCTTCACCTCGTCCGGCCGGCTGATGACGTGCGTGTGCGGGGCGGCCTTCAGCAACTCCGGGTCCTCGGCCTTGATCTTCAGCAGCACGTCGGCGAAGGCGTCGAGCGTCTCCTTACTTTCCGTCTCCGTCGGCTCCATCATCAGCGCCTCGGGCACGACCAGCGGGAAGTACACGGTCGGGGCGTGATACCCGTAGTCGAGGAGCCGCTTGGCCACGTCCATCGCCCGCACCTTCCGCTCGCGCAGGAGCGACCGGGCGCTGGCGACGAACTCGTGCATACACGGCCCGGGGTGCGGCACGTCGTACCCGTCGGCGACGAGCGCCCGGAGGTAGTTCGCGTTCAGCACCGCCTGCTCGCTCACCTCCTTGAGGCCGTCCGGCCCGAGGGTTCGGATGTAGCAGTACCCGCGGAACAGGATGCCGACGTTCCCGAAGAAGCTCCGCACCCGCCCGATCGACTTCGGCAGGTCGAAGTTCAGCCGGTACCGGTCGCCGTCCTTGACCACCACGGGGGCGGGGAGGTACGGGGCGAGGAAGTCGCGGACGGCGATCGGGCCGGACCCGGGGCCGCCGCCGCCGTGCGGGCCGGTGAACGTCTTGTGGACGTTGTAGTGCTGCATGTCCGCCCCGAAGTCGCCCGGGCGGGTGATGCCCAGGATGGCGTTCATGTTCGCCCCGTCCAGGTAGACGAGGGCGCCGGCGGCGTGCAGCATCTCCGTGATCGTGCCGATCTGCGTCTCGAACAGCCCGAGGGTGTTCGGGTTGGTGATCATGAACACGGCCGTGTCCGGGCCGATCTTCGCCTTCAGGTCGTCGAGGTCGACCAGGCCCTTGCCGTTGCTCTTGACGGTGACCGCCTCGAACCCGGCGAGCGCCGCGGACGCCGGGTTGGTGCCGTGGGCGGAGTCCGGGACGAGGACCTTCCTGCGGTGCGCCTGGCCCTGGTCGCGGAAGTACGCGGCGGCGACGAACAGGGCGGTGAGCTCGCCCTGGGCGCCGGCCGCCGGCTGGAGGGAGACGGCCGGCAGCCCGCTGACCTCGGCGAGGAACTGCTGCATCTCGTAGAGCAGTTCGAGCATGCCCTGGGCGGTGTCGTCGTGCTGGAGGGGGTGGAGGGCGGCGAACCCGGGGAGGGCGGCGAGCCGCTCGTGCCGCTTCGGGTTGTACTTCATGGTGCACGACCCCAACGGGTAGAAGTTGGTGTCGATCGACATGTTCCGGGCGGACAGGTTGTTAAAGTGTCGGATCAGGTCGATCTCGCCGACCTCCGGGAGCGGCGGGGGGGCGTCCGCCAGGTGGGCGGCCGGGAGGAGTTGTGACAGCGGGGTGTCACCGCCCGGCACGTCGCACGCCGGCAGGCGGTGGCACCGCCGCCCGGGCCGCGACAGCTCGAAGACCAGGTCGGTGGACTGGGTGTTGTTCATCTACGCCTCGTCGGCTTCAGGGCGGCGAGAAACCGGGGGAACGAGTCGGCCACGAGCGGGTACCGGACTTCGAGATGCTTGTGGTGGTAGTACACCCGACCCCATCGGTCGCCGGAGACGCCGAGGTAGTAGCCGTATGTGCCGGTCCGGATGGAGTCGTCCGCGATGTAGACGAGTCGCCCGTCCGGCTGGTCCTCGACCCACGCCTCGTCCGGGCACGGCTTACGGCCGGAGGGGAGGCCGCCCCGCGGGGCGATCACCATGAAGTCGCCGACGTCGAAGCTCGTGTCCCAGGGGTGGTTGTCGTCCGGGTGGATCGCCGCGGGTATCGCGACTTCGCACGGGGGCATCGGGCGGCCGTTGTGGTTCAGCATGAACGCTCGGTACTCGGCCGGCAGCGAGACCCCGTGCCGGCGTTCGAACGCGGCGAGGTCGTCGGCGGTCAGCCGGGGGCCGAACCCGAACTCGTCGGTCGCCCGGGACGGTAGGTGCTCCAGGCACGCACCGAGCGGCGGCCGGCTCACCCGCGCGACCCAGGCCGGGTCGAGGCCCCGCGCCAACCCGCAGAGTCGAACCAGGTCGGCCCGGCGAACTCGTCGTGTTCTGCGCCCGACCGCCTCCCACTCGGCCCGGAGGTACGGGCCGCGGGGGTCGCCGCGGTCGTCGAGCCAGTCGGCGTACACCAGCCGCGGGGTCTCGTCCCCCGGGCCGTCCACCACCGCGCGGACGAACGCCTGGTCCTCGGTCACGTCAGAAGCCCCTTCCCGCGCAGGACGCCCTCGGCCCACGCCTGCTGCTCCGGCGCCAGCGGCGGGTCGCACGGGCGGTCGTACCGCACCAGTCGCCGGTACCGGCCGGTGTCGTACGCCCGGTCCAACAGCGGCTGTAGGTCGAGCGGGACCAGCGGCACCCCGGGATCGAGCGGGACGCGGATCGTCGGCAGCCGCTCCTCCAGCCGGATCGGCCGGGCGAAGTACCGGGTCGGGGAACCGGCCACGGTCACGCCCACGTGGTAGTCGAACCGCCCGGCGAGGTGCCGCAACTCCCGGAGCGGGACGGCGGTGGTGTGCGGCCCGCCGCGGAGCAGGTCGATCTCCACCAGGTTCACCCCGGCCAGCCGGAACTCGCCCTGCTTCTGCTGGTACGACGTCCGTCCGCCGTCCCCCGGCCTTTTGTTCGACAGGCTCAGGACTTCCACGACCGTCACCAGCCGGTCGCCCCGGTCGGAGAAGATCTCCAGGTACGGCTCCTCGTGCGGCTCCGCGACCGGGGCGCTCGCGACCGCCACCATCCCGCACTCCGAGAACTCCTCCTCCAGCGGCTCGGCCCCGGAGGCCGGTCGGGCCGGCGGGCCGAACGCGGCGACGTCCGGCTCGCGCCGCAGTTCCGGGTCGACCCAGACCAGGTGGGAGGACGTGGCCACGTACCCGTCCGGCATGGCCGCGTTCAGCCCCTCCCGCAGGTAGATGATGAGGGCGCTGTGCAGGTCCGGGAACACCCCCGGGGCTTCCACCCACGGGTCCATGCCCGGGAACGGCGACGGCATCGGGTTCCCTCCCTACAGCGCCGCTCTCAGGGCGGCGGCCAGCCCGTCGATCTCGGCCCTCGTCCGCTTCTCCGTCACCGCCACCGACACGCACCCGGCCAGGTCCGGGTACCACCGCCCGAGCGGCAGGCCGGCGTGATACCCGGCCGCCCGCAGCTTCGCCAGCACCGCCGGCACGTCGCCGGGGAGCTTCAGCGCGAACTCCCGCGCGAACGGCGTCTTGAACCGCAGCGACACGCCCGGCACCTGGCACAGCACGTCCGCCGCGTAGTGCGCCTTCCGGACGCACAGCTCGGCCGTGTCGCGCAGCCCCAGCGGCCCGAGCGCGGTCAGGTGGACCGCCGCCCGCAGGGCCAGCAGCCCCTGGTTCGTGCAGATGTTGCTCGTCGCCTTCTCCCGCCGGATGTGCTGTTCCCGCGTCTGCAGCGTCAGCACCCAGCACCGCTTCCCGTTCCGGTCCGTCGTCTGCCCGACGAGCCGGCCGGGGATCTTCCGCACGTACTCGGCGTCCCCGCGGCAGGCGAGGATGCCGAGGTACGGGCCGCCGAACCCGAGCGGCACCCCCAGCCCCTGCCCCTCGGCCACGGCGATGTCCGCCCCGTAGTCGCCCGGCCGCTTCAGCACGCCCACCATCACCGGGTCGAAACTCGCCACGAACACCGCCCCGACCTTCCGGGCCGCGTCGCCGATCGCCTGCATCTCCTCCATGTGACCGAAGAAGTTCGGCGACTGGGCGACGACCGCGACGGTCGAGTCGTTGGCGGCCGCCTTCACGTCGTCGGGGTTGAGGAACCCGTCCGGGGTCGGCAGGGTGCGGACGCGGCAGTTCAGGTTCGCGGCGAAGGTCTCGAGCGTCTGCCGGTACTCGGGGTGGACGCTCTCGGCGACGAGAACCTCGCCGGTCCGGCCGGTCACCCCGAGGGCCATCAGCACCGCCTCGGCGACGGCCGACCCGCCCTCGTACAGGCTGGCGTTCGCCACCTCCAGCCCGGTGAGCCGGCACATCAGCGTTTGGAACTCGAACACCGCCTGCAGGGTGCCCTGGCTCGCCTCCGCCTGGTACGGGGTGTACGCGGTGTAGAACTCGCTCCGCCCGGCGACCGCGTCCACCGCGCTCGGGATGAAGTGGTCGTACGCCCCGCCGCCGAGGAAGCAGACGGCCTCGGCCGCGGACGTGTTCCGGGCCGCGAGCCGCTCCAGGTGCCGCTGCAACTCCATCTCGCCGAGCGCCGCCGGGATGTCGAGCGGGCGGCCGAGCCGGAGGTCCGGCGGGATGTTGGCGAACAGGTCGTCGACCGACCCGACCCCGATCCGGGCGAGCATCGCGGCCCGGTCCTCAGGCGTGTTCAGGACGTAGGACACGGGACCTCCTTCGGGGATCACTCGGCCGCCGGGCGAACCGCGACCGTCAGGGAGCGGGTGTCTTTCTCCTCCGTCACCCGCTCCCTGACGGTCGCGGTTCGCCCGCTCAGTGGCCTTCGGACGCGAGTTGGGCGTCGTACTGCTCGGCCGTCAGCAGGTGGTCGAGGGTCGCGCCGGGGGCGAGCTTGATCCGCACCATCCAGCCCTTCCCGAACGGGTCGTCGTTCACCAGGCTCAGGTCGGCCGCCCGCCTCGTCGCCTTGTCGTCGACCAGCAGTTCGTTCCGTTCCACAACCGTGCCGGCGACCGGCGAGTTCACATCGGAGGTCGATTTCACCGACTCGATCACCCCGAACGCCTGCCCGGCGGTCAGCACCTTGCCGACCGCCGGCAGCTCCAGGTACGTCGGCTCGGTCAGTTGCTCGACCGCGAACTTCGTCACCCCGACGGTGACCACGTCGCCGTCGAGTTTCGCCCACTCGTGGGTCGGCAGGTACCGTAGGTCGGACGGGTTCGACATGGGGTTCTCCCGGTCGGTCGGGTAGGGTGGGCCGAGGCCGGCTTTGCGGCCGAGTCCCACCGGGGGTGCGGGATGGTGGGGCTCGGTCCGAAGCGGACCTCGGCCCACCCTACTTCTTTCGCTTGTAGAACGGCAGCGGGACGACGGTCGCGGCGAGGGTGGAGCCGCGGGCGTCGGCGTCGAGCGCGGTGCCGGGAGCCGACAGGTCCGGGCGGACGTAGGCCATCGCCAGCGACTTGTCGACCCACGGGCAAAAGCTCCCGCTCGTGACCGTGCCGGCCGGCTTCCCGCCGGCGTCGGTCAGGGACGTTCCTTCGCGGGCGGCCCGCTTCCCCTCCACCTCCAGCCCAACCCGCACCGGCTTCGACCCGTGCGCGGCCGCCGCTTGGAGCGCCGCCCGGCCGACGAACTCGCCCTTGTCGAGCTTCACCGCCCAGCCGAGGCCGGCCCGGATCGGGTCGATCGTCTCGTTCAACTCATGCCCGTACAGCGGCATCGCCGCTTCGAGCCGCAGCGTGTCCCGCGCCCCGAGGCCGCACGGCACCGCACCGCGGCCGAGTAACTCTTCCCACAGCGGGACCGCCAGCTCGTTCGGGACGACCACCTCGAACCCGTCCTCGCCGGTGTACCCGGTCCGGCTCACGACGCACGGCCGGCCGCGGTAGGTGGTGCGGGCGGCGAAGTAGTACTTCAGGTGCGACACGTCGTCGGGGAACAGCCCGGAGACGAGCGGAACCGCGTTCGGCCCCTGCACCGCCACCATCGCGGTGTCGAAGGTCCGGTCGGTGACCGCGACCGCCAGCCCGGCCTGGTGCCGGCCGAGCCACGCCAGGATCTTCTCGCGGTTGCTGGCGTTCACCACGGCCGCGAACCCGTCCGGCCAGCGGTAGACGAGGACGTCGTCGAGGATCCCGCCGTCCTCGCGGCAGACCAGCCCGTACCGCACCTGCCCGTCCTTCATCGTGCCGACGGCGTTGGTGAAGACGGTTTCCAGCAACTTCAGGGCGTCGGGGCCGGCGAAGTCGACGCGGGCCATGTGGGAGATGTCGAACAGCCCGGCGGCGGTGCGGACGGCCCGGTGCTCGGCGGCGATCCCGGCGTACTGGACCGGCATGTCCCACCCGCCGAACGGCACCATCCGGGCCTTGTGCCCGAGGTGCCGGTCGTACAGCGGGGTGCGGAGGTTGGCGGACATGGGGGCGTCCGGGAACGGCGCGGGGGCCGGCCCCGACGCGGGACCGCCCCCCCGGCTTATGGTAGCCCGCCCGGCGGGGATGTCCAACCGCCCCGGGTTGACCGGCGCCGGCGCCGCGGCTATCGGGCCCCCGAGTTCCACCGGTACGGGGGCGGGCCATGAGCGTGCTGGCGCGGGCGGTGGTCGGGCTGCTGGCGACCCTGGGCGGCCCGGTCGCCCCGCCCGGGCCCGGGCTGGTGGCCGAGCTGGAGGTGCCGGCGACCGTGGCGATCGGGGAGCGGTTCACGGTCAAGTACCGGGTCCGCAACACCGGGGACTGCACCGTGGACGGGCTGCGGGTGAACCTGGACTGCCCGCACTCACACTTCGGGAGCATCATCCAGCGCGAGGAGGAGATCTTCGATCTCGAGGACAACCGACTGCCCGCCGGCCGGGAGCGTGCGTTCACCCGCACCGAGTACGCCCGGGAGCCGGGGGAGGCGTGGGTCACGTTCACGGCGTACGGGGCGGGTGGGGTGACGGCGACGACCCGGGCCAAGGTACGGGTGCTGGCCCCGAAGCTGGCGGTGAGGATCGCCGGACCGGTCGAACTCGGGGTGACGAAGTCCGCGACCTACACCGTGACCGTCACCAACACCGGCGACGGGCCGGCGAGTGATGTCAAGGTGACCACCGAGCTGCCCGCGGAGTTCACAACGTACTGCACGTTCGTCGGCACCGGCCTTCCTCTCGGCTCTCACTTCCACGCCGGATCGGACCGGAGGACGACCGAAGAGCTGATGATCCCGGACGGCGTGTTGAAGCCGGGTGAGTCCCGGATGATGACGATCTGGGCGCCGATGACCAGGCCCGGGGCAGTCGTCGTCAGGGCCGCCGCCGTCGAGAAGCGCGGGGCGAAGGCGGCCGCCGAGTGCCGGACGGTGGTCCGCGGCGTCCCCGGCATCCGCATGGAGTTGGCCGGTCCCGCCGGCCCGGTGAAGCGCGGCGGCGAGACCGTGTACGAGGTCAAGGTGGCGAACACCGGGACCGAGACCGCCCGGAACCTGCGGCTCGTTTGCGACCTCCCGCCGGGGATGACGCTGATCGAAGCCGCCGGACCGGTGAAGTACCTGGAGCGGGTCGGGGTCGACTTCGGCCGCCCGGGGCCGGGGGCGACGGCGAGCACCGTCTCGTTCGAACCGGTGTGGGAACTCGGGCCGAAGACGGAGGCGGTGTTCAAGGTGCGGGTGAAGACCGGGGCCGCCGGCGACGCCCGGTTCAAGGCGTCGCTCACCAGCGACCACCTCGCCACCCCGGTGACCAAGGAGGAGTCGACGACGGTGTACCGGGACTGACGCTGTGTAGGGTGGGCCGAGCCCGGCTCTGCGGGCGAGTCCCACCTCTTGTCGCGGGGGGTGGTGGGACTCGCCGGCGAAGCGCCGGCTCGGCCCACCCTACTTCATCCGCTTCTCCATCGCGTCGAGCATCTCCTTCCGCGTCCACCCGCCGCTCGCGTGCCCCTTCCGCGCCTCGATCAGGATCGTCCCGTCGAACGCCGGGTCCTTCAGCCGCGCCGCCGCGTCCGCCAATCGGCGGACGGCCGCGTTCAGGAAGTAGTCGTCCGAGTCGCCCACCCAGATGTGAACCTTCCCGCCGGCCAGCTTCGGCCCCAGCTCCTTCCAGTTCGTCACCAGGTGCCGCTTCAGGTCGTACTTCCGCCAGTGGTCGAGGACGGTCTTGTCGATCGCCCCGGCCTTGTCCCACAGCGGCACCGGCAGCCCGTCCTTCCCCTTCGGGCCGTACACCGCGTTCCAGCTCGCCCAGTCCCGGCCGCCCAGCTCCCACCGCCCGCCGCGGCCCAACACGCCCTCCAGCCGGCACTCCCACCGCACCGTCGAGACGGTGTCGCCGTCGAGGGTGCGGGTGCCGGGGCGGTCGAACCCGAACCGGTTCACGTACATGTTCGGCTCGCTGTAGATGTCGGCCAGCTCGAACCGCTCGAACGTCACCGAGTCCGGGCACTGCGACCAGCAGCCGTTGAAGAAGTCGGGGTAGAACAGCTGCAGGGCGAGCGACACCCACCCGCCGGTGCTCCCGCCGCAGGTGAACCGCGCCTTCGGGTCGCCGACGCACCGGAACAGCTTCTCGACGTGCGGGATCACCTCGGTGGTGAGCGCCGCCCCGTACGGGCCGTTGTTCGCCGAGTCGACCTGGTACGGGTCGCCGAACGGCCCGGCCCCGTCCGGCAGGATCTGCACGAACCGCGGGTCCGGCCGGAGCCCGGCGGCGTGGGTGTACCGCGTCCCGAACCCGCCGACGTCCACGACCAGCCCGTACTTCTTGTCGGGCTCCTTGGCGAAGTCCGGCGGCAGCACCACCCCGACCCGGTACACCATCGGCCGGCCGTGGAAGTCGGACAACAGCTTCGACGGCAGGCTCAGGTACTTGTGGGTGGCGGTGTCCTTCGGCACGTCGTCGGGCTGGGTGCGGTCGAGCGTCAGCGTCACGTTGGTGCCGGCGGCCGGGTCGAGCTTCACCTTCACCGGCCGGCAGATGCGGTTCCCCGGGGCGAACGGCACGTTCAGGTCGCGGTTCGTGGCGAACACCGCCTGCACCGTGTACTCGCCGGCCGGCAGCTTCGCCAACCCGCCTTCGGGGAAGACGTCGGAAGCGGCGTCGAGGGTGACCGGCTTGTCCGCGGTGAGGGCGTCGGCGTCGGCGCCGAGGACGGGAAGCACCGGCGGCACGTAGTTGGTGAAGTCGGGCGCCCGCTTCGCCGGGCCGATGGCGACGAGCACCCGGCCGGACTCCGGCGGCTTCCCGACCTGGTCCGGGGCGAGCTTGACCTGGAAGGTGACGCCGGCGGGTCTGGCGGGAGGCTGCGGCAGGGCGGCGGCCGACGCGGCGAACAGGGCGGCGACCGCGGGCAGGCGAGTCATGTGCGAGACCCGGTGGGGCGGGGTGTCTCGAGAGGTGCGGGCATTGTAGCCGGGGAGCGGGGCATTACCGCGGGCCGTCGGACGCGGCCCCCTCACCCGGCCCGGCCGGCGTTGCCGGGCGGGCCGACCTCTCCCCCAAGTCTGGGGGAGAGGTGGGTGCTTCCGGTCTTCCGGGTAGGTCCCCAGTCGGGTGCGTTCGGAGGGGCCGCTCTAGCCACACCTCTCCCCCAAGTATGGGGGAGAGGTCGGGTCACCCCGCGCTTCGCGGGGCGGCCCGGGTGAGGGGGGAGCTACCGAGGCGGCCGGACGCGCGCCCCGGTCTACACCGCCACCCACTCCGCCTCCCGATACCCGGCCTCCGTCAGCCACCACGCCCGCACCGCCGGCCCGCCGCCGGCCAGGCCGACGATGACGTGGACCACCGCCTCGCCGTAGGTGTTCCGCTCCACGTCGCGGCGGCTCGGCACGGGGTCGGAGGTCGGGTGCGAGTGGCACACCGCCAGCAGGTCCAGCCCGTCGTCGCGCATCCGGCGGAACGCCGCGAGCAGGTCCCGGGCGTCCGTCTCGTACTCGGTCGGGCTGTGAAGGGCGTTCGTGACCGGAAGCCACTCGGTCGCCGACCCGACGCCGCCCGCGACCACCCCCGCGAGCAGCCCGCAGCACTCGTTCGGCAGCTCCGCCCGGGCGCGGGCGACCACCCGGTCGAGCAGCGCGGCGGGGACGACGAGGCGGGTGAAGGTCACCGGAAAAACCCTCCGCTACTGGCATTGGCAGGTCGCGCCCGGCGTGCGATTCTTCCGCCCCCGGTGTCGCCCGTCACCAACCGCCGGGACTCCCAGAGGACGTGTCATGACGAGGTTCGCGGTGGCCGGGGTGGTGGCGGTCGTGCTGGCCGGGCCGGCGGCGGCCCAGGAACCCCCGAAGCCCCAGAAGGAGCACGACTGGCTGAAGCAGTTCGAGGGCGAGTGGGAGCTGGTGAACGAGATCACGACGGAGCCGGGGAAGCCGCCGGTCACCTGCAAGGGGACAGAGACCGTCCGGGTGCTCGGCGGCCTCTGGATCGTCGGCGAGATCAAGGGCGAGTTCATGGGCACCCCGATGACCGGGATCATGACCGTCGGGTACGACGCCCAGAAGAAGAAGTACGTCGGCAGCTGGGTGTGCTCGATGTGCGACCAGATGAGCACGTACGTCGGGTCCGTGGACGCCGCCGGGAAGGTGCTGACCCTGGAGTGCGAGGGGCCGAGCCCGGAGACCGGGAAGACGGTCAAGATGAAGGACGTGGTCGAGTTCAAGGACAAGGACACCCGGGTGATGACCTCGTCGATGCTCGGCGAGGACGGGAAGTGGACCGTCTTCATGACCATGACCGCGAAGCGGAAGAAGTAGCGGCCCGCGCCCGGCCGGCCCGGGGTTCACGCCCCGGGTCCAACCGCCCGGGGTTCTATTACCTGCCCACCCCTTCGGGGTTCAAGACACGGGTTGCAGCCCCGAAGGGGCGGCCTCGCCCCCCGGACCGGGACTCGCCCACTACCATTCCGTAATCCTATCGGCACCGCCCGCCCGGAGGTGCCATGACCACCGTCGCCGACCTGAAGGGCCAGACCGTCGCGTTCGCCGCCAGCGGCGGGCTCGACTCCTGCACCGTCACCCGGTGGCTCGCCGACCACGGGGTCACCGTCGTCTGCTTCACCGCCGACATCGCCCAGCCGGACGAGACCGACTTCGATGAGATCGGGCGCCGGATGCGGGCGTGCGGGGCCGCCGACTCCGTCGCCGTCCCGCTCCACGACATGATCGCCGCGAGCGGCGTCGAGGTGATCCAGTTCCAGGCCCGGTACGAGGGGGCGTACTGGAACACCACCGGGATCGGCCGGCACGTCATCGTCGCCGGGCTGGTCCCGGAACTGCGGAAGCACGGCATTACGGTGCTGTCGCACGGGGCGACCGGCCGCGGCAACGACCAGGTCCGGTTCCAGCTCTGCACCAACATGCTCGCCCCGGAGATCGCCGTCTACGCCCCGTGGCGCGACGACGCCTTCCTGAAGCGGTTCCGCGGCCGGTCCGAGATGATCGACTACTGCAACGGGCACAAGCTGCCGATCAAGGCGAGCAAGGACGCCCCGTACAGTACCGACGCGAACCTCCTCGGGCTGACCCACGAGGCCGGCAAACTCGAGCACCTCACGACGAGCCCGTGGTTCGTCACCCCCGGCATGGGCGTGCTGCCGAAGGACGCCCCGGACGCCCCCGAGACCGTCAGCGTGCGGTTCGAGGCCGGCCGGCCCGTCGCGTTCAACGGGAAGCCGACCACCGCGTTCGACGCGATCCGGCAGGCGAACGCCGTGGGCGGGAGGCACGCCGTCGGCGTCTGCACCCACCTGGTCGAGAACCGGTTCGTCGGGATCAAGAGCCGCGGGGTGTACGAGGCGCCGGGGATGGAACTCCTCGGCACCGCGTACGCCCACCTCCTGCAGCTCGTCCTCGACCGCCGCGGGCGGGAGCTGTTCGACCAGTTGTCGCTGTTCGTCGCCAAGCAGATCTACCAGGGGTACGGGTTCGACCTGGCCACCCACGTCGCCCGCTCGGCGCTCGCCCCGATCAACCGCCTCGCCACCGGCACCATCACCCTGAAGCTGTACAAGGGGCGGGCGGAGTTCGAGTCGGCGGCGGACGTGCCGCACCAACTGTACTCCGAGGCGGACGCCAGCATGGAGGCGGTCGGGTCGTTCGACCACGCCGACAGCGAGGGGTTCCTGCGGGTGCTGCAGGTGTCGGCGCGGGCGCTCGCGGCGCACGGGCAGGTCGTCCCGCCCGCGTGGGCGACGGGGTGAGCTTGTCGGGTGGGCCGAGCCCGGCTCTGCGGGCGAGTCCCACCACGAGACGCAGGTGGGACTCGCCGGCTCGGCCCACCCTACGAGAGCATGTGGGACCTGTTCGTCACGCACTTCGCCGTCCGCGTCGAACCCGGCGGGGCCGCCGCCACCGGGCCGAGGCCGCCCGCCGTCCTCCCGGGGTCGTTCAACCCGCTCCACCACGGGCACACCGCCCTCGCCGCCGCGGCCGGGCACCGCCTCGGGGTGCCGGTCCACTTCGAGTTGAGCGTCACCAACGCGGACAAGCCGGAACTGTCCCCCGCGGAGGTCGAGCGGCGGGTGGCGCAGTTCGCCGGCGTCGCCCCGGTGTGGGTGACCCGGGCGGCGGCGTTCGAGGCGAAGGCCGACCTGTTCCCCGGGGCGGCGTTCGTCGTCGGGTGGGACACCGCCGTGCGGGTGGTCGACCCGCGGTACTACGGCGGGCCGGCCGGGCGGGACGCGGCGCTACGGAAGCTGATCGCCCGCGGCTGCCGGCTGGTGGTCGGCGGCCGGCTCGACGCGGCCGGGGCGTTCCGGGTGTGGGACGGGGGCGGCCTGGCGGACGAGTTCGCCGGACTGTTCGTCGGGCTGGCCGAGGCCGACTTCCGGGCGGACGTGTCGAGCACGGCGCTGCGGGGAGGGCCGTCCGAGCCGGAAGCGTGAGCGACGGCGCGCGGACGGGCCGTCGCTCACGCTTCCGGCTCGGACGGGCCCGTCACTTCTTCGGCTCGGCGGCCGGGTCCTTCAGCTCCTGCTTGAGCCGCCAGAACCCGTACTTGACCATCGCCGCGGCCCGGTCCCGGTCGCTGGTGAAGGCGTAGCTGTGGAGCTGGGCGGCGACCGGGACCTGGCCGTTCGGGGCCTTGAACCCGTAGTCCTCCATCCGCTGCCCGGTCAGGGTCACGAGGTGGGCCAGGGCCACGTCCCGGACCAGGCACTGGTACTGCTGGTTCTGGTTCGGGCCGCCGCCGAACCAGACCGTGGTCGCCAGCGTCTCGTTGGTCAACAGCCGGGTCACGAACGGGATCTCGTTCTTCCCCCCGTTCGGCCCCTGCACCAGGGCCCGGATCGCCTCCCCCTTGGCGTACCCCTGGACCGCGTCGGTGGCGACGATCCGGCGGAGCAGCGGGGTGCTCTGCGGGAAGTTCCGGAGCAGCTGCCCGGCGACGTAGCACAGCTGGGCCAGGTCGTTCGGCTCCTCCCGGGTCTCCATCCACCGGCCGACGATCCGCCGGTACGCCTCGGCGTGCGGCAGCCCGCTGTTGGCCGACAGGGCGCTGGTCGCGGGCCCGCCCTGCTGGAGGAACGTCACCCCGGTGACGTAGCTGAACGGCCCGGCCCGGGGCACGTCGGCGGCCGGGGTGACCGTCTCGGCCAGGATCAGGCAGGCCACGTCCGGCAGGGTGATCGGCTGCGGCGGCGGCATCACCCCGCCGCGGAAGTTGTTCCGCTGGTTGATCTGGGCGTACAGCTGCATCCGCCGGTCCGCCACCGCCCGCCCGGCCTCCGCCGGGGTCCGGTCCAGGGCCCGCAACAGCTCGACGTTGTACGGCGTCTTGACCACCTCGATGAACAGCTGCCGGGCCTTGTCGTCCCCGGACTTGTCGGCCCACACCGGGTGGCCGAACACCCGCCACGTCTCCCGGGTGGCGGCGACGAACTTGTCCCACCCCGGCAGGTCGTGCCGGTACTTCCCCTCGGTGTCGGCCAGGAAGGTGTCGAGCCGGGCCTTCAGGTCGTCGGCCGCCGCCTTCGGCAGGAGCCGGGAGCAGCGGAACCGGACCTCCGGGTCGGGGTCGGAGCCGGCCGCCTCGAGCAGGGCCGGGCGGGCCAGCCGGCCCATCCGGGTCAGCTCGGCGTGCGCCTCCTCCCGGTCCCGGTACGCCTCGCTCCCGAGCTGCCGGATCAGGTCCCGGGCCTTCGCCAGGTCGCCCTGGGAGATGACCAGGTCCTTCGGGTCGGGGGACACCCCGGCCGCCCCGCCCGCCCACAGCCCGACCGCCGCCAGCGCCGACACCAACGCCCGGGTCATAACGCCCCCACGGTCACGGAACGCCGATCGATTCCCCTTAGCATGACCCGCCCCGGCGGCCGGGGCAACCGGATTTCCCCCGGCCGTTACCGGTTCTTCGCCCGCCACCACGCCCACTTCACCAGCGCCGCCTTCCGCTGCTCCCCGTCCGGGAAGTAGTGCCGGGTGTACGTGTACCCCGCCCCGCCGGCCGGGTTGGTCGGGTACAGGTCGGCGAACCCGTAGTCCGCCAGCTTCTGCCCGGACAGCAGGACGGACACGGCCAGGGCCACGTCCCGGACCTGGATCTCGGCCCGGGTCGGCCGGGCCGCGCCGACCAGCTGCTGGGCCGGGACCAGGACGGCGTCGTCGGCCAGGGCCCGCTCGACCAGCGGGAGGTGGGAGGCGTTCCCGAGCCGGACCAGGGTGGCGGCCGCGTTCCCGCGGTAGTACACCTGGGCCCCCTTGGCCTCCAGCAGCCGGGCGGCGGCCCGGCACGCCTCCTCGCTCAGCCCGAGGCTGGTGGCCACGGTCACCGCGTTGTACATGTCCAGCGGGTCGCGGCGGGAGGTGAGCCACGCCCCGGCGACCGCCCGGAGCACCTTCGCCTGGTCGCCGGTGGTCTGGACCGCGGCCCCGAACGCCGACCCGGTCAGCAGGTTACTGATCGACACGGTCCGGGGGGCGGCCGCGGTCGGGGCCAGGGTCTCGGCCAGCAGCAGGGCGGTGAGGTCGGCGGTGGTGGGGTTCCGCGGCTCGGCCCGGGGCTGGCTCACCACCCCGCCGATGACGACCGCCCGCGGGTACTTCAGGCTGTACAGCTCCTGCCGCCGGGCGGCCGCGGCCGCCCCGAGGTCCGGGCCGCCGACGGCCGCCAGGAGATGCCGGTTCGGGCGGGTGGCCATCAGGTCGGCGAACACCGCCCGGGCCGCCTTGTCGACCGACCGGTCCGACCAGACGAGGTGGCCGAGGACGGTCCACTCGTTCCGGGCGACGGCGCGGAACTCCGGCCACCCGGGCAGGTCGTGCTCGTACCGCCCGTCGGCGTCGGCCAGGAACACCTCGACCCGGGCCCGCATCTCCAGGGCGGTGGCCCGCGGGAGGAGGGCGTGGCAGCGGGACCGGACCTCCGGGCTGGGGTCGGTGTTCGCCCCCTCCAGCAGGGCCGCCCGGGCGACCCGGCCGAGGTCCGCCAGCTCCCGCTCGGCCCGCTCCCGGTCGGCGAACTGGTCGCTCCCGAGGGTGCGGACGAGTTCCCGGGCGGCGGACAACTGGTCGGCGGGGACGGCCAGGCTGGCCGGGTCCGGGGACGGGGCGGCGGCCGCGGCCGACCCGGCGGGGGTGCCGGCCAGCAGCGCCAGGAGCAGGCGGGTGCGGAACATGGGTCGACCCCTCGGCAGCGGGAGAGGCGGGGCTGGGGGGGCAGGTGGGAGTGGTGCAGCCGCCGCACTCGACAGTGTATCGGAAAGCGGACCGTGGATCGTAACATTCACCCGGATTCTTCGCGCGGGTCGTTCCGCCCGAGCCCGAGTTCCTCCAGCGCCGCCAGGAACCCGTCCGGCGGGGCGACGGTCACGTCCGTGTCGTCCACCCGGATGTCGAACGGGTGCCACGTCCCGTCCCGGACCCACAACACGTCGTCGGTCACCGGGTAGGCGTGCTCCCGGTAGTTGTCCCGGGCGAACAGCTTCAGGACGTGGACCTTCGACAGGGCGGCGAACGAGACCGGCCAGGCGGCCAACTCCTCCCGGCTCGGGACCGCCACCCAGAACCCGGCCGGGGACGGCGGCAGCAGGTCCTCGACCAGCAGCGCCCGGGCCGCGTCGTACCCGTCCCCGGTGTGCCCGACGTGGATGTCCAGCTCCCCGGACACCGGCTCGAAGAAGTCGGCCGGGGTGCCGGCCCGGAGGTTGGCGAGGGCCACGTCGAGCAGGTCCTCGCCGGCCCGCCCGGTCTTCCGGAGCATCTCGTCGGTGACGTAGGCCATCGTGTTCGGGTAGTCGACCACGAGGTTGATCTCGAGGCCGGTGCCGCGGAGCGGGACGCCCCACGGGTACGCCCTGCCGTGCCGGCCGAACGGCTTCCCGAGCCGCGGCCGGAGTTGGGCGGTGACGGCCGACAGGTCGTCCGGGATCTTCGGCCCGGACAGGGCCCCGGTGACGTTCTCCAGGAACGCCCGGATCACGGCCGGCCACTCGGCCCGGTCGGCGGCCTTGGCCCGGCGGTACAGGTTGGCCAGGCCGACGTACTGGTCGTCGGTCCGGCCCGGGGCGCGGACGTTCACCCCGTCGGGCTCCCAGGCGGTGGGGGTGTAGCCGAGGGCGGCGAGGGCGTGGGTGACGGCGGCCCGGAACCCGGACGGCAGCGACGACGGCACCTCCCCGCCCGGGTCGTCGAAGTCGGGGGCGTCGGACATGGCGGGCCTCGGGGTGGATCGGGGGCGGCGGTTGCGGTAGAACCGTGGTCGGAAGGAGGCGGGCGTGGCCAAGCCGTTCGACGCGGCCCTGAAGAATCTGGTCCGGGACCACCCGGCGGACTGGCTCCGCTACTTCGGGGTGCCGCACACCGCCGATGTCGAGGTCTTGTCGCCCGACCTGTCGGCGCTGACGGCGATGGCGGACACGCTGATCCGGGCCGGGGACCGGGTGGTCCACATCGACATCGAGAGCGGCCCGGACGACGGGCTGGCGTCCCGGTTGCTGCTGTATAATATCCAGGCGCACCGGCTGACGGGCCTGCCGGTGCACTCGGTGGCGGTGTTGTTGCGGTCGAACGCGAAGGCGGCGAACCTGACGGGCGAGTTGGCGTACGGGCCGCAGCCGGCCGGCGAGGTGCGGTTCCGGTTCGAGGTGGTGAAGGTGTGGGAGCGGGCGACCGCCGACCTGTTCGCCGGCGGGCTGGGGTTGATGCCGCTGGCCGTCTTGGGGAAGCCGCCGAAGGGTCAGTCGCGGGCCGAGTCGATCCCGGGGACGCTGGTGTCGATCGCCGAGACGGCGGTCGGCTCGCTGTCGCCGAGCCGATCGGCCGACCTCGTCGCCGCGGCCCTCGTGCTGGCCGGAATGCACGTAGACCCGGAGTCCCTGCGCGACGTGATCAGGAGGTTCCCAGCCGTGATCGAGTCGTCCGCCTACGCCGCCTTCGAGCACATCGTCGGCGTGAAGCAATCGGAAGACATCATCCTCGTCCAGGGGCGGGAGAAGTTCGGCGAGCCGACCCCGGAGCAGGTGAGCCGGCTGAAGGCGATCGACGACGTGCCGCGCCTCACCCGGGTCGCGCTGTCGCTCCTCAAGGTCAACTCCTGGGACGAGCTCCTCAAAACGAAGTGACACCGCCGGGCGTCACGGCTTGAGGTGCTTGTCGAGGAACTCGTACGCCGCCTTCCGCCCGTCCTCCGGGAAGTCGTGGCCGGCGTCCGGGTACACCGCCTTCAGGTTCTCCGCCTTCCCCAGCGCCTTGTACACCGGCTCCGCCGCCGCGATCACGTCCCGCACCCCCTGCACGTCGAAGTTGTGGTCCTTCACCGGGGCCACCGCCAGGAACGCCCGCGGGGCGAAGCCGACCACCACGTCGGTGAAGTCGAACGGCATCTTCTTCGGGTCGTTCCCGTACTCCGACGCGATCCGCGGCATGTACCGGTCGCTCGTCCACCCCTTCAGGTTTCCCTTCATGTACGTGGCGAAGCTGCAGAACCCGCAGCTCGACACCACCGCCTTCAGCCGGTCGTCGAACGCGGCGGTGAACATCGCGTTGTGCCCGCCGAGCGAGTGCCCGATCACCCCGACCCGCTCGCCGTCCACCTCCGGCAGCGACTGCAGGTAGTCGACCGCCCGCATGTTGTTCCAGATCGCCTTCATCGTCCCGGACGCGTAATCGCCGCGCTTGAAGGCAGCCTGGAAGTCGTACTTGTACTCGCCGAAGCTCGGGTAGTCGGGGGCGAGGCAGACGTACCCGCGGCGGACCAGGTCGAGCGCCTGCTGCTTGCTCGGCTGCTTCCCGAGGCCGACCGGCTCGTCCTTGCCGATGGCGATCGTCTGGTGCAGGCACAGCATCGCCGGCCGCTTCTTGTCGGCGGACGCCCCGGTCGGGACGAGCAGCCAGGCGGGGACGCGGTCGCCCTTCTCGGCGGCGAACGTCACCTTCCGCCGGACGTACCCGTCGAGCTTCTCCTCGGACTCCTGCCGCGGGTCGAGCGGGACCTTCCGGTCGGCCCCCGGGAGCGGGCCCATGGCCTGCTCCATCTTCTTGCGGAGGGCGGCCCGGTCCGGCGCGTCCGCGGCGGGCGTGGCGAGCGGGAGGGCCAGGGCCAGGCCGAGCGTGGCGCGGATCACGGGTCGCCCCTTTCGTGTTACCCCAGGTCGTGGTGTTTCGGTTCCGCCGGTGGGGCGTGGGCGCCCCGCTGGGCCTCGGCCGCCAGGGCGAACAGGACGTGCGGGTTCGGCACCGCGGACACGTCCACCAGCACCCACGGGAGCCACTTCCCGCCCTGCTTGACGCTCAGCTTCCCCTGGGCGACGGTCAGCTCCTTCACCTCGCCCCACGGGAGGAACTTCCCCCCGTGCCGCAGCCCGGCCCGGGACGCCTCCAGCTCCCCGAACATCACCGGGAAGCCGTCCTGGAACCGGGCCCAGACCGGAGGCCACAGGTGGGCGAACGTCCGCCGCTGCACCTCCTCGGCCAGCAGCGCGAAGTCGGTCAGCGCCGGCCCGAGGTGGACCGACACCCCGTCCTCCCGGACGACCGTCAGGCCGCCGTTCCAGAGCTGGAACGTCGGCACCTCGGGCGGCAGCCAGCACCCCGCCGGGGAGCCGTCCGGCTCCCGGTCCAGGTCGGCCCCGGCCGCCCGCTGGACCTTCACCAGGACGTGGTCGACCTCGGCCCACGGGAGGGAGTCGACCTCCCCGCGGCGGAGGCGGAGGAGCCCGGTCGGGTACAGCAGGACGTACAGCCCGCGCTCCCGGTACATGTGGAACAGCAGGGCGGCCCCGGACAGCGGGACGACGATCAGGAGGAACAGCTCGACGTGCCCGAACGTGCCCGGCCCCCGCGGGTGGACCCACCACAGGTAGTTCGCGACCAGGCCGCCGAGCACCAGCAGGAGCCCGACCGCCAGCTTGGCCAGCAGCCGCCCGGGGCTGACCCGGAACAGGGCGTCCGGGTCGCCGAGCTCGGTCACCGACCGGGACAGGTGGTCGTCGTCCGGCAGGTCCATGCGGCCCTCGGGGAACGGGGCGGGAACCGTATAATACCCCGCCCCGCCGCCCCCCGCCAACGGCTGACCGCCCCCGGGTCGGGCCCCAACGGAGAACGCCCCGTGCTCATCGTCATGCAGCCCCACGCGGCCGACTCGGAGGTCGCCCGGGTGGTCGAGGTGATCCGCGGGCAGGGGCTGACCCCGCACGTCCTCCCCGGGGCCACCCGCACCGCCATCGGCATGACCGGCAACACCGGCGCCGTCGACCCGGCCCTGTTCGAGGTCCTGCCCGGGGTCGGCGAGGCGATCCGGGTGACCAAGCCGTACAAGCTCGCCAGCCGGGAGATGAAGCGGGACGACACGTCGATCCCGCTCGCCCAGGGGAACATCGGCCCGGGCACCTTCACCGTCATCGCCGGGCCGTGCTCGGTCGAGAACGAGGCGATGGTGCTGAAGACGGCCGAGTTCCTGGCGTCGCGGGGGGTGAAGTTCCTCCGGGCCGGGGCGTTCAAGCCGCGGACCAGCCCGTACGCGTTCCAGGGGATGGGGGTCGAGGGGCTGAAGATCCTGGCGAAGGCGCGGGAGCAGACCGGGGTGGCGGTCGTCACCGAGTTGATGGACGCGGAGTACGCGGGGGCGGTCGAGGAGTACGCCGACGTGATCCAGATCGGCACCCGGAACATGCAGAACTTCTCGCTCCTGAAGCGGGTCGGGAAGTGCCGCAAGCCGGTGCTCTTGAAGCGCGGGATGAGCGCGACGCTGGAGGAGTGGCTGATGGCGGCGGAGTACGTGATGGCCGGCGGGAACTACCAGGTGATCCTGTGCGAGCGCGGGGTGCGGACGTTCTCGGACCACAGCCGGAACACCCTCGACCTGGGGGTGATCCCGCCGGCGAAGGCGCTGTCGCACCTACCGGTGTTCGTGGACCCGAGCCACGGGACCGGGAAGCGGGCGTACGTCCCGGCGATGACCCTGGCGGCGCTGGCGGCCGGGGCCGACGGGGTGATCGTGGAGGCCCACCCGGAGCCGGACCGGGCGCTGTCCGACGGGGCGCAGTCGCTCGACTTCCCGGTGCTGGAGACGCTGTTGGGGCGACTCGCGGCGCTGGCCCCGGCCTTCGGCCGGACCCTCGCC
>PNKH01000043.1 GCA_013822345.1 Isosphaera sp.
CAGTCAGCTCCCGCCCGGCTCCGCCTTCTCCGCCGGCCCCTTCCGCGGCTCCACCGCCAGGTCGAGCTGCGCGATCCCCTCGGCCGGCACGTCGACCTCCTTCAGCGGGGTGCCGAGTTCGGCGTACCGGCTGCCGACGGTCGCCCGGGACGGGCCGAAGTCCGGGGGCTTGAGCAGAACCAGGTACCGCCCGGGGATCACCCCGGCCCCCAACTCCTGGGTCCGCAGGGTGAAGTTCCCCCGGTCGTCGACCTGGCCGTAGGCGTCCCGGGCGCCGGGGGTGTGGCCGTGAACCGGGGCGAGGTGGACGGTGATCCCGGCCACCGGCTTGCCGCCGGCGGACAGGGTGCCGGCGACCGGGACCGGGGTCGGACCGCGGTCGCACCCGGCGAGCAGCCCGGCGGCGAGGGCGGGAAGCAGACGGGTCACGGCGGGCTCCCGGTGGGTTCGGTTGCGGTTCCGAGGGGCCGGGCGCGGGAGGGCGAGGCTCCTGCCGAGCCGGGCGCGCCCGGCTCGGCAGGAGCCTCGCCCTCCCGCCGTCGGTCAGTCGAGGTTGAACACCGCCCCGTCGTCCGGCCTCAGAAACCGGTCGACGTTGGTCGAGGTGGTCGAGTACCGGACCCCGCGGACCGACCCGTCGGCCAGGGCGAACTGGGTCGTCCCCGGGTGCGCCGACCCCCAGTTCCCCTGGTAGAAGTCGGTCCCGGCCTGGACCGTCGTCTGGTCCGGGAACAGCCCGGTGTCCTGGCGGGCGACCCCGTCCGTCCCGCCCGACATGGCCGGCTCGTCGAAGTACCACGTGCCGGTGTTGTAGCTCCGGGTGTCCATCGCCTTCTCCCCGAGCAGGGCGCAGTTCGAGGTCCCGTCGGTGATCTCGGTCAGCTTCCAATTCTTGTCCCCCGCCCCCGTCCCGGACACCCGGCGGTTGGCCGCGTAGTCGGTCTTGCCCCACAGGTTCGGGTGGACCTCCGGGTTGAACCGCCACCCCGGGACCACCGGGTCCTCGGCCGGGGCGGCCTGCGGGTTGGCCCGCGCCCGGGCCGGGCACAACAGGATCTTGATCGCCGCCGCGTAGTCCCCGTACGTCCCGGTCGTCGCCACGTTCCCCTGCTCGATGTTCGGCAGGATCGACCACGCCCACCCGCCCGGCTGGTCCTTCGGCCGGCGGTCGCGCCGCCCGAGGCCGCGGTACGCCACCGCCCCGCTCGGGTTCGTCCGGGAGATGTACGGCTGCTGGAGGAAGTTCGGGGCGGTGGCCGAGGCCGTCGGGCTCAGCCCGAACCCGCTCTTCGGCAGCACCCCGTAGATGTCGTGGTGGCCGTGGAACCCGAGGGCGATCTGCTTCAGGTGGTTCTGGCACTGGGACCGGGCGGCCGCCTGGCGGACCTTCTGGACGGCCGGGAGCAGGAGGCCGACCAGGACGGCGATGATGGCGATCACGACCAGCAACTCGATCAGCGTGAAGGCCCGGCGGGGAGAGGGGCGGGCCACGGATGTCCTCCGGATAGATGAGGGGCGCGGAAGAGGAGCGACGGGGGAGCCGTCGCCGATGGTGACGCGCCGGGTCGGAGGGTGCAAGGGGAAAATGCGACGGGCGTTCGCGTGACCGGCGGCCGACCGGCCACCGGTGGACTCGTCAGGTGGTTCCCCCTCACCCGCCGCCCCGGACGGAGTCCGGGGCGGCGACCTCTCCCCCGAGTACGGGGGAGAGGTGGGGGTGGCTGGCCCCCTCCTCAGCTCCCCGGGTCGGCAACGTTCGGAGGGGCCGCACCGCCCCCACCTCTCCCCGCTGGGGAGAGGTCGGCTCCGGCGCCTCGCCGGAGCCGGGTGAGGGGCGCCACCTACAGAGTCCACCACCGCCGCTGACCTCGCCCGGGACGGTCAGGTCCGGCCGTCGTCGTTCACCGAGCACACCAGCGGCTCCGGCGGGCGGTCGTACGTCCGCCCGCCGGCCCCGGTCGCGTGGTTCCGCAGCGCCAGCTGGTACATCTCCTCCCCGGCCGGGGTCGGGTAGTCCCCGGTCACGCACGCCCGGCACAGCCGGTCGGCCGGCAGGTCGATGCACCGGGCGACCGCGTCCACCGGCAGGTAGAACAGGCTGTCCGCCCCCAGCTCGGCCGCCATCGCGTCCTGCTCGGCGACCGTCGGCACCTTCCCGGCCATGAACTTCGGCGCGAACAGCTCCCCGACGGTGCTCATGTCGATGCCGTAGAAGCACGGGGCGACGATCGGCGGGCACGCCACCCGGACGTGCACCTCCCGCGCCCCGCCCTGGTCCCGCAGGTGGTGCAGCAGGCTCTTCAGCGTCGTGCTCCGGACGATCGAATCCTCGACCAGCAGCACCCGCTTCCCGGACAGCACCTCCCGCAGCGGGGTGAACTTCAGTCGCACCTTGTCGGCCCGGTTCGCCCCCTCGATGAACGTCCGGCCGATGTACCGGTTCCGGATCAGCCCCTCGACCGACGGCACCCCGAGGGCGAACGCCATCGCGTCGGCCGCCGCCTTCCCGGTGTCCGGGACCGGCACCACGACGGTCCCCTCCGGGTCGAGCGGGACCCGGCCGAGGACCCGCTCCTGCCGGGCCAGTTCCTGCCCGAGCCGCGACCGGGACAGGTACACGCTCCGGTCGTCCAGGGTGCTCGACACGTTCGCGAAGTACACCCACTCGAAGAAGCAGTGGGCCATCCGCGGGGCGTCGGCGAACTTGTGGACCGACAGCTCCCCGTCGCGGATCAGGACCAGGTGCCCCGGCTCCAGCGACCGGACGTTGCGGAACCCGAGGTTCTGCAGGGCGACGCTCTCGCTGGCGGCCCCGAACATCGGGCCGTCGTGGGCGTAGACGAGCGGCCGCAGCCCGAGCGGGTCGCGGGCCACCACCATCTCGCCCATCGCGTTCAGGAACGCGAGGTTGTACGCCCCGTCGAACTTCGCCGCCAGCCGGCGGAACACCTCGACGAGGTCCGGCCGGTCGTCCCCGCGCACCTCGTGCGCGAGGTAGTGCATGATGACCTCGGTGTCGTTGTCCCGGGTCAGGTGGTAGTCGTGCTGCTTCAGCAGCCGGTCGCGGAGGTCGGCGAAGTTGGTGAGCTGGCCGTTGAACGCGAACGCGAACCACTTCCACTTGCACCCGTGCCGCCGCTCGAACGGCTGGGCGTAGCTCCGGGACTGCCCGCCGCAGGTGGCGTACCGGGTGTGCCCGATCGCCGCCCGCCCGGCGTACTCCTCCATGATGCTGGCGTACTTGTGCGGGTGGTTGATCCGGAACGCCTCGATGACCGTCCCGACCTCCTTGTACGTGTCGACGAGTTGTTCCCGCTCCGGGTTGAACGTCGCCATCCCGGCGGCGAGCTGGCCGCGGTTCTGCAGGTCGAGGAGCATCCGCGGCATCAGCCGGGAGACCTGGTCCGGGTCGCCGGTCCAGACGGGCGAGCGGGTCCCGGCGGGCGGCAGGTGGTACAACGCCGCCACGCCGCATTCGTGGTGCAACTCGTCCATGTCACCGCCGGGGCTGGGAGAGGCGACCGTCCTACCGGCAGTATAAGACCCGGCCGGGTGGGGTCCAACGGCCGGGGGCGGGGGGCGGCAATCCGCCGGCCCGGGACCGTCGTCTGACCGGTGTCGTCCGCACCTACCGAGTTGGAGGGTTGAGATGTCGCTCCGGATTCTGCCGCTGGCACTGGTGCTCGGGCTCGCCGGGTCCCTCCCGGCCCAGGAGAAGAAGGAAGACAAGAAGGCCGACCCGGCCGCCGGGCCGCTGGAGGTGACCGCCACCGGGAAGGCGACGAAGTACGAGCTGGACCCGGCGAAGGCCGGGGCGGAGTTCAAGAAGTCGCTGGAGGACATGGCAAAGAAGAAGGGGCTGGTGGGCGGGCGGCCGCCGGCCCCGCCGGCGGTCGACCTGGCGGTGTCGATCAAGAACACCTCCGACAAGCCGGTGCGGGTGTGGGTGAAGGGCGACCCGGTGGTGCTGACGCTGGAGCTGAAGGGGAAGGGGGCGGTGAACGTCGACTCGTTCGGGCCGATGACGCTGGAGTTCCGGCTGCCGGAGGCGGTGGAGATCGGGCCGGGGAAGACCTACGAGATGCCGCTGAAGGCGCTGCAGAGCGGGATGCGCGGGCAGACCCGGTTCTCGTACTGGACGGAGCCGGGGGAGTACGAGCTGGTGGCGGCGCTGAGGACCGGGGTGAGCCCGGCCCCGAAGGGGTCGAAGGAGGGGATGGACGGGTTCGGGATGGTGACCGCGACCGGCCCGGGGCTGAAGCTGACGGTCGAGGCGAAGAAGTGACGGCGGTCAGGCCCGGCGGGCCTCCCGCCGGGCCTCCCGGGTCGGGACACGCACCTTCTACGCCAGCCCGGTCCAGCTCATCAGCCGGATCAGGTAGTAGCTGACGTCCACCTGCCACCACCGGAGGCCGTGCCGGGCGGAGGTCGGGAACGCGTGGTGGGCGTTGTGCCACCCCTCCCCGAGGGCGAGGATCCCGAACACCACGTTGTTCCGGCTCTCGTCCTCGCTCCGGTACGGCCGCAGCCCCCACAGGTGGCAGGCCGAGTTCACGCTCCAGGTCACGTGGTGGACCAGGAAGATCCGCACCAGCCCGCCCCAGATCAGGCCGGTCCACACCCCCGCCCAGCTCCCCGCCACCAGCCCGCCGACCAGCCCCGGGATCGCCAGCCCGAGGACGATCCAGACCGGCCACAGGGCGTCCGCGACCCGCAGGGCCCGGCTCTTCCGCAGGTCCTTGACGTACTCGTCCAGGCCCGGCGGGTCGGCCTGGAAGAACCACCCGATGTGGGAGTGCCAGGCCCCGCGGAGCACCCCGAGGACGCCCCGCCCGCTGTGGTGCGGGGTGTGCGGGTCGTCCGCCGTGTCCGAGTGCTGGTGGTGCCGGCGGTGGAACGCCACCCACTTGAACAGCGACCCCTGGACGGCCATCGACCCGAGGGCGGCGAACACCACCTTCACCCTGGTGTACGTCTCGAAGCTGCGGTGGACGAACAGCCGGTGGAACCCGACGGTGATCCCCAGGCCCGTCACCAGGCACATGCCGATCAGCAGCCCCATGTCGGTCCACGAGAACCCCCACCCCCAGAGGAAGAACGGGGCGGCGACGAGGCCGAGCAGGGGGACGACGATGACCAGCAGGGTGACGAACCGGACGACGAGCGGGGCGCGGCCGGGCAGCTCGAGACCCGGCGGGGAGGCGGGGGGGCCGGAGAGGGTTGGCGCGGCGGCTTCGGACATGGCCCGGGTCCCGGTCACTTCGGGAAGGTGGGCCGCCCTCCGCGGCCCTTCGGACAGGTGTCTGCACGTCCCGGGCCGCCGGGGCGGTGCGGGCCGTCGGGACTTTCCCGGGCGGGTGTGAGGCGGGGCGGCGGGGCACCGCGCCCGCCCGGCCGGCGGGTCCGGACCCGCGGCCGACGCGGGGGCGCCCCGCCGCCAGTACCCCGAGAAGGAGTCGAACCTTCGCCGCCAGGCTTCGTAGACCCGGCGCCGACCCGTCGGCCGGGGCGTCAGTTCTCCGTGCGGGAGTCGAACCTGCCAACCGGGCTTCGGAGGCCCGGCGCCGCAACCGTCGGACGGAGAGTCAGGGAGGCAGGAATCGAACCTGCTTGGGCGGGTTCCCGAAACCCGTGGCCGGCCAATGGCCCACACCCTGAAAGACCAAGGTCGGGCCGCCACGGAGGGCGGCCCCTACCAACATCGTCTCGTAGGGGCCGCCCTCCGTGGCGGCCCGCGCCTCCCCAGTCCCGGTGGCTGGAGTCGAACCAGCTCCTCCGCGTTTTCAGCGCGGCGCTGCTACCGAGTCAGCTTCGCCGGGAATCGTCGGTGCCCCGCCAGGGGATCGAACCCTGCGTCTGCCGGTTAAAAGCCGGCGGCTTCGCCGTTGGAGCACGCGGGGCGGTCAGTTCCGGGGGCTGGAATCGAACCAGCGGCGGCCGCCTTCAAAGGGCGGCATCGGTACCAGCACCGAACCCCCCGGAGTCGTCACAGTTGCCGGGGCTGGAATCGAACCAGCGTCGCCCACCTTCAGAGGGTGGTATCCGTACCAGCACGGAATCCCCGGCATCGTCGGTCAGCAGCGGTGGCAGGACTCGAACCTGCAGTTTCTGCTTTAACAGAGCAGCGCCTTACCGTTCGGCTCCACACCGCTGTGGGTGCCCCGGAAACGCCCCGGGGCCGGGCGCCCCTCGCGGATGCGCCCGGCCCCGGGGACAAACCCCGTGTGGTCCGCGCGTCACCCGGTGACGGGCTGCGGGCGTTGGGCATTCCGGGGCCGGTTCGGTATCAGGACCACTGGAGTTCCTCCCTCGCGGTGTTCACTACCACAGACGCGGCCGCCGGAAGATGGTTCGCGGCGGCCGCGGATTTCTTTCCCGGGACCGCGGCCGTCCCGGCCGCCCCGCCGACCCGACTCCGGTCGCCCCCGGGACGGTCGTGATGCCTCCCCACCAGGGGAGCAGCGGCCGGGACGGCCGCGGTCCCGGGACTCCCCTCACCAGGCGAACCCGTTGTCGTAGTCCCGCACCGGGACGATCCGGGTCGCGTACCCGAACGCCTCCAGCCGGAACGCCGCCGCCTGGGCGGACCGGGACGTCTCGAACCGCCCGTACACCCGGGCCGGGGCGAACGGCGACGTCTTGTACACCACCACGAAGTCGAAGTCGACCCGCGGCGGGAACGGGACCGGCCGGGGCGGGAACGGGCCGGGGTTCGGGTACGGGTAGGGGTACGGGGCCCACCCGTTGCCCGGGAAGTACCCGCCGAAGAACCCGGTCGACTTGACCGGGTCGGCCGCCGACGCCGCCCCCGCGACCCCGACCGCCGCCACCGCCGCCGCCACCCACCGCTTGAAGCCGCTCATCGCTGTCCTCCTCCGGGCCTGGCCCGGCCTCGTGTGTGCTGCGGGTGAGTCGCCCGCCCACCCGTCTCATCCGTGAATCGCCGTCCGGCGGCCAAATTGCGCTCCCGTTGTCGCCCGGCCCGGCCGGGAGGTATGCTGACCGCACGCACGAGGCCCCGCGATGGACCTGTACCCGCTCCGGTTCGAGCCGATCTTCACGACCAACCTGTGGGGCGGCCGGCGCCTCCCCGACCTCCTCGGGCGCGCGGTCGGGCACCCCGACCCGGTCGGCGAGGCGTGGGTGCTCAGCGACGTGGACGGGAGCCAGACCCCGGTCGCCGACGGCCCGCTCGCCGGGGCCACCCTGCGCGAGCTGATGGCCGCCGACCCGGGGCGCGTCCTCGGCCCGGCCGCCGCCCCGCAGGGCCGGTTCCCGCTGCTCCTGAAGTTCCTCGACGCCCGGCAGGAGTTGTCCGTCCAGGTCCACCCGAACGACGACCAGGCGGCGGAGCTCGGCCCGGGGAAGTTCGGGAAGACGGAGGCGTGGGTGGTGCTGGAGGCGAACCCGCGGACGAGCCGGCTGTACGCCGGGTTCGCCCCCGGGATGACGGCCGACCGGTTCCGGGCCGCCCTGGCGGCCGGGGCCGTCCCGGGCGCGCTCCACGCCTTCACCCCGCGGCCCGGGGACTGCGTGTTCGTGAAGGCCGGCACGGTCCACGCGATCGGGGCCGACCTCCTCCTGTTCGAGGTGCAGCAGACGAGCGACCTCACCTACCGGCTGTACGACTGGGGCCGGGTCGACGCGAAGACCGGCCGGCCGCGGGAGCTGCACGTCGAGGAGGGGCTGGCGGTCGCGGACTTCGCCCGCGGGCCGTGCCCGCCGGTCCGGCCGACGGCGGAGGAGGCCGGCGGGGTGCGGTCCGAGAGGCTGGTCGGGTGCCGGTACTTCACCCTGGACCGGACGACCGGGCGGGCGCCGTTCCCGGTCGGGGCGGCGGGGCGGTGCCGGGCGGTGGTGTGCGTCGGCGGGGCCGGGGAGCTGGAGTGGCGCGGGCACCGCTCCCCGGTGAAGGTCGGCGACACGGTGCTGCTCCCGGCCGAGGTGGGGGCGGCGACGTTCCACCCGGCCGGCGACGCGGTGGTGCTGGAGTGCGGGTTGCCGTAGGGTGGGCCGAAGCCGGCGCTTCGCCGGCGAGTCCCACCGCGAGGCGGTTGGTGGGACTCGCCGGCGAAGCGCCGGCTTCGGCCCACCCTACGACTACGACCGGCCCGGGGTTCGTCATGCTCGTCGACCTGAACGCGGACCTCGGCGAGGGGGCCGGCGCCGACGCCGACCTGATGCCGCTGGTCACCTCGGCGAACGTCTGTTGCGGGCTGCACGCCGGCGGGCCGGGGGAGATCGCCCGTGCGCTCGGGCTGGCGCACCGGCACGGGGTCGCGGTCGGGGCCCACCCGGGCTACGCCGACCGGGAGCACTTCGGCCGCCGCGAGCTCGACCTTGGGAACCAGGACCTCGTCGCCCTGTGCGTGTACCAACTCGGGGCACTCGCCGCGATGGCCGCCGCCCTCGGCCTCGCCGTCCGGTACGTGAAGCCGCACGGCGCCCTGTACCACCGGGCGTGCCGCGACCGCGACACCGCCGACCTCGTCGTGGTCGCCGCGGCGCAGTCCGGGCTGCCGGTCGTCGGGCTCCCCGGGTCGGAACTGGAGGAGGCGTGCCGGGACCGGCTGCCGTTCGTCCCCGAAGGGTTCGCCGACCGCCGCTACCGGCCCGACGGGTCGCTCGTCCCGCGGACCGAGCCGGACGCCTTCGTCCGCGACCCGGCGGAGGCCGTCGAGCAGGTCGACCGCCTGGTCCGCGGGCGCGGGGTGCGGACGGTCTGCGTCCACGGCGACAACCCGGACGCGGTCGCGTTCGCCCGGGCGGTGCGGGACGGGCTGGTCGCCCGCGGGTTCACCCTGAAGGCGTTCGCGTGACGCCCCCCCCTGGACCGCGGCCGTCCCGGCCGCTGCTACCCCGGTCGGGATGCGACACGACCATCCCGGGGCGACCGGAGTTGTGCCGGTGGGGCGGCCGGGACGGCCGCGGTCCAAGCAAGAGCGGCCGCGCTCCAAACCCATGAGCCTCGTCGTCCGCGACCCCGGGCTGTTCTCCCTCCTGGTCGGCGCCGGGCGGACCGGGAGCCGGGCGCTCGGGGTGCCGGTCGGCGGGGCGGCGGACCGGGCCGCCCTCGCCCTCGGGAATGGCCTGGTCGGCAACCCGCCGGACGCCGTCGCCCTCGAACTCACCCTCGCCGGGCCGACGCTCGAAGCCCTCCACCCGGCGGCGTGCGTCGTGTTCGGCGCCCCGTTCCACCTCACCGTCGGCGGCCGCGACCTCACCGCCGGCACCACCTTCACGCTGCAGCCGGGCGACGTGCTCCGCGTCGGCGGGACGCCCACCGGGTGCCGCGGCTACCTGTGCGCCGCCGGCGGGTTCGACGCCCCGGAGGTGCTCGGCAGCCGGTCCGCGTTCGACCCCGTGAAGCCCGGCGACGTGCTGACCTGCCGGCCGTCGCGGACCGAGCCGCGCGCCCTGCCGTTCGCCGCCGGGCCGCCGGGTCCGCTCCGCGTCCTCGACGGCCCGCAGCGCGACTGGTTCGCCGACGACGCCTTCTTCACCCGGACGTTCGCGGTGTCGGCGGCGAGCAACCGGATGGGGCTGCGGCTGACCGGCGACCCGCTCGCCCGCCGCCCGGGGGAGCTCGTGTCGGAGGCGGTCGCGCCGGGGGCGGTGCAGGTGACCAACGACGGCCTGCCGGTGGTGCTCGGGGTCGACGGGCAGACGATCGGCGGGTACCCGAAGGTGGCCCACCTGGTCCGCGCCGACCTCGACGCCCTCGCCCGTCTCCGGCCCGGCGACGCGGTGCGGTTCACCCGGGTGACATCCGAGGAAGCGGAGGCCGCGGCGCGGGAGCAGGCCGCGCTCCTGAGGGAATGGCTGACCCGGCTGCGGCACGCCGAGCGGGCGCCGGCGTTCCTTTGACCTTGCCCCGTTCCCGGCCGCCGGTATCGTCCGCCGCAAACCACGGAGGGTGCTATGCGGTACGCGGCGGTCAGCGGGCTCGGGGCGGCGTGCGTCGGCCTCGGGGCGTATCTCCTGTTGCGGCTCTCCACGCCGGACGCCCCGGCCCCGTTGCCGGCGCCCCCGCCGCCGGCGGTGGTGGCCGCCCCGGCCCCGCTCCCGGCGTCCGTCCTGGCCGAGGTGGTCGACCTGGCCGACCTCGACGCCCTGCTGGACCCGCCGGCCCGGCCCGACACCGGGGCCCCGTTCGACCCCGACCCGGCGGTCGTCCCGGCGTCCGGCCCGGCCCCGGCCGTCATCCCGTTCGCGGTCGATTGATCGCCCCCGGCCCCGCCGTAGAATGCCCCGGTGTCGCCCCACACCGGAGCCTTCCCCATGCGCCTCCTCCTCGCCGCCGCCCTCGCCGCGGCCGCCGCCTCCTCCCCGTCCGCCCCCGCCCAGGACAAGAAGGGCACCGCCGTCGAACTCGGCGGCCTCAAGTCGACCACCCCGGCCGACTGGAAGGAGGAGGCCCTCCCGGCGAAGTCGATGCGGATGAACACGTTCAAGCTGCCGAAGGCGGACGGCGACCCGGAGGACGCGGACCTCGGGCTGTTCTTCTTCCGCGGCAACGCCGGCACCATCCAGCAGAACCTGGAGCGGCAGGAGAAGAAGTTCGAGCTGCCGGCCGGGACGAAGCCGGAGGACGCGATCAAGGTGGAGAAGCTGAAGGTCGGGACGTTCGACGGGGTGTACCAGGACATCCGGGGGACGTACCTGAAGAAGACCGCCCCGTTCGACCCGAACGCGAAGACGACGAAGGTGGAGAACTACCGCCAGCTGTACGTCATCTTCGAGACCAAGGACGGGCAGTACTACATGACCCTGGTCGGCCCGGCCAAGACGGTCGAGAAGCACAAGAAGGGGTTCGACGAGTGGCTGAAGAACTTCAAGTGAGCCGCGGTTAGCGACGCGTCGCAGACGCGTCCGCGTACCCAGCGCGGACGCGTCTGCGACGCGTCGCTAACCGGGTCGAGTCATGTCCGACGCGTTCTTCGACTACCACCTGCCCGACCACCTGGTCGCCCAGCACCCGGCGGCCCGGCGGGACGAGTCCCGCCTGCTCGTCGTCCGCCGCGACACCGGCGCCCTCGACCACCGCACCTTCCGCGACCTCCCCGACCTCCTCGCCCCCGGCGACCTGCTCGTCCTGAACGACACCCGGGTGCTCCACGCCCGGCTCGTCGGTCGGCGCGAGCGGACCGGCGGGAAGTGGGAAGGGCTGTTCCTCCGCGCGGCCGGCGACCACTGGGAGATGCTCGCCCAGACCCGCGGCTACCCGGAGGCCGGCACCGTCTTCGTCACCGACACCGGGCTGCGGCTCACCCTCCGCGGCCGGACCGCCGACCGCCACTGGCTGATGGAGCCGGACCCGGCCGGGCCGCCGGCCGAACTGCTGGGCCGGTTCGGCCACGTCCCGCTCCCGCCGTACATCCGCAAGGGCCGCGGCGGGGACGCCGACCGGGAGCGGTATCAGACGGTGTACGCCGACCGGGCCGGGTCGGTGGCGGCGCCGACGGCCGGGCTGCACTTCACCCCGGAGCTGTTCGCACGGCTCGCGGACCGGGGCGTCGGCACCGCCCGGGTGACGCTCCACGTCGGGCTCGGGACGTTCGCCCCGGTGAAGGTCGACGACCCGGAGAAGCACGAGATCCACCGGGAGTGGTGCGAGGTGTCGGAGGCGACGGCCGACGCGGTCCGGGCGGCGAAGGGGCGCGGCGGGCGGGTGGTCGCGGTCGGGACGACGACGGTTCGGACGCTGGAGACGGCGGCCGGGCCGGACGGGGTGCGGCCGTTCTCCGGCGAGACGGGGCTGTACGTCCGCCCGCCGTTCGCGTTCCGGGTCGTCGACGGGCTGGTGACGAACTTCCACCTGCCGCGGACGACGCTGCTGCTGTTGGTCGGGGCGTTCGCGGGGCCGGAGGTGCTGCGGGCGGCGTACGCCGAGGCGGTCACCCGGGGGTACCGGTTCTACAGCTACGGGGACGCGATGCTGGTGCTCTGACGCGGCGGTCAGAGCGGCAAGTCGGCCGGGGCGGCGACGCGGTACACCTGAAGGAGGGCGGCCCGGAGGCGGTCCGGGTCGGTGGTCGCCCGGACCCGGGCCTCGACCTCCGGCGGGACCGCCCCGAACCGCTCCCCGAGCAGGGCGAGCACGGCGTCCTGGTTGGCCATGACCGCCCCCTCTTCCAGGATCGCCTGGTACGTCGACGACTCGCGCATCTTCTGCACCCCGTGGAACAACGTCCGGGCCACGGCCTTATCATACCGCAGCCCGAGGAGCAGGTAAGCGCAGCTCAGCAACAGGTTCTCGGCCTCGGTCGCCCCGGCCTCGCGGGTCACCCGGTCGGCGAACCGGGACACGACCTGCGGCAGCCGCGGGGCCGCGTCGTCGGTCAGCAGGGCGAGCGGGGCCGCCCCCAGTCCGCCGGCCAGGAGCGCGTCCGCCGCCAGCTCCCACACCCGCACCACCGCGTACCCGAACCGCAGGTACTCCCGCCCGTCCGCGGACCGCCGGACCAGGTCCCCGGTCAGCCCGGACGTGTTCGCCTCGCGCCGGAGTAGCAGCGCGACCGTGTGGACCGGCCCGCCGTACCGGTCCTCCAGCAGCACGTTGTACAGCAGCAGCCGGTCCGGGAACCCGCCGTCCCAGCTCGACTGCGGCTCCAGGTGGAGGAGCCCGGCGGCCGGCGGGCGGAGCCGGAACACCTTGTCGGCGACCGGCCGGACGGTGGACAGGTCGGGGTCGAGCGGGTCGGCCGCGACGCCGGCCGGCAGCCCGACGAGCGGGGCCAGCCACCCGACCCAGTCGGGGGCGCAGGCGTCGAGCAACTGCTTCAGCACGGCGTCGAACGATCCGGCCATCGGCGCCCCGCCGGTCAGTACGCCCGGGCGAACACCACCCGCCGGGCCGACGGCTTCCCCGAAAAGATGCACGTCCCCGGCTCCTGCTCCCCGTCGAACGGCAGGCACCGGATCGTCGCCTTGTACTCCTTCTGCACCCGGTCCTCCGTCTCCCGCGTCCCGTCCCAGTGGGCGTACACGAACTTCAGCATCTCCGCTCCGGCCTCGTCGCCCTCCTCCCGCGCCGGGAACAGCGCCTTGAACTCGTCCAGCGTGCTCGCCGTCACCGTGCACCGGTCGCGGTACGCCTTCGCCCGGTCGTACAGCGCCTTCTGGATGTCGCGCAGCAGCGTGTCGATGTGCGCCGCCGCCCCCGCCAGCGGCACCCCGAACTGCTTCCCGTCCTTCCCCGGCACGTCCCGCCGGGCCACCGCGCACGCGCTCTTCTCGATGTCCTTCGGCCCGATCTCGACCCGCACCGGCACCCCGCGCACCTCGTATTCCGCGTACCGGTGCCCGGGCGAGTTCTTCATGTCGTTGTCGAGCTTCACGGCGATCGGCTCGTACCCGTAGAAGTCGTCCCGCGGCAACGCCCGCAGCTCCGCCGCCAGCCGCTCGGCCGCGGCCAGGCACGGCGCCCGCTCGGCCTCGTTCTTCCCGAGCGGGCAGATGACGACGTGCGTCGGGGCGAGCCGCGGCGGCACCACCAACCCGTTGTCGTCCGAGTGCGTCATGATGAGGCCGCCGATGAGGCGCGTGCTGACGCCCCAGCTCGTCGCCCAGGCGAAGTCCTCCTTGTTCTGCTCGTCACGGAACGTCACGTCGAACGCCTTGGCGAAGTTCTGGCCGAGGAAGTGGCTCGTCCCGGCCTGCAGCGCCTTGCCGTCCTGCATCATCGCCTCGATGCACAGCGTGTACACCGCCCCGGGGAACTTCTGCCCGTCGGTCTTCGGCCCGACCAGCACCGGCATCGCCATGAACTCCTCGGCGAACTTCTGGTACACGCGGACCATCTGCAGCGTCTCGGCCTCCGCCTCCTTCGCGGTGGCGTGGGCGGTGTGGCCCTCCTGCCACAGGAACTCGGCGGTCCGCAGGAACAGCCGGGTCCGCATCTCCCACCGGACCACGTTGCACCACTGGTTGACGAGGATCGGCAGGTCGCGGTAGCTCTGCACCCACTTCTTGTAGGTGTTCCAGATGATCGTCTCGGACGTCGGCCGGATGATCAGCGGCTCCTCCAGCTTGGCCTCCGGGTCGACGTGCAGCGGCTTGCCCGGCTCGGCCTTCAGCCGGTAGTGGGTGACGACGGCGCACTCCTTGGCGAACCCCTCGGCCATCTGCTCTTCCTTGGCGAGGTACGACATCGGGATGAACAGCGGGAAGTACGCGTTGACGTGCCCGGTGTCCTTGAACAGGCGGTCGAGGCCGCGCTGCATCTTCTCCCACAGGGCGTACCCGGTCGGCTTGATGACCATGCACCCGCGGACGTCCGAGTTGTCGGCCAGCCCGGCCTCCTTGACCACGTCCAGGTACCACTGGGGGTAGTTCTTCGCGCGGGCGGTGATGGCGTCGGCCATGAGCGGCGGCTCCGGGAACGGGGGGCGGTGGTCACGTTATAGACACGGACACCGGCCGGGTCGGGAGGTGACCGCGGGGCGTTTCCGCTTGCCCGGCGGCGGCCGCCGCCTTACACTCCAATCAGCCTGCGACGCTGCCCGCCACCCGCCCCCGCGCCCACCCGTCCCGCGAGACCACCCCATGCGATGGCCCGTCGCGCTCGCCTGCGTCGCCGCGCTCGCGCCCGCCCCGGCGTCCGCGGCCGAGCCCCCGTCGTTCGTCCGCGACGTGATCCCGCTCCTCACCAAGGCCGGGTGCAACCAGGGGGCGTGCCACGGCAAGGGGGCCGGCCAGAACGGGTTCCGCCTGTCCCTCCGCGGGTTCGCCCCGGAACTCGACCACACGTGGATCACCCGCGAGTTCAGCGGCCGGCGCCTCGACCCGACCCGGCCCGAAGACAGCCTGCTGCTCCGGAAAGCGACCGGCCAGACGCCGCACGAGGGCGGCCGGCTGTTCGCCCCCGGGAGCCGCGAGTACGAGTTGCTGCTCGCCTGGGTGAGGGCCGGGTTCCCCGGGCCGGACAAGGCCGAGCCGAAGGTCAGCAAGCTCGAACTGACCCCGGCGGCGAAGGTGCTGAAGGTCGGCGAGGCGGTGCAGCTGGTCGCCACCGCCACGTTCGCCGACGGCACCACCCGCGACGTCACCTGGCTCACCAAGTTCGACTCCAACGACCCGGCGTACCTCGACGTCTCGCCCGACGGGAAGGCGAAGGCCGTCCGGAACGGGGCGAGCGCCGTCCGGGCGATGTTCCTCACCGAGGTCGCCGTCTGCGTCGTCAGCATGCCGTTCGACCGCCCCGTCGACCCGACGCGGTTCGACGGCGGGAACAACTTCGTCGACACCCACGTCCTCGCCAAGCTGAAGGAGCTGCGGATCGAACCGTCCGACCTGTGCGCGGACGACGAGTTCGTCCGCCGGGTCTTCCTCGACGCCTGCGGCGTCATGCCGACCGCCGACGAGGTCACGGCGTTCGTCGCCGACCGCGACCCGAAGAAGCGCGAGAAGCTCGTCGACGCCGTCCTCGCCCGGCCGGAGTTCACCGACTACTGGACGCTGCAGCTCGGCGACCTCTTGCAGAACCGCCGGGAGCGCGACCACGACGTCCGCGGGGTGAAGGGCGTCCGCCAGTTCCACGACTGGCTGCGGAAGCAGGTGGTGGCGAACCGGCCGTGGGACGAGCTGGCCCGCGACGTGCTGACCGCGACCGGGCCGAGCACCGACCGCCCGGCCGTCGGGTACTACGTGGTGACGGTCGGGGAGCAGCGGCACGGGGAGAACTCGGAGGCCCCGGAGTCGGTGGCGCAGGCGTTCCTCGGGACGCGGATCGGCTGCGCCCGGTGCCACAACCACCCGCTGGAGCGGTTCACCCAGGACGACTTCTACCACTTCGCCGCGTACTTCAGCCGGGTGAAGCTCGACCGGAAGGACTCGAAGCAGGGGCCGACCGTCCTGCGGGTGTCGCACCCCGACGACAAGCAGAACAAGAACCCGGTCGGGGTGAGCCAGCCGCGGACCGGGATGTTCATGAAGCCCCAACCGCTGGACCGCACCCCGGCGGACGTGAAGCCGGGCGACGACCCGCGGGCGGCGCTGGCGGCGTGGGTCACCGACCCGTCGAACGAGCACTTCGCCGGGGCGATGGTGAACCGCGTCTGGCGGCACTACCTGGGGGTCGGGCTGGTCGAGCCGGTGGACGACCTGCGGGCGACGAACCCGCCGACCAACCCGGCGCTGTGGAGGGCGCTGGTCGGGGAGTTCGTCGGGAGGAAGTTCGACCTGCGGGCGCTGACCCGGGTGGTGTTGACCTCGCGGACGTACCAGTTGTCGAGCGCGACCCGGCCGGGGAACGCGGCCGACGCCCGGTTCTACTCGCACTACTACGCCCGGCGGCTGCCGGCGGAGGTGATGCTGGACGCGATCTGCGACGCGACCGGGGTGCCGGAGAAGTTCGACGGGTATCCGGTCGGGGTGCGGGCGGTGCAGGTGCCGGACCCCGGGGCGGCGTCGTACTTCCTGCGGACGTTCGGGCGGTCGGAGCGGGTGACGGCGTGCGCCTGCGAGCGGGTCGGGGAGGTGAGCCTGCCGGCGGTGCTGCACCTGGTCGCCGGGGACACGGTGACCGGGAAGGTGGGGTCCGGGAACGGGTGGCTGGCGAGGCGGCTGGCGGCGGAGAAGGACGACGACAAGTTGCTCGACGCGCTGTTCCTGCGGTGCCTGGCGCGGGGGCCGTCGGCGGCGGAGCGGGCGAAGGTGAAGGGGCTGCTGGCGGAGGACGGGGCGGGGCGGGAGGCGGTGTTCCGGGACGTGTTCTGGGCGGTGCTGAACACGAAGGAGTTCCTATTCAACCGGTGACCGGGTCAGTCCGAGCCGGGCGCGCGAGCGACGGGTCTTCACCCCGGAGGGGTGGGACAGCGTAGCCCGGGGCAACGCCCCGGGTACGCGGCCCGAACCAACTCTCAGCCTGAAGGGCTGGGACAACGCCGTGTCGCAGCCCTTCGGGCTGCGGCCCTCCCGCCTCTGCCGACCCGGGGCGTTGCCCCGGGCTACGCTGTCCCACCCCTTCGGGGTGAAGACGGGCCGGCTCCGGCGCCATTCCCCTTGGCGCGCAGGTTGTGGGCGCAGACGTTCGTGTCGTGGAGGTACTTCATTCCGCGTCCAGGGGCGGGATCGGCTTGGCCGGGTGGCGGGGCGGGGCGACGAACGCCTCGTCGTCGATCGAGCCGATGACGTTCTCGAAGAAGCCGGGCGGCCAGCCGAGCTCCTCCGGCGTCTTCGGCGTCGCCGCCGGCTTCGGCGTCACCACCACCTGCACCTCGAACTCCCCGCCGGCCGACCCGGTCGGCACCTCCGGCCGCAACACCCCGTCCGGCCCGGCCGTCGCGCTCAGTCGGATGGTCGCCGTGTCGTCCCCCCTGGCGTGACCCCCGGATTGCACCAGAACCCCTCGGACCCGGGGGAAAGCGACCGGGTCGGGCGGAAACCCCGAACCCCGGCCGGGCGCGTTCCCGATAAACGGTCACAACGGCACGTGACCAACACGGGGAGGCCAGGCCGATGATCCGGCGACTCCTGCGGGCGCTCGGGGTGCGGCGGGTCGAGCAGGTGCTCGGGGCCGCCGACGAGGACTTCCTCCTGGTCACCTGGGACTCGTGCCGGCTGGACGCGTTCCACCAGGCCCGCAAGCCCCGCCTCGACCCGTTCGGCCCGGCCCGCCCCGGGTGGGCGATGGGGACGTACACCCTGCCGGCCCACATGGCCCTGTTCCAGGGGTTCCTGCCGCACGTGTTCGGGCCGGAGCCGCTGTACAACCGGTACCGCCAGCAGCTGTGGCGGATCAGCCACCGGAACCTGTTCGCCCGCCCGGTGGTGACGTTCCCGTCCCGCACCCGGAACGTCGCCGCCGGGTTCCGGGACCGCGGGTACCTGACCGCCGGGACCGGGGCGATGGACTGGTTCCGCGACTGCCCGGCCCTGCGGGACGGGTTCGCCGCGTTCTGGCACTCCGGGACCGCCGCCCGGCGGCAGAACGACTGGCTCCTGGGCCACCTCGGGCGGGCGGGCGGGCGGCCGGTGTTCGCGTTCGTCAACTACGGGGAGACGCACAGCCCGTTCCGGCACGAGGGGATGGCGGACGCCGACCCCGGGGTGGAGGAGCGGTTCAAGCGGCGGCGGCTGAACAACCAGGCCGGGGTCCGCCGGGACGACTGGACGTTCGACCGGGACGCGTACCTGCGGCAGGTCGCCTGCGCCGAGTACCTGGACGCCCGGACCGGGGAACTGCTCGACTTCTTCCGGGCCCGCGGCCGGCCGACCACGGTGGTGGTGTGCGCCGACCACGGGGAGTGCTTCGGGGAGCACGGGCTGTACGGCCACGCCTTCCACCACGAGCGGGTGATGGAGGTGCCGCTGTTGATCTTCCGGCTGAACGCCCCGCCGCACCCGGCCCCGACCCTGACCGAGTTCGGCGAGCAACACGCCGGGGCGGCCGATTGACCCGCAGGGTGTCGGGTTTGTGGCACAGGCGGGAGACCCGGTACCACGAGTCGGAACCCGTTCCGGAAGGCCGTCACGGTGGTCGGGCGCGGGCGGCTACGGAGCGCGGGCCCGCGCCCGACGCCCCGATCGGATCCCGGAACAGGTTCTGAGTTCCAGTTCGGGTGTCATCGAACACGGCGGGGGCCGCCGGGTGCGGCATTCCGGAACACCCGGCCCGTCAACACGGTACGACGCCCGGAGTAAGTTTCACTGTCGCCAGAATACCAGCTTCTTGGGAAAAGCCGAGAATAATCATATCCTGCACCTTGCACCTGTGCGATAGAACTGTTACCGTTGGCAAAGTTTACCGAACCGGATTCCTGACCCCCGCCGGTCCACCATTGGTGGGGGTGTCTGTCCTCCGAGCGAACACCCCGCGACCCGATGTTCGGGCACGCGGCTTCCCCCAGGTGTTTGACCGCCCCGTCACCGCCCCCCGGCGGCCGGGCGGTTCCGTCGGCCCAGCGGAAAGGACGTGCATCGTGAAGGGTCTGATTAAGTTGTGTGCGGTCGTGGCCGCCGCGGCGGCCGCCGCCGGCGACGCCCGGGCGGCGATCATCACCAACGGCCCCCTGGTGGCCAACATCCGGGACGACAACGGGGCGATCAACAACCTGACGTTCATGGGGACCGAGTTCTACCGTGTCGGCGCCTTCATCTCGGACTTCGGGCTGCAGGTCGGGACCGACATCACGACGTTCCGGATCAACAACGCGAACGGTGGGGAGGGGATCCCGGCGGGCGTCACCAGCTCGACCGCCACTAGCGTGACCGTCACCGGTACGTACGTCGTGGGCGGGGCGAACGTGGGGTTCACCCGGGTGTACGACCTGGTCCCGGGCCAGAACGTCCTGCGGACCACCACCACGTTCACCAACATGGGGGCGGCCACCAGCCTCCGGTACTTCGACACCGCCGACCCGGACCAGACCCCGTCGCTCCTGACCTTCAACGACGTGCTCGGCCTCGGCGGGTTCACCGTCGCCCAGGCGGCCTCGACGAACCCGACCATGACCAACGGCGGCCTGACCGTGGTCGCCGGGTCCGGTGACATCAACGCGTTCGGAGCCGGGACCTCCCCGTTCGGCCTGGGGATCGGCAACGGGACGGCGCTGAACCAGGCGTTCGCCACCCCGTTCGACCCGAACAACGCCCAAGACGACATCGGGTTCGGGGTCGGGTTCACCGTCAACCTGGGCGTCGGCGGGACCGCGACGGTCACCTACCTGCAGGCGTTCGGGGCCACGACCGCGGACGCCCAGGCGGCGTTCCTGGCCGCCGGGGCCCCGGCGGCGGCCGTCCCGGAGCCGGCCAGCATCGCCCTCCTGGGGATCGGGGCGGCCGGGCTGGTCGGCCGGCGGCTGCGGCGGAAGGCCGCCTGACCCGGGCCGCGCAAACCCCGACCCCGCCGGGCGGCCCGCGCCCCCGGCGGGGTCTGCTGTTTCATGCCACCTCGCCGAGGCGTACTTCGGGAGGAACGACTTCTTCCCGTTCACCCGTGCCGAGCTGGAGAAGCACGACCCGGTCGGGTTCGGGTTGATGAAGGCGGCGTGGGGCGAGCCGCTGAAATAGGGTGACAGCGCATGGTTCGGTGGCGAGAATTATGCAAAAAAAAACGCTTGACCGTTGACAGGGCGACCCGTCCTTGTTTAAACTCCAACCGTTTCGCCCAACTCACCACCGAACGGGTGGCCGCCATGATGTCATCTTCCCGCATGCTCGGCGGCGTGGCCCTGGTGCTCTGCGTGGTGGTGCTGTGCTCCTACGCGTCGCGCCGGCTGTCCGCCCAGTCGTTCAACGAGAAGTGCTACACGGGTGTCAAATGCTCGGGCACCGTATCTGGTGCGTACACGGACGGGGGTGGGGCGCAGGGGAAGTGTAATTGCAAGCTGGACCCGATGCAGGTCAACACCGTTACTACTTGTGTGCTTGTGCAGCTCTATTCTTGTACTTCTGTTTTTGAATCGGCCAATATTTGCGGGGGTACTTGTACGGTAAGGGGGGTCGTAGTGGATTGTTCCGCCATACTCCCTGGCTGCATCCCGTGACTCGTGGTATGTCGGCCTCCGGTACGCTCGGGTGGAAGCGCCGGCCCGGTTCAGACCGCTGGGGTTGCGGCCAATGATGATCCATCGGTGGTGGGGCGCCGTCGCGTGCGGGTGCGGGCTCCTCGGGTCCGTACCGGTCCCGCCGGCCGGCGCCGGCGATCGCAAGGAAACGGTCGAGACGGTCACGCGTGGCCACGCCGCCGCCCTGGAGCGCCTCTCCCAACTCTCCTTCCTGGCGACATTCGAGGAGGGCGAAGGCGGCAAGCGCGGGAAGTACACGGTGCGGTACTGGCGCTCGGGCGACCGGTGGCGGATGCAGCTGAAAGCCGTGTCGGCCTGGATGCGCGGCAACCCCCTCGCCGACCTCGACATTTGCTGCGACGGGTCCGACATCCGGTCGGTCACGACCCGGCGGGGCGAGGGGGCCGGCGGGCCGGCGGGCGGCGTGTTGCAGCCACTGCCGGCGTTCCGGCCCCTGAAGTTCTACGACCCCTGGGGCGCGGCACTATTGAGCTTGGCCGCCGAGCAAGGTGCGCTCCCGCTCGCCGACTTCCTCGCCCAAGGGGAGGTGCTGGCGGCCGAGGCGCGCGACCCGGCCGGGGACGTTCTCCTGCGCGTGAAGCACGACGAGGAGCCGTCGACCCTGTGGGTGTCCCCGGGGCGGATGTTCCTCGTCCGCAAGCGGTCGTCCGACCCGGACGCCGAGGACAGGTGGGAGACCGAGGTCACCGCGTTCCACGAGCCGGTGCCGGGGGTGTTCTTCCCGGCCCGGGCGGAGGCCACCCACATCACGAAGGCCGGGCGGGTCCCGGTCCGCACCGTCACCTTCACGGACGTGGCGGTCGACAAGCCGCACCCGCCGGGCACGTTCGCGCTGAAGTTCCCGCGCGGGACCCGGCTGCTCAACCAGGTCCGCAACCTGACGTACGAGACCGACGCGGACGGGAACCCGATCGGGAAGGTGGAGACCCCGCCCCAGATCGCCCTGCTGCCGACCAACCTCCCAGACACCGGCGCCCCGCCCCGGACCGAGACGACGGAGGAGCCGCGATCGCCGGTCCGGTACGTGCTGCCGGCGGCCCTGGCCGTGCTGGCCGCGGCCGGCGTCGCCTGGGCGATCCGCCGGCGGGTCCGGCCCGCCACCTGACCCGATACCCCTGACCCGACTTTCGTCATGCGAACCGGCCGGGCCGTCTGCGTCGGGGCGGCGCTCCTCCTGCTCGGCGGGGCGGTCGCCGCGTTCGCCTTTCGGGACCACCTCTTCCCGGTAACCCCGCCCGGCCCGCCCGTCCTCTGCTGCCCCGACCTCCTCGACCTCGGGCGGCAGGAGGTGGCGACGGTCGCCGCGGGCAACCTGACGGTGTCCAACCCGGGCGGCAGTCCGCTCGTGATCGACCAGGTCCGGACGGGGTGCAGTTGCACCGGCCTCGAACGGATGACCGAGGACGGGCCGCGCCGGGTCGAGTCGCTGACCCTGCCGCCCGGCGGGTCGGTCGAACTCACGGTCCGCGTGTCGGTGCCGGGTCCGGTCGGCCAACAGTTCGCCACCGTCGTCTACTTCCGGACGAACGACCCGAACGTCCCGGAAGGCCGGTTCGCGGTCGTCGTCCCGGTGGCGACCGGCGGGGTGCGGGCCGACCCGAGCGCGGTGGCGTTCGGTCTGGTCCCGCCCGGCACGGCGGCCGAGCGGGTCGTGGAGCTGCGGGACTACGCGCTGGAGCCGCGAACGGTGCGCTCGGTCGCGGTGTCCGCGGACGACCGGGTGACCGCCGAACTCCTACCGCCCCCGCCCCCCGACCCGGCCGCCGACCCGCGGGCCGGGGTGACGGTCGCACGGGTGCGGGTGCGCCTCCGGACCGACGCCCCGGGGGCGGTGGCCGGGAAGATCCTGGTCGTCCTCGACGGCCCGGCCCGCGAGCCGGACGTGGTGCCGGTCTCCGGCCGGGTGGTCGGGCCGGTGGAGGTGACGCCGGCGTCGCTGGTGCTGCCGCTGGTCGCCGGGGACGGGAAGCCGGTGGCGCGGGCGGTGTGCTCGCTGTCCGCCGGCTGGAAGCCGTTCACCCTGGAGGTCGCCGAGTGCCCGGCCGGGCTGACGGCGACGGTGACCGAACCCGGTCCGGACGGCGGCGTGCGGCGGGTGGCGATCGAGTTGGCGGCGGGGGCCGTGCCGGCCGGCCGGACCGAGACCCGGACGGTGCGGCTCCGCGCGGTGGTCGGCGGCGAGACCGTGACCCTGGACGTTCCCGTCCTCTGCCGGGGGCTCTGACATGGCCGCGCCGCGCCGCGGGTTCTCGCTCGTCGAGCTGCTCGTCGTGATCGGCGTGGTCGGCGTCCTGGTCGGGCTGCTACTCCCGGCGGTCCAGCGGGTGCGGGCGTCGGCCGTCCGGACGGCGTGCCAGAACAACCTGAAGCAGGTCGGCGTCGCCCTGTACGCCTACGAGTCGGCCCGCGGCCGGTTCCCGCCGGAGGGGTCCCCGGCCCCGCCGCCCGGCGGCGGTTTCGCCCCCAACCCGAACCAGCTCCTGAGCTGGCAGGCGCTGATCCTGCCGCAGGTCGAACAGTCCGAGTTGTGGGAGGCGGCGGTCCGCGCGTGTCGGGACGACGTGCTGCCGTTCCACAACCCGCCCCACGCCGGGTACGCGACCGTCGTCCCCCTGTACGTCTGCCCGGCCGACCCCCGCCTCCGCTCGCCCCTCCGCTACCCGTCCGGGGACGAGGCGGCGTTCACCTCGTACCTCGGGGTGGAGGGGTACGTCGACTCCGCCCGGGTCCGGTATCTGCCCGGGATGCTCGGGGTGCAGCTCTCGCCCGGGGCCCGGGTGGCCCAGGTGACGGACGGCACGTCGCAGACGGTGATGGTCGGGGAGCGGCCGCCCCCCGCGTCCCTCCAAGCCGGGCGGTGGTACGCCCGGGTCGCGGACGCGGCGGCGGTCCCGAATCCGGGGCCGGACGAGGCGATGCCGGCGGAGACGCCGAAGCCGGCGACGGAGGTCGAGTGCCGGCTGGCCGGGACGCGGTACGGCCCGGGGGTGGTCGAGAACCCGTGCGACCGGTACCACTTCTGGAGCCTGCACCCGGCCGGGGCGAACTGGCTGTTCGCCGACGGCTCGGTCCGCTACCTCCCCTACACCGCTCGGGACCTCATCCCGGCGCTGGCGACCCGCGCCGGGGGGGAGGTCGTCTCCTTGGAGTGACACCGGTCCGGGGTCACTTCGCCGCCCCGACCCCGGTGTGCTGCGGGTTCCCGCCCCAGCACGTCCACCCGGTCAGCGCCTTGTCCCCGGTGTCGATGCAGATCAGCTTCCCGTCCTGCGTCCCGACGTAGATCCGCCCGCCCTCCACCGCCGGCTGGAACCGGCTCGGGCTCTTCGTCTCCCACGTCTTCACCACCTTCCCGGACTGGTCCATCCGGAGCACGTCGCCCTTCAGGGTGGTCAGGATCAGGTGCCCGCCGGCGGCCGCCGGCGGCGCCCCGAGGAACCCGCCCGCCTTCTTCAGGTCGCCGTCCAGCTTGTGGGTCCACAGCTCCTCGCCGGTCCTCGCGTCGTTGCACACCACCCGGTCGCCCATCGTGTTGAAGTTCCGCCCCCCGACGTGCAGCACCCGCGACCCCTGGAACGCCTGCATCGTGGACACGTTGTCCTGCCCGACGTTCCACTTCGCCGCCTCCGCGTTCGCCTGCACCGGGGCCCCGCCGGCGAACCCGTTCCCGGCGTCCAGCTTCTGCGCCAGATCCTTCAGCCCGGCCAGGGCCTGCACCTTGGCGTCCAGGTACTCGGCCGGGACCGCCTTCCCGGCCGCCCGCTGCCGGCCGTCGGCCGCGAGGGCGACGGCGCACTCCTCGGCCGCCCGGCCGCCCTTGTCCGTCCGCCGGCTGAAGTACACCTCCCCGCCGACCACCACCGGGGCGGACGTGGCCCGGGTCCGGACCGCCGACCGGACCGCCCCGTCCTTCCACGCGAACCGGTACACCACCCCGCCGAAGCTGGTGCAGTACACCTCGTCCCCGGCCACCACCGGGGCGCTCATCACGTCGCTGTCCAGCCACCGCTGCCACAGGATCTTCCCGGTCCTCAGTTCCAGGGCGCACAGGACGTGCGAGCACGGCGGGGCCTTCCCGCCCGCCGCGGGCTTGGCCGGGTTGTTCGGGGCCTGCTGGCCGTTGTCGCCGTTCCCGCCCCCGCCGGCCGCCGGGTACGAGGTGAACACCACCCCCTCGGCGATCGTCGGGGTGCTGGTCAGCGGGTCCCCGAGCCAGTGCGACCACAGGTGCTTGCCGGTCGCACTGTCGACCGCGAAGACGGTGCAACTCTCGGTGTTGAACACGCACACCCCGCCGTCGCACACCGCCGCGCTCGGCCCGTCGTCGTCCAGGTCGATCGCCCAGACCAGGTCCCCGGTCGCGGCGTTGAAGCAGTAGAACTCCTTCGAGTGGAACCCGCCCGACACGTACACCTTCCCGTCGTACACGGTCGGGGTCGGGACCGGGGCCCCGCTCGGGAGCTGCACCGTGAACCCCAGCGCGGTCTTCGACACCGCCTTGGCGTCGAGCTTCCGCGGGGTGACGTGCCCGGCCCGGAACTTGGTCGGCGGGGCCGCGTACCTCGCCGTGTTCCACTCCCTCGCCTCGGCGGTGATGTCCTCGTCGACCGGCACCACCCGCGGCATCGGGGCCGCTTCCGGCGCCCCGAGCACCACCCCCACCAGGCCCACCACCACCGCCCCGGCCAGCGTCGTCCGCGCCATCGCCGCCCCTCCGCTCGGTGCCACGGGAACCACCCGCCAGTGTACCGCCGGGGCGTAACGGCCGGGTAACGGGCGATCCGCGTCTCGGTTGGGTGGGGCAGGCATTCCTGCCTGCCAGTCCTGCTCGGCAGGCAGGAATGCCTGCCCCACCATCACGGGCGACGGGGGTTGTGCCCGTCGGCGGGCCCGGGTATCTACGCGCCCCCGGCGACACAGGGGGGCGGCACATGCGGCGGCGGGCGGACCACCCGGCGGCGGGGTGGGTGCTGGCGGCGGCGGCGCTCGCGGCGGCGGCCGCGGGGGCCCGGCCGTTCGCCGGCGGGTGGCACGACGGGAGCCGGCTGGCGGCGGTCGAGGCCCTGGTCGAGCGCGGCACGTTCTGCATCGACGGGACGGTGTTCGCCGCCGCCCCGCCGCCGGGCGAACGGTCGCCCGTCTACGACCCGGAGGCGGTCGCCGCCCGCACCGGGACGCTCGACAAGTTGCTCGTCGACGGGCGGTACTACTCGGACAAGCCGCTCCTGGTGAACCTGCCGCTGGCGGCCGCGTACCGCGGGCTGATGGCCGTCGGGTTCCCGGCCCCGTCCGCGCGGCCGGACGTGTTCGCCTGGACCGTGACCGTCCTGCTGAGCGGGGTCGGGTACGCGGCGGCGGTCGGGTGCCTGTGGGCGGTCGGGAAGCGGGCCGGGCTGCCGCCGGGGTGGCGGCTGGCGTGGCTCGGGGCGTTCGCCCTGGCGACGGTGCTGCCGGCGTACACCCGGCACGCGAACACCCACCTGGCGCAGCTCGGGGCGGTGGCCGGGGTGTGCGTGCTGCTCGGGCGGGTCGCCGACGCGGCGGCCGCCGGGCGGACCGCGTGGGCTTCGCTCGTCGGTGCCGGCCTGCTGACCGGGTTCGCGTACCACCTCGACTACGGGGTCGGTCCGCCGCTGGTCCCGGCCGTGCTCGCGGTGGTCGCGTGGCGGACCCGGCGGCTCGGGCCGGTGCTGGTGTGCGGCCTCGGGATGCTGCCGCTCGTCGCCGCCGGGCACGCGGTCAACTACGCGGTCGCCGGCGAGTGGCTCCGCCCGCCGAACATGAACCCCGAGTTCCTCCGCTGGCCGGGGAGCCCGTTCGACGCCACCAACATCACCGGGGTGACCCGCCCCCGGCCGGTCGCCCAGTTCCTCTACGCCCTGGACATGCTGTTCGGAAAGAAGGGGTTCTTCACCCACAACCCGCCGCTCCTGCTGGCGGCGACGGCGGGGCTGCTGGTGCTGGTCCGCCCCGGCCGCGACCGCGTCGAGTTGCTCGCCCTGCTCGCGTGGGCGGCGGCGGGGTGGGCGCTGTACGGGGTGCTGTCGAAGAACCACGGCGGGGGGTGCGTGTCGGTCCGCTGGTTCCTGCCGTTCCTGGCCCCCGGGTTCTGGCTGCTGGCCCGCGTCCTGGCCGAGCGCCCGACCTGCCGGCCGGACTTCGTCATCCTGTCGGCGTGGGGGGTGGCGCTGGCCGCCGCCGCATGGGCGGTCGGGCCGTGGACGGTGAAGGTGGTGCCGGGGTACTGGGTGGTGTTCGCCGGGTCGCTGCTGACGTGGGCGGTGGTCCGCTACCGGGTCGCGGGGGGCCGGGGGCGTTTGGTGATCCCCCGGCCCGTCGACTGGCAACTGGCAACCGGCAACTGGCGTGCCCGTCAGTCCCCGCCGCCGTAGTCGTGGGTCGGGTACCCGTCGTCGGCGAGCCGGGTGCGGGCCGGCCAGGTGGCGGCGGCCGGGGTCGGGGACGGGGCGGCGGCCGGGCGGGCCGGGATCAGGCGGAGGCGGATCGGGAGCGGGTCGGCCCCCGGCCGGTCCACCGACACCGACACCTCCTGCTCCTCCGGGAGGAGGAACCCGACCGGGACGACCACGCGGAGTTCACCCACGTCGAGCTTGGTCATTCGGCACCCGCTGGCGAGAAGGGATGGGACGGGCGTCGGCACCGGACCGCCGGCGCCGGGTGGCCCGCGGCGGGGGTTGCTCCCCCAGACTCCGCGGGACCGGGGTTGTGGGATGGCGAGGAGGAGAGTCCCGCCGGTCGGCTCCCACCCGACGGCCCGCCGATCATACCGGGCGGCGGGCCGGGTGGGAATCACCCTCCCGGCGAATTCCTCGGGAGGGGCGGCCGCGGGCGGCGCTTCGGCGTCCGCGGCCGGCGGGGCGAATCCGTACCCGAATCCTAACGGGATTCAAGCCCGGCCGACACCCGTCCGCGGCCCGAACGGCCGGAAGATGTGGAGTTTCGGGACGGGTCGGACCGCGTGGGGAAGGTGGCGAAGTTGGCGAGCGGGTGCGGCGGACGAAGAGTCCCGTAGGGTGGGCCGAAGCCGGCGAAGCGCCGGCTTCGGCCCACCCTACTTCACCGCCACCTCGTGCGCCGTCTGCTCGGCGTTCCCGGCGGCGTCCGTCGCGGCCGCGGTCAGCTTCGTGGTCCCGGCCGGCAGCTCCGCCTCCCACTCGGCGAAGTTCGCCCCGACCGCCCGGGCCGCGACCCCGTTCACGGTCACCGCCTTCACGGTCCCGTTGTCGGCGCAGCTGCCGCGGACCACCAGCTTGTCCCCCTTCCGCAGGACGTGCGTGATGACGGTCTGCGGCGGGAGGGTGTCGACCGGGGTCAGCTTCGCGACCTCGACCTCGGCCGGCTGGAACCGCGCCCCGCCGTCGGCCCTCCCGGCGGGGAAGCCCGGGAAGCGGTTCCGATTGAGCGAGCCGTTCTTCAGGTACTCGTCGAGGTTGGTGACGGTCTGGTTGCGGGCGTTGAGCGACACGTTGCGGTAGTCCTGGGCCCGGTACACCGAGTCGCGGACGCTGTACTCCGCCCGGTGCACGGTCAGCCCGTCGATCAGGACGTTCGGCACCTCGACCCCGAACCCGCCGAACACGTTCCAGATCTTCATCCGCCGGATCACGAACGGGGTGCCCGGGTCCGGCCCGACCCCCGCCCCGCCGGACCGCTCGCCCAGGTTCAGCCCCCAGAACCCGTGGCTGTGCGACTCGTTGTCCTCGAACCGCACGAACGGCAGGGCCCGCACGTCGACCGGCTTCCTGCCCCCGCCCGGCTGCCGGACGCCCAGCACCAGGTCGAACGGCCGCTTCGGGTCGCCGAACGCCTCCCCCCCGACGACGCACCCGGCGTGCGGCTCGGCGTCGAACCGGAACCCGTACTGGGCGCACTCCACCGCCACGTTCCGGGTGAGCGTGTTGTGGCAGTTGGCCCACCAGAACCCGGCCCCGTCGTTCCGGTCGAACGGCAGCACCTGCTTCGGCAGCGGCCGGCCGCGGAGCGCCTGGCAGGCGAGGTTGCGGTCGAGGACGTTGTACACCTCGGTCCCGTCCTCCAGGAAGAACCCGTGCCCGGTGCTCTTGTACCCGACGCAGTCGCGGACCACGAGGTAGTCGGTGCCGTGGACGGTGACCCACCGGTTCTTGCTGTGGTGGACCGAGGCCCCGACCAGGGAACTGCCCCGCATCGTGTCGCCGCACAGGTGGTAGTGGATGCTGTACCGGCCGAGCACGCCTTCCTTGCCGAGGTGGCGGAACTCGGCGTAGGAGATGCCCCCGGAGCTGTGCCGGTGGTACATGGTGTGCCCGCGGACGCCGGCCGGCTCGGCGGACTCGACGACGACGTTCCGCGACAGGTTGGCCACCTCGGACCGGTACTCGCCCGACCCGGGGTGCGGGTGGACGAGGGCGGCTTCCAGCGCGACCGTGTCGCCGTCGACCGCCTTGACGGCGACCTCCTCCGTGTGGCTCTTGTCGCGGTTCCGCTCGAAGTCCTCGACGCCGTTGGTCTTCTGCCCGGTCGTGACGACGAGACGGTCGCCCGGTCGCCACCCGCTCACCGGCTCGGCCAGGGTGATGGTGGTCGCGCCGGGGTTGTTCTTGCCGGCGGCCGCCACGTCCGCCCCGAGCTTGACCCAGGTGCGGCTCATCGGCCGGCCGTGGAAGTCCATCCGCCCGCCGCAGCAGACGACCGCCGGGCACGACTCCTTGTCCATCCCGTCGACGTAGTGCAGCCGGATGACGGCGGTCGCCGAGACCGGCTTGTCCGGGGTGCCGACGAGCAGGGCCGGGCGGGCTTCTCCCGCCTTCGGGGCGGAGACGTGCAGCTCGCAGTCGAACCCGTTCTCGTCGGTCGAGTCGCCGGCCTGCACCTTGACCAGGCCGGCGTTCAGGACGGTGTCCGTGTCCGGGGCGAAGGCGAGGGTGCCGGAGACGTGGACGGACCGGATCACGGCGTCGGACTTCACGTCGTAGGTGACGGCGTGGCCGGCGCGGACGAGCACCTTGTCGCCGGCGGCCGGGAGCTTGCCGCCGGCCCAGGTGGCGGGGTCGGACCAGTTGCCGGACCTGGCGGACGCGACGACCGGCGGGGCGGCGAGCACCGGCGAGGCGAACAGGAGGGCGGCGGTCGCCGCGAGCAGGCGGGTCGGGGTCATGGCGGGGTCTCCGTGGGCAGGGCTGCTGGGCGGGTGGTTACCGGGCCGTCGTCACCGCCCCCGAACCCAGGCCAACGGCCTGGGTTCGGGGGCGTGGACCCGGGGGCCTGGGGCCGTAGGGTCGTGGCGGGCGGCGGTCACTTCCCTTCCTTGCCCGACTCCTTCTTCGCCGGGCGGCGGACGACCACCTCGGCCGCCTTCTTGTCCGCGTCGTGGGTCACCGTCACCCGCTGCCCGGCCTTCAGGTCGGCGGCGGTCCCGTCCTTCGCCTTCGGCCGGGTGACGGTCCGCTCGCCGCCCTCGCCCTTCACCGTCTCGTCCTCGGCCGTCTCGAGCACGATCTTCGTCTTCGCGTCCAGGGCGAAGGTGGTCGACTTCACTCCGCTGTCGCCGCGCTGGGTGACGGTCAGGGACGTGGCGTCGACCTTGGCCACCTCGCCGGTGGTCGTGGCCGGCCGCGGCCGGTCTTTCTCCTGGGCGGGGGCGAGGGCGGCGCACAGCAGAGCGGCCGGGACGGCGAGCAGGGTTCGGCGGGTCACGTGGGACTCCTGTGCCGCGCGGGGCGGCGGTTCGGGGGACGGACTCGGGACACGGGTTCAGGGCGGGCCGGCGGTCACGGCCAGGACCCGCTTGCGGTCGGCGGACAGCTGCACGGCGACGGCCCGGCCGGGGGCGAGGTCGGGCGGCACGGTCGCGGCGGGGTCGAGCGGCCACGTCGTCGTGGTCGTCCGGGCGGATTCGGCGAGGTGCTCGACGGTGACGGCGTTCCGGCCGACCGCCCGGAGGGTGCCGGCAAGGGCCGCCCCTTCGGTCGCCAGCGCGGCCACCTCCGACCCGTCGGCGGAGAGCCGCACCTTCACCCGGTACGGCGGCTTGAAGTCGGTCAGCACCGCGGGCCGGCCGTCGACGCGGAGGTCGGCCCCGGCCGCGACCGGGTACGTCGTGTCGACCTCGCGGGCCCGGACGGTGACCGTGCCGCGGTCCGGCTGCACCCCGCGGACGACGGCGGCGACCGTCGCCCCCGACTCCGGCGGCTTCTCCCGCGGGACCGGGGCGGGCGCGACCTCGGGAACCGGCGGCGGTTCCGGGGCCGGGGCGGGCGGCGATACCGGCGCCTGGGCCGCGACCACCCCGGGCGCCGGGCGGGCGTCGCCGACGCTCAGGTGGTGAACCCCGCCGGCCGCCAGCCCGACGGCGAGTAGCCCGGCCAGCAGGCCGAGTTTGCCGACCGCCGCCTCGCGCAGCAGGCCGCCCGCCAGAGCCCCCGCGGCGGACGCCGGCAGCGCCTCCCCGGCGGCGGAGCGGACGGCCGCGTCGACGGTGCCGGCGGCGAGCCGGGCAGGGACGGCGGCGGCGGTCATCGACGTGGTCAGGAACGCGACCGACAGCGTGACCCCGCGGCGGGCCAGGCGGGACCGCAGCAACTCCCGGCCGCGCTCCAGCCGGATCTTCACCGCCCCCGGCGCCCACCCGAGTTCCCGGGCCGCCTCGTCCCGCGACTTCCCCTGCAGCCCGCACAGCAGGAGCGGGGCGCGGTACTTGTCCGGCAGGGCCGCGAGTTCCTCGTCGAGCACCGGCCCGAGGTCGTCCCAGGTGCGGGGCGGGTCGGCGCGGCGGCGGGCGCCGGCGGCCTCGCGCTCCCGCGCCGCCCGCCGGGCGGCGGCCGTCCGCGCCTTCCGGGCGAGCAGGTACGCGGTGCCGTAGAGCCAACTCCCGACCGACTCGTGCCTGCGGACCGACCCGGCCTTCCGGACGAGGACCAGGAACGTCGCCTGGAGCACGTCCTCGGCGTCCTGCTCGTTCGGCAGGAGCCGGCGGCAGGCGGCGAGGACGAGCGGGGCGTGGCGGTCGACCAGGGCGGCGAACGCGGCCCCGTCCCGGTGCTCGACGAACCGACGCAGCAGGGCCCGGTCGTCGAGCTTCCGGGCGTCCTCAACCGCGACGAGGTTCCGCAGGTATCGGAGCAGGGTGCTCATCTCACCGATATGGTGCCGCGCCGACCGCCGGCGGCATCAGCTTTTCCCGGGCACGGGGCGGAAATGGAAGCGGCCGGCGGGCGCCGGCCGGGGGCGGACTGGCGGGCGAACCGCGACCGTCAGGGAGCGGGTGTCGGCACACCTCACCCGCTCCCTGACGGTCGCGGTTCGCCCGGGGTGTGGGTCACTCGTCTTCCTTCTCCGGCTTCGGCGCGTCCCCGCCGGCCTTCGTCGGGCCGGCGACGACGGTCAGGGCGGCGGACGCGTCGGCGGTCAGGGTGACGGTCACCACGTCGCCCTCCTTCAGGTCGGTCAGCTTGACGTCCTTCCCGCCGGCCGTCACCGTCCCGCCGTCGGCCAGCTTCAGGACGCGGTCCCCGCCCTTCCCCTTCTCCCCCTTCACGTTCACCGTCACGGTCGCCAGGTCGACCTGCCGGACCGTCCCGGTGAACGTCTCCCCGGCGGCCCGAACCTCGCCCACCTCCTTCGCCCCGTCCTTCAGCCCGCCGAAGGTGACCACCGCCCCCTTCGGCACGTCCGCCAGCTTCGCCTCCCGGCCGTCCACGAACACCTTCGCCCCGGCCGCCACCCGCACCACCGGCGCGCCCCCGCCGTCCGTCTTGACCGCCAGGGTGATGGTGCCGGCGACCGGGTCCACGGCCGCGACCGGCTTGCCGGCCGGCACCTTCCCGCCGTCCGGCTTGCCGCCGTCCGGCTTGGCCGGCTTCTCGCCGCCGTCCTTCCCGCCGGTCCCGCGGGACACCGACAGGGCCGCGTCCCCCTTCGCCGTCAGGGTCACCGTCACCTTGTCCCCGGCCTTCAGGTCGGCCGCCTTGGCCTCCTTCCCGTCGACCGTCACCTTCGTGTCGGCGGTCAGCTTCACCACCTTGTCCCCGACGTCGGCGACCCCGACGGTGACGGCCCCGGCCTCGACCTTGCTGATCAGCCCGGTGACGGACGCCCCGGTGACCCGGGCCTCCAGGATCTCCGGCCGCTCCCCGTCCTTGGTCCCGGCCAGCAGCACCAGGGCGGCGGTGCTGTCCCGCGGGACGTCCTTCAACCCGGCCGGCTTCCCGTCGACGAACAGCTTGGCGTCGGCGGCCAGCTTGAAGAACTCCTCGACGATCCCGCTCTCCCGCTGCCGGGCGACGGCCAGGGAGTTGTTCGTCACGTCCACCCCGGCGACCTTCCCGGCCACCTTGAACTGCTTCCGCCCGGGCTTCTGCCCGTCGTTCTTCTGGTTCTTCTGCCCGTCGTCGTTCTGGTTCCGTTGGCCGTCGTTCTTCTGGTTCTTCTGCCCGTCGTCGTTCTGGTTGTTCTGGTTGTTGCCGCCCGGCTTCTCGGGCTTGGCGGCCGGCTTCTCGGCGGCCGGCTTCTGCTCGTCGGCGCCGGTGGCGACCAGGCCGAACCCGCCGCCGGCGAGGGAAACGGACACGGCGATCGCGCCGAACACTTTCAGGTTGAAGAGGGTCATGGAACGGAGGACCTCGTGGGACAGGGTGAGGACGGCGGCGGGAGCCGCGGCCGACCCGACGGCGGTGGCGGCGGCCGACCCGGCCAGGGCCGGCGGGACAGCGGCCTGGAGGGTGTCGGCGGTGAGCACGGCGGCGAACCCGGCGGCCGGGACCGCCACCCCGCGGCGGGTGAGGCGGTCGCGGAGCATCTCCCGGGCGCGGGCCAGGCGGCTCGACACCGTCCCTTCGGGGAGCCCGAGCCGGGTCGCCGCCTCGGCCTTGTTCAGCCCCTGCACCCCGCACAGCACCAGCGGGTCGCGGTACTTCTCCGGCAGGGCACTCACCTGCTCGTCGATCAGCGGCAGGAGGTCGGCGGCGTCGGCGGCCGGCGGGGCGGAGCGGTCCGCGGCCCGGGTGGCGTAGTCGGCCTCGACCTGGCGGCGGCGGAACGCCCGGCCGCGGGCCTTCAGGGCGGTCCGGTACGCCACCCCGTACAGCCACGGGGCGAGGCGGTCCGGCGGGCGGACCGCCCCGGCCTTCCGGGCGAGCACCAGGAACGTCGCCTGGAACGCGTCGTCGGCGGCGTGGGTGTCGCGGAGGACCCGGCGGCAGACGCCGAGGACCATCGGCCCGTGCCGGCGGACGAGCGACCCGAACGCGTCCGGGTCGCGGCCGGACCGGTAGCGGGTGAGCAGTTCCCCGTCCCCGCCGGCCGGGCCGCGGGCCTGCTCGAACACCTTGCGGACCGCTCCGAGTGTGGCCGCCGCCATCGCGTCCTCCGCCTGCCGTCACCAGGTAATGCCGCCCCGGCCGGGCGCCGGTCCGGGATTTTCCCCGCCCCGTCGAGTCTACCGTATCTTCTCAACCCGGGGCTACAATGCGGGTACCGTCTCGATTCCCGGGACGGCGGTCCCGGGAATCGGCGGCCGGGCGAACCGCGACCGTCCGGGAGCGGGTGAGGGCGCCACCCGCTCCCGGACGGTCGCGGTTCGCCCGGCAACTCTCCCCGGGGCTGTATAATTCCCCCATGAAGTACGTCGTCGTCATCCCGGACGGGTGCGCGGACGAGCCGGTCGCCGAGCTGGGCGGCCTCACGCCCCTCCAGGCGGCGCACCTGCCGAACATGGACCGGGTCGCCCGGGCCGGGGTCGTCGGCCTGTCGAACAACGTTCCCCCGTCGCTCACCCCGGCGTCCGATGTCGCCACCCTGTCGCTGTTCGGGTACGACCCGCTGAAGGTGTACACCGGCCGGGCGCCGCTCGAAACGGCCGCGATGGGGATCCACCTCGGGCCGCACGACTGGGCCGTCCGGTGCAACCTGGTCCACGTCCCGGACGGGACGATGCAGGACTTCACCGCCGGACACATCTCCAGCGAGGACGGCCGGCCGCTGATCCAGGCCCTGCAGCGCGAACTCGGCGGGACGGAGGTCGCCGGCGGGGTGCTCGAGTTCCACCCCGGGGTGCAGTACCGCAACATCCTCGTCTGGCGCGGCACGTCCGCCGACTCGCCGCTCGCCGGGCTGACCACCCAGGCCCCGCACGACATCCCGCTGAAGCCGGTCGCCGACTACCTCCCGAAGGGCACCCCGGCCGGCCGCGACCTGCTCGTGTCGCTGATGGAGGCGAGCAAAGCGGTCCTCGCCGACCACCCGGTCAACAAGCGCCGGATCTCCGAGGGGAAGAAGCCGGCGACGCAGGTGTGGCTGTGGGGCCAGGGGAAGGCGCCGACCGTCGAGCCGTTCCTCGACACCTACGGCAAGACCGGGGCGATCATCTCGGCCGTCGACCTGGTGCGCGGGGTCGGGGTGCTGATCGGGTGGCACCGGATCGACGTGCCCGGGGCGACCGGGTACCTGGACACCGACTACGCGGCGAAGGGGCGGTACGCGGTGGAGGCGCTCGGGGCGTTCGACCTGGTGTGCGTCCACGTCGAGGCCCCGGACGAGGCGTCCCACGAGGGGAAGGCGGCGGAGAAGGTGAAGGCGCTGGAGCGGATCGACGCCGACATCGTCGGCCCGCTGCTGGGCGCCCTGCCGCGGTACCGCGAGTGGCGGCTGCTGGTCGAGCCGGACCACCGGACGACGCTGGCCACCCGGGCGCACGCCCACGGCCCGGTGGCGTTCGCCGCCTGTGGGACGGGCATCGCCCCGGACGCCGCGACCACCTACGACGAGCCGGCCGCGGCCGCGACCGGGCTGGCGTTCGACCCCGGGTGGCACCTGATGCGGTGGTTCCTGAACCAGTGACTCGCGGCGTGGGTGCGCGGTCCGCGCGGCCGGGTCTTCACCCCGAAGGGGTGGGACAACGTAGCCCGGGGCACCGCCCCGGGTCCGGGCGGCGGAGGGTTGTGCAGCCTGAAGGGCTGCGACACGCCCACGGTGTCCCAGCCCTTCAGGCTGGGAGGTGGTCGGTATCGCCCACCCGGGGCGTTGCCCCGGGCTACGTTGTCCCACCCCTTCGGGGTGAAGACACACCCCCGGAGGTTCGTATGCGTCGGTTCGCCGCGGTGGTCGCCGGTGCGGCCCTCGTCTCCGTCTCGGTACTCGGTACTCCGTACCCGGAACTCCGCGCCCAGGACAACGCGCGGAAGGTGAAGCTCCGGTGGTACGGGCAGTCGATGTTCCAGCTGGAGACGTCGGCCGGGAAGCTGGTGGTGTTCGACCCGCACGCCATCCCGACCCCGTTCAACCCGCCCCGGCTGACCGCCGACGTGACGCTCATCAGCCACCCGCACAACGACCACAACGTGCTGGAGGTGCTGAAGGAGAAGGGGAAGGTGTTCGAGGGGGTGAAGGCCGGGAAGGGGGCGAAGCAGGAGTGGGTGGCGGTGGACGAGAAGGTCGGGACGATCCGGGTCCGGACCCTGGGGACGTTCCACGACGCGGTGAACGGGACGCAGCGGGGGAAGAACAGCGTCTGGATCGTGGAGGCGGACGGGCTGGTGGTGGCGCACCTCGGGGACCTGGGGCATGAGCTGTCGGCGGAGCAGGTGAAAGCGATCGGCAAGGTGGACGTGCTGATGGTCCCGGTCGGCGGCATCTACACGCTGAACGGGGACCAGGCGAAGAAGGTGGTGGAGCAGTTGAAGCCGCGGCTGTACGTGCTGCCGATGCACTACGGGGTGCCGGACTACGACGAGCTGCTCGGCCCGGAGGAGTTCTTCGACGGGCAGAAGAACCTGAAGCGGATGAAGGAGACGAACGAGCTGGAGGTCCCGCTCGACCTGAAGGCGGACGCCCCGACGGTGGTGCAACTCGGGTGGACCCGGCCGGTCAAGAAGGAGCCGGAGAAGAAGTAGTGGCCGTGCGGCGCGGGAGCCGCTCCGGCTCGGGAGGGCGAGGCTCCTGCCGAGCCGCGCCGCTCCGGCTCGGCAGGAGCCTCGCCCTCCCGCCCCCGCCCGCCGGCGGGCGGGGCGTCATCCCCCGCCTCACCTCTGTACCCCGGCCGCACCGGTCGGTACGCCGGTGGCCCCCCGCGGTTTCCCGCTCTAAGGTTGTGCCGCCCACGCGTCCCGCGCGCCCGGGCGCCGACGCCGAGCGAGACCGCCATGACCGGCCGCGTGTTCCTGGGGCGGTACGAGACCCGCCGGCTGCTCGGCGAGGGCGGGATGGGCCGCGTCTACCTCGCCCGCCAGCTCGACCTCGGCCGGGACGTGGTCGTCAAGGTGATGCACGACCACATCGCCGCCGACCCGAAGTTCCGCGACCGGTTCCAGCGCGAAACCCTCCTCATGGCCCGGTTCCACCACCCCGGGGCCGTCACCCTGTACGACGCCAGCCTCGGCGACCCGCTCGGCCCGTGCATCGTCATGGAGTACGTCAAGGGGGTGAACCTGGAGGCCGTCCTCGCCCGCAACGGGCGGATGACCGCCCCGCGGGTCGGGCGGATCGTCGGCGAGCTGTGCGAGGTGCTCCAGGCCGCCCACGACGGGAACATCATCCACCGCGACCTGAAGCCGGCGAACCTGATGCTGGTCGACGCCGACACCCCGCGGGAGCGGGTGAAGGTGATGGACTTCGGGCTGGCGAAGCTGATCGAGGGGGAGGCGGTCCGTAAGGTCACCGACACGAACGTCGACTTCGCCGTCGGCACCCCCGGGTACATCTGCCCGGAGCAGGTCCGCGGGGAGGAGATGGACCACCGCGGGGACCTGTACTCGGTCGGGGTGATGATGTACGAGCTCTTGACCGGGCGGCTCCCGTTCACCGGCCCGACCGGGATGGACATCCTGCTGGCGCACGCGACCGAGACCCCGCCGACGTTCGCCGAGATCGGGCTGAAGGGGTGGGTGCCGGGGGAGGTGGAGCGGCTGGTGTTCGACTGCCTGGCGAAGGAGCCGGCGGACCGGCCGCAGCAGGCGCGGGAGCTGGCGGAGCGGTTCGACACCGCCCTGGAGCGGGCGAAGGCGGCGGCCGACGCCCGCCCGACCGGCGCCCCGCGGCCGTCGGCCGAGCGGCCGCGGCCGCGGCCGAGCTCGATCGCCGACCCGGACCCGTCGCGGCCGACGCCGGTGCGGGAGCCGGCGGTCTTGCCGTTCCACATGGAGGCGTGGATGCCGGAGGGGGTGGCGCTGATGAAGCTGCGGGGGTTCGTGCACGACTCCGGGGGGGAGGTGGTGGAGAGCCTGCCGGGCCTGGTGCGGGTGCGGCTCGGGAGCCGGCGGACGCCGTCCGGGGGCGGGCTATCGTGGTTGGGGTTGGGGCGGCGGTCGGCCGGCCCGCTGGACGTGGAACTGCACCTGCGGCACGCCCACCCGGACCAGGAGAACCAGTTGACGGTGCACGTCCTGTTCCGGCCGGCGACGGCGGGGCTGCTGTCGGACGCCGGGTGGAAGCAGCGGTGCGCGGACGTGTTCGTGGAGCTGCGGTCGTACCTGATGGGCCGCTCCCCGGAGTGACGACGGGGCTGTTCTGTCCGAGCCCGAGCGCCAGCGAGGTGAGAAACCCCTCGCTGGCGCTCGGGCTCGGACTTCTTCCGTTTTTGTTGGGTCCCCTCCGCGACGGCCGGGCACCTTTCCGGTAAGCCTGTCGCCGGAGGTGCCCGCCGATGCCCGCGTCGCCCGCCGAGATCGCCCGCCGCGCCCTCGCCGACCACCTCGCCGCCCTGCCGGCCGGCCACCTCCTCAACCGCTACGCCGCCTCGCGCGACCCGGAGGCGTTCGCCGGGCTGGTCCACCAGTTCGGCCCCTTGGTGCTCGGCACCTGCCGGCGGGTGCTCGGCCCGTCCGCGGACGCCGACGACGCGTTCCAGGCGGTGTTCCTGGCCTTGTCGCGGCAGTCCGAGTCGTTCCGCGACGCGAAGGCGCTGCCGGCGTGGCTGCACCGCGTGGCGCTGCGGGTGTCGCGGAAGGCGCTGGCCCGGCGGACCCCGTCCGCGGCGCTGCCGGACGCCGTCGCCGACCCGGCCGACCCGTTCGCGGACGTGGCGTGGCGGGACGTGCGGCGGGTGCTGGACGAGGAGGTGGACGGGCTGCCGGAGAAGTACCGCGGGCCGGTGGTGCTGTGCTGGCTCGACGGGCTGACCCGGGACGAGGCGGCGGGGAAGCTCGGGCTGTCGCTGAACACGCTGGCGCGGCGGCTTGACGCCGGGCGGGAGTTGCTGCGGTCGCGGCTGACGCGGCGGGGGCTGGCCCCGGTGCTGGTGACGGCGGCCGTGGCGAACCCGACCGGGCTGCGGGCGGTGGTGCCGGAGGCGCTGCGGGTGCTGGCGGTGGAACTGGGGGTCGGGGCCGAGGTCTCCCAGGCCGTGATGGCGCTGGCCGCGGTTCGGGTCGCGGCCGGCGGGCGGGGCCTCCTGAAGGCCGTGACGGCCCTCGTCTTGGTCGGCGGTGCCGCGGCGGGCGGGGTGGTTGCCTTCCGCACAGGCCCCCCACCGAAGCCCGAGGCCGACCCGCCCGGCACGGTCCGTATCGACGGGCCGGAGGAGCCGTTCCCTCCGGGGGCGGTTGCCCGGTTCGGCACCACCCGGTTCCGCGCCCCCTTCCCGATCACCGGGGCCGCGCTGTCCCCGGACGGCACCCGGCTGGCGGTCGGGGGTTCCGCGGAGGTGGCCGTCTACGAGGTGGGGACCTGGCGCCGCCTTTCCGGGGTGCGCCTAAACCGGGGGGACGGCTCAGCCCGCCTGTCCTTCACCCCGGGCGGGGAACAGGTGGCGTACTCGTGGGATACCCGAGACGATTCCCTCGAGGCCCAATTACGTCCGGGCACTCTCGACATCAGTTCCGGCCGCCGGGAGGCTTTCACGGAGGGGAGGGTTGACCCCGACGGGCTCTACCACCCGGAGGCTCCGCCTGCGACCTCCCCCCGGTGGACCCGCCACGCCGACGGGTGGCGCTGTCGCACGCCGGACGGGATGCACGAAATCCGCGCCTGTTTCGGGATCCGCGGGTGGACAGTCCTCGACGCGGCGACCGGTCGGGAGGTCGTGAGACTCACGCCGACGCCGACCCGCGGGGGGGGCCGCCTTCGCGACCTGCTGTGCCTGGCTCCGGACGGGAGAACCGTCGCCCGCGTCGCGGACGAGTTCGCCGGGGTCGAGATCTGGGACGCGGCGTCGTGGCAGCGGCGGGCCGTCCTGCCGTCGCCGATCGGCCCTGACACCAGAGAGGGGTTCCAGAACCTCTGGTCGAGCCGTGGCCTCTGGTACTCCGCGGACGGCCGGCGAGTGGCCCTCCGGCTTCGCACCGGGGACGTGGCCCGCTGGGAAGTGGACACCGGGCGGGAACTGCCGCTCCTGCGGACCGGGTCGCGCTGGAAGGATGTCGGGGCGTCGACGCCGCCCACCTTCGCGGTGGGGTGTTACGACCTGCCGGGCGGGCGGTTCACCGTCACGCCGCGCGCCGACGGGGACGTGCGGGTGTGGGACACCGCCACCGGCGGCGAGGTCCCCGTCCCGCACCGCTACGAGTCGCGCCTGCGGGGCTGTCAGTCGGCCGACGGACGGTACCTCGCGCTCGCCGACGCGGGCGGACGGATCGACCTGTGGGATGCGGCCTCGGGCGGGTTCATCCGCACACTGCGGGAGGGCGGGAGCCCGGTCGGGGGGGTAGCGCTGAATGCCGACGGATCGCGGCTGGCCTTCGCCACGTTGCCCAGCCGGTTCCGCAACGAGTACGATGCCGTTCGACTCGTGAGCACGATCGACGGCCGCGAGTCGGGCAGCGCGGCCGCGAGGAACTTTGTCTCGGAAGGGTTCGTCCCCCTCTCCTTCGCGAACAACGACCGGCAGGTGGTCATCGGCTCGGGGTGGGGACACGTCTGGAACCCGGGGACGGATCACGTCTCGAGTTTCGTTAACTTCCGGTGGGTGGCACCCGGCGGTAACGCCTGGATCTTCGAGCAGCACGCGCCCCCGCGTCATACGGATTACGTCGCGGTGGATGTCCGGACGGGCCGGGAGATCTGGAGGCGGGACAAGAGGTTCGGCACCGAGTGGCACGAGCACATTCTTGACCACCGCAGCGTCTCGGCCGATGGGCGGGTCGTCGCGGTTTCGACGCAGCACAGGCTTGGATCACTTGGCGCCGCGTCCGTGTCCGTGCTCCGTTCCCGTTCCGGGGGAGACGCGGAGGAAACGCGGATCGAGTTCCGCCCCCGCCTGCCGGAGGCCGAACGGTGGCAGGCGCGAGTGAGGTTCGTCGCCCTCTCCCCCGACGGCAGCCGAGTGCTCATCGCGGTCCAGCGGGCAGCGGGCCAGGTCAACCAGGTGTGGGACGCCGAGGCCGGCCGGCTCCTCGCCACGTTCGAGGCCGACGCGTCCGACGCCTGGTTCAGCCCGGACGGGAGGTCGATCTTCGCCGTCCTCGGCGACGCCGGGGCGTGCCTCCGGTACGACATCGAGAAGCTCATCGCGGCGGAGAAGAAGTGACCGCCGCCGGCCCCTCGCGTCGCGCCGGCGGGTGCGGTAGAATGGCCGCGGTCCCGCCGCCCGGGGGATGCGATGGCCGCCCAGATCCTGCCGGCCGTGAAGCTGTTCTTCCCGTGCGAGCGGCTCGGGTACGACGCCGCCGAGGCCCGGTACCAAATCGAAGGGCCGATCCACTCGGTGGCCCTCGGTGCCGCCGACGCGTTCCCGTTCGTGTGGGACGAGTTCTTCTGCTACGCCCAACTGACGGACGGGATCGGGACGTTCCGGTTCGCGGCGGAGTTGCTGGCCGAGGAGGCGGACGTCGCCCTCCGGCGGTCGCCGCCGGTGGAGGTCACGTTCCCGCCGGCGCTGCGGCTCGCGGTGCACGAGGTCGCGTTCCGGCTGACGGAGGCCCGGTTCCCCGGGCCGGGGCTGTACCGCCTCCCGCTCCTGTGCAACCACCGCCCGCTCCCCGGCACCGACGCCACGATCCGTTTCCTGTGAGGCCACCGACCATGAGCACGACGGGAACCGGCGACGCGGGCGGGAGCCGGGGCAAGCCGGTCCGCGTCTGCCAAGCGCTGCCGCCGGTGGAGTGCGTGATGCTCCCGGTCGGGAACGAGCCGGAACCGCCGCCGGCGTCGCGCGGGAAGCCGGTGCGGGTGTGCGAGGCGCTGCCGCCGGTGACCCTGGTGATGGAGGAGGTGCGGCCGCCGGCGCTGGTGCTGCGGGTCGCGGACCGGGCGCCGGAGGTGGTGGCCGACGTGCTCCTGCGGGTGCTGAACTCCGACTGGGCCGCCGGCGGGACCGGGCTGACCCGCGACCCCGGCCGCGAGACCCCCGAGCCCGGCGTCGTCACCCTCGCCCTCGTCCCCGACGGGCCGCCCGGGCCGGCCGCCGAGGAGCGGCTCCGCGAACTCGCCCGCCGGGTCGCGTCCCCGACCGTCACCGCCACCGTCGTCCCGGCCGCCTGACCGCCGTCACTTCGCCCCCACCAGCAGCCGGGCGCACCCGGCCGCCCCGATGAACCCGGCGTCCGACCCCAGGCTCGCGAACGCCACCTTCACCGACCGCGTCGGGAACGGCAACCCGAACCGCCGCACGTACCCCTCGATCGCCGACCGGAACCGCTCCCCCGCGGCCGTCATCCCGCCGCCGAACACCACCGTCTCCGGGTCGACCGCGGCGATCGCGGCGCACGCCCCCAGGGCCAGGTAGTACGCGGTGTCGTCCACCACCTTCGCCGCCAACCCGTCCCCGGCCGCCGCCAGGTCGAAGATCACCTTCGCCGTCAGCTCGTCGTCGTTCGCGGTGAAGTACGCCCGCAGCTTCGTGTCGCCGCGCCACGCGGCCAACTCCTCCCGCACCCGCTCCGTGATGTGGGACGCCCCGGCGTACGCCTCCAGGCACCCCCGCGCCCCGCACCCGCACAGCCGGCCGCGGTCCGGGGTGTCGATCCGCAGGTGCCCCAGCTCCCCGCCGTGGCTGTGCTCCCCCTCCACGATCCGGTCGTCCAGGATGATCCCGCCCCCCACCCCGGTCCCGAGCGTGAACAGCACCATGCTCTTCGCGTCCTGCGCCGCCCCGACCCAGAACTCCCCGTAGGCGGCCGCGTTCGCGTCGTTCTGGTACGCGGTCGGCTTCCCGAACGCCGCCTTCACGTGGTCCCGGACCGGGACGTTCTTCCACGGCTTCAGGTTCGGCGGGTCGAGGATCAGCCCGGCCTTGATGTCCATCAGCCCCGGCGTCGCCACCCCGACCGCGGTCACCCGGTCCATCCCCAGCCCGGCCGCCGCCACCGCCCGGCGGATCGTCTCGCACATCGTCTCCAGCCCGGCCTCCTGCCCCCGCTCCGGGTGGGTGTCGAGCACCGCCGGCTCGGACAGCGGCCGCCCGTCGTCCCCGACCACCGCCGCCTTCATCGTCGTCCCGCCGACATCCAGGCCGACGAAGTACCGCTCACCGGACATGACCCGACCCCGGGGAATGAGGGGGATAGGCGGCTGTTGTACCGAACGGCCGGCCCGGCGGCGGTGTTAACCCCGGTTACCGGACAACCCCGCGGGACGGGAAAACTGCGGGCGGCGGCCGTCGCCGGCCGAAAACGTGTCATACGGTTGGGGGTGACACACCCGACCGCCCTCGCCCCGGGCCGGCGGCCGCCGCCCGCCCCACCCGCCCGCCCCCGGTCGCCATGGAACCGCTCTCGCCCCAGGTGATGCACAAGCTCGTCTTCACCGTCCTGGTGCACGGCCTGCCGGACGCCCAGGCCGGGGTCGCCCTGGACGTCCTGCTCGACGCCCAGAACAGCCCGAACCCCCAGGTCCGCGAACTCGCCGTGGTCGCCCTGGCCGACCTACCGGTCCCGCCGGCCCGGCGGGTCGGGGCCCTGGTCCGGGCCCTGCACGACGCGACCGCCCGGGTCCGCCGCCGGGCCGCCCGGGCCCTCGGCGACTTCGGGGCCCACGCCGCCCCGGCCGTCCCGGCCCTGGCCGCCGCCCTCCGCGACCCGGACGCCAGCGTCCGCCGGGACGCGGCCGGCACCCTCGGCCGGCTCGGCCCGGCGGCGGCGGCCGCCGCCGACCGCCTGGTCAACCTCCTGACCGAGCCGGACGCCCGGTCCCGGGCGGTCGTCGCCACCGCCCTGAAGCGGGTCGGGAAGGCGGCCGTCCCGGCCCTGCTGGGCGCGGCCCGCAGCCCGGACGACGACCTCCGGACCCGGGCCGCCGCCGTCGTCGGGCAGATCGCCCCGGACGACCCGGACGTGGCCGCCGCGGTGCGGGCCGCGGCCGCCGCCCCGGCAGCCGCCCCCGCCTCCCCGCCGTCGACCGTCGTGCTGGCGGGCGTGTAACCGAGAGGGGGTGAAGGGGTGAACGGGTGAAGGGGTGACAAGACTGTGTTGACTCGGTCACCCCTTCACCCGCTCACCCCTTCACCCCCTCTCTTCGAGACTGGATCCACTCCACCACCCGAATGACCAGTCCGCGGGGCAGGAACCGCCCGACGAACAGCATCATCCGGTTCCGCCACCCGGTCACCACCATCCGCCGCCCGCGCCGCATCGCCCGCACCCCCGCCTCGGCCACCGCCCGGGCGTCGGCCACCGGCCCGGTGAACGCCCGCGTCCCGGCCATCCCGGACGCCGCCGCGAACTCGCTGGCGGTCGGCCCCGGGGCCAGGCACGTCGCCGTCACCCCGGTCCCGGCCAACTCCCGCGCCACCGCCTCGGTGAACGAGTTCACGTAGGCCTTGGTGGCGTAGTACACGGCCATCAGCGGCCCCGGCTGGAACCCGGCCACCGACCCGACGTTCAGCACCCGCCCCCGGCCGCGGGCCACCATCCCCGGCAGGAACAGCCCGGTCAGCTCGGTCAGGGCCAGGACGTTCACCCGCACCATCCGCAGCAGCTTGTCCAGGTCGGCGGCGGCGAACCGGCCGAGGTCGCCGAACCCGGCGTTGTTCACCAGCACGTCGACCGTCAGCCCGGCGGCGGCGACCGCGTCGGACAGGGCGCGGGGGGCGGCCGGGTCGGCGAGGTCGGCGGGGAAGACGTGGCAGGTCGCGGGGGCGAGGTCGGCGGCGAGGGCCCGGAGGTCGGCCTCGCGGCGGGCGGTGAGAACCAGGTCGTGGTCGGCGGCGAGGGCCCGGGCGATCTCCCGGCCGATCCCGGCGCTCGCCCCGGTGACCAGGGCGACGGGGCGTGCGGACGACATGGGGGCTCCGTTCGGAAGAGAGGGGGTGAACGGGTGAGGGGGTGAAGGGGTGAAAGACGAGCCCGGTCTTCTCACCCCTTCACCCCCTCACCCGTTCACCCCCTCTCCCCCCAAGGCGGGGAGGCGGACGGTGAACTTGGTGCCGCGGCCCGGCTCGCTCTGCACCCCGATGGTGCCGCCGTGGGCGAGGACGATCTTCCGGGTCGTCGCCAGCCCGAGGCCGTGCCCGCTCGCCTTCGTCGTGTGGAACGGGCGGAACACCTTGGCGAGCTGGTCCGGCGGGATGCCGCACCCGGTGTCGATCACGTCCAGGCAGACCCCGTCGGCGTCCCGGGCGGCGGTCAGGGTGAGGGTGCCGCCGTCCGGCATCGCCTGCTCGGCGTTCAGCATCAGGTTCAGCAGGCACTGCTCGAACAGGTCGCGGTCGAGGCGGACGGGCGGGAGGTCGGGGGCCGGGAACCAGCGGATCTCGACCCCCACCCGGCGGGCGGTGGGCGAGAGGAAGTCGACCACCCGGGAGACGACCGCGTCGAGGGCGGTCGGCTCGGTCTTGAGGTCGTGGACCCGGGCGAACCGGAGGAAGTCGGACGCGAGGTCGACGAGCTTCTGGCACTCCGCGGACAGCCGGCCGACGCGGTCCAGGGCCTGCCGCTCGCGCGGGGTGCGGGGGTCGGCGAAGTCCTCGGCGAGGAGCTGGAGGTTGAGCGACAGGGTGCCGACCCGGTTCTTGATCTCGTGGATGAACCCGCCGGCGACCTCGGCCAGCTCGGCGGGCGGCTCGGCCGTCATGGCGGGGCCCTCCGCGGGTCACGGGCCGGGGGTTTTCAGCCCGAAGGGCTGGGACGACGTAGCCCGGGGCAACGCCCCGGGTCCGGGGTGGGGAAGGGTTGTGCAGCCTGAAGGGCTGCGACACGGCGCGGTGTCCCAGCCCTTCAGGCTGGGAGGCGGGCGCACCCGTCGACCCGGGGCGTTGCCCCGGGCTACGTCGTCCCAGCCCTTCGGGCTGGAAACCCCCGGCCCCGCCGGCCCACCGCCGCGCGTCAGTCGCGGTCGCGGCGCTCACCGCCGCGGCCGCCCCCGCCCCGGCCGCTCCGCTCCCGGCCGCCGCGGTCCCCGCCCCGGTCGCGGTCCCCGCGGTCGTCGCGCGGCGGGCGGTCGCCGTTCCCCCCGCCCTCGCCCGGGGCCAGCAGCGCCTTCCGCGACAGCTTCACCCGCCCCTGGTCGTCGATCGCGATCACCTTCACCTGCACCTTGTCCCCGACCTGCACCACCTCCGACGGGTGGCCGACGAACCCGCTGTCGAGTTCCGAGACGTGGCACAGCCCGTCCCGGCCCGGGGCGATCTCGATGAACGCCCCGAACTCCTTCAGCGTGATCACCTTCCCCTCGTAGACCGCCCCCACCTTGATCTCGGCGCACATCGCCTCGATCCGCCGCTTCGCCTCCTCCACCCCCGCCGCGTCCAGCCCGGCGATCGACACCGTCCCGTCGTCCTCCACCTCGATCTTCGCCCCCGTCTCCTCCTGCATCGCCCGGATGTTCTTCCCGCCCGGGCCGATCAAGAGCCCGATCTTGCTCGGGTCGATCTTCGTCGTCACCATCCGCGGGGCGAACGAGCTGATCTCCTTCCGCGGGGCCGGGAGCGTCGCCAGCATCGTCTTCAGGATCTGCAGCCGGGCCTCCCGGGCCTGGTCCAGCGCCCCCCGCACCACCGCCTCGGTGATCCCGTCCAGCTTGATGTCGAGCTGGATCCCGGTGATCCCCTTCTGCGTCCCGGCCACCTTGAAGTCCATGTCCCCGTAGTGGTCCTCGTCCCCCTGGATGTCGGTCAGCAGGGTGAACTTCTCCCCGTCCATCACCAGCCCGACCGACACCCCGGCCACCGGCCGCTTGATCGGCACCCCGGCGTCCATCAGCGCCAGCGTCCCGCCGCACACCGACGCCATGCTGCTCGACCCGTTCGACTCCAGGATCTCGGACACCAGCCGGACGGTGTACGGGAACCGGGTCGCCGGCGGGATGACCGCCTTCAGCGACCGCTCGGCCAGCATCCCGTGCCCGATCTCCCGCCGGCCCGGGCCGCGGATCGGCTTGCACTCCCCGACCGAGTACGGCGGGAAGTTGTAGTCCAGGAAGAACTTCTTCGAGTACTCCTCACCGAGCCCGTCCACCTTCTGCTCGTCCGCGATCGTCCCGAGGGTGGCGACCACCAGCCCCTGCGTCTCGCCCCGCTGGAACACCGCCGACCCGTGCGTCCGCGGCAGCACCCCGACCTCCGCCGACACCGCCCGCACGTCCTTCGGCCCGCGGCCGTCGATCCGCGTCCCGCCCAGGGTGATCTCCTTGAAGATCCGCTCCCGCATCGCCCCGAACGCCGCCGACACCTGGCCGGCGGTGTACTTCGGGGCCGCCTCGCCCTCCGGGACGTACTCCTTCTTCACCCGCTCCTTGAACTCGTCGATCGCCGCGTACCGCTGCAGCTTCCCCTTCGTCAGGTAGCGCTCGCGGAACTCGGCCCCGAACTTCTTGTGGAACTCCTCGGCCAGGGCGTCGGCGGGCGGGGCCGGCGGCAGCACCTTGGCCCCGAGCCCGGCCTCGGCCCGGAGGCGGTCGATGGCGTCGATCACCACGGCGCACTGGCGGTGGGCCTCCAGGATGGCGTCGCCCACCTCCGCCTCGGGCATCTCCCGGGCGAACCCCTCGATCATGCACACCGCCTCGCGCGTCCCGGCGACGATCAGGTCGAGGTCGCTCTCCTCCATCTGCGCGGCGACCGGGAGGACGACCAGCTGCCCGTTCACCCGCCCGAGGCGGACCGCCCCGTACGGCTTCAGGAACGGGATGTCGGAGACGTGGAGGGCGGCGCTGGCCCCGATCAGCCCGAGCACGTCCGGGTCGTTCTCCCGGTCGGCGGAGATGACGGTGGCGTGGATCTGGACCTCGTTGAAGTAGTCGACCGGGAAGAGCGGGCGGGTGGGGCGGTCGATCAGCCGGGAGGTGAGGGTTTCCTTCGTGCTCGGGCGGGTCTCCCGCTTGATGAACCCGCCGGGGAACTTGCCGGCGGCGTAGGTCCGCTCCCGGTACTCGACCTGGAGCGGGAAGAAGTCGCGGCCGGGGATGACGTTGCCGGCGACGGCGGCACAGAGCACGACGGTGTCCCCGTACCGGACGAGGACGGACCCGTGGGCCTGCTTGGCGAGTCGGCCGGTTTCGAGGACGAGGGTGTTGTTGCCGAGTTGGACTTCGACACGAGCCTGGTTCACCGCCACGGATGTGACCCTTTCCTGTTGTTCCGACAGGGCGCGGGCGGGTTGCGGTCCGGCCCCGGGCGGGGCACCGCAAACACAGCGGCGGCACGCGGGAACCGTCCCGGGTGCCGCGCGGGGGAAGATGGGGGGCGGAACTACTTCCGCAGCCCGAGCTTGCCGATGACCGACAGGTACCGCTCCCGGTCCGTCTCCCGGAGGTACTTCAGCAGGTCCGACCGCGAGCTGACGAGCTTGAGGAGCCCGCGGCGGCTGGAGAAGTCCTTCTTGTGGGCGCGCATGTGCTCGGTCAGCTCGTTGATCCGGGCCGTGAGCAGGGCGATCTGGACCTCGGGGGAGCCGCTGTCGTTCTCGTCGCGCCGGAACTGGCTGATGAGCTCGGCCTTCCGCTCCTTCGTGATCATCTTCCCGTCTCCGCGATTCGCTGCCCGCCGCGTCGCACTCCTGCCGTCGGTTACGAAACGACGTCTCTTTCACGCACAGTACAGTGTTCTACGCACTGTAACCGGCCCCGGCCAGACGGCAAGGGGAGAAAAACCGGCGGGGGCGGTCCGTCCGTCCGAGCCGGAGCGCCAGCGACGGTCGCGGTGGACCGTCGCTGGCGCTCCGGCTCGGACCGCGGTCAGCCGGGCGCCGCCCCGGTCCGGTCCGCCCGCTCCCCGGTGATCAGCCGGGCCGCCCGGTTCCGGGTGACGAAGTTCCAGAACCACTGGAACAGCACCAGGATGCGGTTCTCGAACCGGGCCAGGTACAGGATGTGGATGAACAGCCAGGCGAACCACGCGAGGTGCCCGCTGAACCGGAACCCGTTCGTCTCGGCCACCGCCTTCGCCCGCCCGATCGTCGCCATCACCCCCTTGTCCCAGTACCGGAACGGCCCCTTCGGCTCCTTCCCCTTCGCCCGCCGCCCGATCGCGTCCGCCACGTACTGCCCCTGCTGCATCGCCACCGGGGCCAGCCCCGGCAGCGGCTTCCCGTCCGCCCCGGCCTGCAACGCCAGGTCGCCGATCACGAACAGGTCCGGCCGGGCGCCGACGGTGCAGTCCGGGTTCACCGGCACCCGCCCGGCCCGGTCCGCCTCCACCCCCGCGGCCGCCGCGACGAGCTTCCCGAGCGGGTTCGCCTTCACCCCCGCCGCCCACACCACCGTGGCCGTGTCGATCCGGTACGCCGGGGCCTTCCCGCCGTCCGGCTTGACGGTGACGCCGTCGGCCTGCACGTCGGTGACGTGGCAGTCGAGCCGGACGTCGATCCCCATCTTCACGAGGGCCTCCAGCGCCTTCCGGCTGAGCGTCTCGTGGAACCCGCCGAGCACCCGCGGCTGGCCCTCGACCAGGATCACCTTGCACGCCGCCGGGTTGAACGCCCGGAAGTCGTACCGGATGGTGTGGATCGCCAGCTCCCGGATCGACCCGGCCATCTCCACCCCGGTCGGCCCGCCGCCGACCACGACGAAGGTGAGGAGGCGGTCGAGTTCGACCGGGTCGGTGGTCCGCTCGGCCCGCTCGAACGCGGACAGCACCCGCCGGCGGATCTCGGTCGCGTCCTCGATCGTCTTCAGCCCCGGGGCGTGCTGCTCCCACTCGTGGTGCCCGAAGTAGTGGTGCGTCGAGCCGGTGGCGGCGACGAGGGTGTCGAACGGGACGGCCGACCCGTCGGCCAGGGTGACGGACTTCGCGGCCCCGTCGACCGCGGTCACCTCGCCGAGCAGGACGCGGCAGTTCCGCTGCCGCTTGAACATGCTCCGGAGCGGGGCGGCGATGTTCGCCGGTGACAGGGCACCGGTCGCGACCTGGTACAGGAGCGGCTGGAACAGGTGGAAGTTGCGGCGGTCGATCAGGGTGATGTCGACCGGCTGCTTGTTCAGCCCGCGGGCCGCCCACATCCCGCCGAACCCGCCGCCGACGATCACGACCCGGTGCCGGGGTGCGCCGCTCGACATGACCCGTGCCCTCCGCGGGCGGCTTGTAACACTCCGTCACAAGCCTCCCACCCATTGTACCGCAGTCAGAGGACGGTCTATCACCGGGCGGCGGGTCGGGCGAGGAGTTGGTAGGGTGTGTCGAGCGAGTCTTCGAGCGACGACGCACCGGGGGTCGCCGGTGCGTCGTCGGTCCGAAGCGGACCTCGACGCACCCTACGAAGGGTCCGCGGGTGGGGCGAGGAATCCGAGCGAGCACGGGGCGAGGACGGCCGGGGCGACCCACCAGTAACCTTCCAGCGGCCCGGGCGGGAGGGCGAGTGACACCGAGGTGACACCGGCCTGGCCGGCGAGGAACGCGGCGAGCAGCCCGTGCCGCCCGGCGGCCGCGAGCCGGCCCGCGCACCACACCGCCGGGACGACCAGCACCGGGAGGTCGAACACCCACCCGCCGTAGGGCGTCGCGAGCACCGACACGACGACCACGACCGGGAGCGCCCGCCGCCAGTCCCACGCGGCGCCGACGCGGATCCGCCACGCGACGAGCACCAGGCACGCCACGGCGCACGGCGCGAACTGCACCGCGAACCGGTCCGGGGCTACGGCCGTCCGGAGCCAGTAACCCGGCACCGGCAGCGCCCACCCGCTCAGCGGCACCGCCCCGGCGCCCGGGTCGCGGACGGCGGCGACGAACTGCCCGACCACGTCCGGGTTCGCCGCGACGGCCAGGCCGAGTGACACCGCGATGACACCGACCCCGGCGGCGAGCGCCCGCCGGCCGCCGCGGGCGGCGGCGTCGGCGAGCAGGAGCACCCCGAACCCGGCGAGGAGGTGCGGCTTCAGGGCGGTGAGGGCGGCGCAAGTCCCGGCGGCGACCGGCTTGCCGCGGGAGCGGAAGTGCAAAAACCCGGCCACCCCGAGGGCGAGCAGCCCGGCGTTCTGCCCGTAGACGACGACCCACCACGTCCCGACCGCCGACAGCCCGACGAGTGCGGCGAGCCACCGCGGCCGGCCGCCCCCGTACTCGCGCCACAGCAGGTCGCAGGCCAGCACTACCGCGGCGAGCTGCACCCCGACCCACAGCAGGGCCGCCCACCGGGCCGGGAGCAGCCCGACCGGCATGTACACGGCCAGCGCCGGCGGCGGGTTCCACATCATCACCGCCGCGTCCCGGCTGGGGTCGGCGAGTTGCTGCTCGGCGAGCAGGCGGGCGGGGTCGTAGGGGTTGTCGCCGCGGAGGTTCACCCGCCCGGCCGCCCAGTACTCGGGGAAGTCCTTCGGCAGCCGGAACCCGGGCGCGGTCACCACCCGGTCGGCGGCGGACACCAAGGCCGCCAGGCCGAGCGCCACCACCGCGACGGACCGGACGGTTTGTGACATGGGGGTGTCACCGGCTCGGGGTGGCGCGGACCCGGGCGACCGCCTCGGGGTCGCCGGTGAGGTCGAAGACGTGGACGCAGTGGCCCGGGACGGCGACCGGCGGGCGGCCGCGGAGCCAAGCGTAGGTGTCGGGGTCGTTGAGGAACAGCCCGAGGAGGTGGTTCGTGCTGACCGCGACGACGTGCCGCCGGGCGTCCGCCGGGATGACTTCGCCGCCGGGCGGGCCGACCCGGCCGTACCCCGGGAGCGGCCGGAACCGGATGCCGTGCGCCTCCGGCCGGTCGGTGCCGAAGTACCCGAGGTAGGCCGCCTCGACGCCGTTCGCGTCCATCCACCGCTTCAGCGCCGGCAGCCCTTGCCCCCAGTCGAGGTTCGAGTCGGCGAGGTGCCGCGCCCCGCCGGCCGGGCCGCCCGCGAGTTCGTTGAAGGAACTGATCTCGTAGGGGTTCGCCCGCTGGGCCGCGACCCCGCACAGGGCCAGGCACACGGCGGGTACCACCACCCGCACCGCCCGGCAGCACCCCGCGACCACCGACCCGGCCGCGAGCAGGTACAGGAACGGGAGCACCGGGGCGACCGCCCGCACCCCGACGTTCACCCGCGCCGCCGACGCCAGGGCGAAGAACGCCAGCGGCGGGACGACCAGCAGCACCCACCGCGGGTCCGGCCGGCACCGGCCGCACGCCGCCGCGCGTGACACCGCACTGACCCCGGCGGCCAGAAGCAGGCCGAGCGGCAACTTCAGGCCGAGGGCGACGAGGAAGTAGTGGTACCACCCGGCGCGGGAGGCTTCGCCGCTCAGGTACGCGACGCCGTCCCCGTGGCCGCCGCGGGTGAGCTGGAACTTCAGCCCGGCGGCCCACTCGGGGACGTGGACGAACCCGTAGGTGGCCGCGACGGTGACGGCCGCGACCGCCCCGAGGCGGACCGCGAAGTCGGCCGCGGCGCGGGGTCGGCCGCCGGACTTCGCCGCAGGTGGTTCCCCCTCACCCGCCGCTCCGCGGCGACCTCTCCCCAGCGGGGAGAGGTGGGGCTGGTGCGGCCCCTCCTCAGCCAACCGATCTGGTGCGCCACCGAGGCGGCCAGCCACCCCCACCTCTCCCCGCTGGGGAGAGGTCGCCGGCGCTTCGCCGGCGGGTGAGGGGCGCCACGTCCGACGGCCACCCGGCAGCGCCAACGTCCCGCCGCGCCCCACGAACACCGCGCCCGCCAGCCCCAGCCCCGCGACCAGGCCGACCGCGGAGAACTTCGCCCCGAGGGCCAGCCCGACCGTCACCCCGACCCCGGCCAGCAACCCCCGCGACGGGGCCGCCGCGTACTCCCACAGCAGGTGGCACGCCAGCAGCCCGAACAGCGACACCCCGACGTCCGTGGTCAAGACGCACGACAGGGCCAGCAGCGTCGGGTCGGCGGCCGCGAACCCGCACCCCGCCACCCCGGCGAGTTCCGTCCCCCACACCCGGTACGCCACCCACCCGACGAGCCCCACCAGGGCGCACCCGAGGGCGAGGTTCACCCGCCGGGCCGGGTCGAGCAGCTGCCGCGGCGGCACCCCGGACCGGTACAGCCAGGCGTCCGCGACGTGCCAGTGGTTCGCGCCGGCCTCGGACGGGAGCGGCGGGGCGCCGCCGAGCACCGCCGGCAGGGCCCACACGAGCTTCAGGAGCGGCGGGTCCTCGCGGTTCAGCCGGAAGTCGCCGGCCGTCCAGTACCCGTACCCGGCGGCGAGGTGGACGCCCTCGTCGAACGTCGGCCCGTTCGCGGCGATGAACCGCTCCCCGCGCCACGCGAACCACCCGACCAGGGCGGCGCACGCCGCGACCGCGAGGGGGCGGGTCATCGGGCCGGCTCCGGGCGGGGCTTGTCCGCGACCCACAGGGCGCACGCGCAGATCACCGGCCCGACCCAGGCGTAGTGGGCGGTGCCGGTGTACACCACCATCAGCACCGCCACCCCGAGGTTCGCCGCCGCGTACGCCCCGAGCAGCACCCACCGGCCCTGCACCGCCCACCCGCCGGCGTCCGCCCGGGCCGCCACCGCCACCACCGGTACCAGCAGCAGCGTGAGGTCCGACGGCCACGACCCGTACGGGGCCAGCAGCAGCCCGGCCGGCAGCACCCACAACATCGCCGCCGGCCACCGGTCCGGCCCGCCGCGCCGCCACCAGTACACCGCGAACCACGGGACCGCGACCGCCGCCGGGACGAACTGCACCCACATCGGCTGGCCCGGGGTGCAGTACCGCGCCCACGCCTGGACCGTCGGGTTGAACCACACGCTCAGCGACGGGTAGTACGGCGACCCCGGCCCGCCGACCGCCGCCAGGTACTCCCGCCACACGTCCGGGTTCGCCGCCGTCGCCGCCGCGGCCGCCGCCCCCAGCGCCGCCAGCCCGCCGAGCACCACCCGCCGGCCGAACGGCGACCGGAGGGCGTCGATCCCGAGCCCGACGGCGAACAGGAGGAACAGGTGCGGCTTCAGGGCGGTGAGGGCGGCGAACGCCCCGGCCAGGCCCGGCCGGCCGGCCCGGTGGGCGAGGAGGAACCCGACCACCCCGACCAGCAGCACCCCGCCGTACTGGCCGTAGTACGTCTGCCACCAGAGCGGCCCGAACCCGACCGCCAGAGCCGCCGGCACCCACCACCGCCCGGCCGCCCCGCCGGCCATCCGCCACACCAGCACCGCCCCGACCACGACCGCCGCGAACTGCCCGAACACCCACAAGGCTTGCGCTGCCCCGACGGACAGCGCCCCGACCGGAATCGCCAGCGCCAGCCCCCACGGCGGCACCCACATCATCGACGCGTAGCTCGACGGGCTGCGGTTCGCCAGCTGCAGCCGGTACATCGCCTCCCCGTCGTACGGGTTCCCCCCGGACAGGGCCAGCCGGCCGGCCGACCAGACCTGGAGGAAGTCGTGCGGCCGCGGGACGGACGGGTCGTTCAGGTAGGTGTCGGCGACCCGGACGGCGAGGACCAGGACGGCCGCCGCGGCGACCGCGGACAGGGCCGGGCGGGCGAGGCCGCCGGCCGGCGGGGCGAGGGACGCGGACGACATCGGCGGTCCTGCGGGGGGCGGATTCCGCCCGAACCATAGAACACGCCGGCCTGGAGCGCGGCCGTCCCGGCCGCTGGTTCGGCCTGGACCGCGGCCGGGACGGCCGCTGCTTCGCGGGTCGGATGGGTATCGGGTCTGCCAGGTCCGCGACGCGCCCGCGCCCCGTCGCGGGAGCGGCCGGGACGGCCGCGGTCCAGGCGGCGGTCAGAACGCGGCCCGGTAGATGTCGAGGATCTCCCCCTCGTTCTGCGGCATCCGCGGGTTGACCCGCATCAGCCGCTTGATCGCGAACGCCTTCGCCGCGAACCCCGGCAGCATGTCCTCCGTCACCCCGATGTCGCGGAGCCGGGTCGGGATGCCGATGTCCGCCCGCAGCCGCTCGACCTCGCGGAGGGTCGCCTCCGCCCCGGCCTCCGGCGTGTCGTCGGGGTCCGGGGGGAGCCCGAGCAGCCACCCCAGTTGCCACGTCTGCTCCACCCGGGCCGGCAGGTTGAACCGCATCACGAACGGCAGCAGCAGGCCGTTCCCGGCCCCGTGCGAGACGTGGACCGCCCCGCCGACCGGGTACTCCATCGCGTGCACCAGCGCCACTCCGGCGTTCGAGAACGCCAGGCCCCCGAGCGTCGCCGCGAGCGCCATCCCGTCGCGCGCTTCGAGGTCGCTCCCGTCCTTCACCGCCCGCCGCAGGTACGTCCCGACCAGCTCGACCGCCTTCTCGGCCATCATGTCGGCCAGCGGGTTCTTCCCCTGGTACACGGACTTCTCCCCGCTCGGCAGCGGGAAGGCGTCGTTGTCCACCGCGGTGTACGCCTCGATCGCGTGCGTCAGGGCGTCGATCCCGGAGTCGGCCGTCACCTTCGGTGGGCAGCTGACCGTGAGCAGCGGGTCGACGATGGCTGCGGTCGGCCGGAGGAACGGGCTGAGGCACGACACCTTGATCCGGTTGGCGGTGTCGGTGAACACCGCCGCGGCCGACACCTCCGACCCGGTCCCGGCGGTCGTCGGGACGCAGACCAGCGGCTTCACCGGCCCGGGGACGCGGCAGTCGCCGGTGTAGTCGAGCGGGTCGCCGCCGTGGGCGAGCACCAGGGCGACGAGCTTCGCCGTGTCCATGTTGCTCCCGCCGCCGAGCCCGACGATTACGTCCGGGTTGAAGGCGCGGGCCGCCGCGGCGCACTCGCGGACCAGTTCCACCGCCGGCTCCGGGGTGATCCGGTCGAACGCGTCGAACGCCACCCCGCCGGCGGTCAGCGGCCCGGCGACCTGCGCGAGCAGCCCCGCCTTCACGAGGACGGCGTCGGTGACGACGAACGCCCGCTTCGCGCCGAGCCGGTCGCAGGCGTCGCGGAGGTGGTGGCGGACCGCGTGCCGGCCGAAGAACAGGGCGCCGGCGGACGAGAAGGACCAGGTTCTCATGGGGAGTGTGAGTGCGAGTGTGGGTGTGAGTGGAAAGCCGAAGCGGGTGATTTCCACACGTCGCCGGGTAATATAACCCGGGTCAGGGGGGCGATCAGTCCGAACGGTGTTTTCACCCACACCCACACCCACACTCGCACTCACACTCCCGCCATGAGAATCGGCATCCTGACCGTGTCCGACCGGGCCAGCCGCGGGGAGTACGAGGACCGGGGCGGGCCGGCGATCGCCGCGTTCCTGGGCGAGGCCCTGAGCTGCGCGTGGGAGCCGCACGCCCTGGTCATCCCGGACGAGCAGGACCGGATCGAGGCGACGCTGAAGGCGATGTGCGACGACGAGGGGTGCTGCCTGGTGGTCACCACCGGCGGGACCGGGCCGGCGAAGCGGGACGTCACCCCGGAGGCGACCGAGGCGGTGTGCGAGAAGCTGCTGCCGGGGTTCGGCGAGCTGATGCGGGCGGTGTCGCTGAGGTCGGTGCCGACCGCCATCCTGTCCCGGCAGACGGCCGGGGTCCGCGGGAAGTCCCTGATCGTGAACCTGCCCGGGAAGCCGGCCGCGATCCGCGAGTGCCTGCTGGCGGTGATGCCGGCGGTCCCGTACTGCCTGGACCTGATCGGCGGGCCGCGCCTGACGACGAACGAGGCGGTGGTGAAGGCGTTCCGGCCGATGGCGTCGTAACCCGAGAGGTGTGACATGCGACTGTCATTCGCGCTGGTGCTCCTGCTGCCGGGGGCCGCGGCGGCCCAACTCGACGCCGGGCAGAAGAAGGCGACGGCCGACTGGGTCGTCGGCCTGATGCACCCGCAGGGCGGGTTCTACGCGGCGGCGAAGGACCCCCGCACCAAGGTCGACCCGTTGCCGGGGCTGCGGGCGACGAGCGCCGCGGTGCGGGCGCTGAAGTACCTCGGGGCGGAGGTTCCGAACAAGGACAAGCACGCGGCGTTCGTGCTGGGGTGCTTCGACCCGAAGACCGGCGGGTTCGCGGAGCCGGGCGGGAAGCCGGACGTGACCCTGACCAGCGTCGGGGTGATGGGGGCGGTCGAACTCGGCGTCCCGAAGGAGAAGTTCGCCAAGGCGATGGACTACCTGAAGGAGCACGCGAAGACGTTCGAGGACGTGCGGATCGGGGCGGCCGCGGTCGAGGCGTGGGGCGTCAAGGACTGCCCGTTCGACCTGAAGCCGTGGCTTGCGGTCGCGGACAAGGAGCGGCAGTCGTGGACGCTCCCGCCCGCCCCGTGGGTGAACAGCGGGCTGCCGCGCGGGGTCGGGTCGTACCAGGCCTTCCGCCTCCGGCTCGGGTATCCGCCCGGGGTCGACGCCCGGAAGGACCCGTGGCTCGGCGACACGCAGTGGTCCGACGGAGGCTGGGGCCGTGACGGCGCGAAGGCGTCCGACCTCGAGACGACCTACCGCGTCATGCGGGCGCTGATGCTGTTGAAGGAAAAGCCCAAGGACGTGGGGAAACCCCGCACCTTCCTCGCGGCGCACCGGAACAAGGACGGCGGATACGGGGCGAAGCCCGGCGACGTATCCGCCGCCGGGCCGACGTACTACGCGGTCATCATCTCGAAGTGGCTCGACGAGATGGAGAAGAAGTGACCGTCCGGGCCGGAAACGTGAGTGACGGGTGTTGGCCTTCCGTCGCTCACGCGTCCGGCTCGGACGACCTCACTTCGGGTCGCCGACGTTCCACGCCGCGGTCCCGGCGGCCGCGGTCGCCTGGCGGGACCGGCGGGCGTCGACGAACGACTTCACGCACAGCACCAGGAACACCGCCGACAGGGCCGCCATCAGCAGCCCGACTTGTACCGACACCTTGCCGAAGTCGAACCCGCCCCGGAGGGCCGGGACGAACCCGCCGACGGCGCCGACCAGCCCGAGGATGGCGGCCGCGTGCATCGCGTGCTTCCGCAGGGCCGGGTTCGCCAGGGTGGCCAGCCCGGTCAGCAGGATCGGGATCCCGACGAACGCCGGGATGGCGGCCGTCATCGCGTGCCGGGTGTCCCCGCCGAACACCTCGGGCGAGAAGAAGTAGGCGACCGCCCCCAGGGCCGTGAGCAGCCCGCCGAACAGGATCGCGAACGCCGGCATCGTCAGTCCTCGGTGGGTTACGCGGGCCCGCCGCCCGCCCCGGTCATGCTCTCCAGTACCCGCCGGACCAGGCCGTCCGGCCCCTCCAGGTCGACCGCCCAGGCGTCGGCGAGCACCGTCAGGATATCGGTCCCGGCCCGGAACCGGAGGAGCCCGGTCGGGAGCGGCACCTCCAGCTCGAAGTCGTCGTCCGGGTGCGCCCCGGCCGCCGCCAGCGCCTCCAGCAGCGCCGCCTGGGTGGCGTAGTCCTCGCGCGGGCAGACGTCGACTCTCACGGCGGCCTCTTCCTGGACCGCGGCCGTCCCGGCCGCACGCGAGACCGCCCGGAAGCCTGCGGGGTGTCCCCGGAGCCTCCCGATCCGGGCACCGGCGGCCGGGACGGCCGCGGTCCAGGAGGTCACTCCCACTCGATCGTCGCCGGCGGCTTGCTGCTGATGTCGTACACCACCCGGTTCACGCCCTTCACCCGGTTGATGACGGCGGTCGCCACCCGGGCGAGCAAGTCCTCCGGCAGCCGGGACCAGTCGGCGGTCATGAAGTCGTCGGTCTGGACGGCCCGCAGGCAGACCGCGTTCTCGTACGTCCGCCCGTCCCCCATCACCCCGACCGACCGCACCGGCAGCAGCACCGCGAACGCCTGCGCCGTCTTCCGGTACCACCCGCTCTTGTGCAACTCCTCCAGGAAGATCGTGTCCGCCC